>NZ_CP120683.1:3775000-4375000 GCF_030506325.1 Tunicatimonas pelagia | reverse complement strand
CTGGGGGAGATGACGATATTTTTGTAAATCGGCACGCAACCGGCAGGAATACGACCATCGCTATTCATGTGGAAAGCCAGATGGTTTCGGTTCCTAAAACGAGCTGGCGAGCGTATATCCGGCAGAAAATTCGCCATCTGAGCGTAGGCAAATACTATAAAAAGCAGGACAAACGGTGGTTGGGGGTATTTTCAGTAACAACGATCGGATTCTGGTTAGTGTGCTTATTTTTATTGTTTACCGGAGCGTGGATGGTGGCCGTACTTAGCTTGCTAGTACGCTGGGGGATGATGGCTTTGGCTTTTCGCAGTACTGCCAATAAGTTGAATGATTCAATTCCCTTACATATGCTGCCAATATTCGATTTTTTATACGTTATTTACTATATGAGCATTGGCCCCATTGCCCTACTTTCAAAACATATCCGATGGAAATAAAAAAGGATTTTTCCAAAAAGGCGTTAGAAGATTTTAGACTAATTGACGAGGCTACCAAAAAGAATGACGAGCAAGCCTACGCGGAACTGATGCGTCGCTATAAGAAACCGGTCTATCATATGGTACTGAAAATGGTGCGTAATGTGGACGATGCGGAAGATCTGACCATTGAAGCCTTTGCCAAAGCATTCAAAAGCCTACATCGTTTCAAGAAAGACTATACCTTCAGTACTTGGCTGTTTCGGATTGCTACTAACAACGCTATTGACTTTATTCGGAAGAAAAAGCTGGAAACGCTGAGCCTGAATACCTCATTCAAGGATGACAACGGCGATGCGGTAAATATTGATGTGGAAGACAATAACCTCGATCCCCAAGAAGAAGCGATTAAAGAACAGAAAAAGGAGCTAGTACGTGCTTTTGTAACCAAACTACCGCCCAAGTATCAACGTTTGGTGAAGCTTCGCTACTTCCAAGAATTCTCTTATGACGAAATTGCCAAGGAACTGGATGCTCCGCTTGGCACCGTAAAAGCCCAGCTCCACCGCGCCCGCGAACTGATGTACGAATTAGTGAAAAATAAGAAAGAACATATATAATGAATAATGAGTGATGATGAATGAGTAATAATTAATCACTATTCATTCGTCATTAATCATTCATTTCCATGACATCTTCTCAGCAGCTTGACCGGATTTTTGCCTACTTTCCTGATCTGACAGATCGTCAAAAACAGCAGTTGGCGGAACTTGCTCCATTGTACCAAAATTGGAACGAAAAAATCAACGTCATCTCTCGGAGAGATATTGAGAACATTTATCTGCACCACGTGCTTCACTCACTGGCTATTACCAAGGTGGTTTCGTTTAATTCAGGAGCTAAAGTGCTGGATGTTGGTACTGGCGGTGGCTTTCCGGGCATTCCGCTGGCTATCTTATTTCCAGAAACGCAGTTTCACTTAGTAGATTCTATTGGCAAGAAAATTAATGTAGTGAAAGCCGTAGCTGATTCATTGGCACTAAAAAATGTCTCAGCGGAACACATCCGAGCCGAAAAAGTAAAGGGCAGTTATGACTTTATTGTAACCAGAGCCGTAGCTCGCTTGAGTGTGCTCCTTCACTGGTGTCGCCGAAAAATGAAAGATGAATCAAATCATTCTCTCCCCAACGGGCTAATTGCCTTGAAGGGGGGAGATCTTACCGATGAGTTGAAAGAAACGAACCTACCGTATCGCCTTTACGAACTTTCTAAGTTTTTTAATGAGGATTTCCTCGAGACGAAGAAAATTGTATATGTAGAGAGATAGTGATTCTAACGAGCTTCTAGTGCTGGACATCTATTTTTTAGTAGGTGGTAAAGTCGCTCATATTTCTCTAAGTTATTGCTATCTGAATAGGTTACGTATCCCTTGGTTGAATTTAGTAATAATATACGACTACGCTGCCCTCTGTTTATTCGTAGCTTTTCTTCCCAATAGGCTAGATCGTTATCCAGATCAATCGTTCGGCTGATTCCGATCAAACGCTTTACAATAATTGTAGAAGGGTACTGAATTGTCAGACGCTGGTAGTCAGGTAATATTTTCATTAGCCTACCATTATGTCTTCTGCTTCTTTTTCTTCGCCGCGGGGAATAAGATATTGTTCAGAATAAGCCGGTACCCCGGGGAGTTGGGGTGGAGATTTAAATCAGTGGGAGCCTCGCCTACCCGGTGCTGGTAGTCTTCGGGGTCGTGCCCGCCGTAGAATGTCCAGAACCCTTTGCCGAACACGCCGTGGATGTACTTCGCCTCTCCGGCTGACTTGGTTTCACCCAGTACTACTACATCGGGGCGAATTAGGCTTTTGCGAAAGGCGGTGGTCTGCCCCATAAATCCTTTTACAATTCGCTCGTGGTTCTGAGTAAGCATGGTCGGGATTGGGTCCCACTTAGCCGAAAACTCGAACAGATTAAAGAAATCATTATCCTGACTTAAGCCCCGCGAGCGCGGATCAACATCAATATTGGAGTATTCGTACTCGTAAGGATTGTAAACAATCTGAAAATCTTGGAAAGCAAAAGTATTATCGAACTTCAGTTTCTCCTGAGCGTTAGGATCAGCATTATCGCCGTCGTACATCGGGCCGCAAATATCTACCCCATCAGCCGCCAGGGCAATATCGTAAGTATCGGTAGCCGAGCACATAGCAAACATAAAGCCGCCCCCGGAAACAAAATCACGAATCTTCTTCACTACGCCCAGCTTCAGTTGAGAAACTTTATCGAACCCATGCTCATGAGCGGTTTCTTCGTACTTACGCTGCCGTTCAATGTACCAGGGTGCGTTCCGGTAAATTCGGTAGAACTTTCCGTACTGCCCGGTAAAATCCTCGTGGTGCAGATGCAACCAATCGTACTCGGGTAGTTTACCGTACATTACCTCATCGTCAAACAATACTTCGTAAGGAATTTCGGCATAAGTTAATGCTAAGGTTACAGCATCATCCCAAGGTTGTTTACTTTTAGGAGAATAGACCGCAATTTTTGGGTGCTTCTCCAGTTTCATCAAGTCTTTGTTAGATGATGGGCTGGCAATTACGCTGATAATTTGATTGTACTGGGCATCAGAGATTACTTCGTAACTCACTCCCCGAATCACGCATTCGTTCTCTAGCTTCTGGTAGTGCTTGCTGGCGAAACTTCCGCCTCGGTAGTTTAGCAGCCAGTCAACTTCTCCGTCCTGCTGCAACACCCAGTAAGCAATTCCGTAGGCTTTTAGGTGGTTGGATTGCACTTGATCCATCGGGAGCAAAATGTAGGATGCCTGAGCGCACCCACAGATAAACGCCAACAATAAGCCGGTTAACACAAATTTCATATTCATAAGCTATCCTGTTACTATTTTAATGAGTAATCCTTACGATTTATTGCCAAAAAATGCGGAATATTATCGGCGAGGTATTATTTTGAAAGTACAGAAAAATTGCGAACAATATAAATCAGCTATCGATAGTTTGCCAAATTTATCTTACGTATGTACTGTTCTTTATGAATCTAATTAATAATATACAAGAAAGCCTGAAGGCGATTAAAGATAATTTGCTGCGAACTACCCTCACTGCTTTGATTATTGCGCTGGGCATTACCGCTCTAGTGGGTATTTTAACAGCTATCGATGGTATTCAGGCCTCAGTAGACGACAGTTTTGCTAGCTTAGGCGTTAATTCGTTTACCATTAAGGAGAAGCGAGGAGGGAACCGTCGTAGTCAGCAAGGGCGTACTGAGAAAAGCTACCCACCTATTCGCTACAATGATGTAAGATCTTTTGTTAAACGCTACAACTTTCCGGCACAAGTGTCGGTTCGAACTCGGGTTACCGGGGGAGCAGAAGTTAAACGGGGTTCTAACAAAACCAATCCTAACATTCAGGTAGAAGGTACCGACGAATACTATTTAGGCATCGAGGGATATCGCTTGCAGAGCGGACGTAACTTCTCGCGTCTTGAGGTAGAAAAAGGTACTAATGTGGTTATTGTAGGAGCTAATATCGTAGATGCTCTGTTTGATGCCCAGGCAAACCCAATAAATCAGACTATCTCCCTGCTAGGATCACCTTTTAAGATTATTGGCGTATTGGAAGAGGTGGGTTCGGGGCCGGGTGGAAATGTCGATAGAAAAGTTATCATCCCGCTAAGTAAAGGACGGCAATTGGCTACTAGCAGTACGCTAAGGTATACGATTACTGTCTCGGTTACGGCTGGTAATCAGATAGATGTAGCCATGGGCGAGGCTACCAGCATGATGCAAGCTATTCGTCAGGATCCTATTGGTAGTGAGCTTTCCTTTGAACTTGAAGAAAAAAAATCGCTGAGCGAAGAACTAGGTGAAATTACTGGTTACCTGCGGATTGGTGGATTTTCCATCGGACTAATTACTCTGTTGGGTGCCTCCATTGCGCTAATGAATATTATGATGGTTTCAGTCACCGAGCGCACTCGCGAAATTGGGGTTCGTAAAGCCCTAGGAGCTACTCCGCAGCGCATCCGTCAGCAATTCCTGATGGAAGCCATTGTGATTTGCCAGATTGGAGGAATAGTCGGAGTATTACTTGGAATGGGAATAGGCAACATCGTAGCCCAGTTTATGGATGTAGGTCAGTTTATTGTACCCTGGGTCTGGATTTTGAGCGCACTTGTAATTTGTATTGGTGTCGGTATCTTTTCCGGATACTACCCTGCCTACAAAGCGTCTAAGCTTGACCCGATTGAGTCGTTGCGGTTTGAGTAGTTATTCTACTCTTTATTGAAACAATTCTTATGACTCAGCAGAAATCGTAAATGTTGTAGTTAATCCGACACTGAAATTTCTAGGTAGTTTCTCAACACCGAATATTGCCCTTGAGTGTCGCCCTTTATCTCCTAAAACATCTATAAATAAGTCAGAAGCACCGTCCACAACTCTTGGCGAGTCGTCCCAATTATCACCCGCTTGATAATACGCATCAACATGATTTAGCCCAATCAAATAATCAAAGCCAACTTTCCTATCTATCTGCGCCAGTACATTCATAGCACACAATTTCATAGCTTCGTAACCTTCGTTAGTCGTCAGTTCATTTCCCAGACGTCCCGTGTACAAGTATTTCTCATCCAAAATTGGAAATTGAATTGCAACGTAGGCAATATTGTTCCTAACGTTTACTGAAACATAGTTGCCACCTGGGTTAGACACCTTAGGAAGTTTTAGTCCGACTTCGCTTAGTCTATCTAGTGGATTCATAGATTACTCAGTATCCGGAGAATAGATGTACACCCTTTCCTTAAACACTTCTCGGGAGTAATACACCAAATAGAAATAAGGCCCCGGAGCCATGTCTTGAGCGTACCACTGAAAGTTAGGATCACTGGATTGGTAGACTAATTTTCCCCACCGATTGAAAACCTCGATACGTTGAAACTGGTTAGCGCAAGTGCCTAGGGGCAGATCACAGTCTCTACTAATTTCGTTACAGAAATTTAGGTGGAAAAAATCTCCGGTGCCATCACCATTGGGGGTGAAAGCATTGCGAGGTTCAAATTCATCAAAATTGAGCGGGGCTACGCCTAGCTCCAACGTTACGGTAGTAGTATCGTTCTTACTGTTGAAGCACTGATCGTCTTCTATCGTAAACATGAGTTCAAAAGTAGCTTCCTCAAAATCAGGGGGTAGTAAGAAACAATCAGGGTTCCAGAAAAAACGCGACTGTACCCTGCCTCGGGCGCGAGCGTTGTTAAATTGGAAATTTACTACTTCCAGGTCAATTGGCTCCCCATCGAGGGTAACTTCGGCTAAGCGAAGGGTTAGAATGTCTGATTGATTTTCATCGGCACCCACCACATCGAGCACTACCGGAAAACCCACCGCAGCCCGCACGGTATCCGATTCAATGTTTTGTATAAAAACGGTAGGGGCTTCATTGTCGGGCGGTAGTACATTAATACGGATGCGAAGTGAGTCGGTCGCCGGATCGCTACAACCGGTTTGGTCGGTAGAAAGGAAAATAATATCAAACGAGCTGCGTTCGGCCAAATCAATATTGTTGCAGGAAAGTCGCCAACTAAAGGGCGAGCTAATGTTCCGAATACCTGTGTTACCCGGAAAGTTGATAGCGTAGTCAGCCAAATCAAATCCGTCGCCAATGGCGCGTAGATCGAGCAGATCGTTATCAACATCTTCGGCCAGTACATCAAACGCTAGTAGCTCATTAATTCGCACAGTTACCTCAGTTTCTTCCAGGCCATCTAGGGTTATTTTTGGGCGATTGTTATCCGGTAAGTTCACCCGAAAGCGAATTTGTAGCCGATCAGGCTCGCCTAGCTGACACTCGCTTAGATCGTCTAGTTCTACCAGTACCGTAAACTCATTCTGGGAACGAAAATCGAATGCCGAACAGTCAGGAGTCCAAGTCAGCACCTTGCGGACTTCGCCGGGCACTAGCAGCCGTTCTTGCAGCTCAATGCCCAAGTCCTGTAAACTAAAACCATCGCCTTCGGCAGTTAGCACCAGCAAATCATCATCCTCATCTAACCCCTGAATTTCCAGTTCGTAGTTTTCACCTACATTAAGATCTACATTGAGTACGTTGGGATTTCCGACAATAACCGGATCGCTGTTTTGTGGTCCCTCTACTTCTACCGTGAGCCGAAGTGTATCGCGCAGCGGCACACTACAGGCATCATCGTAAGCAATGATATCAATTAGCATAGGGCCGCGCACGTAGGGGCAATCGGGCAGACAAAAATCTAGTTTAAGTGTGTCGGTAGAGCCGTTCAGAATGCTTAACTTGGTAGAGATTAGGTCTTGAATATCCTGGTCAAAATTTACTCCTTTTGCCTCTACGGTAATTACTTCTTCCGGATCAGCATCGGTAATAAAAAGTTCCAGGCACTTTTCGTCTTCCAAACCAAAGTTTATAATATTACCTTCCTCATAAAAGTTGGAATTTCCCTTTACCTTAGCCTGCACTCGGGGCGTTTCGCCAGGGTCAGCGTCTACTACAAACATCTGAAAATCTCGTCTTACCTCCCCAATTTTTTCGCCATCGCGAAACTCCTCTACTTTAATAGCAAATACAAACAAGCCAAGCTCTGAAGGAGTTACAGTAAGCAGCCCTTCCTGACTAATGCGTAAGGGCGGAGTTCCAGCAATGATGTTGCTAAGCGTATACCCGTCGGCTAGGTCAACCAGCGGATGCGGAGCCGGAGTGGGTGGCGGAAGCCCGCGGTCGGTTAAAGAGCTATTCAGGGGGTGCGTTAGAGAATACACCAGCGAATCTCCGTCAGGATCGTTTCCTGAAAAATCGAAATAAAACGGATTATTGATAACCGCGTAGTCGCTCAAGGGTGGAAATAAAATGGGGGTGGTATCTACGAAGGGGCGGCCATTTTTAACCACCGGTGGAAATTCCAGGTAAAAGGTTTGACCAGATCGTTCTTTCACCGAAGGGGCAATGTTATCAATAAGATTGTTACGGCAACAGCGTTCGTACACTATGTAGTAGCCTTCCGGGTCGTTGTATCGGTCGGCGGGAAGCGTGATGCTTTCCGTATACAAGATTTTTCGGGTAGAAAGCTCGGGAATGGTACACTCTGGGTTGGTATAATCAACAAACTCGGAACCGACGTTTCTGAGTTGAACGGCCGTCATAAAGGCATTGTCGCTCTTCCGAAAAATATGTACTTCCGCCACCAGATCTTCCGCATCCGGATCGCCATTTACATCGTCAAAGTACTGAATTAGGTTCAACTGATACTGAAAACCATCAATATGCCGTAATTCAAACTCTCCTCCCACAATGTGGCTCGCCTCTATTGTTTTGAGAAAAACAAAGCAAAGGAGCAAGCTTAGTAGACACTTCTTCATTCGCCAAAGGTTAAGTCTAACACCTGTAAAAACCGTAATTTTTACTTCCCTCAATGCTAAAGATACTTATTTTCCCTAAAAAGTTAGTCGGACTACTTACAATTATCTTAATCAGCTAATCAGATAGTACAAATAGCGTACCTTTGCTCACGCTATGGCAAGAAGAGATAAATTACCCCTACTAGAGAATATAACCATTGAGCGGATGGCGGCGGAAGGAAAATGTGTGGTTCACGCCAATGGAAGAGCCGTGTTTGTGCCCTACACTGCCCCCGGCGATGTAGTTGATATTAAAGTAACCAAAGCCCGCAAAAAATTTTGGGAGGGCAAAGCCATTACCTTTCATCAGTATTCGCCCCAGCGTACCGAGCCGTTTTGTGCTCATTTTAGTATTTGCGGGGGCTGCAAGTGGCAGCACATCCCCTACGAGCAGCAGTTAGTCTACAAGCGTCAGCAAGTGATTGATCAGTTTGAGCGTATTGGTAAAATACCTTTTCCCGAGGTTGCACCTATTCTGCCTTCTCAAAATACGCGCTACTACCGCAACAAGCTGGAGTTTGCTTTCTCTGACCAACGCTGGTTTACCCGCGAAGAAATAGCTTCGGGTGAAGAGCTCGATAAGCGAGCATTAGGCTTTCATATTCCGGGTAGTTTTGAGAAAATTCTGCCGATTGAGCACTGCCATTTACAGGCTGACCCTTCTAATGATATTCGTATGGCGGTTGACCAGTACGCCAAAGAACAGGGGTTGCCGTACTACAACATGCGACAGCATACCGGAGTGCTGCGTACACTGATGATTCGTACGGCCAACACTGGTGAGCTTATGGTAATGGTACAGTTTGGTCGCGATGCAGATAACGCCCCTGAGGCAATTGATGGGCTATTGAATCATTTGCGGGAGAAATTTCCAATGATTACTTCACTACAGTACGTAATCAATCGGAAAATGAACGATACTTTTCACGACTTAGAGGTGACCTTGTTTGCCGGGCAATCGTACATTACCGAGCAAATGGAAGGCTTGCAGTTCCGGGTAAGTGCCCAGTCATTCTACCAGACAAATTCTGAGCAGGCGTATCAGTTGTACCGGGTTACGCGCAATTTTGCTCAGTTGAGTGGCGAAGAAGTGGTGTATGATTTGTACTCCGGTACTGGCACTATTGCCAATTTTGTTGCTGCCCAAGCAAAAAAAGTAATTGGCGTGGAGTACGTAGAAACCGCTACCCAAGATGCTAAAGTGAACTCGCAGATTAACAATGTGAGCAATACCGATTTTTTCGCCGGAGACATGCGGGATTTGCTGAACTCGGAGTTTCTTCAGCAACACGGTCGGCCCGACGTAATTATTACGGACCCGCCCCGGGTAGGGATGCACGCCGATGTAGTGAAGCAATTACTAGAAGTAGGTGCTCCCCGTATCGTTTACGTAAGTTGTAATCCAGCTACTCAGGCTCGAGATATTGCGCTACTGCACGAAAAATATCGGGTGGATAAATTGCAACCCGTCGATATGTTTCCGCATACCCACCACGTAGAAAACGTAGCCTCACTCGTGCTTCGATAAAAAATTTCGCCTGAGGCTGTATCTTTTCCAAGGTTTGGTATTCTAATGAATGATTGATGACTAATGATTAATGAATGATTTATTACAAGTCATCAGTCCGCGTTACGTCGGCATTATTCACTAACCATCATTCATTATCGAAGAGGAACAGCATATTCGAGAAGCTCAGCGAGATCCGCAGGCATTTCGTCCGTTGTACGAAAAGTATCATCGGCCTATCTTTTTGTTTGTGTACCGACGGGTAGATAATGAAAGCGTAGCCGCCGATATTACCTCTCAGGTATTTCTTAGTGCGCTGCTTCATCTGAAGAAGTACAAAATCACTAAAGCTCCTTTTCTGTCGTGGCTCTACCGCATTGCTCACAATGAAGTGATGCAGTTTTTTCGTAACACGAAGCATGTTCGCAAAATTGTTATCGACGAAAATCTACTGGCTGAGCTAAAGAGTGAAGAGGAATATTCACCAGATTATCTGGAGAAGTGGCGAGATCACTTAATTGCAGCTATCAACACGCTTCGTCTGGAGGAAGTACAACTTTTAGAGCTTCGCTTCTTTGAACAAAAGCCTTTCCGGGAAATCAGCTTCATTCTCAACATTACCGAGAACAATGCCAAAGTAAGAACCTACCGACTGCTGGCTAAACTTCGCAAACAGTTGGAAATGTAAATACCAGTATCATGAAATTAACGTATCGCTGTATGTTTAACGATCGCCCTCCTTCTGATCCGGCCCAGTGGCAAGATTTTGACCAGCTTCTGATCCAGTATCAACAAGCCCAGCAAACTCGCTCTAACTACCGCCGATGGTTGTACGGAGCCATAATAGCGATGGGATTGGGGTTGGCCGGTTGGGGAATCATCTACTGGATTGATGCGCCTCAGGTCGCCGATCTGCCTACCAAAGTTACTGCGCTTCCTCCGCAGCTATCTGGCCCAGAGAATCCACTCCGGAATGAAGGCTTTACGTCCCAAATTCAGGCGGTGCCATTACCAGAAAGAAAAACTTCTTCCACCCTGAATACGGAAGCTTTACCTTCAAAACCTAAAGCAAAAACACCGGCGAAAGCTACCAGCCAATTTGAAGAAGCCCAACCGATAGGAGGTTACCCCGCTTTGTACGAATACTTTGCCGACCACCTACAATACCCCGAAGCAGCCCGGCGGGATCAGGCCGAAGGCAGTGTGCTAGTTGAATTTTATATTAATGAGGAAGGCCACCCCGATCAGATCCGCATTTTGCAAAGTGTACGCGAAGATATTGATGAGGAGGCCATCCGGCTGATAAAATCCATGCCCGAGTGGGCTCCGGCTCAGGTAAACGGCAAACCCGTAGCCACCAAACATACCATGCCGCTCACCTTTCAACTAGACGACAATCTTTAAGCTCAACAACATGAAAGTGTCTATCGATAAACACCAGAGCAAAAACACGTTATACAATTCCCCCTTTGACAAAGTGACCGCCGTGGAGCGGGGATTGAGGGGGATTTTTCTTCACTTTTTATTTCCCATCATATTTTGCTTCACCCTGACCATAACCGTATCTGCCCAAAATTTCAAACCCGATACGTTGACGTTGCCCCTCAATATTGAGTACGCCACTGCTGCCGAACTAAGCGGTGATACCTTTTTGGATTATTTCTTCTACGGAACCAATTCGGCAGGAAATATTGGCTACTGGATTTACGAGAACCAGGGTAACCAAACATTTACGCTAAGACAACTCTCTCTGCCTACCATTACCGAAGCTACTTTCGCTTTTGCTGACCTTAATCGAGATAACTTGCTAGACGTGGTGATCTCGGGTAGAGACAGTGTTGACGACAGAACTACAAATGTTTTTTATTCTTTAACCGATCCGGGCACTGGTTTGAGAATGCAGGTAGATAGTCTGCAAGCCAGTATTATCACATGTGCCGATTTCGATAACGATGGTAGGCGCGACCTAATGCTCAACGGTACCAAAGCAGATTCTCTGGTTGCCTTAGTCTATCAGAATGTAGATACGGCTTTTATTGTTCAAGACACACTACTTATCGCCCTACAAGCCGGTGTAGCCACCGCCTACGATTGGAATAACGACGATGAGATTGACCTACTGCTGAGTGGAACCACGGAAAATGGAGAAGCAGTTACCCAACTCTACCAGAACCAAACAAATTTTGCCTTTGCCCCTAAAAATGTTGTTCCTGATTCGGTAATCGGCACCGCGGTAGCCATTGGTGACTATAACCACGATGGCCGCAACGATATACTACTCTCGGGACAGAATGCTCAGAACGAACCGGCAACTACTTTGTACCAGTATACCAATCAGAATTATGAGTTGCTAAAATTAGAGATGCCTTCCATTCGGGGCGACTTCGCTTCGCTGGCCGATTACAACCACGATGGTCTGGCCGATATTAGTTTGGCTGGACAGGACGCTAGCGGGCAGAACGTGCTACGCTGGTACTTCAATCAAGATAGTACCGTTCGGGAAGAAGTGTACGATTTATTATTGTTGGCCTCTGATTTTTATCAGACAGTGGGTGATATGAATAATGACGGAAATTTAGATGGGCTGATAGTAGCCAACTACCCCAATTCACCGGACTCCTTATTTCTACTGTGGAACGAAACTAATACCGAAAATGCCGGCCCCGGTCGCCCTTCAGCTCCTGAGGTACGCACGATTGCCAACAAGACGTTCCTCAACTGGCAGGCTTCGCCCGATGATACCACACAACTAGCTGCGCTAACATTTGATCTGTACGTTCAGCAAGAAGGTAATGTAGTTTATGATGTTTCACCGGAATTTTCGGATGAATTTAAACATCGGGCTGATTACGGACGAGCAGGGTACGGTACTGAGCACATCGTTCGTAACCTGCCGGAAGGCACCTTTCACTGGGGAGTAGCCGCCGTAGATAACTCCTTTCGGATGAGTGAACCCTGCGAAGGCGGTGGCGGGCGCGAAGTATGCTTTACCATTACGCGAGAAGATACGGCAGTTTGCGTCAATACTACGCTGCGTTTAGGAGCCAGGCAGGCGGTAGATTGGTACTCCACCCAGCAGGGCTACCTGCAAACCAGTCGGCAGTTAGATTACACAGTGGTTAAATCCGATACGCTCTACTACGCTATTCAATCGGAAACCAATTGTGCTATCAACTATACAATCACTGTCACTACCGACGAAGAATTTGATTTACTTCCCAGCGATACTACCGTTTGCCGAAACGAACCGTTAGTCTTGGTAACGGATTCCGTTTTTTCAGCAGTCAACTGGCACTCGGCTCGTCAGGGGTTAGTGGGTTCGGAGGATACGCTGGCATTTGAAGTAATTGAACCCGATACGCTGTGGCTGGAGGCAACGCTGCCTTCGGCCTGTTTGGTGTACGATACCATGATAATCGACCTCTTTCCAGAAGAAGAGCTAATTGCCGACACCCAGGTAAGTGTAGAGTCTGGTTCATTGGTGACCTTGCGCGCCGAAGAGGCTCTTGGCTACACTTGGTTTCCAGCAGATAACTTAAGCGATACCACTCAGCAATCGGTAACAGCCTCACCCACTCAAACGACTACCTATTTTCTTCAGGCAGTTACCCTAAACGGTTGCTCCGTTACGGATAGCATTACCGTGATACTAGAGCCAGCGCGGGTGCTCACTACGCTGTTTGTCCCGAACCTGTTTTCGCCGAATGGCGATGGTAAGAACGATGAATTTCGTCTGTACGGACAACGAGTTGAAACGCTAACTTTTCAGGTATACGACCGGCAGGGTACGCTACTGTTTGAAACCAATCGCTTGGCAGAAGGCTGGGACGGAAAATACCGTAATCAATCACTACCCAACGGGCTATATCTCTGGAAGATTTCTGGTTCTTTTGAGGATGGCACTCCGCTGGTGTTTGAAGGAAATCAGTCTGGTACGTTGCGCCTGGTTCGGTAAATTATTGATAACTCATCGGTATGATTCGCACTTTTCTGCTACTTTTCTTTTTACTCAGCGCACTTCACTCCTTTGCCCAAAACCCATTATTCACCCAGTACCAACTGGCTCCGGTTAATACAAACCCGGCTTGGGCAGCAGCTTCACCCGACTGGTGGGTTGTGGCTCACTATCGCCGTCAGAATTTTGATGGTGGGTATATTTTTCAATCTTCTCAACTTACAGTAACCCGTCCGCTACTACAGGGCAAACGTCGGTACGGGGGCGTAGGTATTTCGGTACTGGATGATAACACCGGCGAATCGGGTTGGTACCGTTTTCAGCGGTTGGGGGCTTTATTGGCGCACGACATTTCGCTTTCTCGGTATCAGCGACTCAGTTTAGGGGTTCAGGCTCATTATCAGATCAAGCGAATCTCTACTGAAAATATTCGTACCGGTAGCCAGTTTCGCCCCGGCCAGGGTTTTGACCCAGCACTAGGCTCGGGCGAAAACATGAATGATCTACAAGCCAACTACCTCTCTCTAGGAACCGGAGTGCTGTGGTACGCTCTAGATCGCCACGAAAATACTACGTTCTATGCCGGAATAAGCTGGTTGGATCTTAACCGACCGGATGAGTCATTTTTTGGCGATGCCCAGCCGTTGCCGTCTACATTGAGTTTACAAAGCGGTTTGCGGGCGTACCAAAAAAATCGCTTTACGCTGTTTCCTGAGTTGTTACTGCTGCACCAGGCTGGGGTGAGCATTTTGAACGTAGGCAGTCGCTTCTCCTACGAACTAAGGAATGCCTTTGGAATTGCTGATAGTGCGCCTCGAGTTGATTTTATTCCTCGCTACACCCTCAATCGTAGCTTAGCTTTAGCCCTACAGTGGCATCAGTCCAACTACACACTGGGAGTGAGCTTTGATACGGGAGCAAGTAGCCACCGGGCTAATCCGTTGCGAAGTGCGTTTGAAGTTGCATTGGCTTGGCATCAGCCCGTAACCCCCAAAAATAAAAACAAGCGAAAACGCCGTAAGAAACGCAAATCCAGTCGCCGGAACCGCTCAACAGAAAAAATATCCGTAGCCATACCTTTACTTACCTCACTACCGCCCGCTTCGTTTACCGATTCAGTGAGAGAATTTTCAGTAACTCGTGTAGTGGTGCCTTTATCTTCGAATGATTTTCGGGGTAGAATAGAAACATCTACCCTTAATTTATTTATTGAGTTTCCTTTCGGTCAGACTTCCGTAGGGGAAGAATCGCGAAGTTCCCTACAAGCTATCGCGCGCTTTCTACGGCAGAACTCAAATTTAATAGTAACCCTCACCGGGCATACCGATAATGTTGGTAGTCGAGAAGGTAATCAGCGGTTATCGCTAGCCCGAGCGAATGCAGTTCGTCAATTTTTACTGAATTACCAAATTGATTATCAGCGAATTAAAGTAGGAGGAAGGGGAGAAGAAGAGCCTTTGTACCCTAACGCTGACGAAGTGCTTCGAGCTAAGAATCGGCGAGTAGAAATCAGCTTTTCTCATTGACCTATTACCGCACAAAATATGTTATGGGACATTTGTAATACAATTTCTTTCTGGTAGGAAATGCAGAGTAATATACTATCAAGTTTGGCTTATAGTGTGTCTAGAATTATGCTTTTTTACTATTATTTTTTTGACGGTAGTTACATTTTTACTCTTTGGTGTACCAATACCTGATCGATCGCCTCAATAATTATTCACTTTAATACTACTCTCATGCAAAAGCTAAGTAAATCACTATTTCCCATTATCATTGCTTTTACCATTATTGGAATCAGCTTCACTGCTTGCGAAGATAGCAGCGAACAGATTTCTTCCCATTACCCCTTGCTTAACAATCCTAAATTTGAAGACAAGTACCGTGACCGAGAGAATGATAACGCCGCAGAACAGTATCCTCTAGAAGTGCTGGCGCAATTTGAACTACCGGAAAACTGGCAAGAGATTGCTGAAATCCAGAATAAGTACGCCGAGATTATTTATGAATTGGATTACGAGCGGTTAGTTGACTACGATTACTTATTTAAGGATATGTGTTTTGCCAGCCGTACTGCCTTTAACTGGCGCGATGTGGGTAAGGTAACTGCGGTTCGTAATCAGGGTGGCTGCGGTAGTTGCTGGGCATTTGCCGCTATGGGTGCTTACGAGAGCAGTAATATGATCCGCAATAATATCACCGCTGATGTGTCGGAGCAGGATGTCTTGAACTGTGCAGGCGCAGGAAGTTGCCGCGGTGGCTGGTATGATCCTGTGTTTAAATACATGCTGACAAACGGGGTGGCCAGCGAAGCCAGCGAACCGTATCTAGCACTAGATGACTTCTGTTCTCCTCGACTTTATAAACCTTTCCGAGCCATAAACTGGGGCTTTGTAACGGTAAAACGTGAAATACCTTCGGTACAAGAGCTAAAAGATGCGTTGTGTAAGTATGGTTCATTGTCAATAGCGGTGAAAGCTACTTCCGCTTTTATGCGGTACAATCCGGCTGATGGAGTATTTAAGGAAGAAGAAGCTGGCAAAGGAATAAATCACGCTATAACATTGGTAGGCTGGGATGACAACAAAAACGCTTGGCTTATCAAAAATTCTTGGGGTAGTGGCTGGGGCGACAATGGCTATATGTGGATTGACTACAACACCAACAACGTAGGGTATGCTGCCACCTGGGTGCAAGCTCAAAGCCGGTTTTACATTCCTGATGATTATTTATTGGAGGTTATCAGAGAACGCTTTGAAATTATTAACCCGTTTCTTCATCCTGAAGAATTTGAAAAGATTGAGGGATAATTTATCCAACTTGGGGACTTCCCTTACCTTCACTGCGTAAGGGAAGCCTTCATTCGTATCAGTTATGAAACAAGTAGTTCTATTCTTTTACCTGTGGTTATCAGCATTATATCACCAACCAATGAATACAACTGAAATAATATTAGATGAACAGCATCATAATCAGCAAGTGGAGGTAGCCTACAAAGATACCCTACTGGTAGAGTTATCTCACCAGCCGGGCATCGGCTATTATTGGGTTTGGCAGCAAGCTGATAGTATCCCCAACAAGCTAAAGCTTATCGGCGAAGAGGTTCTGTCTGAACAAAGCAGACCCGGTGGAGAGGCTTTGCAGCAATTTTGCTTCTCAGCAATAGAAAAAGGGGAATACAAACTAAACCTTGATTTGAAGCGACACTGGGAAAATAGCGTGCTTCGGCAGTACTCAGTAAGTTTACAGATCAAATAGCGGTATCTGAAATTCTCTGCTAACCCAAGTTCAATTATAGCAAATAATAGTAGTAGATGGCGTACCCGGCTGCTCCCAGAACAGCCATCCCACCGACAATCAGGGCAATAAGTTTCCAGTTGATTTTCTTTTCAGGGCGGTCGGCTAGTATGAGGCGCTCTTTGAGTTCGCGCATAAACTGTAGCTCCATTCCAGCCAAAATATCACGATGAAGGTGCACCCCCTCGGCCAATTCTACGTGTTCTCGCATCCGCTTCTCAAACTCAGCCAGTTCTTCTCCAGCCATTGACCCGCTAACGTATCTATCAATTTGGTTAAAGCGATTTTCTGCCATCGTCTCCCTTATTGTCTTAAACAAAATCTTCGTTTTGGTACCGTTCGCGTACCATGCTTTTCAAACTGGTTAGGCAGCGTAGCTTCTGGGTTTTTACTACGTTTTCGTTTTTATATTGTAACCGTTCCGCAATGGCTTCCATGCTAAAACCACGGAAGTAGAACAGCTCCAGAATACTTTTACAGGGTTCACCTATGGTCTCCATCAGTCGAGCTACCAAGCGTTGGCGATCATTGGTGGCAAATTGGTCAATAGGGTCGGCGTGGAGGCTTTCTACCAGACCTAGTTCGCTACTCTCTAGGGCAACCGGTTGCTGTAGCTTCTTACGGATAACGTTTTTGCCAATGGCAAATAAGTAAGTCTTTAATGAGCTGGTTAGTGATTCTAGCTTACCCTGAACGATGTTTCGGTAGAGGCACACTACCGCATCCTGAAAGGCATCGGCCGATTGTTCTTCATCAATACGGTAGCTATGCTGCGCCCACTGCTGAAAAGCCGGTCGATATTCTTTATAAATTTTAATTAAGCTAGTTTCATCGCCATCTTTGATGCGCTGAATAAGCGTTTGATCTTCGGTATACGTTTGCTCCACAGCTAATGCGGGTTATTGCTACGAAAAAGTCAGTAAAAAAGAAACAATTACTGTTCTAGAAGGCCGATTTTCTTTTCGGATGTAATTAATTAGATAATTTCTACTAAAGAAGCAAAAAAACCACTCATTTGAGTGGTCTTTGCAAAAATATTATCATACAACATCGGAGCTATCAAATAATGCTCTGGGTATATAAATGAATATCAGATAGATATGACTGAATGAGGTTCTTTTAACGTTATTCAGCACTAACTTTTAGAAAATTTCATCCCGGTCAATAATTCGTAGGGAATCTTCTATTTCTAAAGAATCAGCTTCTTCGCCAAAAGAACCGTACTGATCGCAGTCAATTTCAACCGATAACCCGGTACGAGGTCGTTCAAAAGCTCCTTTTTCGTAGTCAAGTCGATCATCGTCGTACACCCGCTTCATGTATTCTACCCAGATAGGCATGGCCATTCGAGCACCTTGCCCCAGTGCTAAAGTTTTAAAGTGTACACTGCGGTTATCGCCACCTACCCAAGCTCCTGATACCAAATCCTTGGTTACGCCCATAAACCAGCCGTCGGAGTAATTGGAAGTAGTTCCGGTTTTGGCTCCTACTTCATTGCCATCTCGGATTTCCAGAGGAATGCCTCGTCCGGTTCCACCGTCTTCTTCGGTGGCTCCCCGTAGCATGTACAGCATTAGGTAAGCCGTTTCTTCACTTAGGGCTTCCCGCGTTTTTACCGGATGATCGTACACCACATTACCATCTTTATCTTCAATTCGGGTAATAAATACGGGTTCAGTCCAGGTGCCGTGATTCACAAAGGTGCTGTAGGCACCCACCATTTCGTAAACGGATACATCTCCGCCACCACCTAGGGATAAACTCGGCACGGCTTCAATATTACTGGTAATCCCCATCCGCTTGGCGTAACTCACTACGGTTTCTGGCCCGAGTCGCTTCATTACGAACGCTGTTACCGAATTGATAGACTGAGCCATGGCTCGCCGAATAGTCATTTTATCTCCCGAATAGCGACCATCAGCATTTTTCGGAGTCCAGGTATCTTCTTCCCCATTGGTATACACACTGAATGTTACTGGAGCATCTACTACTTCGTAGCAGGGTGAATAGCCATTGTCGACCGCTGCGGCGTATACAAACGGCTTGAAAGTGGAACCAGGCTGGCGCTTTCCCTGCTTTACGTGGTCGTACTTAAAGTACTCGTAATTAATACCACCAACCCAAGCTTTAATATGTCCGCTGTATGGGTCCATTGACATAAATCCGGCGTGCAGAAAACGTTGGGTATACTTGATAGAATCAATTGGACTGATGATGGTATCCAGATGATAATCTTCTTTCTCCCAAGTGAACAAGGTGGTGGGTACCGGGGTATTCATCACAATGCTAATGGAATCGTGATCTTTACCGTATCTCTTTTCTAGGCCTTTGTAGCGATGGGTGCGCTTGGCCAGCATATCAATAAACCCTTTAATCTCTTTACCTTTTTCGTCTCGCCAGGGGTTTTCTTTACCCCAATGTTTTTCGAACAGACTCTGCTGGTAACTCATATGCGTTTTAACTGCCTCTTCGGCATGCTCTTGCATCCGGCTATCTAGCGTAGTGTAAATTTTCAATCCATCTTCATCCAGATCGTAACCATGCTCATCAGCCCAGCGGTACAGCCAACGGCGAATTACCGCCCGAAAGTACGTAGCGGGACCTTCGGTATGGCTCTCCACTTTATAATTGAGCACAATGGGCTGAGGAGTTAACGTATCGTACGCTTCTTGTTCCAGAAAGCCATTCTTCCTCATTTGGTTCAGCACCACATTGCGTCGACGCATAGAGTTATTAGGGTTTCGGGCCGGATTGTAGTAAGTAGCAGCCTTTAGCATACCAACCAGTACGGCAGCCTCTTCTACATCCAAATCGTAAGTAGGCTTGTTAAAAAAAGTTTTAGCCGCTACTTTAATACCGTAAGAACTGCCACTAAATTGGGCGGTGTTAAGGTACATCGCCAGAATTTCTTTTTTGGTATAGTACCGCTCCAGCTTCACTGCCAAAATCCATTCTTTGGTTTTGATGATGAGCATCCCTAAGCCGGGAATTTTCATTAGAGGGCCTTCATTTTCTCCCCGAGTTTTAAATAGGTTCTTAGCCGTTTGCTGCGACAGTGTACTTCCTCCACCTTCCAGGCTACTGGCTCCAAAAGTGATCGCCTTTTTAAATACCCCCCAGGCAACTCGACCCATACCTCGCAAATCGATACCGCTATGTTCGGTGAAGCGAATATCTTCGGTGGCCACCAGTGCATTTACTAAATTGGGTGATAACTCCTCGTAAGTCACCGGGCTACGGTTTTCGCGGTAGTATTTTCCTAGTTGCACATTATCGGCCGAGTAGAGCTCGGAGGAAACGTCATTTTTAGGATTCTCCAGGGCTGACCAACTGGGTAGCCCGCCGTACAGCCCCATAAAATCGATGCTTACCGTGTAGATGTAAAGGGGAAATAGAATGAAGAAAGATATAAACGAAAACCAAGCCCCACGCACAAGCCAAGTGTACAGTTGGGTTCGATCTTTTTTCTCAACTTCTTTCTTTGAGGTTTGAGTACTAGCCATCTTCTGCTTCTGCTAATTAAAATTGATTTCTTGGTGGTACGTTGGTTAAGCCTTAATGCTATGTATTTGAGATGAACAAAAATCAGACAAATTTCTTAAAAATTATGGAGTTGATTAGAAGGTGTAATGCTTTTCGAAAAAACGAAGATAATTTTCTATATCCTTAGTGCGGTACAAAATAGGCAGATTATCCTCAGTAATGATAAAATTGCTGGTAATATCACTACGGTCATAGCGGTTAGATTCGGGAATATTATTGAGTGGCGATACATCACTATTAAACTTCGTGAAGTATTGCTGAGCCGTGGACTGATCGGGAAATTCTTCCACAATAATCATCACTTGTCCATCTTCCAGCATCAGATTGGCCGAAGTAAGTTGATCTTCCCCAAAGTGCTCAGCATTAAATGCATCTACTACTTTTGGCAGCGCAGTTGATAGTCGTCCCTTGCTATTATACACTACAATAAAGGAGTGCTTTTGATCAAAAGCAGGAATGAACTTGGCTCCTTGTTGGGCGACTAATTTTTCTTCGAAGCCCTGGGCAGCGGTAAGTAATTCCTGAGCGTAAGGAGTCACCTCACTTTCGGGATGTTCATCTATAAAATTTTGTAAGGCAAACTGATACTCGTACTGACTGCTAAGTTTTCCTGAAATTAGTACTTGCAACAGTTCCATATTATCTACAAAATCATTGTCGTCGTACTCTTGTAAGGCAGACTGCACCAGCGGTTCGGCTTGTTGGTAAGCTCCTTTTTGGTAGAGCCGATATGCCTCTTCGTAAATTTTCTGAAGCTGGGCACTGGCTAAATTGCTTTCTTCCCGGTAATTGGGGTTGCGAATAACCTTCGCAAAAATACTGTCGGGAAAATCGGTGAGTAGCTGATTTTTGTAGCGGGTAGCAGTGGCATCATCGCCTTGCTCTTGGTACAGCAAATATAATTGGTACAGCACCTCCGGTTCGTGCTCAGAAGCCGGGAAGCGGGAAAGCAAAGTTTCAAACGTCTCAATAGCGTTGGCTTTCTCTTCCAAGTCAAAGTTGTAAATGCCACCCAGTTTAAAGTAAGCATCGTCAATTTGCTTAAAAGCGACCTGTTTCTGCTCTTCGGTAAACGGAATATCGGCGTATAGTGCCTGTTTTTCGCCGGCGGCATCAGCTATTTCAGCCGAAGGGTCACCTAACACCGGGTCGGCTACCTCGATGCGTTCTTCGTCATTAGCCGCAAAATTTTCTTCAATAGTTTTATTAGATCGACGCCAGTTATCTTCTAGCTGCCGGTTGCCCCACTTACGAACAAACGCGGTTTGCCCCTGACTAATCGCCGCCGGGCTATAGAAGTACCAATTTTCACCTACCGCCGCCGATGCTGCCTCTTCGCCTGAAGCCGTATCGAACGGATTGGGCGCCGCCCCAAACTGAGAAATTGCTCGTTGTCGCCGAGCTTGGCGGTTAGCCAGTCGCTCTTCAGCTTGTTGCTGCTGTTGTCGTTCAGCGAGCACTTCATCCAAATAAGCACTGAGCTCCAGCGTATCCATCTCAGCTAGTGCCAATAAGCTGTCTTGTACTTTAATAATGGTGAGTTGCTCCACAAAATTAGTCAGAATTTGCTGGCGAGCCGCAATAGCTTCGTATTGAGGTTCATCCTGCGGTAGTACGGCAATGGTGCTATCGTAGTAGGCTTTGGCCAGTTCGTACTTGGCGTATTCGTCGTAGTAAATTTTGCCTAGCTCCCAGTAGCTATACGCCTTTTGCCGATTATTGCTCACGCTGGCTTGCACTGATTCGTTATAGTACTCAATGGCTAGTTCCAGATCGTCTTGCTTCTGCTCAAACTGAGCCATTTCGTAGTAAATTTTGTCGCGGTACTCTACGTTTTTTTGGTCTTTCAGCAGTTTGACGAAGTACTTACGAATCTTCTTAGTATCACTTTCTTTCGAAAGATCGTACACCTGAGCCATGTTCAGGCGGGCGTAGAAGAACAGCTCGTATTCGGGATTACTCTTCAGCACCTCTTGGTAGTTTTGGTACGCTTGAGCATCAAAGCCCAACTCTTGGTAGAGCTGACCGAGAATAAAAAATATCTTGGCTCGACCTTCGGTATTCTTCATAAGAGGAGAGGCTAGCAGCAAATTGCCTACCATCGCATTATAATCTTCGTTTAACTGAGCCAGGTACGCCCGGGTCAGATAAAACTGTATCTTATTCGTACGATTAAGTTTTTCTTTACGTAAATAATCCGATACCGCAACCGCGTTATTTTGCTCATCGGCTTCAATAAAGGTTCGCATAAGTGCAATTAACGCCCGGTGGCGAGCCTCATCATCTTCGCTGTGGGTGTTAACAAATTTGAAGGTTTTGATCGCATCGCCGTAGTTCTGATTGATGGACCGACTTTGCCCTACCAGAATATAAGAATCGTCGGCCCAGCGGCTGTTAGGATGTCGCTCAATAGCGACAGACGCTTTTTTAATACAATCATCGAGCTGCTCGCTCAATCCATTAATCAGATTGGTATCTGGCTCAGGAAATATTCTAAGGGTTTTGTTGTAGTTAACCTCTTCATTATCGGCAATTGCTTGCTGAATTTCTTCCATTTGCAGCCGAGCATAAAAGTAGGCATTATACCGGGCTGTAGTATTATGGTATACACTGGAAACCAGTCCGGTGGCTTCCGGGGCGCAGCCCGAACCAGCCAAAAGAGCCAGCAACCAAATTAGAATGTAATATTTTCCAAATTCTTTTACCTTCAATGGAATAATATTTAGATTTAAAATAAAGCTAACGGACTATAGCTCAGTGTTGAAGGTGTGCAATTTATGTATTCTTTGCTAAATGGTTAGATTTGTTCGTATAGCTTGGCTATAACTGCTTGCCGCGAGCAAAACCTGCCAGATAATTGGATAAATAATGATAATACTTTGAAATCGAAAAAGACATTTGTTAGCCGCTTAACGAACCGATACTTGGTAATTGTTCGGAATGAGGAGGATTTTGCCGAAAAAACCACTCTCACCTTTACTTACGCCAAGTTAACAATGTTCATTGTATCTATCTGCATGATAATTTTTATTATCAGTCTTTTTCTGGTGAACACATTATTAAAACAGTGGTTTGATCCTCGCTATGCTCAGGCCGAAGCAAATCGTAAGCTGATTGAACTTTCCCTGGCAGTAGATTCTTTAGAGCAAGTAGTGGCGCAAAGTAATCAGTTTTTTAATTCGTTTCAGTATATTGTGAGCGGCGATAGTACGTTAGAAACAGAAAATGCGTATTTAGCGAGTATAGATGATCGCTCGGTAGATGGCAACGCAGTGAATGATCAGGCCGAGGGTGACCTTCAACCTTCGAAGATTGATACTGAATTTAGGGAAGAGTTTGAAGAAAGTGGCGTAGAAATGCTAACTTCGGCTTCGTTAGCTCCTTCTAGTCAGTTGGATGAGTTGTTCTTCTTTTCACCCTTGGGGGGAATTATTTCGGCACCGTACAATCCTAAAATTGGGCACTACGGGGTAGATGTAGTATCTAAGAAGAATGAGCCGATTAAAAGTGTTGCCGATGGCACCGTGATTATGGCTTCGTGGACGCAAGACGCTGGTTATGTAATTGCCGTACAGCACCGAAGTAATGTGATATCCGTATATAAACATAACTCAAGCCTGCTGAAGAAAACGGGCGATTTTGTGAGTGCGGGTGATGTGGTAGCTATTATTGGAAACACAGGCGAACTAACTACCGGACCTCACCTGCACTTCGAGTTGTGGTACAACGGAAATCCCATGAACCCTGAAGAATTTGTATCATTTTAAACTTTCAACCCAATATGTTTAACAATAATCAAGATAAAAAACCCCGGATGGAAGATTCAAGCAGCACCAGTAATATTGGTAAAGGCACTACCATTCAAGGAGATATTGTCACCTCTGGCAACATTAGTGTGGAAGGCGAAGTGAAAGGAAACGTGAATTGCCAGGCGAAAGTGGCTTTGGGGTCATCTTCCTACGTAGAAGGCAAGGTAATGGCTGAAAATGCTATTATTGCCGGAGAAATTCAAGGATCGATTGAAGTGGGCGAACTTCTTACATTGAAGCCTACCGCCGTTATTCACGGTGATATTACCACTAATAAACTAATTGTAGAAGCTGGAGCTACCTTCAACGGTTCGTGCCGCATGGGAGTTTCGGTGAGCGACAGCGACCTTTCCTATACCGATGAACCCGAAACAACCACCGACGACGAATACGCCGAACCCGAATCAGAAGAAGAAGCCCAATCACGCACAATTTAGCGCGTACGTTAAGTACTCAGGGCTGGCCTTTCAGATGATTGCCGTAATGGGGCTAGCCGTTTGGGGTGGAATGCGCCTGGATGATTCATTAGATAATCGCTTTCCTATTTTTGTAGTGGTCTTTGGCCTACTGGCGTTTGCTGCCTCGCTTTACGCGCTAATCCGCGGCTTGCCGAAAAACGAATAATTTCCGATGCCTCGTTCTCACCTAACCCAACTGGTAGTGCTTGCTCTTGCACTCGCTGTTATCATTTTTGTACTACAGCACCTTCAAGTTCCTTACCTTCACCCAACCGCCATTTATTGGGTTCCTTTCTTTTTAATTATAAACGGGCTAGCTTCCTTAGTCACGCTTCGATCCCTGCAAAAAGATCAGCAGCAAATGATTCTCACCTATCTGGCTACCACCGTTTTTCGCCTGCTTATTAGCGTCGCAATCATATTTTTTGCGCTTATGCAAGACGTACCTCACCGAATTACGTTTGTTATCAATTTTGCCGTTTTGTATTTAGCCTTTCTGGGGTTTGAAATCTATGGTTTGTTGACTAACTTGCGCGCGCATTTGGAAAAGGATACCGATCAACATGGGGAAAGCCAGTAACCGCACAATCACAGCCGTACTTTTTACTTTTTTACTTACTATACTCTCTACTTCACCCACTTGGGCAGCTGATGGAGAAGCCGACCCGGAAACCGAAGGGTCTACTGAGTTCATCTTCCACCACGTAAAAGATGCCTATGAGTGGCACTTTATTACTATTGGGCATACCCACGTTACGCTGCCACTACCACTCATTCTTTACTCTCCCGATCGGGGGTTGGAAGTATTTATGTCTTCTAAGTTTTTAGATGAAGACCATAACTACGCGCCTTACAATGGCTACATGCTAACTGATGATGGTGGGCACCTAGAAGCGGTAGACGAAGGGCGCACCTTCTACGATTTCTCTATCACCAAGAACGTATTTGCCATGTTTATTAGCGTGGCAGTGATGCTCATTATCTTTCTATCGATTGCGAAGCGGTACAAAAGCGATCCGCGTACTCCGCCCAAAGGATTGCAATCGCTGCTAGAACCTATTATTCTGTTTGTGCGCGATGATATTGCCCGCCCCCTGATTGGCGAAAAAAAATACAAACGGTTTATGCCCTACTTGCTAACCGTTTTCTTCTTTATTCTGATCAATAATCTACTAGGATTACTACCTGGTGCAGCTAATGTGACCGGAAATATTGCAGTAACATTTGTGTTGGCATTTATCACCTTTTTAATTACCCAGTTCAATGGAAATAAAGGATACTGGAAACACATTGTTGCTACCCCAGGGGTACCCTGGTGGCTATTGCCGATTATGATTCCTATTGAGATTGTTGGTCTATTTACCAAGCCATTCTCCCTAATGGTTCGTTTGTTTGCTAATATTACGGCGGGCCACATTATTATTCTGAGTTTGATTGGTCTAGTTTTTATTTTCAAAAGTGTTGCGTTAGGTCCGGTGAGTGTGATTTTCGGTACTATCATGACTTTCTTAGAGTTGTTGGTGGCGTTCTTACAGGCGTATGTATTCACGCTGCTTTCCGCCATTTACTTTGGCGGGGCAGTGGAGGAACATGATCACGAGCACGAACATGATGAGAAGATGCCCGAAATGCAGCAAGACTCAGCCATGGTTTAAAATTTTGTTCAATTCATATAAATGTTTAACACTATGTTGTTAGCTCTTTTACTACAAGCAGCGGAAGCTGCCGCAGGTTATGGTTTGATGGGTGCTGGTATCGGTGCCGGAATCGTTGCGTTAGGCGCGGGTCTGGGTATTGGTCGCATCGGTGGCTCTGCCATGGAAGCAATTGCCCGTCAGCCGGAAGCCACTGGCCGTATCCAAACTGCTATGATTATCGCCGCTGCCCTAATTGAAGGGGTTGCCCTCTTTGGGGTAATTATCTGCCTAATCATTGCGACTGCTTAAATGAATGGACACCCGAAGACCGCGTTAGGCGGCTTCGGGTTCTTTAAAATTTCTGTTGAGACACAAGATTTTGTGTCTCTGTCAGTATCAAAATAAAACAATACTATGGATTTAATATCACCTGCTTCGGGACTCATTATCTGGCAACTGCTTATTTTTCTGGCAGTGCTGTTTATTCTGGGCAAATTCGCCTGGAAGCCTATACTAAATGCCTTAAACGAGCGAGAATCTTCTATTGAAGAGGCACTGCTATCGGCCGAAAAAGCCAAAGAAGAAATGAAGCAGCTACAAGCTAGCAACGAACAGCTACTAGCCGAGGCTCGCAAAGAGCGAGAAACTATGCTGAAGGAGGCTACTTCAGCAGCCAACAAAATTAAGGACACCGCTCGGGAAGAGGGAGAAAAGGAGCGAAAGCGCATGGTGGAAGATGCTAGTTTAGAGATAGAAAGTCAGAAAAAGGCGGCACTGGCTGATGTGAAACAGCAAGTGGCTGCTCTGTCGGTGCAAATTGCTGAAAAGATTCTTCGGGAAAACTTGCAGGGTGAAACCGCTCAGAAATCGTACATTGATAAGTTGGTGAACGATCTTAACGAAAACTAAACGCAAGTATTTATTTGATTATTACTTATGACAGATTCTCGGGTAGCGTCGCGTTACGCTAAATCATTAATAGAACTGGCCATTGAGCGAGATGCCTTGGAGGAAATCTACCAAGATATGCAGCTCTTTGCTCAAACGTGTCAATCTAACCGCGATTTTCAGCTAATGCTAAAGAACCCTATCATTAATCATGAAAAGAAAAAAGCAATACTTTACAAGATCTTTGATGGCAAGGTAAATCAGGCAACACTAGCCATTTTCGATATCATTACGCGCAAAAACCGGGAAGCTATTTTACCGTCATTGGCTGATGAGTTTATCCATCAGTACCATCATTACAAAAACATCGACGAAGTTACGGTGACTTCATCGGTTCCGCTTACCCCTGATTTGCGACAAAAGCTAATCAGTAGTATTAAAGAACGCACCGGACACCAAGTAGATTTAACCGAAAAAGTTGATGCTGATTTGATCGGAGGTTTCGTACTGCAAATTGGTGATCGGATGATGGACAACTCAGTAAAGTCTAAGCTCAAAGCACTACAATACGAATTTACCGACGAAAGTTACATAAAAGGATTTTAACAAATACAAACGAAAGGTGAAGGGTAAAAGGTATAGGGTGGAAGGTATAGAATGTAATAACCTTCTACCGTACATCTTCTATCCTCAACCCTTTACCCTTAACCATTCAAGAATATGGCAGAAGTAAGACCCGACGAGGTTTCCGCAATACTACGCGAACAACTATCTAACTTTAAAACCGAGGCCGAGCTTGAAGAAGTAGGCACCGTCCTTCAGATTGGTGACGGGGTAGCCCGAATTTACGGACTTACCCACGCTCAATCGGGTGAATTGCTGGAATTTGAAAACGGACTGAACGCTCTGGTACTTAACTTGGAAGAAGATAACGTAGGTGCCGTACTTTTAGGGGAGCAAGATGATATTAAAGAAGGCGATTCAGTACGCCGTACCGGTCGTATTGCTTCCATCAAAGTAGGTGAAGGCCTGGTTGGCCGGGTGGTGAACACCCTAGGCGAACCGATTGACGGGAAAGGTCCTATTCAAGGCGAGGTAATTGAACTTCCGCTAGAACGTCGGGCACCCGGCGTAATTTATCGCCAACCAGTAAGTGAGCCTCTTCAAACCGGTATCAAATCTATTGATGCAATGATTCCGATTGGTCGCGGACAGCGAGAGCTGGTAATTGGCGACCGCCAAACTGGGAAAACGGCCGTAGTAATTGACACAATTATCAACCAGCGGGAATTCTACGAAAAGGGCGAGCCGGTGTATTGTATCTACGTAGCCTGCGGACAAAAAGCTTCTACCATAGCTGGGGTAGTAGCTGCACTAGAGAAAAATGGAGCGATGGACTATACTACCGTAGTGGCGGCTACTGCTTCTGATCCGGCTCCAATGCAGTTTTTTGCTCCTTTCACCGGAGCAGTTATTGGGGAGTACTTCCGCGATACCGGACGTCCGGCACTGGTAGTGTATGACGACCTTTCTAAGCAGGCGGTAGCTTACCGCGAAGTATCACTATTGTTACGTCGTCCTCCCGGGCGAGAAGCGTACCCCGGAGATGTATTTTACCTGCACTCTCGCTTGTTAGAGCGCGCAGCTAAGCTAAACGATAACGGTGAAATCGTAGCCCAAATGAATGACTTGCCCGATGCCATCAAACCGATGGTGAAGGGGGGAGGGTCATTAACAGCACTACCCATTATTGAAACCCAAGCTAGCGACGTTTCAGCCTACATTCCAACGAATGTAATTTCTATTACCGATGGGCAGATATTCCTGGAAACTAACCTATTTAACTCGGGAATTCGCCCCGCAATTAACGTAGGTATCTCGGTATCGCGAGTAGGTGGCTCAGCACAGATTAAGCCGATGAAGAAAGTAGCGGGAACACTTAAACTGGATCAAGCGCAATTCCGGGAGTTGGAAGCATTTGCTAAATTTGGTTCTGACCTGGACGCTGCTACTCAGCTTACCATTGACCGAGGGCAACGTAACCAAGAAATTCTGAAACAACCTCAGTATGCTCCGGTATCAGTAGAAGATCAGGTAGCCATTATTTACGCCTCTACCAGCGGCTTATTAGATAAAGTGCCGATTGATAAAGCGAAAGACTTTGAGAAAGAGTTTTTGTCGTACATGAACGCTCAGCATAAAGATACGCTAGATGCTATCCGTTCGGGCAAGTGGGGAGAAGAGCAGCAAGCAACCATTAAAAAAGTTGCCTCCGATCTAGCGAAGAACTACAAACAACAATGAACAATTAGCAATGTGCAATGAACAATTTAACGGTCGTAACTCTTGCCGTTATTTTAGTCAATTGCACATTGTTCATTATTCTCTGCTAATTGAGAAAAAATGGCTAGTTTAAAAGAAGTTAAAAACCGGATTGCAACGGTTAAATCTACTCAGCAGATTACCAAAGCCATGAAAATGGTAGCGGCATCTAAGCTTAGAAAGTCGCAAGACCGTTTGTTACAAATGCGTCCGTACGCTCAGAAGCTAACGCAACTGTTAGCCAATGTTTCTTCTAATTTAAGTGAAGAAAACGTGAGCGAGTACGCTCAACCGCGCGACGTGAAAAATGTATTGTTGGTTACCTTCTCATCAGATCGGGGACTTTGCGGAGCTTTCAATGCGAACCTTTTTCGGAACACTCGGCAGTTTATTGCTGCTGAGTACGAGTTTTACGAGCGTAATGAGCGTTTATCGGTTATGACAATTGGACAGAAATCATTCGATTACTATAAACGCCGGGGCTACACTATTATTAATGACTATAAAGATCTATTTTCTGCATCTACCTTCGAGAATGCTCGTCATGCTGCTGAGTATGTGATGAAGCTTTACCAAGAAGGTGAGGTGGATAAGGTGATCTTGGTGTACAATCAGTTCAAAAATGTAGCTACTCAAATTCCTACTTTTGAGCAGTTTCTGCCGATTGAAGATACGAACGACGAAGATCAGGCGAGTAATATTGATTACATCTACGAGCCTTCGGAAACGTTTATTGTAGAAGAATTAATTCCGCAGTCTTTGAAAGTGCAGTTTTACAAGGCGATGCTCGAGTCGAACGCGGCTGAGCAGGGTGCCCGCATGACTGCCATGGATCAGGCCACCGAAAATGCCGGAGAGCTGCTGAAAGATTTGCGACTTACCTACAACCGTACGCGCCAAGCCGCCATTACCAAAGAAATTCTGGAGATTGTAGCCGGAGCAGACGCACTTGGCTAGTCCAAATATGCTAAATCATTCAGATTAGCCACGTTGGCCTCGCTAGGGTGGCTTTCTATTTAGAGCCTCATGCTATTTTGTTAACTCTTGTCCTTCGCCCTAGTTAAGTTAGGAGAAACAACCATAATTTCTATCGTATGTCTGCTCTTCAGATTCTCGAGACGGGAGATGGCTCTTATACCCTGCTCAACACCAACTTAGACGAAACTTACCACTCTCGGCACGGAGCGTTACGCGAGTCCAAGCACGTGTTTATTCAGCATGGGTTACAGCATTGGTTGGAATTGCATCCGTCCGACACGGCCATAAAAATATTAGAGATTGGATTAGGAACGGGTCTGAATGCTTGGCTCACGATGCTGGAGGCCGATAAACTTCCTCATATTCAGTTTCAGTACACTACACTAGAACCTTATCCGATTGCGGAAGAAATTCTTCAGCAACTCAATTATATTCAATCTGAACCGCAAAAGCAGCAAGCGTATTTCAAAGCAATTCACCAGGCTGATGAAAACCAAATGGTTGCACTAACTAGTAACTTTTCCCTGGAAAAGTGGCCGATTGAATTGCAAAGTGTCAAATTTAGTGGGCATTATGATCTCATCTACTTCGACGCATTTGCTCCCAATAAACAGCCTGAACTCTGGGAAAAACCTATTATTGAGAAAGTTACCAATTTATTATCCTCCGAGGGAATATGGGTTACCTACTCAGCGAAGGGGCAATTAAAGCGTGACCTAAAGTCGCTAAGTTTGCAGGTAGAAACATTACCAGGCCCTCCCGGTAAAGCTGAAATGGTGCGAGCGGTAAAGTTTAAAACTGAGAAAGACATATTGTAGCTTCGCTATGTTCGCCCTCGTACAAAAATGTCCGCATCTGAACAGCTAAAAAATGGCTAAACATGGTTGTAGCTTTCTTCTGGACATTGGCATAGCTTTTTCTTAGCTATGATTAATGACTGATGAAGAAGCATCGCTCATTATCCATTAATCATCACTCATTAGCCATTACTCGTTATGCTTCGTAATTACCTCCTGACCGCACTCCGTAGTTTTGCTAAGAAAAAAAACTATACTTTCATCAATATTCTAGGCTTAGCCATCGGGCTTGCCAGCAGCTTCCTCATTTTTCTATGGGTTCAGAGCGAATACCAGATAGATCGTTTTCATGCTAACGGGCAAAGGTTGTATCAGGTATTGCGAAATGTGCATTACGCCAGTGGTCCAACCCTTACTTACCAGACAACTCCTAAACCGCTGGCGCAAGCATTAGAAGACGAATTTCCGGAGATTAAAGCAGCGGAATTAATCTCTTGGGAAGAAGAGTCATTACTTGCTTACGATGAAAATAGCTACCGTGAGCAGGGCAACTACGTGGGAGAAGATTTCTTTGAGATATTTTCTTATCCGCTTACGGAGGGCGACCCGGCTACGGTGCTTAACGAAATGAATGCTATTGTGATATCGGAAACAATGGCGCAGAAATATTTCGGCGATCAGAGTGCCGTAGGTAAAATTCTTCGCTTTGAAGATCGGGAAGATTTGCGAGTGAGCGGAGTGTTTCGCGATATACCGAAGCAATCCTCCATTGACTTTGACTTTGTGCGACCGATGAAGCGATTTATCCGCGATAATAGTTGGGTAGAAGATTGGGGTAGCAATGGTCTTCGTTTGTTTGTGCTGGTCGCTGCCCAAACTGACATTACCCAACTGAATAGTAAAATCAAAGATATAGTCGATGAACGTCAGACATACGATGATGCTGATGTCTTTCTTAAGCCCTACGCTGACCGCCACTTGTACAGCAAGTACGAGAACGGACACCTGATAGGTGGGCGAATTACGTATGTGCGGATTTTCTCGGTAGTAGCCGTATTTATGCTGATAATCGCCTGTATCAATTTCATGAACCTCGCAACGGCTCGGTCTGGTCAGCGAGCGAAAGAAGTTGGGGTACGCAAAGCCATTGGCGCCAATAAAAATTCATTGATCGGTCAGTTCATGACCGAGTCAACCCTGGTGGTATTGTTTGCTCTTTCGCTAGCTGTGCTGCTGGTAGAGCTATCACTTCCTTTTTTCAATCAGCTCACCGATAAAAGCATCACCATCAATTATCTTGACCCCACCATACTCAGCATGGCTGCGGGCATTATTCTATTCACTGGACTACTGGCCGGAAGTTATCCCGCTTTATTTCTGTCCTCTTTTCAACCCGCCCGAGTGCTAAAGGGAACCGTACAGAAGAGTCAGGGAGCAGCACTCTTTAGAAAGGGCTTGGTAGTCTTCCAATTTGCCGTATCTATTTTGCTGGTAATCGGAACCATCATTGTATACGAGCAGGTCAATTACATCCTAAATAAAGACTTGGGCTTAGAGAAAGAAAATGTGATTTATACCTACCGGGAAGGTGCTCTCCTCGATCAGTACGAAACCTATAAACAACAGCTTATGCAGCAACCCGGAATATCAGCAGTAACGTCCAGTAGCCAAAGTCCGCTTAGCGTAGGTCGCTCTACCGGAAATGTTGAGTGGGAAGGAAAGCAGCAAGATGATGATATGGAATTCATGATCGTTAACGCGGAATACGATTTTGTATCAACCATGGGTATGAGGCTTAAGGATGGCAGATATTTCTCCCCTGATTTTTCTACGGATACTACGAACTATGTTATCAACGAGGCGGCTGCCCGAGCTATGGGTTTAGTCAATCCGGTAGGTGAAGGCCTAACTGTGTGGGATGAGTCTGGGAAGATCATTGGCATAGTAGAAGATTTCCACGCGGCCTCACTACACGAGCAGATTGACCCACTCATTATGCGTTTAACTCCAGATGATACGTATCTTATATTTGTTCGTACCGAAACCGGAAAAACTGCCGAAGCACTCGCTAGTATGAAAAAAGTTGCCGAAGCGATTAATCCAGCCTATCCGTTTGAGTATAAGTTTTTAGACCAAACCTTTCAGGAAGCGTATCAGCGAGAAGAAACGATTGGCAAGCTATCTACTATTTTTGCCACGCTAGCTATTCTTATTTCTTGTTTGGGATTATTGGGGTTAGCTTCCTTCACTGCCGAGCAACGTACTAAAGAAATTGGCGTGCGTAAGGTACTGGGGGCTTCAATCACTCACTTAGTTTGGCTTCTGTCCAGTGATTTCACCCGACTAGTAACCATTAGTTTCGTAATTGCCAGCCCAATCGCTTATTATCTGATGAGACAATGGCTGCAAGACTTCGAGTACCAAGTAGAATTATCGGTAGGAATTTTTGCTTTAGCAGGCATAGCCGCTTTACTCATCGCTTGGCTAACGGTCGGCTATCAGTCGATACGAACTGCCCGGGCTAATCCGGTAGATTCCCTCCGAAGCGAGTAACTAGGCAAACTGATACGCCCAGTAGATCAGTACAAACTGTAGCGGGATTCGCAGCCAAAGTGCCCAAGCCGGAATGCTCCCAAATTTCTCAGATTGCAGCATGTAAATGTGAGCCGGAAGAAAGACCAGCAACATGAGCATAATGCCCCAGGCAGATAATTCTCTCGTTTCTTCAAACAGTAATCCTACCCCGAAAGCAATCTCAAAAAAACCACTAATCAGCACCAATGCTCTGGGGTTTGGCAAATAAGGTGGAATTACCGCTTCGTACATGTTGGGCTTTACGAAATGAAATATACCGGCTACCACGTACAAGCCAGCCATTGCGTGCAAACTGATCTCACCTTCCATTCGGCCAAGATACCATACTTGGCTCAACAATAACAAAAAAGATGACGGTAGTCATGCACCAAGAGAAATAAGCACTTGGTTGCTTGGGTAGATAAACAACCTGCTGACTGTCTAGGCTTCTTGTTGAGTAATTTTATCTTTCAATTCCTGAATAATCTGCTGATATTCTTTTTCTTTTCGAGTCATTTCTTCCTGGGTAGCCGATAGCTCCTCCATGTTTTGTTGCATCTCCTCCTCTTGCGACCGCAGCTCTTCGGTTTGCTGCCGGGCTTCTTCTAAAAGAAGCCGAGTTTGATTGTTAATTTTAACCTTCGACAGCGTAGTGGCAATTTGCTCTCCTAGTTTGGCCAGCAGCTCAATTCGGTACTCTTCAAACGCTGAGAATGAAGCAATTTCAAATACACCGTAGCAGACATCGTTGCTAATTAGCGGACAGATAACAATGTAGTTTGGTGGAGATTGGCCTAAACCCGAGGTGATGCTGACATGATCTTCAGGTATCTCATTCATCACCGTAATTTCCTTCTCCAAAAATATTTGACCAATTAGCCCCTCACCGGGTAAAAAACTACTCTGTATAAATTTCTTTCTTCCGTAGGCGTAAGATGCCGTAAGTTTTAGTACTTCCTGATCCTCTTCTGTTTCCAGTAAAAACAGTACACCTTGGTTAGCATTAAAGTATTTTACTAAGAACTGAATAATAGCATCGTGCAGCTCATCTTCGTGCTTAGCCTCCCTTCGTAAGATATCACTCAGTTGAGCCTGTCCGTTCGTTACCCAATTTGTTTGGCGGTCTTGTTCGGCTACCTGCTGTAGCTTATTTCGCATTTGCAGTAGCGAATTACCTAGTAAGTCATTTTCACTGGCGGGAGTAAACTCATGGTCAAAGTTACCTTCACCAATTTCAACGGCAAACTCGCTAGCCCGCTCCAAGTTAGAGCTTAGTATTCGGGAAGCATCAATAACTTCATTAAGTTCGTCATGAGAGGCTTCTATATTTTCGTTTAATTCTCCCTTGGCCATTTTCTTGAGTAGATTGGTAGGCTGAGCGATTGATCTTCGTAAGCTTCGTATTAAGGTAGTCGCCACAATAATCACTAAAATATTGGCCACAATGGCTACCAGTGTAACAATAAGATTAGATTGGTCAATGTTCCGCGTTGCACTGATATTATCTTTTCGTAGTAGCTCTTCTTGCGCCTTTTTCAAGGGCATCAGGTAGTTTCTGAGTGCTTTCCTGGCTGGCGACGCTTTCGTAACAATAAGCTCATTCAGTTGGTCAACCAATTGCTCACGTTCGGCTATCTTTCGCTGAACATCTTCTAGGGGAATATCTGCATTAATCATAGAAGCCGCACTAATTCCCTTCAAACGACTCTCAAAAAACTTGTCTATTCCTTCCTGTATTGTGTTGTATTGGTCAATTATTATTATCGCTTGGTCAACCGCTTGTTGGTGTTCCTCTACTTGCATTAGCTCCCGAAGTTCAGATAGATTCTCCACAGCAGGCTCTATCTGTTCTTTCCATACAGCTTTTCTTTCTTCTTTAAAATCATTTTTGCCCGTCATCAGATAAGCTCTTTGCGATGCGGCTACTCGATTGGCACCACTGATAATTTCCGATGTAGCGATAGGTACCTGAATCCGGAGCGTTTGTATGGTGTTTAGTACGCGCTGGGTGCTCTTACCAAGAAAGTATTGGGTAACCGATGTGACAATAAGTACTAATACAGAAATAGCTACTAAAGCCACAACTTTATCCTTGATTCGGTGTAAGTCAATGAGCTTTCTCGATTTCTCTGAAGGGGTCATCAATGTTGCAGTCTAATAACGTTTTAGGATTACTAAAACTAGTATTCAAAGGTGAAAGGTTAAATTCACTTATACATTGTTATCAAAAGTCTGTTCTTACCTTGTAACTTTTTATACCTTTTTGAAGTAAGGCAGTCAAATTTTGCTTTTGTAAGAGCACGCATTTAACGATAGCCTAAAGTCAGTAATCTTGCTTCTTACGCCTTGGGCAAAGTACTTTTCATTTTGCAAAAATCCTGTGTATCTTCGTCATAAACCATACACAACCTACATTCTGGATGAATCGACGAGACTTTATTAAATCTAGTGCGGGGGCTACCGCCGGAGCTAGTTTGGCTTATTCGCCTTTCTCTTTACCTTCTCCTTCCCAAAATAAAAAGTATACCACCGCCCTAATTGGTAGTGGTTGGTGGGGCATGAATATTCTTCGCGAAGCCATCGCGGCTGACCGATCTAAAGTGGTTGCTCTTTGCGATGTAGATCAACGCCAGCTCGATCAGGCTATGGAAGAAACAGGAAAACTTACCAGTGATCGCCCTAAGCGTTATACCGACTACCGAGAGTTACTGGCGGCTGAGAAGCCCGAGATCGTTATTGTAGCTACCCCCGATCACTGGCACCCGCTGCAAACCATTGCGGCAGTAGAAGCCGGGGCGCACGTGTACGTAGAAAAACCTATCGGGCATACTGTTAACGAAGGCAAGGCAATGGTGCAGGCGGCTCGGGCCAACAATCGTATGGTGCAGGTAGGTACTCATCGTCGGGTTTCGCCTCATAACATTTCTGGAATGGAATTTTTGAAGTCGGGGCGAGCCGGAAAAATTGGAATGGTACGGGCTTTCGTCCACTATCCTGGAGGAGCTGGAGAGATTACGCCTAATTCTGAACCTCCGGCTGGTTTAGATTGGGATATGTGGTGCGGCCCCGCTGCGTTAGTTCCCTACAATGAACGCATTCACCCTAAGGGATTTCGACATTTTCTGGAGTTTGCCAACGGGCAGATCGGCGACTGGGGTATCCATTGGCTGGATCAGGTTTTGTGGTGGACGGAGGAGAAAGCACCTAAATCAGTGCATTCGGTGGCGGCTCGCCATATCAGAGAAGACAGTACCACTGCCCCCGATACACAGGTAGTGAACTATGAGTTTGAAGACTTTACTGCCGTTTGGGAACATCGGCAGTACGCGGCCAACCAAGCTGAGAAACACAATATCGGTTGCTACTTCTACGGAACTGAGGGCACCTTCCATATGGGTTGGTTGGACGGTTGGACGTTTTACCCCAGCAAAAAAGGCGGTGAAATTATTCACGTTGAACCGCAGTTGCGCGACCCAGATAAACAGAATATTAAAGAGCTGTGGACTGACTTCCTATCGTCTATTGAGAGTGATAAGCTTCCGGTTTGTGATATTGAAATCGGCCACCGTTCTACCAATATGAGTTTGTTAGGAATGTTGTCTCACCAGCTAGGGCGAAGCGTTACCTGGGATGATGATAAAGGAGTAATTCCAAATGACCCCGAGGCCAATGCCCTATTGCAACGCAAGTACCGCGATCCGTGGGAGTATCCTAAAATCACCTAGAATAGAGTGGGAAAAGAACATACACGTAAGTTGCCGACCACAACTTGCCAGAACTCACAGTGAAATTTGGTAGAACTATTAAATCATAGCAAATGCTTGCTATTAGAACCTATGTATCTCTTTTCTTGCTATTGGTCAATTGCACATCTCAACCTGAAGAAGTACCGTTAACCACTGCCACCAACGACGAGCAAGCCATTACCCAAGTGAGTGCTGCCCGAGCTGAAGCTTTCAACCAAAGTGATGCGGCGGGCATTGCTAAGTATTTTACCAGTGATGCTCTTCTGATGGCTCCCGGTAAATCAGTAATGGTCGGGCGGGATTCAGTGCAAGCATACTACCAAGCTATTTTTGATCAATACCAACCGGTACTGAAAAGCCATTACGAGGAAGTCTCAATTGAAGGAGATTTAGCCTACGGACGAGGTGAGGCTACTGTGACTCTGACTCCGAACGAGGGTGGTAAGCCGACTACTTCTACGTCTAAATATTTGAATATTCTTCGCCGCCAGCCTAACGTAGCTGGAAGACCACCCACGATATTTGGAATAGCAATGCTACAGAAACTAAGTAATGCTCTTACTTTCAGTAGAATTCTTGGCGATTTCCCTCAAGCAACTGCCTCCGAGCAGGTAGTTAATCACCCATTTCTACTTCCTTGGTCACCACCCGTACCGAATGTTTTTTAGGAGTAATTCGCTCGCCCAACTTGGCGGCGTATACCCGAGTAAACATGGCCCCTACCAGTAATAGCAGCGAAGAGTAAAATACCCAAATTAAAATACCCGCCAACGAACCGGCAGCACCGTAGGTTGAGGCTACGCGGGTATTGGCCAGTAGCAGACCGATCAGAAACTTGCCAATAGTAAATAAGATACCCGTTACTAGCGCACCTACGCTAACGTCTTTCCAACGAACCTTGGCATCAGGCAGAAACTTAAAAATCAGTGCGAAGATCAAAGAAACAATCATTAGTGATGCAATACCACTCGCTACCTGAATGATGTATACTGTAAATTCATTGATGAAAACTGAATTAAGAAAATCGCGGAAGATAGATGTTAAAGCATCAATAATTAATGATACCAATAAAAGAAAACCCAAGATGACGATGAGTGAGAAGGATAGCAGTCGGTCACGTAGGAATTTAATAACCCCCTTCTTAGGCTTTGGCTTTACTCCCCAGATGGTATCTAGTGCCTTCTGCACAAACCCGAAGATAACCGTAGCACTTATCAGGAGAAAAATAATACTTAGAATATTGACGAAGAGGTTAGACGTATTCCAACCTCGGTTCTGAATAATTTTGATAACCTCTTCGGTACTGGCTGCGCCAATCAACCCTGAAACCTGGTCAGCCAACTGGTTTCGCACTAGTTCTTCATCTAAAATAGTACCCAGCGTCTGAGCAATAATAATAAGGACTGAGGGTAGAGAGAAAACCGTGAAAAAAGCAATAGCTGCTGCATATACTACCGGATCATGTTCCTGTAGTTTCTGAGCAGTTTCCCGTATTAGCATCCAGGTATCCTTAAAAAATAGCTTCATTAAGTTTAGGTATCATTGTCTCCCATAACACCTTCATAAACTAAAGAGTTTTTGGCTAAGCTCTTGAAAGCACACTCGCAAAACAATACTTTTATAAAATATTCCTAATGGGTGGTATTTGAGTAGTATAAAATAAAAAGGCTAACCAATAAGCATTAGCTAGCCCCTTAACAAGAATTATGATTTTAGTTATTTACTAAAGAGATACTCTACCTCATTACTGGTAAGTACTTTACCATAGATTCTGATTTCATCTAATTTACCTAGTGCGCCTTGAGTACCATTGCCAGCATCAAAGTTACCAATTACTGTTAACGGATGGTCAGCATTGCTGAAATCCGTTGTTTCCATTACCAAGGTCTTATCTACATACAGTTTAGTCTGGCTACCATCTTTGACTAGTACGATATGATACCACTGCTTCTCTTTCAGCACATAATCTGACTGCTGGAAACCCGGGGCATACGTACCAATCTCCCCTTTGCTGCCATGGTTGTCTGAATGACTCACTAACAGGTGATGACGACTATTATTGCCGTACAACAACGTGTTCCAAAAGCTTTCGGTCCCTTCATAATAGTACCACATAGATACCGAAAGTTGTTCATTAGCGATGTCATCGATATCGAGTGCATCGCTTTTGCTGGTGAGACGGAAAGCCTTGTTGGTGTTACCCGAACGATCTGTAGCAAACTCACCTCCAGTAGCCGTAGCGTGGTGGTTGTTACCACTCTCATCATTCGTATTTCCATTGAATGGATAATAGGCCAATAACCCCGTTTTAGTGGATACTGAGTCATTTACTACTCTCTCCTCCTCTCCAACAGATGTTGTATCCGAGGAAACACCTGAATTCATCTCTTCAAGAGTGGGTTCTTCACACGCTGTAGTGAATGTGACTACTCCTATAGTGAACGAAAGGAGCCAAAAATCTAATTTCTTCATTGCAATTTTAGTTTGTTGATATTATGCAATATAATATATTATTAATACAAATTAATATATTGTAAGTTCTATGCTAACACTGCAAAATTTACAGCCGATAAACAGCTAATGGGGTGAATAGAAGGTGGTAGAACGAATATACCTAGAGAAGAAAAGATGTAATAAACACGTTGATGCTAGCAATACAGCCCTTCTTAGGATGGTACCAGGGCTAAAGAAGGAGCAATATTAACACATACCCTAGGTAAAACGGAATAGCTAGAATGGGTTCTTCTCTTTTAAGGCTAGTAATATACTACCTCACAGTCGGGGTGGGCCTGACGAAACTTTCTCACCTCTCGTTCCGAAATCCGAGTATTGTAGCAACGTAGCATCTCTAGCTGGTTCAAGTCACGAAGATGCTTCAGTTTCTTCACATCGGTATTATAGCACTCCAACTGTCGCAAGTTAATTAGGGAAGAGAGGTGTTTCAGCTTGTCTACCTGAGTGCCCGAACATTTCAGTGTTTCTAATGATATCATATCCCGCACTGGGCGCAAATCTTCTACCGGGGTGTTCTGAAAGTCGAGATAAACCAGGTCAGTCAGGGAAGAAAGTGGTTCTAAGCTACGAATAGGATTACGAGCGCAGATTAACGCCCGAAGGGTTTGCATATCACTCAAAGGCGACAAGTCAGCCACCCGGGTACCCGTAAGCGTTAGCTCAGTTAACCGAACAAATTCGCTTAGCGGTGCCAGGGAGTTAATTCGGCTATTATCTTCAATTGTCAGTGAACTCAAGAACGCCAATTCGTGTAGTTGCTCTCGGTCAGGAATATCGCCTACCACTACTTGTTCCTTCAATTCTTTTTTCCAAGCCGGAGAGAGTGCGTTCCACCACAAACTCAGTTGCTCAGTTTTATAAATAACGATGGTTTTGGGATGCTCCCGAATAAACTGCCGGATTGTATCCGGCTCAATAGGAGTGTTTTCGCAACTAAGCCGCTGGATACCCGAGATGCTATTAAGTGGCGAAAGACTGCGAACTTGGGTTTGGTCAAAATTCAGTATCTTAAGATTACGGGCACTGCTCAGCGCTCCAATACTATCCACTTCAGTACCTGCCAAGTTTAGTTGCTCCAGGTTCACCATCCCTTCCAGTGGCGTTAGGTCGCGAATATTAGTATTTTGGCAGCGCAATATTTTGAGGTTGGTTAGGGCTGCCAGCGGTTCCAACGTTTGCACCGAAGGATGGTCACTAATGTCTATCTCCGCCAAGTTAGCCACTTGAGCCAAATTTTCTTTATTAACCGTTTCTAACGACACATATTTCCCAAAAATCTCTTGCCACTCAGGGGCTAGGGCTTGCCACCAGTCTAGCATCTGCTCGGAGGCATAAATAACCAGCACTTGGGGGTTAATTGCCATAAAGCGGTTAGCTTCAGGTTTCTTAATCGGCGTATTATCGCAGTATACTTTTTGCAGTTTAGGCAAACCATTTAATGCCTCGAGGTTCTCAACAGGAGTATTATTAATGACGAGGGTTTCCAGATTAACCAGTGCCTGTAGCGGTGCTAGGTTTATTACCGGAGTATTTTCCAGGTTGAGCCAGGTAACGCTGGCCGTACTTGCTACCGGTTGCAAATCGCTAATACTGGTTTCAGAGGCATCGAGGTAAACCAACTTACGCATAGAAGCCAGCGGTTCTATGCTGGTGATTGCCGTGCTGGCACAGCGTAGATCTTGTAAGCCCTTCAGTACAGGTATCTGGTTCACGTAGGTGTGGCTACAGTACAGCTTCTCTAGCTTGGTAAAATTGGCTAATACGCTCAGGTCACCAACGCGCGTATGCTCACAGCTAATTTCTCGCAGGCTAGTGGCGTATTTTAGCGGTGATAAGTCTGATACTGAGGTTTGACTACAATCAAGCACCTCCAGTTTGGTGAGATTCCGTAGCGGGTACAGATCATCCAGTCGGGTATCAGAAATATTCAGGTAGCGCAAATCAATCAGTTTGCCCAGTGGCTCCAGACTGTACACTGCCTGATTGCCCGAAATATCAATCTCATCTAATCTCACAATTTCTCGCAGCATTCGGTAGTTAACCGAGTCCCAATCTTGAGCACCAACTTGGGCTTTGAAAAACTGCTGCCAAGGGGTTGATACTTCCGACCACCAATTGGCTAGCTCTTCCCGCTCACTGAGTTTGGTGGTATAGATACTGGCAATTTTTAGGTCTTTTTCTGACTCATTCAGATTAATCTCTACGTAGCGTATCTGGTTAGCATTTACTGTATCGCCATCTACAGTGGTACCTTGTAGATTGCGACTCAGCGTTACTCGGAAAAATTTCTTACCATTGTTTACGTAGTAGCTCACATCATCTACGCTCAAATCAAATTTGGCCTCCTGAAAGAAAAAATCAATATCTTTCAGATAGGCTTGTACATTTTTATTGGTGACCACACTGCGGTCTTCGGCCAGATCATCTTCAACTTGCACATCCTCATCGCGGAAAGCTTTTAAATAACTTTGGGTAATAATGGTTTCTTTTTGCTGGGTAGTTGCCTCGGGATTACCCAGAAAGTTCATCATGTACTCCAGAAAAGACACTAGCTCCTTCGACTGTTCTTGGTACTCAGCAATTGCCTTGGGCGAAAGCTCATTTCCGGTTGACTGAGCGATAAGGAGAGGGCAAGTAATTACGCTTAGCCAGAATGACAGTAAGGTAGCAGCGAGTCGCTTATTCATCTTCGTAAAAAATGTACTTAGTCAATAGCTCCTTTTCCTGGGGTGTTGCTTCGGATAAATCGGCAATGAGCCAACCACGATTGTAGCCGGGCCGATTGAACTTCGCTAGCTGAAAGTACCAGCCGTCTACTTGAAAGAAATGAAACTTAACGTTGTTAACTGTTTCGAAACGTAAGTTAGAGTTTTTAATTTCATAGAGCAAGATTGATAAATAATCAGGCTGATACCCTCGGGCCAAAAATTGGTCTAATTTTTCTTTGTTATCCTGAAACACCCTCCGTAGGTTCATAAAATCTAGTTCATGGCTCATAGGGTGGAGAAAGGGCATTCCTCCGGTAGTATCGCTATCAAACAGCTTAGCAAACGGGGGGAAATACGCTTTGGCAAAAATCCACTTCGACCCTACTTTTTCTTCTTGCAGTCGCAAGAATAGCGTCGCTTCCTGCCGTCTTCCTTGGTAATTGAACTGAGCTTTTACTTCGGCAAACCATTGCCCTCCGTGAAAATTCAGATAAGTAGGGCTGGAAGAATTATTGACGGTTTTAATAAACGCTTGTTTTTCAGTAGCCGATATTTCACGGGTTTGGTTATCAAATAAGTTTTCTAAGTATTTCTGACGCAGCTTGGGGTTGCGGTAGTCCTTATCGCCGTTGTAGTAGCGTTTTCCTTCAATATCTTCTTCACCATTAAACCGCCGAAAAAATTGGTTTACTTGCTTAGTCTCGGCGTATAGCACATCTTCGTCACCTAAATATTCGCCAATGCCCTGAGCCAAAAGAAGATTATTGCCACAAAGCAATACACCTACTGAATACACGATAAAAAAGACTACGTTTCGGCAGTTGGCCTCCGGTAGTCTTACCAAGAACTTTTCACTATTATGCATCAATGTTGTTATGTGGTGGTTTCAGAAACCCGTATATCGCCCAGCAGCACATCCCAAAAATCAATAATACGCCCTCCGATTTGCGTTTCTTTTTTCTGAACAAAAACAGTAATATCTTTCTTAGTAGTGTCTTTGTATTCCAAGCCATCATCAGAGGTGCCTTCAAATCGCTGGTAGATCGTAATCACTCCAACAAACGTGCCATCGGGCTGTTGTTCCAAATCACTGATATACTGAATGTCGTACCACTTAATGGTTACCCGGTCGTAATTTAAGGCCATAAGATGCTCAAAATAGCCTCTGGTTTGGTAGTAAGTAATTTCGTCAGTGGTGAGCGATGAAACCCCAATTTCAGCCCCAGTAGCAAATAGCTCTTCGGCTCGGTCAATTACTCGGTTAGCCTCGGAAAAAGGAGTATCCTTATTTCCGATAATGCTGATGTATTTACTCAAATCGCGGACTTTTTCCAATGCCAGTGAGTCAATAGCCAGTTTGCGTTCTGGGCTAATGGTTTCTTGGGCATGCGCTGGAAGAAGGGCTACTCCAATGAAAAGTACGCAAAAGTATACGGCAGAAAGTTTCATTCGTTTATCGTTTAATAAGTTCTAGTTCTTTAATTTTTCCGTTAGCATCAAACACCATGTTGTACACTTCGTCAGGACTATTTTTAGTGTCTTTCAGGTAGTTCAAGTACTTGCTGATTGTGGTGGGTTCGTCATAATCCGTTTGCCCTCCACTTTGGCTAATGATAATGAGCACCGGAGTTTCGGATGATGCGAACATATCAATGGCATTGCGGATTTGAGCGTTAGCGTCGCCGGTATTGCGGGCACCAGCCACATTGCGGAACAGATTATTCAGATCAGATTCGGAAGTAGGACCGCTTTCGGTCACCTCCGGACGTTCTTCGTCGCGTCGGGCAGCCGCCCGTTCATCAGCAATAATTCCCTCGGCTCGGTCAATTAAGGTTTGAATCTCAGCATCCTGCAGATTCAGATCTTTTACTCCTTCTACTACCGCTTCCTTCTCATCAGTAGACATGCTGCCTTGGTCATTAATCACCGACAGTAAATCGGCCCGTGCCTTAGCAATCCGCTCCAAACGAGCTTTTTCAGCAGCCTTAGCTTCCTTTTTAGCTTTACATCCGGTTGGCCCTAACGCCACAAAGACGCCGAAGAGTAGTATAATCCAAGCGTAATTCACGCGGCGTAGCTGAAGCAAATGAGAATAGTTTTGGTGTTCTCGTGGTATCATAGTATCTGGTTTATAGCAAATTTTGGTAAAAACGCTGTAAGTTACAGGTTTACCGATTATTTAAAAAAAATATGCCAATCAGGGCAAATTGCAAGTTGCCATCTAAACGCCCCAAAACCTTACATAGTTTTGTGGATAAAACTCAGACGACTAACAGTAAACGTGGCCATCAGCCGTATAGTGTCTTGACTAGGGATACTCCAAGATCGTTCAAATCTTACGTCACTAAACTTAGCACAATTAAGGGCAGCATTGAGGATAATTTACTCATACTGGGTAGTCGGAATATGTGGTGTAGCCCCTAGATTTCAAATACCATTCTGAGTTTTTAGTCTAAAACTAGCGTGGGGTCAAGCGGATAGCGTCCAAATGATTGACCATACACCGCTACCCCGCCTTCGCCTCGGGTTTGGATTTGCACGCTAAGCGTACCCGAGTCAGCTTGTGCTTGCCGAAGTATGTCCAGCGGAATAGCCACCTTGGTTAGATAACCATAAGAACCAGCTTCATGTAGTGTTCCTGATAAAGTGTACCACCAGTTATCCAGATCGTGCTGATCTTTCTCTGGCTCAGGAATACTTTGATGGTGCCAGGAAAGCACGCCCCGATGATCGGCGGGGTCATCGGGCAACATTACGGTGGTCAATACCCGACCATTTACCGAGATACTGATTTCAGAAGGAAACATCATTTCGTCCGACATAGGGTAGGCGTTGGGATTGCTATCGGGGTACTTACGATAATCGAGATCCAGCCCTCGGGCTTGCTTTTCTGCATCAGTCAGGTCTTTGATAAACAGTTGTTTGGCCGACAGCTCCGCCAGAAAGTAAGCGTCGGTTGCTTCGCTGATGGCTAGGTCATTCGGCAAGGCAAAGGTATAGGTAAAATGCCCGCTGCCCGTGCCGTTTACTTTTTTACCATCAAGCACCGCCCACTGCTGCTGGCTCCACTGCTGTTCGCTAAAGTCGGCGGGGCCTACCGTAATAGTCTGAACATCCGCGGGGTTCGCTCCGTCTACTACCTCAAAGTGCATAAAGTTGCGATGAACGGTATTGCCCTGAGCATCATCCAGGTACAACTTCAGGATAGCTAGCCCCTTTTGCTCAGGCATCTGAAGGGCAAGGGGCGATAATGAATCTTGTATGTACGGACGGTAGGCCGTGTTCCGGGTGCCTCTCGAGACGAGCGAAGTCTCTGCTAGGGTATTGGTAAGCTGTAGCTCGTAGCGAATAGCCAGCGAATCACCTAAGTCCTGCTCGGTCATGGAGGATAAATACAACGGCACATCTACGGTAGCCCCGGCCGGCACCGTCTGACAGATTTCGTTTCCGGTTGAGAGGTACACCAACGCGTGAAAGTCGTTCATCGTCATACCTTCTACCAGCTCATCCACCCCCGTAAATTTCAGTGATCGGTCGGCTCGCCAGTAACCGTTCCACTCCTTGATCACATCGTGGTGCTCGGTGTAAAGCCATCCGGCCATCTTGGGGTACTTCCGAAAGGTGTTCATCATGCGGTGGTAATCGTAGCTCCAGTCCACATCTCCGGTAGTCCCTTCGTAGCCCCACACATTGCCACATTCAGCATTAATGCTCGGCACATTGCCTTGCACAAATCCATCGGCGTACTGAAAGGTGCTGCCCAGATGGCTCTGATCGCTGCGTACTTTTAGGCGGTGCTCCCATTCCACTCCCATCAGGTAGTCGTGCGACGAATTTAGGTCAGTAACCGTATGCTCAGCACACCAGTAGCTGTGGATGGAGTTATCATCTACCAACCGAGTGGTGTCCAGCGACTTGGTGAGGTAGTACATCCCGGCGGCGTACTGCTGCTCGTCGGGCTGGAATACTTTGCGGGTATTCCCACTGGCGGTAGGTATGTCGGTTCGTAAGCCCCAGCTCTCGTTAAACACCACCCAAGAAAAGATCGATGGATGGTTGTAGTCTCGCTTAATCATTTCTCGCAGCGTGTACTCTGACTCTACTTCCGAACGCTCGTTACGTGGGTCTTGGTAATTGGGCAGGTCAGCCATAATGAGCACTCCCAGCTTATCGGCCCAGTACAGCTTGCGGGGAATGGGTACTTTGATGTGGGGACGAATACCGTTGAGACCAATCGCCTTGGATCGCTCTACTTCCCGGCGGATAAATGTATCACTAGGAAAGGTGTAGAAGCCTTCGGGATGGTAGGCTTGATCCAGGGCCATTTGCAGATAAACCGGTTGGCCGTTGAGAGCCACGTACGGATAGTCGGTACCGGGCAGATTTTCAATAGAAATCGTTCGCATTCCAAAGTAGGTTCGTACTGTATCGGTTCCCAGCGTCACCTCGGCGGTATACAAGTACGGATCATTCAGCGACCATAGACGGGGCTGGGGAATGGGCACTGAAAATTCTATCTGTTCTTGCCCTGCGCTAATTAGCGTATCGATCCGAATCGGTTCACTTTCAGTAGCAATCCGCAGCGAGAGGGGAATGTCTCGTTGAGCGTAATCAGGCAAGTAGGCCGTAACGATGACTTTCTGGCGGTCAATACCCGGTGTGAACTGCACCTGATCAAGATAATCACTTCCTCTGGCTTCTAAGTACACTGTTTGCCAGATGCCTTTGGCATTGCCGTACAATTGCTTCCCCCGCAGGGCAAAGGCCCGGGGGGCATCATCTACCCGGATCACCAGCTGCTGGGGCTGACCGTAGGTAAGATGTTCGGTCAGCTCAAAGGAAAAAGGCACGTACCCACCCTGGTGTTTGCCAACATGCTGCCCATCGAGCCACACATCGGTTTGCCAGTCCGAAGCCCCTATTACGATAAAGGTGCGCTGCCCCTGCCAGGCAGGATCAACGGTCATCTCCCGCTGGTACCAAGCAATATCGGCTTGATCTTCCACACCCGAAAGCGGTGAGCCCCAGGGAAAGGGCACTGTGATCTTTTCGTCAAACGCCTTATTCTCAGCAAACCATTGTTCGGACAACCCTTGGTTAAGTGAGTCAAAGGCAAACTGCCAGGTGCCGTTCAGGTTCTGCCACTGCGGACGCTCAAAGTCCGGTCGCGGATGTTCGGGAAGTGGAATGTCTTGTGATAGGGCACTTACTGAGAGCAACTGTATTGAGAAATAGGCAAATAAGTATACTATTTTAGAAAGCATTGGCGATTATGTAAGGAAATATATGTTGATCAAAAACAGAGAAGCAGATTTTGTGCTTACACCTGCAAAGTGCAATGGTAAAAATTCAGAAACTTTTCGGACTATTTTAATATAATTATTTGTAAGCGAATTGCTTTAAATGCTTAGCCACCCAAATTAATAATTTTTCAGTATATTATTCGGTCAACATCACCTAGCTAGTTATTATGATTCCTATCAATCCAGATCAAAATCCCCCCAGTGGGTGGCTAGGATTTAAGCGTTACTGGCGCACTGATCTGGTAGCCGCTCTGAGTGTGGCTTTGGTGGCTTTACCGCTGGGGCTAGGAATTGCGGTTGCAGCAGGTTTCCCGCCTATGTCGGGGTTGATTTCGGTAATTGTAGGCGGTTTGGTAACCACATTTATCCGGGGAAGCCACGTAGGAATCAACGGACCCGCCAACGCCCTGATTATTGTAGCCCTATCGGCTTCAGAAAGTATGAGTTTACCTGGCCAGCCGGGCTTGCCCTACACTATGGCAGTTTTTGTAGTAGCCGGGAGTATACAGACCGTTATGGGACTGCTGCGATTGGGGAAACTAGGTAACCTGGTGCCTACCTCCACCATTCACGGCATGTTGGCGGCCATTGGCTTTCTTATTATTGGCACTCAGGTTCATCATGCTTTAGGTATTTCCGATGCTAGTTTTTCGGAACTGCTGGCTCACCCGGAAATACTCCTTCAGGCTAACCCGTTCATTATAACCATCACGATCGTTTGTCTGGCAATCTTAGTTTTTTACAAGGATATTGAGAACCGAACTATCAAGCTACTACCCGCCCCTATGTGGGTGCTGATTGCTGCTATTCCGCTATACTTTGGTTTTCGCTGGATTTCTCAAACTTACTACCCCAATACCGAACAATTAACGAATGATTTTTTAATTCAGATACCAACCGATATTACGCAAGGTTTGGCTTTCCCTGACTTCTCGCGCATTGGCGAACCTGTGTTTTGGCTAACGGTTTTTGTGGTAACGGTAGTGTTATCGCTAGAGTCATTAGTCATCTCCAAAGCCGTAGACAAGCTTGATCCCTACAAGCGAAAAACAAACCTTAACAAGGATTTATTTGGAATTGGTGTAGCCACCGTAATTTCCGGTTTTTTGGGTGGGTTGCCTGTTACGGCAGTAATCGCTCGCAGTTCAGTCAATATTACCAACGGAGCAACTACTCGCTGGTCAAATTTCATGCACGGGCTAATTGTGCTACTGTTTGTGGTGGTATTCACGAGCTTTATTCAGAAAGTTCCGCTAGCAGCATTGGCGGCCATTCTGCTTTTTACCGGATATATGCTTACTTCTCCCCGAGTGTACCAGCGGGCTTACCAACAAGGGTGGGAGCAGTTAGCTATACTCGTGGTTACGTTAGTCGCTATTCTTCTTACCGATCTTATGTCAGGACTATTAGTCGGCATTGGTTTTACATTACTGCTGCACTTTGCCCGCAGTGGTATGCCCCTGCCTTTATTCCTTCGCTATATGCGTCGCCCCTACATCAAAATTGTTCAGGAGAATGAGCAGTCGTACTTAGTGAAAATCAAAGGGATTATCAACTTTACCAATATCCTTCAGATACAGAATAAAATCAAAAAGCTAACTCCAGAGGATAATGTAGTAATAGATTTTTCCCACGCTCGGGTGGTAGACTATACCGTATTAGAGTACTTGCATGAGTATGCCGAAAAGTACAATCAGAATGGCGGAGAATTTCATTTTACGGGGTTAGACGTGCACAAGACTTCCTCCCATCATCCGTATGCATTGCATGTGCTGGAGAAGCCCAAGCCGAAGCTTATCCGGCTTACTCGTCGGCAAGTGGAGCTTAAGCAAACGGCTGCTTCTAATGAATGGGGCTACAATCCGGAAGTTGTCTGGGATATTGCTGACCTTAGTCGTTTTCAGTTCTTTAAGCCGCGCCCAGTAGAGTATATGAGCAACCAGATTAGCGGTACGTACCCGAAACTAGGGGTGCAGTGGAAAATATGCGATGTCTCCCTCAAAGATGCCTTCATTTCATTTGAAACCTATCGGCTTACCGTAGAGGTGCTTTCACTACCGTTTATGCTGCCGGTGTTTTCTCTGGAGGAAGAATCATTTCTTGACCGTATTTCGGTAATTGCCGCTCAACAGGATATTGACTTTAACGAGTACCGTAACTTCTCCCGAAAGTTTTTACTACAGGGCACTGACGAAGCCGGTATTCGGGAGTTGTTTACTGCCAACCTTATTCACTTCTTAGAGAAGAGCGATATTTATCACCTAGAGAGCAATGGAAAAGAGTTGCTTATCTTCAGACACTTACGGTTGGCTAGCCCTCGAGAGATGTTGAAAATGGTGGCCTACAGTAAGAATCTCGTAACTAAACTTCACAAAACAACCATGCCCCCCACTATTGAACCTACTCCAGACGAAGTACATTAGCCAAGTTAGCCTGGGTAGCCCGGTACGCCAACCAGCCTACGGTAACCCAGGCAAGTAGCATGGCTCCCAATCCGGCCAAGACAAAAGGAAGCATTCCTACTTCTATCCGAAAAGCAAATTGCTTAAGCCACGATTGCATCAGAAAGTACACAATTGGAGTGGCTATCCCAAAGGCAAGCAATACTAGCTTGGTAAAATCTTTTGAAAGCAATAGTATTAGATTTCCGGTAGAGGCTCCCATTGTTTTTCGCACCCCTATTTCCTTAGTACGCTGCTGAGCAGAGTAAGCTCCTAAACCGAGTAAGCCCAAACTAGCCACAATAATGGTAAGTACTGAAAAAACTGTGAAGACTCGACTTAACCGCTGTTCGGCTCGAAAAGCTCTATCAAATTCTTCATCCAGAAAAGTATAATCAAAAGGAACATCGGGAGCATACTGTTGCCATACCAAGTCTACCTGCTCCAGTGCATTAGAAACATTACCTGGGGCAAGGCGAACCAGTATGTTAGGGCCAGTCTCGGATAGGAAAATAGCCATCGGCTCAATATCGTGGTGCAACGACCGAAAGTGGAAATCCTTCACCACCCCCAACACCTCATATGTGCCAATCTCAGTATCTTCGTAGCTGATCTCCGCCCCAATGGGGTTCTCTATTTCCAGCGTTCGTACGGCGGTTTCATTAAGTAATACTCCGGCAGTATCAGTACCGTACTCACGTGAGAAGTTTCGCCCCTCGAGCAGCTCTATTCCCATTGTTTCCAGATGGTCGTAATCACTAGTGTACCAATTCATCAGGTATTCTTGATCGCTACCTCGTTGCCAAAACATGGTCATTTGGTATGTTTGAGGGATAACATCGCTCACTACGGAAGTTTCTACTACCATCGCTTGCTGAGCAATGGCTTCCTTTATAGTAGTCCCCTGATCACCTAGTAAATCAAAGTAGGATAGTGCCATCACTTGCTCTTTATCAAAACCTAAATCTTTGCTTTGGGTATAAGCTATTTGTTGGTAAGCCACTACAGTACAGATTATTAGGCCAATAGATACACTAAACTGAAAGACAACCAACAGGTTGCGGAGTACAATACTTCCCTTGCGAACAAACCAACCTCCCTTCAATACTTCGGTAGGGCGAAAGCCCGACAGGAAGAAAGCCGGATAACTGCCAGCCAACATTCCTACTACTAACATTAGTAAGATTAGCCCTCCAATCAGCCACCCTTCGGTAAATACTGCGTAGGTGATCTCTTTTCCGGTTAGACTATTGAAAGCTGGTAAAAATAACAGAGCCCATATAACCCCTAGCACAGCAGCGAATAAGCTCATCAGTAACGACTCATTTAAAAACTGCACAATTAGCGCCACTCGGGTTGACCCTAGTGCCTTACGCACCCCTACTTCTCGCGCCCGGCGCATATAGCGAGCCGTAGCCAAGTTCATAAAATTAACGCAGGCGATTAGTAGCAAAAACGCGGCGACGGCGATCAGTACGTATAAAGTCTTTACATCCCCACCCGGATTAAACTCAGCAAACAGATCCGAGTAGAGATGAATCTGAGTGATAGGCTGCAAAGAGAGGTAATACTCATTTCCTGCTTGTTGAAAAGCTTCGTAAGTGCTGTATTCAGCTACTTGAGTTGATATATACCTGTCCTGTAAGGTTTGCAAATCTTCTTCTACTGAAGCTGCTTTTACCCCTTCTTCCAGTAAAAAGTAGGTGTATAATTCTAGCCTTTCCCAATTGTTATCTGACGAAGGGGGTAAACTAGAATAAGAAGCTAGTACATCAAACGGTAGATGAGTGTACGGAGGTGGATTAGCTACTACTGCTGTCACTTTACAGGAGGTACTATCACTCAATTGAACAAATTTGCCCAATGCTTCTCTACTACCAAAGTATTTTTTCGCCACCTTTTCGGTAAGCACTAGAGAATTAGGCTTTTGTAGAGCAGTAGCTGGGTCACCAGCAAGTACTTCGTAACTAAAAACCTGAAGAAAAGAGTCATCTACGTACATGAACCCTGTTTGAGCTAAAGTCTCATCTCCTATTTGCATCACCTTTCTACCTCCCGGATACACCCGAACGGTAGACTTTACTCCGGCGATGCTCTCTGAGGAAGCCGGAGCCAAAGCAGGAACAGTCAACGGAGTTTCTATCTCACTATTGCTTATTTTTTCGTGATGGGTTATCCGATATAGGTGATCAGCATGAGTATGAAAGGTATCGTAGCGCAGCTCATCAAATACATAGAGCGCAATCATCAGACAACTAGCAATACCAATGCTAAGGCCAAACACATTCAGAAATGCGTACCAGCCTTGGTTACGTAGATTGCGAGTGGCTACCAATAGATAGTTTCGTAGCATAGCACAGTATTAACTCATAATACCCTACCTAAAGGTATCTAATTTTTTCAGTTGAGTCACAACTATTTTTAAAAGTATGTATGATAGCCAGGCTTTGGTATAATTTTTTTGAGGTTTACTTTTCTTGTATAGTTGTCGTAATGCAAAAAAAATAGGGAATAGCATCAGAAACTATTCCCTATTTAACCAATAATAGTAGCTATGCCTACTTCCTCACCATTAGCTTACGGACAATCCGCTCGGTAGGAGAATTGAAGACCGCCATATAAATACCCGGCTGTTGATTACTAAAATTAATCTCTTCAGCTAAAGACTCGTTGGCCTCTTTTTGGTAAACCAACTGACCCATTGGGTTATAAATAGATAATGTGAAGTACTCGCTGTGCGCTACTTCAGCCCACAGCCGATCATTAACCGGATTGGGGTACAGTTGTATCTCAGTTGCAAGGCCTGACTTAGATGGCAGGTCTTCTGTACGAGCAAAGGGTTCATCGCTAGTATTGACTACCTCAAAAGTAAACGACTGATGGTCGAGTACGTGCCCACCCCGGTTCCGTAGCTCATATGACGTTGCTTCTACTGTGTAGCGTCCCCGTTCAGGAAGCCAATTCCGGTAGTCACCATTATTATCGCCAAAAGCGGCGTAGGGAGCGGCGTTCTGAATGCGGTTACGCAGTACCTCTCGCTGTTCTTCGCTTACTTTAATACCCACACTACCCACTGCTTCTGGGCTTACATCTACTCGCAAGTTGAAACTAACCCCTGGGTACTCAGCGTAGTCAATCACTGTTCCCTCCTCTATTTCCAGTATAGCTTGATCTTGGTTGGCGTTAATAAGAGTCAAGCCCGTAATTTGACCAAACTCCGCAATGGTAAATGATACAGACTGCACTACTCCGGGTGCGCCAGTAAAGTTACGTTCAGGATACGGTGTGGCCGTAAGGGTATATTCTCCCGGGTGCAACTCTCCGGTGCGGTAGTCGCCGTCATCGTCACCAAATAGCGCGTAGGGGGCCGCATTTTGCCGGGAAGTACGTTCCAAATCGCCCGAAAGTTCTAGTAGCACACTACCAACCGACGTGGGGGTAGTAACCGCCTGAATATTTAAGAACTGATCGTCCCCATGACTAAAAATAACATCAAGGTTGATAACGTCTCCATCTTGAATTGGCTGAACTATTTCGTCGGTGGTAGGGTCAATAAGATTGAATCCGGCTACTGCGACGGGCGACGGGGTAATGGCCTTAAAGAAAGCTATAGTACCTGAAGCAGGGTTGCGGGCTACCGCTACATCATCCGACAAATCAATGATGTAGTAGTCTCGCAGTATCTGGGTTTCTTCCCATTGCCCAAAACCAGTTCTTCTGTAAACATAACTGCCCTTACTTCTAGTTTGTACGGCCAATAAACCGTTGCTATAGAGCACTACTTCACTTCCAAATTCGTCTTGCTCTTCTGCATCCGAAGCCCGGATGCTGGTAGTCTGTTGCCAGGCACCATTTTTTTGCTCGTAGATAATAACTCTACCTGGAGGTGTTCCACTTCCTGTGGTTTCGCCAGGGCTTCCTATGGCTACAACGCTACCACTAAATCCGTAGGTAGGTTGTTCAACATCTTCCGTTTCTACAAATCCTAGAAGCTGATTGGTCTCTACCCATTCGCCTGACGCATCCAAGGTAAATATATAAGCGGTATTGTTAGATTTAGTTTCTGAAAGAAACACTTCGTTTCCTACCATCAGTTGATTGCCCTCCGCTTCTATGTGCTTTCCGAAAAAGTCCAAGGCTCCCGTATCGGAGGCGCGCAACCGTTGTGCCCGCTGCCAAGTGCTACCGCTACGCTGAAAGACCTGTACCGAGCCGGCCCACTGTTCTCCGTTGGAGCCATCATCCTGACTCAGACCCGCAAAAGCATAATCTTTCGTAATAGCTACTGAGGAGATAATCCCTTCCCCTGAGGCAACGCTATCAAATACCTGAACTATATCCCACTTCCCACTGCTTGTCTTTTCGTAGATATAAACGGTTTGGCTGGTTGAGACAATAGCTTGATCATTACTGATTGCGATATCTTGTCCAAGGGGCTTATTGGCTATTGGCGAACGTAGCGTATCCACCAATACCCATTCGTGGTTTTGCTGTTCCAGCACGTAAGCGACTCCTGTACTTCTTGCGATAGCCTGAGAACCATCTAACTGAGTGAATCCTACTCCTGGCGGAAGCTCTTGGGTGAGTTCGTACACAACGGGCTCAGTCACTATTGGAGGAGCCATGTTACCAGATGCCTTAAAGAAAGCTACGCTCCCTGGGACAGAGCCATTCGCTATAGCTATATCTCCCGACAGGTCATCGATATAATAGTCCCGGAGTATTTGAATCTCGCTCCACTGCCCAAAACTACTCCTTTTATATATGTAGCTACCTTTATTTGTAGTATGTACGGCTAGCAAACTATCGCCGTAGAGCACTACTTCGCTTCCAAATCTGTCTTGCTCTTCTGCATCCGAAGCCCGGATGCTGGTAGTCTGTTGCCAGGCACCATTTTTTTGCTCGTAGATAATAACTCTACCTGGAGGTGTTCCACTTCCTGTGGTTTCGCCAGGGCTTCCTATGGCTACAACGCTACCACTAAATCCGTAGGTAGGTTGTTCAGCATCTTCCGTTTCTACAAATCCTAGAAGCTGATTGGTCTCTACCCATTCGCCTGACGCATCCAAGGTAAATATATAAGCGGTATTGTTAGATTTAGTTTCTGAAAGAAAAACTTCGTTTCCTACCATCAGTTGATTGCCCTCCGCTTCTATGTGCTTTCCAAAAAAGTCCAAGGCACCCGTATCGGAGGCGCGCAACCGTTGTGCCCGCTGCCAAGTGCTACCGCTACGCTGAAAGACCTGTACCGATCCGGCCCACTGTTCTCCGTTGGGGCCATCATCCTGACTCAGACCCGCAAAAGCGTAATCTTTCGTAATAGCTACTGAGGAGATAATCCCTTCCCCTGAGGCAACGCTATCAAATACTTGAACTACATCCCACTTCCCACTGCTTGTCTTTTCGTAGATATAAACGGTTTGGCTGGTTGGGACAATAGCTTGATCATTACTGATTGCGATATCTTGTCCAAGGGGCTTATTGGCTATTGGCGAACGTAGCGTATCCACCAATACCCATTCGTGGTTTTGCTGTTCTAGTACATAGAATACCCCGCCCCTTGGTACAAAGGCTTGTGAGTCGCCTAGTTGGGCATTTCCCCCTCCCTCAAGAGCAAGCTCTTGGGTGAGTTTGTACTGCTGGGCATAACTGTACTGAGTAAATACCATGCAGCAGAGCAAAAAAAGATTTAATAGTTGTCTCATAGTAATAAAAATTAGATTGGAAAAAAGTTAATTATTACAATTATAAAAAATTGTTATGTACAAATAAAGAAATAAATAATTATAATATCTACTAAACAGATTAATTTATTGTTAACTTTCATAGTGACTATTTACAGCAACTTATTTTCAACTAATTTTGCCAGTATGGTACCTGTTTTTTTATGGATTGTAGCGAAGCTAAATACTTGATCAGGCTATCTCCTAAGTGTAAGCCAACGTTTGAACCATGATTCGCACGTAAGAATGCGTGATTTCCTCGATGTTTACCCCACCAATTAGACCTACCCCACCGCCAACATCATTGGTAACCCATCGGAGGAGGTTAATATGCTACCGACACGGGAATTAGTTGGTCGGAATCTTCCGACAGCCCACTTCTGGCGTTGGCAACCCGCCGGAGTCCGCCGATAGCCCACTTCCGGCGTTGGCAGCCTGTCGGAACCCTCCGATAGCTTAATTCCCACGTCGGCAACCCGTCGGATGAGTTTTATTTTCGACGGATGCTGGTGATAGGTAGCCAAAGGTTCCCTGCCTGATGAGTAAGGATTCCTTACGCGTGTACTGTATGCGGAAGGGCTTATTTTTATTCTGAGCGGGGCTTTGCCAAATTTAAGATACAGAAGTTGAAACGCTAAACCATAAAGACATGATTGCATCGGCAAACCTCAGCAAATACCGCATTAAAGAGTTTATTCAATTCGTCCGCAACTCGTTGATTATTGTTAATCAACACAACGCAGATAAGCTCCAGGTAAAAGCGCAGTATAATGGATTGAATAAAGAATATTTGCAGTTGGAGCAGGCCTACAAGCAAGAAAGTACCAGCGAAACCGGGGTAAAACTATCTGCTTTGGATGATCAGCGAGACCAGGCCATTATTTGTCTGCGGATGATTAGCGAAGGCTATATTCGGCACCCTAAAGCAACGTTGCGAGCGGCGGGCGAGCAGGTAGTGGAATGCATTAATAAGTATGGTACCCGATTATACAACTTAAACTACAGTGCCGAAACAGCGGCTCTAAAGAATATTGGGCGCGACCTTCAAACCATTCCGGCCTACGCTCAGGCAATTAAAGATATGCATTTGGAAGATGTGGTAAGTGAGATGAAAAAGGCCAACCAAGCATTTGAAAAAGTATTTATTCAGCGATTGGAGGAAACTAGTAAGAGTAAGGAGGAAACCCCCAACACTCGCCAACTGGTACAAAGTACCTCAGAAGCATATCGTACCTTAGTAAAGCATATTGAAGCCCGTGCTACCCTATCCCCGTCTGCCAAGTACACTTTGTTTATTAATCATTTCAATGAAAATATTGAGCACTTCAATCAAATTATAGAGCGAAGAAGGCTCGACACTACCGATGAACCTGTAGTATTATAGGTTTTTGCCCTGATACTATCGGATAAGGTTACCATCCTACGGACTAATTGTAATTTTTCTAAATTTTGGGTGTCGTAATACTGCATCTTGACGATATTTTCTCATCCTATGGTAACTCAAAGGTATATTTGATGGAGATATCGGTAGATAACTTTTCTCTACGGGTAGAATAGCGCAAGAAAGCCTAAACTTATTAGGGTACGCTAGTGGTAGAAATCTAAAATTTAGTATTTTTTGGTGTCAATTAATAGATGCCGCGCATGGAGCAACCAAACCTACCCGAAAGTTTAGCGAAGCTACGAAACCGTAGCTGGGAGATGGAACTTTTGCTCTCGGGCTTTGTGCTAGTACTGCTGCTTCCAGTTCCTGACTTAGTAGCGCAGTGGGGTAATGTTTGGCTAGCTACTTTAAACCAAGGGCCGGTTCAACAAATATTTGTCATTGGGTTTGTTATCTGCTTCTTCGGTTCGCGTATCCTCATTGTCAACTTAATTATCTACTTATTCTTACGGGGCTTTTGGATCGGTATAGTGGGCCTGATTAGTGCCTTTCCCCGGAGGAGCTATTGGTCGCGTATTACCTACCGCGAGCCGTACCAGAAATATTTAGAGCGAAGAACGCCAGACACCGAATCGTACGTAGCGATTATAAATAAAATTAGTAGCTCAGTATTTTCCTTTTCCTTTCTACTGGTGTTTTTGGTGGTAGCCTTTTGTTTATCGTTATTACCGCCTATACTAGTAATAGTTACCGCTAATAATCAGTTTGTCGACTACCCAGATACTCATTGGTTGAGCCAAGTATTGGGTATTTTCATATCAGCCTTGCTTTTAGTTTACTTTAGCTTGGCAGCCTTGTTTTTACTTGACTTTCTTTCGTTTGGTTTGGTAAAGCGTATCCGGTGGAAGCCATTTGTTCACTTCTACTTTCCTATTTATCGTTTCTTCCGATGGGTTACATTAGCTCGCTTGTATGCTCCTATTTATTACACGCTTATTAGTAGTGTTCGCAAGTGGGTACTGGCATTGATCTTAGTTGGCTACGTACTCATCTTCTTCTTACTTAATAATTACGGCTACAGCGAAGAGATATTTTATCCGGCTGAACAAACGACCAACCACATATTTAATCAGCACTACGAAGATCGGTACGATGAGCCGCAAGCTACCCTTATTCCACTAATTCCTTCGGAATACATAGAGCACGACCACCTTCGTTTGTTTTTGCCATATTTGGTATCGGATAATGATTCGCTTCAGCAAGTGTGCCCTGAGTCAGCGGCATTGCAAGAAGATGGGTTTGTCTCTAAAGCTAAAATTACGTTTGATTTTGATGCATCGGTAGATACTACCCGCCAAAACCGCTCTTCAGAAACGGAGAAAGGTGCTCAGACTGCCTTACGTTGTTTAGCTGACTTGTATCAAGTGACTATTAACGACTCTCTGTACCCACTAGAGCCCCTTTATTTTCACCGACGAAAGGAAAATCGTCAGCCGGGAATAGTCACTTACCTGCCGCTTTCAGCTCTCCCTACAGGTGTGCACCACCTTACCATAAGAAAAAGAGATTACAGCGCGGAAGCCTCTGGAGCTTATCAGACCTATCATATTCCCTTTGTAAAAGAGAAGTGAGTATGTGTTTGTTTTTTGCGTTGTGAGTTTTAGTATACAGCTTCGGTTTTGGAGTCCAGGGTTTTGAACTTTATGAAGTCAAATGTAAGACTTTACACTCAAACACTCGGGTACGGTAACACTCTTTCCGGCTCCTTTTTCATTCTGACTAAGAAAGCGTAATTTAAGCCGACTGAACGTAGCCTGATTTCTTTTGGATCAACTCAAAATATTATTTGATGCCTTAATTGTTCCGCCCAACGAGCGGTGTGGTTTGGTATGGGAGGAAAGTGCTCAGCCAGAAACGGTAGTTGAGATGGCCGAGCAAATGTTTCCAGCCTTAAAACCGGTGCCTTCGTTAGATATTGAAGGGCTGGAGGATTCACCGGTTCATTACATTATAGAAGGGGATAATTACCATACACTTTCGGCCTTAACAATTACACACGCTCAGCGAGTAGATGTTATCTACATTGATCCGCCCTACAATACGGGAAACCCGCACTTAACCTACCATGATAATCGCAAAGATAAATCATCGGCCAGTCGGCACAGCAAGTGGCTAAACTTCATGTACCATCGTTTACGGTTGGCACAGGAGCTACTTACTGATGATGGGGTGCTACTTATCTCGATTGACGATCGAGAAATGGCACATTTAAAGCTACTTTGCGATGGACTGTTCGGCTCAGATAATTTTATCGGCAACTTTGTATGGATCAACCGCACTACTCCCAACGATGCGGCCAACAAGTTTGCTACCGATCACGAATATATTTTGGTCTACGCCCGAGATCGGAAAAACTTCCAGTTGAAAGGGGTCCCTAAGAATTTTAGTAAGTACGTTAACCGAGATAATGATTCGAATGGCCCCTGGATGCCGGATAACCCTTCGGCGGCATCGGGAACGGAGAAAGATCGCTTTCCCATTAAGAACCCCCACACGGGGGAAGTTTACTATCCGCCCGATGGACGCTACTGGGCCTTTGCTAAACGGCGGGTAAAGGAGTGGGAGAAGTCAGGTAAACTGGTATTCCCTCAGGAAAAGGGCAAGCGATTCGTGCTGAAGAAGTACTTATCAGAACTGAAAAGTGCGCGTAACCCAGCGTCATCAATCGTTAATAACGCATTGACTAGCCACGGTACCAAAGAGCTAAAGCAACTCTTTGGCTCGGGCAGCCCAATTAAGTATCCTAAACCCAGCGTATTGCTCAAGTACATTTTAGGCTTACTTGATAAGCAAAATGGCATTTTCCTAGACTTTTTTGCCGGATCAGGCACAACCGGACAGGCTATTTTGGAGCTGAATCAAGAAGATGGTGGCACTCGGCAGTGTATTCTCTGCAATAACAACGAAAGCGATTTATGCCGCAATGTGCTACACCCTCGGCTACAAAAGATTAGTGAAGGGTATTCGGTAGAAGCGCCACGTAAGGAAACGCTGTACGAGCGTAAGCTCACGGTCAATACGCTTAAGAAAGTAAGTGCTTACCTACAAGAAATTACGGCGCTTAGTGAGCAGTACCGTAATTCTTACGACGAAGTGAAGCAGTCATTAAAAGATAATGTACTACGCTTGGAAGGAGTCAGGAAAAAGCCGGTTACTGTTGCTGGAATGCAGGCTTCGTTCAAATATTTTCAAACGCAGTTTATTCCTCCGCAGGACACGCGCATCCGGCAAGCTTGCGCTCACTTGCTTTGTCTTCGGGAGCAAACCTTCGAGCCCATCAACATTACCCTACACTATCAGGCTTATCGAAATCAGCAGCAAGTAACAGTTATTTGCTTTGAACCTCCCTCGGCTTGGAAGTCACTGGAGGCGGTGTTGCCGAAAGATGCTTCCCTAGTCATTTACGTATTTCGGGAAGAAGATTACGCATTAACAAAAGATCACTTTCCCGAAGCTACAGTGCAGTATGTCCCCGACAAAATAAAGCGATTATTTACATCGTAAGCTTCCCGCGGCAATTCATCAGCAAATAAGCCCACGAAGTGGTTTCTTGAGGGGCTATGAAATCTCAGGGAACATCGTACCGTCAAGATCGGGTATTTACCGAGTTTGTGCACCAGCGAGTTGCGCTTCCTCAAGTGTACCGTCCGTTGGGTTGGGAGCCGTTTCGGTTAGGCCAGTCAGAGCAGGAGCGGTTAGACATTCAACATGGCATTGATCGGGTATTCAGTCAGCCTGATGGCAAACTGGTGACTGTTCAGGAGCGGTTTCGAACCGGCTACTACGCTAACTACCAGGACGTAACCTTTCGCTACCGGCGCGATCAGCATCAAGACAAAGCCCGGCGTTATTCGGAGTTCTACAAAATTCAGGCTGATTATTTATTATACGGCATATTAGACTGCAAAGAAAAAGATATTCGGCAACTTAGGCAGGCTACATTTCAGAAAGTAGTTTTGTTGCAGCTGCCGTTACTGTGGGAAAAGTTAGATAGAGGGGAAGCTGTTATTGACGAAACCCAGACCGGACATTGCCGCTGGGAGAAGGGCAAGTTAATTATTCCGGTCAATCACAACCGCGATGGCTCCTCTAGTTTTATTGCTTGGGACATTCCGCTTATTGCAAAGCATTGGTCCCACATAATTGTTTGGCAACGAGGTTTTGTATCAGCAGGGTTCAAGTCATAAAAAAACCGGCAGTAGCCGATTTAATTACCAATCTAAAAATCAAGTACTGGCTCACGCTCAGTAGGCAATTTTTTAATATCAGACAATGTAACCTTAATACTTTCTAGCTGCCCCAGTAGCACTTGATGGGTTGACTCTTTAACTTCGTACTGAGCCAATCGCTGCTTTAATTTCTGAAGGCTTACCACCTCAAGTCGGAGGCAACCATCCAACGTCTTTTCAATAGTGTTGAGGGATAATAAAAGGTGGGGCTGACTAAATGCATCTTGAATAGGCCCCTCTACTTGTCGGAATACCTGAGGCTGTCCGCCTAGGCTTAAAACTTCCTCCCGGATGATCTTCTTGAAATTGTCGCGCTGCTCAGATAAATTCATAAATAACCCTTTCAATGAAGGATCATCTAACTGTTCAGCTGCTTTTCTGTAACCGCGCTTAGCATCGCAGTTTTCCTTTAACAGGTCGTTCAGGGAGTCTACTACGCTTTTTTGTGTTTCCATGTGATTATTAATGCTATTTCTGGTACTCTACCTAATCAGTTTTGATATTTAACGTGAAAACTGGAATAAGGATTATAAAAATGTAAATTTTTTTAGTAAAAGTCTAGTTGTTTTTAATACGTTTTTAACATAATATTATTCAAAGTAGTAATTGAATAAAACGTTAAATGGCGTACATTATTCTTGCAGTAGGTTATTGTAGAGTCAGCAATTTTTGTGCAATATTATATGCTCAATTAATATTTACTTACTGAATCTGTGGTATTTTGTTTCAATTATAAAATATTTTTTTTAATTAAACATAATTATCAATTAAAAATATTGTAAAATATAATATAAATAAATTTTTATACTGAATTTTAGAAAAATATATTCTCTTTATTAGGCTATTTAAGATTTGAGGAATTTTCAACCACAGTGGGTAATATTTTACACTAGCTGCTATGATTTCATCATTAGTCAACCTGTAATGCGGATATGTCAACTCAGGGAGGTATTTTAACACAAGACGGTTAGCTAATACCTAATTCGGGCTGGAGGTTTTATTTGCCACCTATTCAATAAGCTATTGATACAGCTAGTTATAAGTAGCCCGAACGGTATATTCTTACGTATTGAGATGTACGGAGTGGAATCATACTACGTTTTCCTACTTCATTTTACGGTATCAGTAGTAAATTTAGCTAATCTATTTTTTCAATTTCACTATTCCGTTCCGATACAAATCTAAGGCTTGTTGTAAAATATTGGCGATGGTTGCTATGTCTATGTCCTCACAAGGGTTCACGCGTAATATTTTCATACGGGTTCGGTTTCCCTTTTCCAGTTGGGGATGGTTCAGGTGCTTTCCTTCTACTAATAAAATGTAGAGTTCATGATTCTTTTTACCTGTCCAGAGATAGCAGAACATTTTTTTCTTGTAGCAGAAGCAGGGCATTCCCCACTTCCGGGTTTCGGTAATGTCTTCATCCTGCTCGAGAATAATATCCCGTAATGCTAGCAGACAACTTTTATTAGGCTCTTTTTTACTTAGGAACGGTGAGATAATAAAGTATTCAAATTGAACGCTGGATTTTTGGGGCAGTACTGCGTTACGAAAAGCCTCATATAGCCCGGCTATGCTCGGTTTTCGCGCCTTGTCCCGCCCCAAAAGAACGAGTTCAAATGGATTACGGTCGCCGCGCGATTGTGTTATCGTTCCTTAGGTAGTACGACAAGGCTTATTCGGTAGGCTACGGCTATGCTCTACGAAATATAGAAAAATTGCGTGAACCCAAGCGCGGCTGAACCACATAAGATTATGGATATTCTTGTATCCCGGTATGGATATCTTTTTCATCAATTATATTGTACTTCTGAGCTTTGATTATTTTTTAGTGTTTCCTATATTTGCAATCCTTTTTTGAGAAGACCATAGCTAACGATAATACCATGAGCGATCTACTTACATTTGTAGAACAGGAAATAGCCCAAGACACTCGGTCTAAATTTCCAGACTTTGGGGCGGGTGATACCATCAACGTACACGTAAAAATTAAGGAAGGTAACAAAGAGCGGGTTCAGCAATTCCAAGGAACGGTGATCCAGCGGAAAAACAGGAATACTAGTGGGGAAACCTTCACCGTACGAAAAATATCCAATGGCGTAGGAGTAGAGCGTATCCTTCCGTTACTTTCACCTAGTATTGATAAAATTGAGCTAATTCGCCAAGGTAAAGTGCGGCGCGCTCGCTTGTACTACTTACGAGGACGACAAGGTAAAGCAGCTCGTATTAAAGAGCGGCAGCGGCATTCCTCCAAATAGCATAAGAAAAGCGATGATTAACCATCGCTTTTTATTTTGCATCAGATTAATTCTTTAGCTATGTAAAAAGAGTTACTATAAGTTCTTAGTAAGCTTTTTGCTATATCTTTCTAGCTCTTCAGCAGCCGCCTCGGCTACGTCTCTGATACGGTCAACTCCTTCCTCCCATACATCTTCCAGATCATAAAGAGCATCATTCGCTGAGTCGTTTATTTTTTGTCGATTTTTTTTACCACTTTCAGGTGCCACTGCAAGCCCAATTAAAGCACCGGCTGCTAAGCCAAGCACAAAGGCTACTAAAGTCTTTTCGTCATTATCCATAGAAAAAGGGGTTAGATAGAATAAAAAAAATTGCTCTTATCAAAGTACGAAAAAAATAAGAGAACCATCTACCGAGCAAACCCCAAATTTTGAATATTTTTGCTGCCGAAATACGCTAGAAAGCATTACATTCTTAATCGCATCTCTTTTGCAATATCTACACATTCATAAGCCCAACTCATCAGTTCGCACCACAGTGCAACTGCCGGCTTCTAAAAGTGAAAGTAATCGGGCACTCATTATTCAGGCACTTTCGGAAAAAGAAATTACTCTGCATAATCTGTCAGAAGCCCGCGATACCCAAACGATGCAACGTCTCCTTCAATCGAATGAGCCTGAATTAGACGTGCTCGACGCTGGGACGACCATGCGCTTTCTGATTGCTTACTGTACTGTAAAGAAGCTAGGTAAAATCATTAAGGGTACCCCCCGAATGCACCAACGTCCGGTACGTATTTTGGTAGATGCCTTACGAGAAATTGGGGCGGATATTCAGTACTTACAAGAAGAAGGCTATCCGCCAGTACACGTACGGGGTATGACACTTGACCAGTCCATGAAGCATGTACGAATGCGAGGCGATGTTAGCAGCCAGTACATTTCGGCCTTACTAATGATTGCCCCTACGTTTAATCATGGGCTACTGCTAGAGCTAATCGGGAAAGTTGGTAGCCGTCCGTATATCAGCATGACCCTTTCGCTGATGCAGCACTTTGGTGTATCTTCTATTTGGGAGAATAAGCAGGCAATCAGAATAGAGCCTGCTTCTTATCTATCGGGTAGCTATATTATCGAGTCTGACTGGTCGGGAGCTAGCTACTGGTACAGTTTTATAGCATTGGCTGAGCACGGTGAAGTATTACTAAAAGGATTACGAAAAAACTCTTTCCAGGGCGACCAAGCCATTGTGGAAATTATGGAAAATCTGGGAGTACAATCGGCCTTCGAGTCAGAGGGCGTTCGGCTGGTGAAGCAGAATAATGCTCGAGATTTTTCTTACGACTTTAGCGATTGCCCCGACTTAGCGCAAACCGTAGCGGTTGTTTGCGCGGCTAAAGGCGTACACTGCACTATGACTGGATTAGAAAGTCTTCGTATTAAAGAGACGGATCGGATTGCTGCTTTGCAAACCGAACTAGCTAAAATTGGGGCAAAGCTTGACGAGAGAGGCAGCTCTTGGAAACTAATCCCCTCCCAAGAAGTGGTATGGCCTAATGAGTTAGTGATTGATACCTACGACGACCATCGCATGGCCATGGCATTTGCTCCCTTAGTCATGAAATCGGCACTGACCATTGAAAACCCAGACGTAGTGAACAAGTCGTACCCGAGGTTCTGGGAGGATTTGCAAAGAGCTGGAGTAGAAACTATTCAGTCGGCGTAACCTCGCCTACGGATTGTGTGCTGACCGTTAGGTTAGTCGGTGCATCTATTTTAGAATAGGTAGGGCATGTTTTATACGAGCAACTGCTAGCAGCAGCTAAGAAAAGAATAGCAACGGTAAACTTAAGCACTTTCATACGACCTTTTGTTTGTGGATAAGCGTAGTTTCAATAAATAATTTTATCAGCCGAAAAAGTTACGATATTTTCAGCATTTTTCATACAACGTAGAAAATTCTGACTTCGTTTAATTCTTGCTAAGAACTTACTCGCATATTTTCATCTTACGAAAAATTAAGCCCACACCTTGGTGCCTTCAGTACAGTTTTGGCAGATATCGATCTGCTGGCGCGACTGTAGTAACTGACTTCGGAACTGCTGATAAGCCTCGCCGTACCAAATCTCCCGAAACGATTTTTGCTGTACTGAACCCAGCACATGGTGGGCATCCTTATCAAAGCAGCAGGGGACGATGCGCCCATCCCAGGTCATGACGCAGGAGTGCCACATCTTCCAGCAATGGTCTAATAGTTTATTCTTAATCGCGTAGCTTCCATCAGCTTGCTTTCGGTAGCGGGCGTATTTTTCTTTTGTTGGAATAAGAGGTGAACCTTGTTCGTAGTCGTAGATTTGGGCAGTTTTGAAGCGTACTTCGTCTACCCCGATTTTTTTAGCAATTTGCTGTACTTCGTCAATCTGATGCTCATTGGGTTGCACTACCAGAAACTGAAAAATAACATTGGGAGTAAGCGAACGCAGTTTCTTCTTCCAGCGAATAATGTTCTCGGTTCCTTCCAGCACCTTATCCAGCTTTCCTCCAATTCGATACGACTCATAGGTTTCTTGGGTAGTGCCATCGATAGAAACGATTAGTCGATCTAAGCCGGACGCCACTGTTTTCCGGGCGGCTTCGTCCTTTAGAAAGTGCGCATTGGTAGAAGTTGCCGTGTAAATATTTCTTTGAGCAGCGTATTCCACCAACTCTAAAAACTGCGGATGCAGATACGGCTCACCCTGAAAATAAAGTAATAGATACAAGAGTGTTGGGTGCAGTTCGTCAATCGTTTGCCGAAATAAATCTAACGAGAGCTTTCCGGTGGGGCGGGTAAAAGAGCGTAATCCGCTGGGACACTCGGGGCAGCGCAAATTACAAGCGGTAGTGGGTTCTACGGACAAACTGATGGGCAAACCGGAAATTATCGGTCGTTGGTTGAACCGCGATCGGTAGTAGCTTCCTAAAACCTTAGATGCATTGGCTACCCGACGCACCGAGAGCTTGGATAAAAAATTACGCTGATCTTGCCATTTGCCCATTGCCTTATCTACCTTTGTGGAATTCAATGTTCCGTAATCCAACGCAGTTTTCCAAATATGCAGCTCATTGCCGATAGCGGCTCTACCAAAACCGATTGGAGGTTAATTGATAGCAAAGGAAAAATCTCTCAAGTAAAAACCGTAGGCTTTAATCCTTATCATCAATCATCCGAAGATATTACTGAGCGGTTGCAGAAAGAATTGTTGCCACAAATAACCGCTGAGATTGAAACCATCCACTTTTATGGTGCCGGTTGTTTTACCGATCTGGCCTGCCAAACGGTAAAAGATGCTCTGAAAAACATCTTTCCGAAAAGTAAAGCCGAAGTACACAACGATTTACTAGCGGCGGCCCGGGCACTCTGCGGTCATCAGCCGGGTATTGCCTGTATTATTGGTACCGGAGCTAACTCTTGCTTGTACGATGGAAACAAAATTATGGATAATATCCCACCATTGGGCTACATTATGGGCGACGAAGGGAGTGCTACTTGGTTGGGTAAACAACTACTCAATAGCTACTTTAAACGATGGATGCCCAAGGAGCTACGACCGAAGTTTGAGAAACGTTTCTCGCCATCGGTGGGTGATGCGCTAGAAAACGTTTACCGTCAGCCCCAAGCCAATCGCTATCTGGCGCAGTTTTCCCGCTTTGCTTTTCATTATCTGAAGCACCCGTGGGTTGCTAAGCTAGTCTACGATGGATTCAATGCGTTCTTTGATAAAAATATCGTTCAGTACACTGATTATCAGCAGCAGCCAATACACTTTACCGGAGGGGTGGCGTTCTACTATGCTAACCTGCTTCGTCAGGTAGCCAACGACCGAGGCGTACGAGTGCAAAATATTTTAGAAAGTCCCATTGCGGGACTCACGCTATTTCATCAAGGCGAATGAAAATTTTAGTTTTATCCGATCGTTTTCTCTCTAACTGAAGTTATCTTTTGGTCTACCAAATTACTTAACTCGTTACTGATATTAATAGTAGTCACTATCAATTATCCACTTTCCATTGTCAACTAAAAACTATGTCAACTACCGAATCATCTTCACTGTACAATGATCTGGAAAAAATGCCGCTGAGCGAGCTGCTGGCGGGAATCAATAACGAAGACAAAAAGGTCGCTTACGCCGTAGAAGAAGCTGTTCCACAGATTGAAAAACTGGTAGAAGGCATTGTAGCCCGAATGAAGCAGGGAGGACGTTTATTTTACATTGGCGCAGGAACCAGCGGTCGGTTAGGCGTTGTAGATGCATCGGAGTGCCCACCTACTTACGGAGTACCACCCGAGTGGGTTATTGGTATTATGGCGGGAGGCGATGCGGCTATCCGCAAATCGAAAGAATTTGCTGAGGATGATCCTGAGCAAGCCTGGCAAGATTTACAGGAATATAATATTGATGAGAAAGATACCTTAATAGGCATTGCCGCTTCAGGAACAACCCCTTACGTAATTGGCGGAGTAAAGATTGCTCGTGAGAATGGCATTCTGACCGGATGCATTACCTGTAATCTGGAAACCCCTCTGGCCGCCGCCGCCGAAGTTCCAATTGAGGTAGTAGTGGGACCGGAATTCGTCACCGGAAGTACCCGTATGAAAGCTGGGACGGCTCAGAAATTAGTACTAAATATGATCTCGACCTCAACCATGATCGGTCTTGGTCGAGTAAAGGGAAACCGTATGGTAGATATGCAGTTAAGTAACAATAAGCTGGTTGACCGGGGCGAACGGATGATTATGAGTGAGTTGGAAATAGATAGAGAACAAGCTAAACAACTGCTGGAAGAACATGGTTCAGTACGGAAAGCAGTAGAGGAATACCGAAAACAGTGAAGAATGCACAACATTGAACCTTTCCATCGCTGGCTGAGCGAGTACGATGTATCTTCAGATACCCGATCCCCCTTCTTTGGTAAGGAATATAATTACGACCTGTACACCAATACCATCTACGGTTACTACATTGATCCAGGCTGGGATTTTATTGGTTCTGAAACACTCTACATCAAAATTCTGTACGCCGACTACGAGCGGGGTTTTGTGATTATGGAAATGATTGGGGAGTGGAATGACGCATTGCACAATGATATTATGCACCTCAAACGCAATATTGTAGATCAGTTACAAAAAATTGGGATCAACCAGTTTATTCTGATTGGGGAAAATGTGATGAACTTCCACGGTTCCGATGACTGCTACTACGAAGAATGGTTTGAAGATGTAGAAGACGGCTGGATTGCCCTAGTCGGCTTCCGGGATTTTGTACTGAACGAAATGACGGAGTACAACATTGACTCGTACTTGAACTACGGCGGAAATTTACAGATTGATAACTGGCGCACCATGAAGCCCCAAGCGTTCCATAAAGTAGTTGACGGTCTGATTATGCGTCGCTTAGCTTGGCCTTCATGAAGCAGCAATAGTACTGTTCGCTTCCTCAACGTAAGCACTGAGCGCAATGGTGTAGCGTTTGCCACTGGCTACTTCTCGGCACAAAGCCCGGGTACGCCTGACTTTCTCTTTTAAAAACTTTCTTCCCTGAAATACAAATTCTTCCCGCTCGGCTACTGAAGCAAGAGTCACGTTACTGTCCAACGATTTTTCTCGCAGCAGTGCCTGTAGCAAATGTGCATCAGCGTGAACCGTAGCTTTGGGATTACAAGCGTAGTGCTGCAAAGGCAGTAGTACCTCTTCGGAAACCATCGGCTGCGTTAACACAGGTTGTAATAATTTCCGAAAGCAGCTTTTCCACTCTGCCCCATGCGGACGAATTCTAAATCCGTGTTTTTGAAACGCGATTAAATGAGCCACTTCGTGCAAATAGGTCAGCAGAAAAGCTTCGGCGGGCAAAGTACGGTTTACCGAAATTTGATACTGTTCCTGACCACTGGCTAACTTGCGGTAGCGATAGTCGCCCCATTTACTCTGCCGATGATTCGCCAGCTTCAGCCGAAACCCGTACTGCTGCCATAGCTCAACGCAGTAGCTCTCCGCTGCCTTCGGTACGTAATTGTGGAATGGAGTGGTTAGGCTAGTTTGGGGCATAAATCGTCTAGTATTTAAAGCGTGTTCTTACCTTCACTTATCAAACTTCTGACCCTGCCATCCTCAATTTTGATCAAATACTGTTTACCATTTATTTTAGGATTCCAGCCCATTTTTATCGACTGCCTTATCCAATTAGCTACGTCTGAGGGAGTGACCGGTACGACTCCAGTAGTAGCCCAATCTTTAGGGTGCTTTCTATCTGTATAGACTACCAATACTGAGCCACAGTACTCAATATGCTCTACCGCTAATCGTATTTGCCCACTACCATACGCCCATTGCCCATAAGTCGCTTTCTTTCGGATTAGCCACCGATAAGATTCGTTATCCACCTTAATGATCCTTGTGCCTTTTTTGGGAATTGCCATTTTAGTGCTTCTTTCGGATTTCCTCCAATGTCCGAGGCTGTCTTTTCCAAATGCCGAACAAACCTTCAGTATCTATATTTTTGTTGCCTTTTGTAATTGATCTATGAAGAATAACAGGGGTATCTACATAGTCAGTATTTATAGCTTCTAGTGCAGCTAATACCTTTTTAAGCTCGGCATCATTGTTAACTTCTATCGTTATTTTCATGTGTGAAATTTACGAACTTTTCGCGTAGTTTTAAATAGAGTACTCACTACCTACGCTTACTCCGCTATCTTGATATTATTAAAATTTACAACTTCAATGCCTCTATTTCTAAAATCAGCCATCATACCATCCTTTGTAGCCTCAGATTCTGATAAAATAGCTTCCTCAATTAAGTTGATGCGGTAATTTCTATTCTGAGCTGCTTCAGAAGTTACGTCGATACAGTAGGCTGCGTCTAACCCAACCATATACAAATCACTGATTTTGTTACTAATCAAAATGCTGTCAAGATTAGTATCAGCGAATGTATCATTGCCAACTTTAACCACTTCTAGGTCTGATTTTAGCTTCAATCGTCTATCAAAATTGGCTCCTATACTGCCTTTCGCATAAGAGTTGTCTAGCAAATTAATCAGTGGGTTAGAAATTTCGCTTCTGGCGTAAACGACCAAAGCATTGCTCGCCTTAAAAATATCAGCTATACGATTGATTATACTGATTAAGCTATCAGCGTTTTCCTTATAGAAGGCATTTCTTGAAACATAACCAGTGGTGCCCTCCTGAACATCGATTACTAAAAGGGCGGCTCTACGTTCTCCATAATGCGCAATAGGCTGCCCTAATGATACATCAGACCAATGCTTCTCAAAGATTTTGAAGTTGACAAATACTATTATTACAAAGAGAAGCAACAAGCCAACAATGCTAAAAGTAACCTTCTTTATGGTGCCTCTTTTCATCAGTCATGTGATTCTTTGCTATCTGAAATATACAACAAAAGCCTAAATAACATTACCTCCGATCCAAGTACCCATTTTCTTTAAACCACGCGAAGCACTCTTGGATCGCAGTATCAATGGGGGTTTGGGGCATGTTGAGTTCGCGGACGGCTTTGGCAGCGGTAAAGTAGTGACCGTCGCAGGAAACCCGAGCCATTTTGTAGCTTACTTTGGGCATGGCTCCAGTCAGGTTACCGTAGATAGTTCCCAATCCACCGAAGGCTTTGGTGAGTGAGGGGGGAATGGCAAACTTGGGTGGCTCTACCCCAACAATTCCCGCAATCTTGGTAAATGCTTCTTGGTAGCTAAGATTTTCGTTACCCAGAATGTAGCACTCGCCGGGACTTCCCATCTCGATGGCATTAACAATGGCGGTAGCGGCATCGCCTACGTACACGTAGTTCTTCCCTCCGGTGGGGTAGCCCGGTACCTTTCCTTGGTACACCGCCAGCACCATCTGCCCCGAACTGGGCTTATGGTCATTAGGGCCAATCATAAAAGTCGGGTTTACCACTAATCCGGGAAAACCGTTACGAGCCTCTTTCAACATTACTTCCTGTGCCAAATACTTGGTTTCCATATAGCCCAAACCGTACTGTTTAAACTTGGGTGGGGTAGTCTCATCACCGGGCTGTTCTTTAGTACCAAAACCTAACGCATTGGCGGTACTTACTGCAATCATGCGCTTAATATTCGCTTTCTTTCCCGCTTCAATCAGGTTGATCGTACCCTGCACATTGGTGGCAACGTACTCGGGTGAACGAGCGGGCCAGAGTCCGGTATCGGCGGCAGCGTGAATAATCACATCGCAACCCTGAACGCCTTTTTTCATGGTGTTGGCATCAGTAATATCCCCTAAGAATATCTCAATATCTTTTCGGTGCTGATGGCGTCGGGCATCGTGTTCATCCCGAAAGAGGGCTTTTACTGCGTAGTTTCGCTTTAGCAGTTCAATCAGCACATTGCTACCCAGCAGTCCACTGGTGCCCGTTAAAAATATAGTCATAGTAAGGGTTGTAAACAACGGGCAAAATTAGCGTTTTATCGGTAGTCTGGAAGGAATTATTATAAAGTTTATTAGAAGTTGATTTCGCCCCGCGAATTGGCACTCTTTGTGCCTTTTCCTTCAATAGTTTCACTTTTTAACGCAACCTCTTTATGAAATTTTTTTTCCTAGCATCTAGCTTTGTCTTACTTTCTCATTGCGTACTAGCTCAAGTGGCTGAAGGTAATAAGTTTGCCAACGGTACGGTCAATTTATTTTTAGGCGAAAACCTTTCTCAAGTAGTTATCGCTCCGCAATTAGGCTACTTTATTAATAATCAGATCGCCGTGGGTGGGTCAGTTGGGCTAGCCTACTCGTCGGTTGGTGATGGCGGTAATGTTTCGGTCACGTTAGCTCCCTTTATCCGACGGTATTTTCCCATTGTAGATGATAAATTTTTCTTCTTTCTGAATGGGAGCATCGTTTTCGCTTACGGTAATTACTCCATTGGTGGACTTGAGATGACGGGAGAAGATACTTTTTCTATCAGCTTAAATGCTGCCCCTGGCTTTATCTATTTTCCGAGTGAGCGATGGAGTTTGGATTTCACCCTATCTGGTCTCAGTTTAAACTTTATCAGTCTTGATGAAAACCCTTCAGTTGCTCTGCTTCTAGGAGCAAGTACCGTATCGCCGGGGTTGGGTTTTAGCTACTACTTCTGAGCTAGTCCCGAAACCGCTTCGTAAGGTCACCAAAGGCATCAATACGGCGATCGCGGAAGAAGGGCCAAATGCGCCGTACATTTTCGGAGTGGGCTAGGTCAATTTCTGCTATTAGATTTTCTTCTTTATCTGAGGAAGCTGTGACTAATATTTCTCCCTGTGGACCCGTCACGAAGCTATGACCCCAGAATCGTATTCCATTGGTCTGTTCCGAAGGGTCAGTCTCATGACCCACTCGGTTTACGGAGACTACCGGAAGCCCGTTAGCCACTGCATGTCCTCGCTGGGAAATTACCCAGGCATCCTGCTGCCGTTGCTGTTCATCTGCCAGATCGGTAGACTCCCAGCCAATGGCAGTAGGATAAATGAGTAAATCAGCCCCGGCTAAAGCCATCAATCGGGCTGCTTCGGGGTACCACTGATCCCAGCAAATTAGCACCCCTAGTTTACCAGCGGAAGTCTCGATGGGGTTGAAACCCAAATCGCCGGGGGTAAAGTAGAATTTCTCGTAGTAGGCCGGATCATCAGGAATATGCATTTTGCGATACTTGCCAGCAATGCTGCCGTCTTTTTCCAGCACTACGGCGGTGTTATGATAAATTCCAGCAGCGCGTCTTTCAAAAAGTGATGTTACTAGCACAATACTTAGCTCACGAGCGATATTTCCAAAATACTCGGTAGACGGTCCGGGAATGGGTTCGGCTAGATCAAACTGACTAGTATCTTCGGTTTGGCAAAAGTATAGGCTGTTGTGCAACTCTTGTAGTACCACCAGTTCAGCTCCTTGCTGGGCGCACTGGCGAATGTTGTGCTCTAGCTTTTTCAGATTGTCACTGGTATCTGCGCTGTTTTGTTGCTGTACTAATCCTACGGTCATGACTATATTAATTACGTGTATCCAGGTTTTGCAAAACTACGGATAGCCTGTAAAAAGTTTACTTTTTAAGTAATTACCTCTGCCGGATACTGCATGGTGACACAGTGCAGTGAGCCATGTTGTTGCACCAATGCTTCACAGGGAATACCAATGATCCCCCGATCTGGAAAAGCTTGCTGTAACACTTCTCGAGCGGGTTCATCTTGGGGTAGACTGTAGAATGGCAGCAGAACCACATCATTCATGATTAAAAAGTTGGCGTAGGTTGCTGGCAATCTATTATCATCTTCATCGTACATAGCAGCAGCCATTGGTAAAGGGATTAGATGGTAGGGTTCATCGGCTTGCATTCTCAACTGTTGTAGCTCTAACTCCATTCTAGCCAGGGCTTCGTAATGCTCATCGTCAGAATCAGTACACTGTACGTAAGCAATGGTTTGTGAATTACAGAAACGAGCTAGAGTGTCAACGTGGCTATCAGTATCATCACCCACTAAATATCCATTCTTGAGCCAGAGAATACGCTGAACTCCTAAGGTTTCTTTCAGATATTCCTCAATTTGTTCTTTAGTCAGATGATCATTCCGGTTTCGCGACAATAAACAAGCTTCGGTTGTTAGCAATGCTCCTTCTCCGTCTGACTCCAGACTACCGCCTTCCAACACAAAATTCTTTCTTGGTTCATATTTAACCGTTGGGGAGAAAACTTGCTGTTCGTAAAGTTGATGAGTAATCTGGTTATCCAGGTTGGCGGGAAACTTCAGCCCCCAACCATTGAACTGAAAGTCTAATAATACAGGCTGACCGTTATCTAGTACCGTGACCCCACTATGGTCGCGAGCCCAGGTATCATTGGTAGGCACTTCACAGTAGATAACGTTCGCTGGATCGCAGTGAATCAGATGCTCTTTTACCACATTAATATTAGGACAGGCAACCAGCAGTTTTTGCCGGAGTGAAATTTCGTAAGCAATGCGTTGGTAGCAGGGAATCACTTGGTCTAGTGTGCTTTGCCAGTCCGTTTGGACATGAGGCCAGGTCAGTTGTACTCCACTCTGAGGATACCATTCAGCCGGAAAAGATCGCTTACTACTCATACCGTGAATAACAATGTGAAAAACCCTTGCCAAATAGAAGTCTAAAATGGATAACTGCCCCGGCCTAACCGGATAAGCAAATAGTACTTTAGCAATTAAGCAAAGTAGAACCAAATCTGATAGATAAATGTTCTTGCCCTAACTAAAATATAGCAAAATTTGAATATTATCACGGATATCTTCTGCAAATAGCAAAATGAGTTCCCAGGCCCAATTAGGGCTATTCGTTGCCGAATTTTGAAAAAGGTTTGCTCTAAAATACAGATAATTCAAAAAAATTGCTTATATTGTGAACTTCACTGTTAGTTATGTTAAGCGAAAGGCTTTTATTCCTTTCCTTACCATTAGTGAATTTTACCTGCAAGTTCGTTGATGTTTTTTATCAAGTCTTGTGGAAATTGTTTCGTTTTTCACCTTTAATCCCTTAGCTTTTGGCACGACCCACAACTCGCAGTATCACGCTCAAGTCCGGTTATTACATTGAAGTTCGACAGAAAGGAGAACCAAAAGGTATTAAGATTCGCCGAGACACGTACCCTCAGATTCAAGCTGCTATTCGCCGTTACGAGCATCTGTATGAAGTTAAATATATTGGCGAAGTAAAGGCATCCGCTTAACATTTCTTGATTGAGCAGTAGTCGTCAGTCCAATCGGCACCATTCGGAAGATCATTTAGGGGAAGCTCGGGAGTACTGGTGGAATGACGACTACTTAGCTTTAATTGCCCAACGGTTAAACACCCAATCTTATCAAAACGTAGCCGATATTGGCTGCGGCTACGGAAGTATGACCTTCCGCCTAGCTCCCTACTTTGCTAAATCTGCCCACCTCATTGGAATTGATTTTGAAGAGGCTTACGTCAAAAAGGCTCGTCAGAAAGCCAAGCGCATTCAGAAATCTCTCCGTAGTCGTTTTACTTTTCAAGTAGGCAATGCTGACGAAATCCCGTTGGAAGATGGACAGATGGATTTCACCTTTTGTCAGACACTGCTCATTCATGTTCCTGAGCCAGTTAATGTAATTAAGGAGATGAGGCGAATCACGCGCCCCGGCGGGTGGGTAGTGGCCTTTGAGCCTAACAATCTAGCCTCACACCTCATGTTCGACTGCTACGCTGACACTGAGTACGATGTGCCTCAAATGCTGGAAATGATGGAAGTACGCCTACGCTGCGAGCAAGGTAAACGTAGGTTAGAGGAAGGCTTCAATTCGCTGGGAGGTGCTATTCCTGACCTTTTCAAACAAGCTGGCCTTCGTGATATCCAAGTATGGATGTCGGATAAAACCCTGCCGCTAATTCCCCCTTACAATAGCCGGGAAGAACGGGTTCGCGCTGCCCAGTTAGTAGATTGGTTGGAAAATGAAGAAGGTGGATTGGGCTACCAAGAAACGTTGCACTACTTCCGTGCCGGAGGGGGTAAGAAACACGTGTTTGAGCGCTACTGGCAACGCGTGTTAGCGTATAAAACCAAACTGCTTACTCAACTAAAATCCCAAACCTACTTCTCATCTGGGGGGCAAGTCATGTACATTGTAGCTGGGAAAGTATAATTACCATTCCGTTTACAATCTCAGCTGTTCTTATTCCTTTATTCTCTATTTATCCAGTGGTTGGTTCCGTCATCAGTCGGTTTAGCTCAGCGGTGACCTCAGGAATAAATTCTGCCCGCGGTAATACATAACATTGATCTTTATTGGGCGAAGATCGCCACTCGTGCGTTCCGTTTTCAAAAACTTCATTTACTACACTACTATCGGGTTGAGTAGCTAATATCTGGCGATAAAGTTGTACTGCATCCGGTAGAGAGTCAGAAGAAGTAACAGTGTTAGGGTAGGTTTCGGCTATTGATTGGGCATACGCACTAGAACGACTAACGGCCTCGCCTTTCGGCACTCCAATGGGTAAGTCGGAGCGTCCGTAGAACGTATTAATTGCATTCAGGCAAGGGGCACTCCAGGGGTTAGCGGAAGAAATTACTGTAGCCAAAATTTCGGCCTCACCCCGATCAGCGAGTGCGTGCAGTATCGCAGTGGCAGCCACATCATCTACATCCGAATCCATATCGGTATCGTAAATGATTTTTACTGCTTGCCCTAACGCAGGTGAAATGTAGAGAGATAATCTGGTTAGTACAGCCAAGAGGTTTAAGAGAGTCATAGGGTTTAAGTATTGACAGCATCAATATACCTATCTCATCGATTATCCCCAATTTCACCTTCTTAACTTTCTACCATCCACCCCGCTTAAATACACCATTTTGAGCTACGACAATGGGAGGAAATGGTCTGTTAAACTGAGAATCAGTATTTACCCACAAAAACTCCCCAGTAGCAGCATCTAAGCAAATGATCCCCACCGAGCTATCAAAGTCATCAATATCGAAATTTTGCCCATCAAAATATAACCTCCCGTTGGCGTACACCGGAGAAGTGTCAACGCTTATACGGTCATTTTCCCAAAGTAACTCCCCCGTTTCCAATGATACTGCAAACGGGCGACCGTTAATACCACCAACCGCTACAATGGTACCCCGCTCATACACTCCAAACACTACATTACCCGCTACCGCCGGGCTGATTTGAGCAGCATCACCTAGTCCGGTATCTACTGTCCACAATACTTCTCCACTACGACGGTCTAAACAATATAAGCTTGATTCTACTGAACCCGAGCCACCCTGAAATAATACCTTATCGCCCGCAACTACCGGAGTACTAGCTCCATCAAAATCATTGAGTAGCTGTTGCCAAAGCAATTCACCCGTGGCAAAATTACGGGCTTCAAAGTTCTCAGTAGGCACATAAATAATATCATCAGCAATAGCGGTGCTGCCAGTTAAACCCTCTTCGGCGAGAGGCACCCGCCAAATTCGGCTTCCATTAGTAGCATCAATTTTGTGCAGGTAATTATCATCTATAGATCCGGAAGTACCGTGTACCAAGGCGTTATCGTGCAAAGACACTCTTCCGTACATATTATCAAACGGATCATCAGGTTCAATCTGAAAAGTATACTCCCAGCGGATACGTCCGGTAGTAGCGTCGGTAGCGGTCATAATGCCCCGCAAGCCAGCCACGTAAATAGTGTTGTTAGCGTAAATTGGCGACATTTTACTGATACTACTGAAGTAATAATCGGGAATACCCGTTTGCCACAGCACTTCATTAGTTTCCACATTGAACGCAGTCAACCCATTGTCTTGAGTCACACAGTACAGCACTCCGTTGTGGTACTCCGGCAGGCTTTCAATATCATTGAAGTCATCAAAAAACAATATCCGACGACTAATTCCAGTATTAGGATCTAGGGTATAAACCTCTTCACCTACAGCCACCAGTAGAAACTCATTGAGCGAAGGGTCAGCCTCGCCCAGTAAAGAAGTTACGAGGGTAGGGTTTACGCTTTCGTCAGCCTCAGAGCAGGCTAGTAGAAAACTGATGATCGCCAGTGTTAGGAAAAGTAAATTGGTACGCATACGTCTCAAATTATAGTTGAAGTTAACCGTATATCCTAGTGTAACCGTAAAGGTTAATGAAATGAATTGCGTAGTGTCTCAAGATTAGAAGGACACTAATTTTCTGTTGGCAAATATGGGTTTCCACTCTGGGCTTCGTAATTTCGCTTGGTTTAAATAGATAAAATTATGGGAAGAGCCTTTGAATACCGCCGGGCGGCGAAAGAAAAACGTTGGGATAAGATGTCTAAAATCTTTCCCAAACTTGCCCGATCTATCACCATTGCCGCTAAAGAGGGCGGAACCGACCCCGACATGAATGCTAAATTGCGTACGGCTATCCAGAATGCCAAGGCACAGAATATGCCTAAAGATAATATTGAGGCGGCTATTAAACGGGCAGAGGGCAAAGATGGGGATGACTACGTGGAAGTACTGTACGAAGGCAAAGGCCCCCACGGAGTATTAGTTGTCGTAGAATGTGCGACTGATAATTCTACCCGCACGGTTGCTAACGTAAAATCCTACTTCAACAAAGCCGGAGGCTCGCTGGTACCGACGGGCTCGCTAGACTATATGTTTAACCGTAAAGCCGTGTTCGAACTGGTTTCCCCCGATAATTTTGACCAAGAAGAATTGGAGCTGGAACTAATTGATGCCGGACTGGAAGAAATTGAGGAAAATGAAGATAAGGTCTACATCTACGGCGACTACACCAACTTCGGTTCACTCTCCCAGGCACTGGAAGAAAAACAGATTGAGGTAGAAAAGTCTACCCTTCAGCGTTTTCCTACCACCCCAGTAGAATTTAGTGAGGAACAACTCGAAGAGATTGAAAAAATGCTCGATAAACTGGAAGACGACGACGACGTGCAGGCGGTGTATACCAATATTGAATAAAGCGTTATACTTCTATCTTTTAAATGATGGCCAGCCAAAACCCGATTACCCGGAAGGAGGTAATTTAGAATTTGCCGGTGGACTAGACACCTTCACTTTTACCAACTTGCAAAACAAAGGAATAATAGCAGGCCTGCCATCGGTTTGCCCAGCTTAACGCAGGGCTGGATTATTAGACGACTTTGGGAGGTACTACTAATTATCTAGACTCCGAGGGTAATCTCAATTCGCTTGATCTTACTGGTCTTGGTAAACTGAGAATTATTATAGGCGGTACGCACTTTTGGGATCATGCCGATTTCTATATAGCTATTCCGGTAGCCAGCCCTATTCTCAATTAGGAAAATCAGCGTATTGATTATTTGGTTAGGGTAGAAACGGTTTTCAAGTACTATCCTTTATCATTTGGTTAGTGTACTTTCGCGGCAAAATTTATTATTGTACACCCAAGAATCTAAATCTCCCTGCGCCCTCTTTTTCCAAGGGGGCGCAGGGGGATTTAATATATGTTCACAAGAACAATTAATAAATCATTAATACTATCACCCCTCTAACCACTGCTTAAAAGCCTTGGTTTTTCCCTTGCTGACAATCACTTCATCAGTAGGATCGGGTTGGAGGTTTAGTTTGAGACGGCTGTTGAAGTAGGTATGAATTTGTTGAATGGCTTCCAGATGCACCAGGTACTGCCGATTAATGCGGAAGAATTTTTCGGTGTCTACCAATTCATCCAATTGCTCGAGGGTGTAGTCTACTACATACTTTTTTCCTTCGGGGGTAAACAGAAAGACTAGCTCGTTTTCGGTGTAGAAGTAAGCAATTTCATCATCAGAAATGGGAACTAACTGCTCGCCTTTTTTTACTAGAAAACGTTTTTTGTGGCGACGACCGGTATGCTGCAAATTATCTAGCAATCGCTCAATCTTACTAGCGTTTTCTTCTTCTGAAAATTCACTTTTAAATTGTTTATACTTAGCGATAGCTTTTTCTAATTCCTCAAACTTAATAGGCTTCAGCAGATAGTCGATACTTTTTACTTTAAATGCCTGAATGGCATATTCATCGTAAGAAGTCGTGAAGATAATGGGGCTTTTAACCACTAGTTTCTCATAAATTTCAAAACTCAGCCCATCGGATAATTGAATATCGGATAGAATTAAATCCGGGGCGGGATGTTCGGTAAACCAGCGGATAGCCGTTTCTACACTATCCAGCACATCTACAACTTCAACAGGTTCGTCGAGACGACCTAGCAATTGCTGCAAGCGCTCGACTGCCGGATATTCGTCTTCGACGATTAATAAATTCATGAGGCAATCAACGGAATGCGTACCGAAAATAACTCAGCCGATTGATTGATTTCTACCGGACTGGGAGTGAGCAGCGCGTAACGGTTAATAATGTTTTGCAAGCCCGTCTTAGTAGATTTCTCCATCTCCAGGATGTTCTTCTTCTGTACGTTATTCTCTACCACTACGTAGCCATATCGATCTACTGTAATTCGCAGCGTTAGCGGTTTGTCTTTAGAGATTACGTTGTGCTTAAGCGCATTTTCTACCAGAATCTGCAAGCTCAGGGGGGCTACTTGTCGTTTCAGGCTTTCTTCTGGAATATCATTTTCTACGATCAGGTTATTGCGGTAACGGGTTTTATTCAGAAAAATATAGGACTGCACAAACTCCAGTTCTTCCGCGAGCGAAACCGTTTCTTTCTGACGGCTCAACAGTACATAGCGGTACACATCCGAAAGCTGCTCCAGGTACTTTTGGGCATCCGTATTATCTGGCTCAATCAGCGCGGCCAGGGTGTTCATGCTGTTGAACAGAAAGTGAGGGTCGAGTTGACTCTTTAATACTTCAAATTGGGAGCGGATGTTTTCTTTGGCTAGTGTCTCAGCTTGCTTAAGGTTTTTGACCCACTCGCTGAAGAAGTAGGCACCCTCATAAATAGAAACCACAATAGCCGTAGGAATGAGATTGGAAAACACCATAAACCAGTGTTCACCCGTTTCGCAAACGGTATGGCCTACCAAACCAAACAATGCATCTATGGCAAAAGTAGCCACTACGGTAAATACCACACAACCAATTACTTCAATGAACAGTCGTCGGGCTGTTTGCTCACTGTGCGGATATACCCGGCGCAGTCCCATAATAATGGCTCGGTTACCCTCCCAAAGCGAAAACGTGAAAGCGAGAGAAACCAAAAAACGTATGCTAATATTAGTCAAGTCATTGGCTTGACCATCATAGTACACGGCCATAGAGATGAGTGCGACGAGAGGTACTCCAACCAGACGTACGTTACGCTCACTGGAAAAGAAATATTTCATATGCAAAAGATACGGATAATTTACGGGATACGAAGCCATCTTTAGTACACTTGTGGTTCGTTTTTTAAACAAAAGAGAAGCTACCGTATTGTAAAGCAGCTTCTCTTTTGTTTTACTTAATCTTTGGTATAGATAATATCTTGAAGACTACTGGCGCGGTTAGCGCAGATGTCTCCCTCGCGCGACCCAAAGCGCAGCGTATTATTTTTCAGTTGAATAATGTCTTGTTCTATACATTCATCAATCCCGGGAAAAATGCTACACCCGTCGGTGATGTCGTAAACGACGTTGGCTTCAGTGATACCACAAGCCGAAAAACCCAGGGCATCGAGTAGTTGCCGGTTGTCAAGTAAGATCTCGAGCGATTGTTCGGTATTGGCAAAGTCAGCCTCCCAGGTTTTCTCAAAACTCGAGCTTGTTCCCAGTATCGTAAACGGCCCGGTTGATCGATAATTCAATACGGGAGTCGTCAGGCCTTCGTCGGCAAATATGCTTACGTTTATAGTATTAAGCGTATCCGTGAACGTAAAAGTCTCAGTCTGATACACAACCGCAAAGGGCGATCCTGGTGCGTCAATCGGGAACTCTAATATACCGTCGCTACTCCAGGTACCTTGTAGCTCAGTAACTACATCGCTGGTAGAATTAATCTTAGGCTGCCCGAGGCCATCATCATCTTCAGAGCAGGCTGTAAAAATAAAAGGGAGTAACAGTACCCATACTACAATGTTCGATTTCATAAGTCTAATGTTTAAAGGGTTAAATTGAATTTTTCGTCTGGTAAATAATTATTGGATATGATTCTTTGGGGTGCGATCGATCTTGTATCAAGTACGCAATCCCCAGATTGGGTAGCCAACACAACCACGCCACCACCCGGTAGGCAGTAACAAACTCGCCAAAAAGTATTATAAGTAGTGGTAGTAAGATTCTAAGCGTAACCGCAGCCAGACAGAGTGCGTAGCTGTAGGTCATCATTGCCCGATGCTGAACCACTTTACCCCGAATAATGTAGTAGCAGCCCGCTCCGGTAGTAGCTAGCCAGGCAATGCCCAGCGTAGCAAACCCCAATCCACTGATTAGGCCACCGTTAGCCGATTGGGCAATGTATATGCCGCTCAGTCCGCTAATCAAGACAGCTACCGCGTATACGATACCTACAGTGCCATGTGCTGACGGATGCAACTGACGCAGGCTTTTAACAAATTGCATCCAGCCTACCGCCAAAGCTACCCCACCCAGGCAAATATGGCTGTAAAATGCAATGTTCCACGTTGTGCTCACCAGCAGCTCACCCGACTTATGCATTAGTAGACCTACCGGCTGATTAGCCAACAGATAATACAACGGGTAGAGCGAAACAGTGAGACTGGAGATACAAATCAGTCGCCAGGCAGTAGTTTTTAGGTTACGGGGCATAGTTTCTTGTATTAGAATATGATGGTTGCGCCTATATTGAGGGCGCCGAACCGCCACGTGTCATCACCAATACCGTTAACTTCTACCCGAGTGCTTAGCTGCTGGTAGACGGTTTGTAACTCTATAGCGGTACTGTTCTTGAAGGGGGTAAATGTGTAGCCGAGCCCGATACTTCCGGCACTACCAATACCGAACTGGTGAAAAAACTGCTGATCGCGACCTTCGGCTAAAAAACGGTTCTTGGTCCACACGGCACCCAGGCCTACTTCGCCCCGCAAGAAGAGATTGTTCTCAGTAAAAGGGTAATATTTGGCAGCAGCACCGGCGGTCAGAAAGTTGAAATAGTAGGCTTCTGCCTCTTCACCCTGTTCCGGAGTTGAACCAGTTTGGGCGTTGCGTACTACGGCACCCAGCATAAGCCCCTTCACTTTCGTAGGTTTGTAGAAGCCGATGCCAAAACTGATGCCACTTAGCGAGGAGTAGTCACCTACCTCCCGGCGGTTGCCGTCTTCTCCGGCAAAGTAACTTTGGCCGTTATCTCGTAAGTTCTCGGCTCGCATGAGTTCGCTACCGCTCTGTAAGAAGGGGGTTACCCAACCTACGTTCACCTCCACTTGCGTATTCTGTGAAAGAGGGTTCTGGGCTACACTGTTTTGGTAGCCCATTATTGATACAATAGTTAAGAAAAAGATAATATATTTCATGATAGATAAAGTTTAAATGTTATAGTTAATAGATAGCAGCGCGCAGTGCCCAATCCACAGTTACGAAAAATAGGTGTAGCAATGCTCTATGAACCGCCACCTAGCTACTCAGTAAGTCAATACTATTTACCCCACCAATGCCGAACATGGTAAAATACCCTGCCTTTTTAGTGGGTATGTCTACTTTGAAGGTCAAATCCTGGTACTCCGGGGTAGCGGCTCCGGTGCCGAAGTTTACCCCCAAAGCTTGAAATGCCCCCAGCGTTGAGTAGCGATAATTAGCAATGTAGGAGGCTTTAGACTTTTTGCTAAACGGTTCCTCCATACCGAGTTCAAAACCGTTGAAACCAACTTGACCTAAAAACTCCCGCTTCTCGGTATTGCCCCCGCGTAACTGTAAATCAAATACTCCGGCTAAGGCATTGCCGTATTCCGCTAGGAAAGCTCCAATCAAGAAATCCGATTTATCCAATACGTTGTAGTTAAGCATACTGACTGGGCCTCCAGTAGAGCTTAGCGAACCGTAGTGACTGGGGTTAGGGTTGATGCCTTCTAGCCCCCAGAGTAGCCCTGATAGTGAGTTCCCGCGAATAATATCGTTACGATCGTCACTATTCACGACCACTTCGGCGAAGTTAGCTGCCATCCGAGCCGGATCATTGCGAGAACCAGCGTAGCGTCCGGTTTCTTCCAGGTTGAATGAGCGCGAACTCACCGTTGCTAGCTCATTATTGGTAGCTGTTTTGTCTGACTCAGCGGTGATAATAACCTCTTCGCCCATCAGCACATTTTCTTCCAGCGAAATGTCTAGCACAATCACATTGACCCCGGTTAAGGGAAAGTCTGACTGAGCATCCACAATCTGCCCGCGAACGGTTTGAGTAGCGGAACTTTGAGCATATAACGATGAAAAAAATAGGCTGACCCAAGCAAAGATCAGTATGAGAATACAGAATAGTCTTTTCATAGCGTAAAGAGATTTGGATAACTGGGTACGCTACAAAGATGCTAGATTGAGTACTGCTACGCCGAGAAGATCAGGTGAACCGTCGGAAAGCTGGGGTGAATGGACTACCTGTTAGGAATGAAGCTAATTGTAAGTAGGGTTGATAAATAGTCTATGGCAATTACTACTAAAATAGCTGAGAAGCAGTAGTATTATCAAAGTAAATAATCTGATCGTATAAACTAGGATGAAAGCTACGGTAATAATCTTCTGGTTGATCGTTGAATCCTGACCCTATTGATAAGTACCGCGTACCCTCGTTAAAGAAATCATTCCATTCAGTATATTTCTGCAAGTCACTCATACGTACAGCAAATGCTGAACTATTGGTGTTGTGGAATACTTCAATTAGTGATTCCTCTTGAGGCTGTTCACTAATAGTATGTTCTTTCAAACCGGTAGATTGATTACCCTCAAAACCTACTGCAGTGAAACTACCTTGGGCAAACATAAACCCAACCGTCGAGTAATCATTAGGAAGCTCTTGTAATAAGTAGTGCCCAATTGATCCCGATCCGTAGTTTGGATCATTGGCAATATGAGCATTGTGTGCCCACAGAACCACTTTATCACCCTCGAAATAATCTAGCATCCAGGCGGTATTTTCGGCCATGTACTTATCTCGGTAATTCACTGAATAGTCTTCAATACTTCGGTAGTACCTTACCTCTGAGACTTGTCGGGTTAATCTTAGTAGCCTCAAATTAAGCTCAAATTCTTTTTCGGAGGTTGCTGCAATAAGAGCATCCTGATGAGTAATCATTGAATCTTGCAGCGCATCAATCTGGCCAAGGTAGATAGTAAAATCTTCGGAAGAATACCCTTCAAATCTGTCTTCAGAATCAGCTTTTACTTTTGAAAGTACTTCACCCGAAAGCTCCAAAAAGGAAGCGTCAGCAGCCTGTAAATACTGATTGAGCAGTTGAGGGTGGTAGGTGTTAAACTGACAGTCTACCCCCATATAGTGTACTTTATCTTCTTCTGATTTTCCGACATTATATTCACTCATCCATTCCAACAGGTTGCGAACTTCCCGGGTGCGCCATGTCCAAAAGTGCATTTTCTCGGACATGAGCGACCGAATCTGACTCTTTAGTCCCTGTTGAACCGCTTCCTCCAAAAATAATGATTCGCCAAAATCGGCTTCAAAGGCAAATACTTTGTAATCGTGATTCTCCACCAAGTATCGGAATATACGACGCTTGGCATTGAAGAACTCCGCGGTTCCGTGGGTGGATTCCCCTAAACCGATGATAGGCTTATCGGCAACCGCATCAAGAAAAGTAAGATCATCATCGCCCCAAACCAGTGGATTATTGTCTAAAGATACTATTTCTTGCTCGAGCGAGGATAATAAAGAAACTACTTCCGGGTCAAGCTTAACTTCGTCATCGGCTCGGCAGGAGAAAAGGACAACAATAAGTAGATAAAGACAATAGCAAGGGTGAAATGATAGGTGGCGTGTCATAGCGTTTCGGGGTAAAAAGTATGGTTGCCGTACACGGACTTACGATAGGCGACTACTACAATATAGCAATTTCCTATAGAATAAGAGGTTTAGATTTATTCCCTTGCGTAAGCCACCTTTCCATCCACAATCGTATAATCTACTTCCGTAGTTAGAATCTCATCTTCGGGTACTTGCATAATGTCTTGAGAGAAAACCGCAAAATCGGCCAATTTGCCCACTTCAATCGAACCTTTTATGTCTTCTTCAAACGCCCCGTAGGCAGCATTCCAAGTATAAGTTTTAAGGGCTTCCTCCCGACTCATACGTTGGCCGGGTTCGTAGCCGCCTTCGGGTTCGCATTTTAGCGTTTTACGGGCTACCGAAGCGTAGAAGCTTGCCAACGGAGCAATCGGTTCTACCGGCGCATCGGTACCATTCACGATAATAGCTCCCGAGTCAGTTAGTTTGCGCCAGACATAAGCACCTTCTTCAATCCGCTCTTTTCCCAGCCGTTCAATCGCCCACGGGCGGTCCGAAGCCATATGCACGGCTTGCATGGCGGGAATTACTCCTAATTCACCAAAGCGGGGAATATCGACAGCACTGATGTGTTGGGCGTGCTCAATACGGTAACGATGATCTTTCGCTTTTTCGGGAAACTGTTCGATGGCAGCTTCGTACTGGTCAAGCACCTCGCGGTTGGCCCGGTCGCCAATAGCATGGGAGCATACCTGAAAGCCGTATTGTAATCCCTGATTGGCAATTTTGCCAATTACAGGAACTGGAGTAGTTTCGTGGCCAAACTGCCCGGGCATATCGGCGTATTCTTCTAATAGCCATGCCCCCCGCGAACCAAGGGCACCGTCAGTGTACAGTTTAATACTACGAATGGTCAGAAAGTTATTACCTAACCCGATCTCCGGCCCCGACTCATAATACTGTTTCAACAGCGTGCTATCGCGCCCACTGAGCATTGCGTAAAGGCGGACTTTTAGCTTACCTTCTTCCGCTAATTGTTTGTATAACTGAACCACATCTTGGGTAATACCGGCATCGTGAAAACTGGTGATACCGTGCATCAAGCATTCCTCCATCGCCAGCTCAGCCGCTCGTATATAACCTTCCAGGGTACGGGTCGGAATGTGTTGGGTGACCAATCCCATCGCGTTTTCGTTGAATACGCCGGTAGGATTTCCCAGCTCATCGCGGAATACTTCGCCTCCGGCTACTTGACCAATCTGGGCTCCCTCTTGTTTAATATTCGCTATTCCGGCCAAATCCATTGCTTTCTGGTTAGCAATAGCGGCGTGACCGCTGGCGTGGCGTAGGTACACCGGATTATCCGGGGCGGCCTCACTTAACAAATCATGGGTGGGGAAACCCTGAATCATTTCGCCGGGCAACGAGTCCCATTTATCCTGATGCCACCCCCGTCCGGTAATCCACACTCCTGGACGCGCCTTCTCGGCGGCTTCGGCTACCATAGCGGCTACTTCTTCAAAACTACGGACAGCTAATAAGTCTAGGCTCATCTTATTTTCACCTACGCCCAGAAAGTGGGCGTGCCCTTCAATAAAGCCGGGAGTCATTGTCTTTCCCTCAAGATCTAATACTTTGGTTTCCTCACCGATCCAATTTTTCACTTCGGCTGCGCTACCAACAAAAGCAATTTTGCTGCCCACTACGGCAACAGCCTCAGCCTGGGGTTGGGCATCGTTCACGGTGTAAATCACTCCGTTGTGGATGACCAGATCAGCCGGATTTTGCTGCTGGCAACTTAAATTAAATAATAGAACTGATAAGAGAAGGCAAGGTAAGGTTCGTAGCATAGGTAGAAGTAGGTTGGACTGACAAAATTATGATTCGTAGACTAACGCACAAACAATTTAGGTAATAAGTAAGAAGCTGGAGGCCGGATTTGGAAAACCGGAAACCGTACCTCAATCTTCAGTCTCCGTTCGTACTACAGTGCGATGTTTTGCTTTCCCCCTTGCAAGCTAACTTCTTGATCTTGCCAGTAGAATGTACCGGATACCCCTTCGGGCAACTCAACCTCCGCCCGAATCCCCTTTGTTCCTTCTCGGTTTAGCTTAACACGAATTGTGCCCCGTGGATGAGGCATCTCTCCTTCTATCTCATTCAGATTACCTAAGTTAGGAGCAATCTTTACTTTGGTAAAATGAGGGGCAGTAGGCATAATACCACATACCGTAGCTAAGTACTCGTAGAGTGGGCTGGCACTCCAAGCATGGCAGTCGGAGCGGGTGTCTTCGTCATGTTCGGCAAAGGTAGTAAGTCCTTCGGCTAGCATATTCTTCCAAATATCCTGATGATCGAAGAAGTAATCGCCCAAACCCGCTTGCTGCATGGCTCGGTGCAGATAAAACCGAAAGTAAATATAACAGTGGGCAATAGACGTGTCAGCAACAACCCGCTCCATTAGTGACTGCCATTCCGCTTCGGGAGCCGTATGGGTAAGCACCGCAAAAATGTTGGTATGCTGGCTAAATCGGTCTTTATCAGGAGTATCGGCGTACAACTGGCGGGAGGTATCGTAGCTGCTTTTCTGCACTGCGGGCTGAATACGATCTACTATTTTCTGATAATGATTGGCAAAGTCTGGCATCTCAAAGTAGCGATATAGTTCAATAGCTTGCTGAAGAGTGTAGAGGTACTGTAAGGTGATGAAGGTAGAATGTCCGTCTTGCGCTCCAGGCGGGGTGCCTCGATCAAATTCAGGAATGGCATCTACGTAATTCCACCAAGGCATTCCTCGTAGCAGATTATTCGTGTCCACGTAGGTTTCGTACCATTGCAATACTCGGGTCATCCCCGGAATAAACTGCTGAAGAAAGGCATCGTCGCTGCGGTGCATATGGTAGTCGTGCAGCATACTAATCCAAAACAGCGCGTAGGGCGGAATATACTGCGGAAAGCCGGAAGGGTAGCGGCTCATGGTAATGCCTTCATCAGTAATAGAGTTAGCAAATTGAAACAACGCATTACGCATCAGTCGGTCATCGCCATCCACGTAGAGTGAAATCAGTGCTTGAATACGGGTATCGCCAATGTATTGCAACTGTTCGTAATAGGGGCAGTCCATGTAAGTCTCTAAGGCGCACAAGCGAGCGGTACGCCAGCTCACATCCCAAATACTATCCATCATCGGCTCATCAGCTTGAACGAAGGCGGTCTGTTTAAAAGGGTAGGCCGTGAACTGGTGAGAAAGATCATTCAGCGTCAACGGCCCGTCTCCGGTTTGGATATCTAATTGTAGATACCGAAAAGTGCGTACCCACAGCGGTTGAAAGGCTCGGTTTTCACCACCATCGGGCAGGAAAATATCGTAAAACCCTACAATCTCTTTACCTTCGGTTTTATTACGGTTGCCTTTCTGCCGATTTGCATCGTACAAAGCCTCGGCGTAAGTAATTTTGATCTCGCTCCCTACTCCGCCACTAACCGTGATTTCAGGGTAGCCCATAGTTAGGTAGGTATGATCCAGCAGAATGCTCACCTGCTGATTAGCCGGAATTGTTAGCGACTGATTGCCCCGCAAGAAAGCGTCATCTACTGCGATTGTAGCCTGTTCTACTTCAGCCAAACGTTCGGTCTTTTCTTCCAGCATGGGAATATTACGGGGGTAAAGATTCACTGCCCCATCGCCGTAGCCGTAGCGGAAACCGTAGGGGCGACCTACCACCCGAGCCCGAGGTTTCTTCCAGTTACTATTAACGGAGTAGTTTAGCGTTTCCCAGCCCCAGGGGTGCTGGCTTCCATCCACGCGGTCGCAGGCGCCAGAGGCGTAGTAGCCGTAAACAGTAAAATCAGTTTGGGTAAGGGGCGAATATGCTTGGTTGTGGTACACTTGCCAGTTTTCAGTATTAGTATTTACTACCGACTCAGTTTCGGTATCGCCTTGTACAATCAGAGCGGTGCGAAAGGTATGTTGAGCAACCGGGGCATCTTCGGCAAAATTCCAGACGACCGCGGCTAGCACATTCTCTCCCGATTGTAGATGTTCCGCAATATTGTACGACTCAAATCGGTAGTGAAGTAAATCGCTCCGAGCGGGGCCCCGGCCAATCAGTTGACCGTTTACCAAGAATTGGTAGCGGTTATCCGCCGATACGTGTACTACGAACTCGTTCGCTACTGAATCCAGCAAAAAAGTATTGCGGAAGTGCTGCACGCTGTATTCTTGTAAGCCGACCTTAGGGTGGGCAATCCACTGGGCGTCCCAAGCCCGTGAAAGTAATTCTTGATTAATGTTCTGGTGGGGATACTGCGCTAGAACAGCGTGAGTAGTAAGGAAAAGAAATAGAGAAACAAGTAGGCTTCGGTGCATAGGTTATTGAAAATAGGGTTAGTGAGAGGATAAAATAGAAAAATATGACGATAGATAACCAACCTATCCGAGAAAATTTGCGATACCGAGCAGCGTCTTTTGATGGGTATATGAATTACCTATGGAATAATTACTCCTAAAAGTTTTTCGATAAAATGTACTATTCCGAGTAATAGTAGCACGAAAGGTTTCCTGCTCGCTCTCACTTTTCCAGCAATTGCTTACGATGAATATTGGTTGTACGCACTACAATAGTCAGATCCACATAAAATTTGATCTGTAGCGAGATGTAAACTCATAGGCAACTGATGCACAAAATCAAGAGATTAAGTATCTTATAGCACGTAATAATGAGTATGAAATTGAATAATATACATTACATTAAAAATTAAAATAATTATAATTTTGCGTCATTAAATTTTGAACAGTTTGTTTCTAATAGCAATGAAGAAAAACATGATGACAATGAAGAAGTTAGCCTTTACCCTAGTAGTGGGATGCTTGAGTCTGGGGGCAGTAGCTAACAATAACTTAGAGAGCAGTGAGGCCGACGTTTCTATTTCACTGAGTGGGCAACACGCGGTTGTTGTAGTTCGGGATTGGAATGTTACCACCAATACTCCCGCCAGCATTAAAGTACTAGATAACGCAAGCAAAACGGTGTACCAAGAAGCGGTTAACAGCGGAGAGCAGCACGCCAAGCGCTACAATTTCTCGCAGATGGAACCAGGCAAATATACGTTGGTACTGGAAAGCAAAAAGGGTAAAGTACGTAAACCCTTTATTGTAGGATTAGACGGTAGCGTTCGGGAAGATAAAAGCGAAATCTACCAGTCGTTCGCACCAATTGTAGTAAAACCTAAATCAGATCGTACTTCGGTACACATTGCCTTTAAGAATATTGCCAATGCGCCACTGAAGCTAGCTGTTTTAAGCAACAAAGGTGAAATACTTTACTCCGAAGAAGTACTTGGGCAGCAGGAGTATAATAAAAAGGTGAACCTAAAAAATTTACGACCTGGTAGCTACACCCTTGCTCTGTACAACGCCGATTATTCTTACTACAAGAATGTAAATAACTACTAGTTTCCATAGTAACTCCTTTTAAGAAAGCCTGATCAGCCCGCTGATTGGGCTTTTTTTATGCCTACTGTTTGACAGTTGATGTTCAACTCCGAACAAATATGTCCGATTACGGACAACCGTCTGCTTTCTCAATGGTCATTTCAGCCCAAATCACCCCTATTTCGGTCTGGCACAATATTTCAATATGATGAGTAATGATTGATGAAGTTTATTATTCATTCATCATCAATCATTACTCATCAACCAATCATCATCATGATAAAGAACTATCTCAAAATCGCCTTTCGAAATCTGCTCAAGCAGCGCTTTTATTCGGTCATCAATGTGCTGGGCTTAGCCATCGGCCTGGCGGTATGTTTACTTATCGCGCTGTTTGTGCTGGATGAGATGAGCTACGATCGTTACCACACCAATGCCGACCAAATTTACCGGGTGCGCTTATCGTACAGTCTGGGTGGACAAAGTGGTGATTTCCCGATAGCGTCCGCCCCTCTGGCGCGCACGATGGCTGAAACCTATCCCGAAGTAGAAAATGCGGTGCGCTTCCGAGCACAGGGTAATTATACGGTTTATCGCGATGATCGGGCGTACCAAGAAGAAGATGTGACGTATGCGGATTCTACGTTATTTACGGTTTTTGATATTCCGCTGCTGCACGGAAATCCCGAGACGGCTCTGACTGAAATGAACTCGCTGGTGCTTTGTGAGACTTCGGTGGAAAAGTACTTTGGGGCCGATTGGGAGCAGAACCCACCGCTGGGGGAAACGCTGCTGTTGGGCAGGGATAAAACACCCTACAAGATCACCGGCATCTTTGAGGAAATTCCTACCAATTCCCACTTTCACTTCGATGTATTTCTATCGATGGTTTCGCTGAAGGATAGCCAGTCTGAGATATGGTTGAGCAATAATTACTACACTTACCTGTTGTTGCGGGAAGATGCTAACGTGACCGACGTAGAAGAAAAACTCAATGAGACTTTTGAGACCTACGGAGCTCCGCAACTCGAGCAATACGCCAACGCCAGCTACGAAGATTTCATAGCCTCGGGCAACTACTTCAACTATTTACTACAACCACTTACCGATATTCACCTGCACTCAGATCTAGAGCACGAAATTGAAGCCAACGGCGATATTCGCTACGTCTACATTTTCTCAGCCATTGCTTTGTTTGTGCTACTCATTGCCTGCTTTAACTTTATGAACCTTTCTACCGCCCGCTCCGCCGGACGGGCCAAGGAGGTAGGTATTCGCAAAACGTTAGGCTCAATCCGTCAGCAACTCATCACTCAATTTTTAGCGGAAGCACTATTGGTTAGCTTCCTGGCTCTACTGCTGGCTATACTTTTCGCCGAAGTAGCCATCCCTTTCTTTAACGATCTGGCTGGAAAGCAACTAACTATTAACTACCTCCAAACATGGTATTTCATCCCATTGCTACTATTGGCAGTAACTGCCATTGGCCTGTTGGCGGGCAGCTATCCGGCTTTCTTCCTATCGGCTTTCCGTCCGGCTAGTGTACTTAAGGGAAAGTTAGCGACCAAAAGTGGTGGGCGATGGCTTCGCAACGGTTTAGTGGTGCTTCAGTTTGGCATTTCCATTACGCTGATTACCAGCACCGTGGTGGTCTATCAGCAGCTTAACCATATTCGTAATAAAAAGCTGGGGTACGATAAAGAGCATGTGCTAGTATTGCACAACACCTTCTACTTGAACAAACAGGCTGAGACATTCAAAAACGAAGCCCTGCGCCAACCCGGAGTAACTGCGGCTACGCTCACCGGCCATCTTCCGGCTGATCCGTTTAATAATAACAACAACGCCATCTTCCCCGATAATAACCCCGAAAGTGACCAAACGACGACCGCACCTTGGTTTTCCGTAGACTATGACTATATACCGACAATGGGCATGAACATTGCTACGGGACGCAACTTCTCCCGCGACTTTGCCACTGACTCTACCGCCATGATTATCAACGAAGCCGCCGCAAAATACTTTTTTGGGGAGGATGATCCGCTGGGGCATAAGCTAAGTAATTTTGGCGAAGAACCCGGTAGTTTTACTTCGTATACCGTGGTAGGGGTAGTGGAGGACTTCCATTACAGTACGCTACGGCAGAAGATTATGCCAATGGTGATGATAATGGGGAACAGTATCTCCGCGCTCTCACTGCGAGTACAGCCAGAGCAGGTTACTGCAACGATTGCGGCGTTGGAAGATCAGTGGAATCGCTTTCAGCCCGACTTGCCGTTTGAGTACTCTTTTTTGGATGAGCGATTCGATAACATCTATCAGGCTGAGCAACGGTTAGGAACGATCTTTACAATCTTCTGCTCCTTAGCCATTTTCATTGCTTGCCTCGGCTTATTCGGTTTAGCCGCCTACACCGCCGAGCAGCGTACCAAGGAAATTGGCATTCGGAAAGTGATGGGCGCATCGGTGAGTAGCCTGGTGGTCAGTTTCTCCAAAGATTTCACCAAGCTCGTACTCGTTGCCCTGTTGGTAGCCATCCCAACCGCCTACTTTCTGATGAACCAGTGGCTCGCTGATTTTGCGTACCGTATCTCATTAGGAGCCAGCACCTTTATTATTGCCGGAGGCATTGCCCTATTAATCGCCTGGCTTACCATCAGCTTCCAATCTATTAGAGCGGCAGTAGCTAATCCGGTAGACTCACTTAGGAATGAATAACACAAACAATGTACAATGAGCAGTTAGCAATGAACAATTAATATAACGTTGCTTTTCACTGTTCACTGCACATTGTTCTTTGCTAATTGAATGAACTATGCTAAGAAACTACCTGACCATTGCTCTTCGTACCCTTACTCGTAACCGGGTGACTACCGTGATTAATCTGGTTGGATTATCGGTGGGAATGGCCTGCTGCGTGGTGGTGTACGTGATGGTGAAGCACGAGTATACCTACGATAACTTCCATACCAATGCGGATCGGATTTACCGCGTGGTAACCCAAACTCAAGAACCCAGCGGTATTGATTACGACGGATCCGTTTGCTTTCCGATGGCGGAAGCTTTGCGAGAGAATTTTCCAACCGTAGAAAATGCTACGCAGGTATACGCTCGCAGCACTGGAGTGATTAAACGCTGGAATGACGAAGGTGAAGAAAATCGGCATCAAGCGTATCATTTGGCATACGCCGATGCCCACTTTTTGGAAACCTTTAGCTATCCACTGCTGGCCGGTCATCGTCCTTCACTATTAAAGACTCCGGACGAGGTGGTACTGACTCGTGTTCTGGCTGATCGGGTATTTGGTAATGAATACCAAGATCGTTACGATGAATTGATTGGACAAACCCTGGAAATCAACCAGCGGAGCTACCGGGTGAGTGGTATTCTGGAAGATGTACCGGATAATACCAATGTGTATTTTCATCTGCTATTACCGATGGAAGTTTTTATGGCCGAGAACCCCGGATGGACGAGCAACTGGAAGAGTGTACCTTACGCTAGCAATGCTTTTCTCACGTTGCCCGAAGGGTACAATTCCAAGCAGTTAGAAACAGCACTGAATCAAATCAAACACAACTACCTAGACGAAGACCTGGCTGAACGCCGAACCTACTACTTGCAAGCCCTGTCGGATATTCATACTGAAGCTCAGTACAATGGTACCTTCTTCGCTACTCCTAAGCCACTACTGTTGGCACTTATTAGCATGGGGTTGATTGTGCTAGTGGCGGGAGGAATTAATTTTATTAATCTTTCTACGGCTCAAGCTATCCGCCGAGCTAAGGAAATTGGCATTCGGAAAACCCTGGGTAGCCGCAAGCGACAGCTTGTCTTTCAGTTCTTGGGCGAGACCGCTCTGCTGTGTACGTTTGCCGCCTTACTTGCCGTTGGTTTGGCCGATTGGTTTTTGGTCGCAGCGAATCAGTATATGGCTCCGCTCTCTCGCTACGTACCCATGACTTTTGAGTTGGATACTACCATTGTTTATTTTCTGATAGCGTTGGGCACCATCATTACGGTCGTTGCCGGATACTATCCCTCCCGAGTACTAGCTAGCTATCAGCCGGTGCAGGCCCTCAAACAATCGGTTCGGGCGGTGAATGTTGGATTTAAATCTAAATTCTCACTGCGGAAGGCGTTAGTAGTGGTACAGTTTACCATCGCGCAGTTTTTGTTGCTGGGAACCATTGTGGTAGCAACCCAAATGGATTTCTTTCGCGAGCAAGATATGGGTTTTGCCCAAGAAGGAATTATGGTGGTGAACTTACCTAATCGCGACCGTACCCCTCGCGAACAGTTCCGGCAAGAGCTGCAGAATATCGCTTCTGTCGAGCAGGTCGCTTTTTGCTCGTCCACTCCTACTTCGCGTAACAAAAACTTCAACGAAGTATACGCTACTGCTTTCGGCAGTGCCGAGAAGTACCAGATGGAGCAGAAAATTATTGACCCTAATTATGTTTCTCTCTTTGAACTTAGCGTAGTTACCGGGCGGAATTTGCAGGAAAATGACTACGTACCGGATAGCGTGACTCATCAGAAAGTTCTGCTGAACGAAACGGCAGTTAAGACGCTCGGCTTTACTAACCCGGAGGAAGCAATTGGTCAGCTTATCAAGTACAACAACAAGCAAGCTACCGTAGTAGGCGTATTGCGTGACTTTGTGAACAACACCCTAAAAGAAGAAATACACCCTACGTATTTCTACTACGGTGATGGACTGCGAGAAGCTACGGTGAAAATAGCGGGTACCAGCGTAGCCCCGACGCTACAAACCATACAGAAAATGTGGGAAAGCTTGTATACCGAAGCATTCTTCCACTACGAATTTATGGACGATTACCTCGCCATTTTATACACGCTAGAGGATACCCTGTATCGCTTCTTCCGCATTATGGCGGGTTTAGCATTAATTATCGGTTGCTTGGGATTGTACGGCTTAGTTTCCTTCCTGGCATTGCACCGACAGAAAGAGATTAGTATTCGGAAAACGTTGGGAGCTACGGTGCAGCAAATTTTATATCGCTTTGTGCGGGAGTTTACTACGCTGGTGCTGCTGGCGTTTGGCGTAGCCGCTCCGTTAGGTTATCTGGCTATGCGAGCTTGGCTCAATACCTTCGCTTACCGAATTGATTTACACCTTGGATATTTTATGGTCACCTTTTTAGCGGCCATCGCCATCGCCTGGCTAACGGTCGGCTTCCGATCAATCCGAGCCGCCGTCGCTAACCCGGTAGACAGCTTACGCAATGAATGATGATTAATGAATAATAATTAGTGAAAGATATTATTCATTACTCACCAATCATTGATCTATTACTCATCAATCATTAGTCATTACTCATTAATCATCATTCATTATGATAAATAATTATCTCAAAATCGCTCTACGGAATCTGGCTCGTCATAAGCAGATGACCTTAATTAATGTTCTTGGCTTAGCTGTCGGAATGGCTGCCTGTATCCTGATTCTACTGTTTGTGCAGTACGAATTGAGCTACGACCGCCATCACGAAAATGCCGACCGCACTTATCGCATCTCTCGGGAGTGGCGCAATGCTGACGGGGAAACCAACCTTCATTTGGGGCACTTAGCTCCGCCGTTTGAGCCTCGGTTAGCGGAAGATTTTGCCGGTATCATAGAGAAATCCACTCGCTTGGCAAACAACGGTATGCTAATCACCTACGAAGAGGGGGATAAACAAATGATAGAAGATGGTCTTTTTTTTGCCGAACCAGAGGCGCTCGACATCTTTTCTTTTTCTTTTGTAGCGGGTGCCCCGGAAACTGCTTTAAGCTTACCCAATGCAGTAGTACTCACGGAAAGTACGGCTCGTAAGTATTTTGGTGATGAAGATCCCCTAGGCAAAGCTCTAAGACTAGAGCAAGAGATTGACCTGAAAGTAACAGGCGTGATAGAAGATGTACCTGGTAATTCTCACTTCCACCCCACTATGCTAGTTTCTTTTGTTTTGGTAGAAGGGTTCTACGGCCAGGATTATATGAACACTAACTGGGCTAGTAACAACTTTTCTACCTACGTGCTGCTGGCAGAAGGCTACAACCCCACCGATTTAGAAGCACAGTTTCCGGCTTTTTTAGATAAGCACCTACCTGGCGACCCGGATGTGCCTGCTTCTCAGACTAACTTTCTTCACCTGTGGCCCATTACTGACATTCACCTGTACTCCAATTTAGATTCTGAAATTGAAGCCAACGGTGATATCGCTTACGTATACATTTATACCGTTATCGCGCTATTCATTCTAGTTATCGCTTGCATCAATTTTATCAACCTAACCACTGCCCGGGCTACCCGTCGGGCGAAGGAAGTAGGAGTGCGTAAAGTGATGGGTGCTGAGAAAGCCTCGCTAGTAGGCCAGTTCTTATCCGAATCGGTATTGGTTTCTTTATTTGGATTGACGCTCGCTATACTGCTGGTGACGTTAGCTTTACCCTACTTTACCGATTTCGTTGATAAACAGCTATCATTTGATATACTGGGCAACCCCTTTCTGTTAGCGTTATTGGCAGCGATTGTGCTAGTAGTCGGTATCGTATCCGGTAGCTATCCAGCGTTCTATTTATCGGCCTTTCAGCCCGCCCGCATTTTACGAAGTAGCCGGGGTAGCCAACGAGGTAATGTTCTTCTGCGCTCGGGGCTAGTCGTACTTCAGTTTGTTATCTCCATTGCGTTAGTGATTGGGGTCATTACCGTAGAGCGACAATTAGATTATGTCAAAAGCAAACCGTTAGGCTTCAATCAAGAGAACTTGCTGGTACTACCAATTAGCCGATCAATCTACGACCAATACGAAGAGTTAAAGGCGCAGTTTCTAGCCCAGCCGGGTATCGTGGATGTGGCCCTGGCGAGCCGGGTACCTTCCGGGCGGCTACTGGACTCGCAAGGCGGGCAAGTAGAAGTGAACGATGGTATGAAAGATATTGATTTCCGCTTAGCTAATATTGACGTAGGTCATGATTACATCAACTCTCTGGATATTAACTTGGTAGCTGGCCGCAACTTTGACATTAACCGCGTTAGTGATTCTACCGAAGCCTTTATCATCAATGAGGTTGCAGCCCACACTATTGGCTACAATTCGCCCGAAGAAGCCGTTGGTAAAAAGATTAGCTACGGTGGCCGACAGGGTTATATCATTGGAGTGGCGGAAGACTTTCACTTTGAATCGTTACACCAACCCATTGCGCCTATTATATTTCATATTCCTTTCAGTGCCGATCGAGTGCGTAGGGTAGTGGTCCGAGTACAAGCCAGCGCGATGGATGAGACCATCAGCTACCTGAAAGAACAATGGAGCTACCTTCGTCCGGGCTTCCCGTTTGATTACTACACCATAGGTGACCGCTTTCAGGGACAGTACGATGCGGAAGATCGGTTAGGACAAATTGTGCAGTTTTTTTCCCTATTGGCAATCTTCATCGCGGCGTTGGGTTTAGTAGGCTTGGCTTCTTATACCGCTGAGCAACGCACCAAAGAAATTGGCATTCGTAAGGTATTAGGGGCATCGGTGAGTCAGTTACTGCTGTTGCTTACTAAAGGCTTTTCTAAACTTATTTTGGTAGCATTTCTCATTGCCTGCCCACTGGCCTACTTCGTGATGAACCACTGGCTAGATACCTTCGCTTACCAAGATACGCTGAGCATCTGGAGCTTTATTTTAGCTGGAGTAGCCGCTCTATTAGTAGCCGGAATCACCGTCGGTTCTCAGACCATTAGCACCGCTACCCGTAACCCGGTAGATTCTCTGCGGGATGAATGACGGGCGGGGGGCCGGATCCAGGGAGTAAAGTAGATAACTCCACACTCCTGGCTCCTTGCGCCCTGCACTAAAGATGATTATATTGAAGAAAATTAGCTACTATGAATGCTGTAGAATTTGAGGCAAACGTTAACACAAAAGAAACATCGCTTCTACAGTAAGTTTGCTCAAAGAAATTATCTTTGCCGATCAAACTATACTGCTATCCTATGATTCGTGCTATCATCTTTAGTTTTTCCTTATTATTACTGGCGCAATGCCAGTCTCAAGAAGCTAAAGTAGCTGCTACCAGCGAAGAAGAACCTACCCCACCCAAAAATATCATTCTACTTATTGGCGACGGCATGGGCGTAACCCAGGTAACCAGTCGCTTCTACTACGGCGAGGGCGAGCCAAACTTCCAACGCTTTCCCTACATCGGACTGATCAAAACTTCCTCTTCCCGCCAAAAAATTACCGACTCGGCAGCGGGAGCTACCGCGTTTTCGGCTGGAGTAAAAACTTATAATGGTGCCATTGCCGTTGCCGATGACACTACTTCAGTACCGACTATTGCCGAACTAGTAGCCGATGACTTAAGCACCGGACTGATAGCCACCTCATCTATCGTACACGCTACTCCGGCTTCCTTTTACGCCCATGTTCCTGCCCGAAGTCAGTACGAAGAGATTGCTGCTCAATTAACTACTTCTTCCGTAGATTTTTTCGCGGGAGGCGGCATCCAGTTCTTTATTGACCGGGAAGATGACACTAATTACTTAGATAGCTTAACTGTCAATGGTTTCATGATAGACACCGCTCAGTTGCAAAAACCAGCCAGCTTCTCTATGGAACAGAAATATGGCTTTCTGCTAGCCCCCGACGGTATGCCTAAGATGCAAGAAGGCCGGGGCAATTTTCTTCCTCAGGCTACCCAAATGGCTTTGGATTACCTTTCACAAGACGACGATGGCTTTTTCCTGATGGTAGAAGGCTCACAGATTGACTGGGGCGGGCACGCCAACGATGCTGAGTACATTATTGAAGAAGTAAAAGACTTTGATAAAACCCTCGGAGTAGCCTTGGACTTTGCCGAGCGCGATGGTAACACCCTCGTAGTGGTAACCGCCGACCACGAAACCGGTGGCTTTGCCCTATCATCCGACGGGAGCTACAACGACATCATAGGAACTTTCTCTACCGGAGGGCATACTCCCGATCTGATTCCGGTGTTTGCCTACGGACCTGGTGCTGAATCCTTCGCTGGTATCTACGAGAACACGGGTATTTACGATAAAATGGTGGAAGCAACCGGGTGGAAATCATTAGATAGCCCGGTAGCATCCCGTTAGACCACGCAGTGACTGATAGTTGCGAAGGTAGATGACTTAGCGTTTCTATAGTCGTAAAATATTATTCTAGGAACGTTGAATTCTACCGTATACCCATTTATATTTCACATATACTACGACCTAAACAACCTGCGCCATGAAACCTTTACTTTTTCGGCTGCTGCTAGCCTTGTTCATTTTCTCGATAGGTGCCTGTAAAGAAGATGAAAACCCTGACACTGATAGTAGAACTAACAAAGATGACATCGTACTTACCGAAAATGAGTTCAGAGATGTAAACTTCACCGCAGCTCAGGACACTATCCTCTACCAGTTTGCAACGAATGATGCCGGAGTGATTGAAGTAGTCGCAAAGGGTAGTTTTTCTAATTTGGGAGTTAGCTTAAAAAGTCTATCTGATGGTGCTACGGTGATAGAGAATACCTATACTGACCCGGACGAGGTGATGGAGTGTGGCCCCGTGCCAGCCGGTAAGTATCAGATTAGCTTGAACAGGCTGTTACTCAATACTGATGCTAGCGACATAGAACTTATGTACGTTTAGACACTAGTGATAAACATGAGATGAATCAGAGCCACAGTACGCCTACCTCTATTGAGGTTGGACAGAGAAATACGGCTTATCTCCGCAGTAAAAATGATCAGGATTGGTATGCGTTTGAGCTGACCGAGGCTGCATTTGTCGATATTGAGGTAGACTTTCCTGAAGAAATTCAAAGCTACGCCAAATTACAGCTTTACGACAGCCTTGCACCAGAGCAAGGGGTTGCTACTAACCACACCGACGGCATATATACGCCGGAGCAAGCAATATTACCTCCAGGAAAATACTATGCCCAATTTACCTGCACTAAGAGCAGTAGCAAGGCGTATACATTTACGGTAAAGGCAAATACTGAGCGAGCAGAAAATATAGCTGGAGGCACTAGTCCCAATGAGGCTACCCCACTAAACGATGGCGAAACGGTGAATACTGTGTTGGTAACCAAGAATGAAAGTCGTTACTTCAATATCAATACTCCCGATTGTGGTGTTATAGGTATTACTATCAAAGTTCCTGAAGGCATACATGTATCAGCTTCACTATCGAGGCTAAGCGATGGTGCCTCCGAGGTGAAAGCCTCAGCATCGATTGAGGGTGGAGAAACTTCCGTACTGCTACACGGGTCAGTACTTTCCGGTAAAAAGTACACCTTAGAGCTAAAAGAACGTTATAAAAAAGCAAGCCGAGAACGTATTGAAATCAGCTACCATGTAGACACTAGCGACACGCTTGAGTGCAACAATAGCTTCTCTAGTGCCACTCGTATTGTTGCTAACCAAGACTACGAAGCCTACATCCGCGATAGTGAAGACCTAGATTTCTACAGCTTCGTAATGGATACGCCCGGAATGGTTCGGGCGGAGATAGAGAGGTATCCGACGGAGCTAGAGGGGCAATTACACCTGAACATATTTACGGGAGCACATAGAGATTCCTTGGTCAGCACTGGGAAGAGGGACAAACAGGGTAGCAAAATTATTGTACAAGCTGGTCCATTACCTACTGGAACGTATTATTTGAGAATTAATTCCGATGACCCTAATTCCGGGTTCAATGAGGGAAAAGCCAGCGTAGCTCCCTACAAATTAAAAGTAACTCTAGACCATCGGGATCAATACGAGCGTAATAACCGCTTTCAGGAAGCCATAGACATCACCAGCTACGTTGATGGTGATATTTTGGAGTCTTATATTTTGAGCAGAAGCTACTCCAAAGATTTTAATAATGATGTAGACTTCTATTCTGTAGAACTAAAGGAAGCAAAAACAGTAACGTTCAACCTAACATCATTGGAAAATGGTCTGTATAGCTGGACATATTTAGACGTCTTTGACAAGGACCACAACCGAATTGGCAAACAACAAGTAGGCTATAGTGGTGGTGCTATCAACTTTCCGCAACCGCTAGTAGCAGGAAAATACTTCATTAGGATTGAAGCTCAAAAACCCAACCTGGATAGCCCCTACTACCTCACTATAAAAACTGCACCAACCAACTAGCTGTATAAAGGTAGAAAAGTAGGTTAGGCAAATATTACCAGCGGTCGGTTAATACTCAAACCATTCGGTAATTTTAGTCGTAAACAGTGTAGACTATTACTTTAAACTACTAACCTAATGAGCTTTATTGGAAACTTACTTTGGATAATTTTAGGCGGATTCATTATTGCCCTTGAATATATACTATCGGGCCTACTGATGTGCCTAACTATCATCGGCATCCCTTTCGGCATACAATCGTTTAAACTAGCTGGAGCAAGTTTATTTCCTTTTGGCAATGATGTGAAGGACTCGCCCAACCGAGGCTCGGGCATCTCTACCATTCTGAACGTTATCTGGATTCTTCTCGGCGGTATTTGGATTACCCTCACTCATTTAGTCTTAGGCATAGTACTTTGTATCACTATCATTGGTATTCCTTTCGGACTACAGCACTTCAAGCTGATGAAGCTAAGCTTTACCCCCTTTGGCTATTCGTTTGGGGATGTGACCCCGCCCCGCTAGTAATGCACTACCCACACAAGATTTGGTGGATAGCAAGTAGCATAGTTCTTAACCCAATATAGCAGATTCCTCCGGCTTCTTAGCCGCACTGTCAATCTGAACGCTGTCGTTGCCGATGATGATCGGCATTCCGAAGCGGCCTTCTTCAGGACCATTTTCTAGTTTTAGTACACCTCTAGGACAAACCGCCGAGCAGATACCGCAGCCGACACAGGAAGAACGGATGATATTCTGTCCACGTTGAGCATACCAGCGAACGTCGATGCCCATTTCGCAGTAAGTAGAGCAGTTACCGCAGGAGATACACTGCCCCCCGTTAGTAGTAATGCGGAAGCGGGATTTGAATCGCTGTACTAAGCCTAAGTACGCAGCCAGTGGACAACCGAAGCGGCACCACACCCGGTTACCCATCAATGGATAAAAACCGGTTCCAATTACTCCGGCAAATCCGGCTCCGATAAAGAAACCGTAAGTTTCCGCCATAGTGTAGGTAGGAATTCCAAGCAGGCTACCGCTTCCGGTAAAGAAAGTATAGATCATTCCGATGGTCATCAGTACAGCGAAGACTAGCACTCCGTGAATTAAGTAACGCTCTACCTTCCAAGCTCCGAGCGATTTATCAGAAAGTTGGCGGTACGGGTCGCCCAGAGTTTCGGCTAGACCACCGCAACCGCATACCCAGGAACAATACCAGCGTTTTCCGAAGAAGTAGACGAAGACTGGAACCGCCACAATAATCAAGGCAATACCCCAGACGAGCATAAACAGTCCTAACGTTCCGTTGTCAATCAACTGGTTCAGACTGCTGGGAAAGAAGAAATCGTAGTCCAGTGGCCAGATATTTTTAAAGTCAAAGTATGGGTTATTCAGTCGGATTAAGATTTCGGGAATCAAGAAAGCAAAGGCAGTTTGGAAGAACATCACCGAAATGGTGCGGATAATCTGGTAGCGATTGTGACGGTAGTTGATAATCATCCGAATACCCATTACGATAATGCAGATGGTGTACAAGAAGCCGTACAAAAAGAATTCACCCGCCGGATTGCCACTTAGTGCCATACTTACCGGATCAGCCAACAGAATCCAATTGGTCATGTAGTACGGGTAGAAGTAGAGTACGATGTAAAATAGAATCAGGAACGTACCGACCATAATGCCCAACCAACCCCGGTGCTTTAGGGCGGAATGGAAGATATGATTGTTTTTAATTCCGGGGTGCTCCTGTACTCGTGGTAGCAAGTACATTAGTGAGCCAATGATAGTCGTGAGAAACGTGACTAGCAGTATGGCGAGCTTATTTTCGGCAATAAGCCCTACCGTGGAAGCTTTCACAACGGAAGTTTTCAACCCTTTAGCCCGGTACTTATCAATGCCTCGCTGGCGGGCAAGATCGTTGTTAATACTACTGATTTGACCACTTAGTTGGTTTTGCAATTCTTCGGCACTCCCAAACTCCTTCCCTTCCAACCAATTGGTGTAGTCGCGTAGTTTTTGTGCTTTTGCTTCCCCAGTCTCGCCACTGCTAAAAACCGAAGTAGCAGCATCTAATTGATAGGTCCCTCCATTTTCAGCAATAATTTTCTCTACTATTTGGTTAGCTTCTTCGTCAGAAATACCGTAGATACTTTTTGCTTGTTCATTCACTTTTTGAATAGCCCCTTCTAAATCGCTGATGAAGGCAAAGTTACTTCCGTAGGGTTGACCGAGCATTTCGGTGGCTCCCTCTAGCGACAACTGATAGGTAGAAGGTGAGGCTTGACTTTCAGTAGTAGAAGTTTGCTGAGCCGCCGCATTCATATTCTTTTCGTCTTCTGTCCCTAGCTGTTCCAGTAATACTTCTGGGGTCAGTTGGTAGTTGGATAAAAAGAAAATAGAAACAAAAAAGCCAAAGCCAGCGATGAACAAGGTCAGACCAATAAGTTGAATAATACTTTTTCCGTGCATAAGTTCGTTTTTTACAGTCCGAAGAAGGCAGCGATAGCTCCTTTGCGCTTGCGTTTTATGGGGTGGTTAGGATAATCTTGAATAAATTTCCGAGCAATATCGTCTTCGTGCTTCTGATAGAATTCGGGATCGAAGTTGGCTTCTTCCAGATGCTCCACTACATATTCAATACTTCGCTTTTCCCGTAGCCATCGTTCGCAGACTTCGTGGCGGAAACGAATTCCCATTAAGTTGAACCCTATGACTAATCCACTTTCCCGGTCAAAAGCAATTCTCACGGCCTTCTCACCATCCGGATGCTCCCAGTAGAATTGCTCCTCAAAATCCTGCTGATGGGCATTCATCTGCCCGTAGACCTGATACTCAATATCGAAAAACTTAGCCGAGTTGAAGAAAATGCCCGGCACGTACTTCATAGGGTTACCGCAGATGGTTTTAGCGACCGTTTCGCCCTGCATCCGCCCACTGTACCAGATTTGTTCTAGCGGTCGCCTTCCCGAAGGTGGGTTGTGGTGCTGGGCACAATCGCCTACCGCATACACATCGGGAACATTGGTTCGCAATTGCTCATCAACCATAATGCCCCGGTTAGTTTCAATTCCCGAGCCTTCCAGAAATTTTATGTTAGGATGAACGCCAATTGTGATTCCTACAAACTGGCAAGGATGCTCCTCACCATCTTCTAGTACTACCGAAGATACCCGCCCTTGCGAATCACCCCTAAATTCCTTTACACTCCGTTCGGTCAGCAGATTGATGCCATTTTCGCGCACATGGCGACTAATCATTTTAGATTCTTCAGGAGGTAATATATTGCTCCAGTACTCTTTTTCGCGGATAAAGAAAGTAACCGGAATATGACGGGCATGCAGACATTCGGCCATTTCTACTCCGATCAGTCCACCACCCACAATCACTGCTTGCTTTACATTTTCGGTATTACCTTCCATCGCTTCAATATCCTGGTAGGTAATCATTCCCTGAATGCCTTTTAACTCTTCACCCGGCCACCCAGCTCGATTCCCGCTGGAGCCGGAGGCAAGAACCAACACATCGTAGCTAATATTTCCTCCACTTTGAAGGCTAAGTGTTTTTGCTGAAGCATCTACCTTTTGCGCATAATCCCGCACTAGCTCTATATTATTTTTCTCCCAGAACCAGTCTTCATACGGCTTAGTGTGTTCGTAGGTCATGTGTCCCATGTAAATGTACATGAGTGCCGTGCGAGAGAAGAAATGATCGGTCTCAGCGGAGATAACCGTGATCTTAAAGTCGCTGGCGGGTTTCAGCTTGCGAATATTACGAGCGGCAGTGATACCCGCAATACCGTTTCCGATAATGCAAACGTGAGTCATATAGTTAGAGGGTTCGTCAGGCAAATGTAAGCTAGTAGCAATGTAGAAAAAGTCAGGAAGATTACAATATAGTCCACAGTTTGCTTCAATGAGTAGTGAATGATACCACCGTGACGCGGATTAATGAATAATGAAAATGCCAATAACTCATCATCGATCATTAGTCATCATTCATCATATGTGGACTATTGACTAACAAGCTAAAAACTGTACACTACGCCCCCTGAAACGCGAGTTGCCAAACCTACGTTTCGTCCGCCTACAAATTGACCCAATCCCGCTGAAACGCCTAACGCACTTGTTATGGGAACATAACCGCTAATGCCAATCTGAGTGTAATTTACCCGGGTTTCATTGAACGGTACTCCACCAATGTCGGGGGCATTACTATCGGATATTTGCGATTCAGACCACAGATCTACGTAAAAACTCTTGCCCGCATAGCCAATTTTTCCCGCCAGTAGCGTGGCATTAGGGACATCATTACTTCGAGCAGAATAACCAGCCTGTAGGTCTACAAAGAATCCGCTGTTCGTAAAATACTGAGTCATCAACCGGACATCTGCTCGGGTAGACTGATTGCCAATGGACAAAACCGCGTTATCGGCATAATCGCTTAGAGGAGTAGCCAAGCCGACTGCTCCTAAAAACGAAAGATTGCCAGATTCGGTCTCAATATAAAGAGGACGCCACTTCAAGAATAGAGCTGCATCTTGCAAGCCACTCACATCTTGGTTGGGGGCTTCCGGTTCTCCGTTGTCCCCTTGAGCTGCTATAAAGGGCAAGTTCACAATAATATCCAGATTATCGGTTAATCCATAGATACCGTATAGGCTTACGCTTTGGGTTGTAATCTGTCCGCCAAAATCGCCCGGTGCGTCCATTTGCTCTGTTCCGAAGTAAAATTCGTCATAGCGCTCCCAAGAATAAGACACAACCACGCTGCCGTGTCCTTTACCTTTCATGAATCCATCGGTCAGCGATTGGGATTTTGCGGAGTGGATTAGCAGTAAATTGGAAATAAAAATAATACTACTAGATAGGATGATCGTTTTGTTGCTCATACGAAAGTGTGTTAGAAGGTTGAATAATAGTTGAAACTTTCTTTGGGTATATATGAAGTAGGCGCAATTATGTTATTGTAGAACAACTGTTATGTCTTCGGGTTGACAATTGAAAAGGTGTTGTGAAAAATTAATATCAGTAATTATTCTTTGGAAGAATTAGCAGAGGTGAAAGCCCGTATGTCACCGAGATGACACTTCTAGGTTATCCAAACTCAGTGTGGCACGTTAATAGCACAAAACCAACTAAACATGATTAATGATGAAAGCAATAATAGCCACTATACTAGCTTATGTCTTTATCCCATTCGGTGTCGCTGATTTTACCAAGAATGCGGATGATTTACTGGAAAATCAGGTGAATAACGGATTAGTGAACTACGAAGCCATTGCCAATAATCCGACCAAGATTAACCTTCTTTATGAAGAAGTAGGAAGTGCTTCGCTTGAGGGAATTTCGGATGAAGAAAAAAAGGCATTCTACATCAACGCCTATAATATTGTCACAATTTATCAGATTATTCAGCACTATCCGGTGAAGTCGCCCATGAATATTAATGGCTTTTTTGATAAAAACGAGCATAAAGTAGCAGGCAAATCACTTACCTTAAATGAGTTAGAGAAGGAGCATTTGCTTAAAGATCACTTTGATGCTCGCGCTCACTTTGTGCTGGTTTGTGCGGCAATGAGTTGTCCGCCTTTGGCTAGTTTTGCTTATCAGGCCGACCAACTGGATCAGCAACTGGAAGAAAGAACCCGAGAGGCATTAAATGACCCGAAATTCATCCAAGTAGATAAAAGCAAAAAAAAGGTACGCATCTCCAAAATATTTGATTGGTACAAAGGCGATTTCACAAAGAATCAGGCATCAGTTTTGCAATATATCAATCAGTATCGTACTGAGAAAATACCTGAGTCATACAAAGTTGGGTACTACGAGTACAGTTGGGCACTCAACGAGCAATAAACTGCTATACTGATAAACTACACCCTGAAGCTCTTATGTAGCCCAACCTAAAGGTTTGGGCTTTTTTGTGCACAATAGCCAGTAACAAACGGAGTGTGAGCAAGGCAATAATAAATTATAAACGCCTGTAATTAAATCCAATATTTAAAAAGTACAAATACTAAGAAGGTTATTATGAAATATGTGCTTACTATCTTACTTCTAGCGACTACTCTTGACGTGCCCGCTAAAACGCTTGCTACTTTTTTTGCTGATGCCGATAAATTCTTAAACCAATGGGTGATGAAGGGTAACGTAAATTACACAGGGGTAAAAAAGAACTTCGCCCAAATAGAATCACTCTACCAGCAAATTGGCGAAATGAACCTGTCTCAGGCAACGAATACAGAAAAAAAGGCTTTTTATATTAATGCTTACAACCTAGCGGTGATTTACCAAGTAGCTAAATATTATCCCCTTAAGTCTCCTTTGAACAAAAGTGGCTTCTTCGACCAAGTAGATCATAAAATTGCGGGTGAGAAAATGACACTAAACTTTCTAGAAATTAAGAAGATTGTGTTGCCTTACGGCGATCCTCGTATTCACTTTGCAGTGGCCTGTGCTGCCAAAAGTTGTCCACCCCTCGCTAGCTTCGCTTACGTTCCTGATCAGCTCGATAAACAACTAGCTGAGCGTACTAAAAAATCAGTGAATAATAACGAATTTGTTCAAGTGAAATCAAGTGCTAACCAAGTAGCGGTATCTAAAATATTTGATTGGTACGAGAAGGACTTTACGAAGGGTGGTCAAACGATCATTGAGTTCTTAAACAAATATCGCAGCACTACAATCCCTACCTCCTATCGCGTAACCTACTACGAATACGATTGGAGTCTAAACGATATGTAATGATTAATGAGCGATGATTGATGCAGAACTTATTAATCATTACTCATCAGTCATTATTCATTACTCAGGGACATCCATCACGGTACCGCAGTTATCGCAAGTTCGCAGTTCTAGCGAATTATGAAATTTGTTGATGATAGGCGGTAGTTGCTTTACAATATCTTCTAGTGGAAAATACTCTTCATACAACTTATTTCCGCAATTCTCACAAAACCATAATAAACCATCGGTGTGATCAGAAGTGCGAATTTTTTCAATAACCATCCCAATAGTATTAGCCGGGCGGCGTGGACTATGCGGTACTTTGGCGGGTAGCAAGAATATTTCCCCTTCGTGAATGGTAATGTCCCGGGTTCTACCCTCTTCTCGTACTTTTAGCGTAATATCACCTTCTAGCTGATAAAAGAATTCTTCGGTTTCGTTATAATGAAAGTCTTTGCGAGAATTTGGCCCACCCACAATCATAATGATAAAATCTTTCGTTTGTTGGTAGACTTGGGCATTACCAACTGGCGGTTTTAGTAGGTGGCGATGTTCGTCTACCCAGGATTTTAGATGATGTACTTCAGGAATTTTCACAGACATGGTAAATAAGGTTAGGCAGGGTTTGCGCTTTCAAAAGTAATATAGCTAACCTACCGATTGTTTAGCTCATAAAAGAATGTGGCTCAAAACATAACCGGATACGAAGCTACTGGTTCTAGACGAATCTATGTGGTCGGTGTTCCGGGGCACCTAAAAAGACTCGCGAAGTTTCCAGATTCCAATAGTACAGAAGCGTATTTTTACGAAAACTTTGGATGTCTCCGACAACTAGTACTGAGCCTACTCACTTCTGTGCTGGGCTAATTGCTCTCGTATATAGTCTGGAATTGGCTTTGATCGTTGGGTTTGGTAGTCGTAATGCACTAAGGTAGCAAGACCTTTTACTCGTACCTTACCCTGCTGCCAAACTTCTTGCGCTACCCGAAAAGAGGTATTTCCAACATTGTCTACCGAAGTACGAATTACCACGTCAGTGCCGTAGTGCAGTTCGCCTACAAAATCCACTTCTATCCGAGCGATAATTAAACGCCATTTACCGGGATCTAAATCAGGAGTAAACAGCTTAAAAACAGGTCGCCGGGCTTGCTCAAACCATACGGGAACCACCGTATTATTGATATGCCCAAGTGCGTCAGTTTCTGAGAACCGAGGAGTAATGTGTTGCTCAAACATAATAACTGATTCAATTTTATATAAAACGCTTATCCAAATGAGAAAGTCGCTTGGTAAATATTCAAAATAATAGGATTTGGCAAAATCTTTAATAAGTACAATTATTCGTTTTTCAGGTTTTCGATAAAATCACATACCTTTTTAGAATAAATTTTTGTTAAAAAATTTATTCAATCTTGAGAGTATTCAGACGAAAACCAGTAGATATTACTTTTTAGTGAACGTTTCTCATAAAATATAACACCGTAGCATATTTTTTAAGTGCAATTATTTTTATTACTTAGATTAGTACAATTTATCTATATATAATCATATTGATACATAAAAAATATAAATTGACACGATTTTTTATCGGAATGAGTCAATTCAAACTGTATATATTTTAATTCACACGAAATACAAATAGCAGTAATAACTGCAATTTATTAAATTATTACAATAACAGCATTCTGAATCAATTGGGAATAAATCTGGCCTACTAGGCTACGGTTTTTGTGATGCTAGTGTCCGAAAGCGACAGACCTACTGACGCTAAGGAAACAAGATCAACACTAAATTTTTCAATTGATGAAGACGAATGTTTGGAGAAATACCACAAAAACCCCACTATCGCGTACGTCGGCAGTGCGCCTATTTACTTTATTAGTAGTTTATCTACTATTCTCATACAACGCCTTCTCTACTACTCCGTTTCGTACTACTGATAATAACCAGTCGTACGCAATTCCAGTAGACAATGGCGGATACCAAATTACCTTCATTTTCAGCAAAACATCTGAAATGAGAAGCGGCGGTATCTCCGTAGAGGTCGAAAATAATCAAATTATTAATAGTCTGGATGGTCACGCGTTTTCAGGAGGGGAACACTCCTTTTCTGTAGAGCGTACCGTAACCGTTAACGATGGCGTACTAAATATTGAGTACAGCTCACCTGTGGCCAAACTTGCTTTCTTCCTAAAGAAAACAGAAGCATCGGCTAGCCCTACGTATAACGACCCACCAGTTGTACAACTTATTCAACCATCAGATGCTGCTTACGTAGCAGGAGATGATATTACTTTAGTAGCCGAAGTTAGTGATAGCGATGGCAGAATCACAAAAACTTCTTTTTGGGTGGACGGAAAGCAAGTTGATGAGCAGTCTGTTTCAATTGAACAAGGATTCGTTACCTACACTTGGCCATCAGTTCCAGCCGGGACGTATCAGATTCAAGCGAGAGCGCAGGATGACGAAGGGGAAATAACTACCTCATCAGCAATATCTTATGAAGTAACAACGGAAGATAATGCTTCCCCATCGCCCGGGGCACCTGGATCACCCACTCCACCTACTGCCGATATAGGCGAACCAGGTGTATACTATAGCTACTACGTGGGCGAGTGGCCTGCTCTTCCCAATTTTGACCAACTTACCCCCACCAGTCAAGGGACCCTATCAAACTTTACCTTTGACCCCGCTATTGGAAAACTTTACACTATGGGCTTTGTCTATGAAGCGTACCTACTAATTGAGCAAGCGGGTGAGTACACCTTTTATGTGAATGCCAACGATGGTAGCAACTTCTACCTGGATGGCCGCGAGATTATCAACAACGATGGCCGCCGAGCCGAAGCCCAAGAGAAGTCGGGCAGCGTTCAACTATCGGCTGGCTACCACCCCATTCGGTTGACCTTCTTTGAGCGATGGGGGCCACAAGTACTGGAAGTCCGGTATCAGGGGCCAGGAGTATCATTACAAGCTATTCCTGATGATAAGCTCTTCCTCCAAGCACCCACTGAAGCTCCCATTCCTAACCTACCTCCGGTAGTAGACGCTGGTAACGACATTGAGATAACACTGCCTCAAGCAGAAATATCGCTGGAAGCAACAGCTACCGACGAAGACGGTACAATTGCTAGTTATCAATGGAGTAAGATTGGAGGAGAAGCAGTGATTGTACAGCCCAATGCTGCTACCACTAGTGTTACAGGCTTACAGGAAGGTGTTTATCAGTTTGTGATAGCGGTACAAGACGACGCGGAAGCCATTTCTACGGATACGGTAAGCGTGGTTGTGAACGCTGCTCCTATAGTTGATGATCCAATAGTAGAGGATAAAGAACCTAGGTTAAACTATGCATACTACGAAGGGCAATGGAGAACGCTCCCTGATTTTAGTCAGCTTTCGGCAGTGGAGGTAGGAACTACCTCTAACTTTAGCCTTAGTGAGCGAAAGAAGGATGAATTCTTTGGGTTTGCCTTTACTGGTTACATTGATATTCAAACTGCCGGAACGTATCAATTCTATACTGCATCTGATGACGGTAGCGTGCTGTACATTGACGGACAGAAAATTGTAGATAATGATGGGCGTCATGCGAAGCAAGAACGGTCAGGATCAGTAGACCTGACGAAAGGGAAGCACCCCATTCGTGTGGAGTTCTTCGAGCATCGGGGACGAGCAATCTTGGAGGTAAGTTACGCTGGTCCCAGTATTAACAAAATGCTTATTCCGGATGAAGTACTTTCGCTAGAGGGTGATCCGGTAGTTGAAAATCCTCAACCTCCGGTAGCTGATATAGGCGAGCCGGGTGTATACTACAGCTACTACGTGGGCGAGTGGCCTGCTCTTCCCAATTTTGACCAACTTACCCCCACCAGTCAAGGGACCCTATCAAACTTTACCTTTGACCCCGCTATTGGAAAGCTTTACACTATGGGCTTTGTCTATGAAGCGTACCTACTAATTGAGCAAGCGGGTGAGTACACCTTTTATGTGAATGCCAACGATGGTAGCAACTTCTACCTGGATGGCCGCGAGATTATCAACAACGATGGCCGCCGAGCCGAAGCCCAAGAGAAGTCGGGCAGCGTTCAACTATCGGCTGGCTACCACCCCATTCGGTTGACCTTCTTTGAGCGATGGGGGCCACAAGTACTGGAAGTCCGGTATCAGGGGCCAGGAGTATCATTACAAGCTATTCCTGATGATAAGCTCTTCCTTCAAGCACCCAAAACAGAATCTGTAAAAAAAGGGGAGAAAATTCACGTGAACTTTCATCGGGCAGGTCGTGATGTAGCAGACAACTGGAATAACATTCATCGGTCTACCAATGCTGCCCTATTAAAAAATATTGATGGTACATCTTCGGCGATCACCCTAAAATTAGAAACCGCTTGGGATGGTGACAACCGAAAAGGTTATGCCACCGAGAATAATAGCGGAAAGTACCCTGATGCCGTAACCCGCTCATATTTCTGGACACAAGGACAAGAAGTAATAACGCTAAATGGAGCGTCACCAGATAAAGTTTATAGCTTCACGTTCTTTGCTAGCTCTATGTTTGGTGGCAATAGAAATGCAACTTACCGCATTGGCAATCAAGAGGTTACCCTCAATGCTTCGTACAATGAGGAAGAAACTGTGACGATTAGTAATGTACGACCAGCAGCCAACGGTCAAATACAAATTGACGTTAGCCGAGTGGCGGGTGCAACCTACGGCTTTATAGGCGCACTAGTTATTGAAAGTACGGGAGCTCCAACCCCAGTAGCACGGCAGGAAAGTACTCCGAAGAAGGGGGCTAGCCTAACTTCTCAAATAGAGGAACCCCAATTGCTGGTTGCCCAGCCGGAGATTAATATTTATCCAAATCCGTCTATTGGTATCATCCATATTAAAACTGAGTATCCAGGAAATTACTGGATTAGTGATATACAAGGCAATACCTTCAAAACGGGCACGCTGAATAAGCAAAAGGCTCAGTCGCTAAACCTTACCGACTTGCCCAAAGGAGTTTATTTGGTGCGAACGCAAACCAATAATCACTGGAATACTCAGAAGATTGTTATACAATAAATAACGTACGTTTGTGTTGTGGTAAAAAGTGCTGAATGTTTATTCGGCACTTTTTGCTTTATTGCAGTTGTAAACAGATACTCGCACAGTTACGATAGTCCGGGTATTCGCTGTACAGTCAAATGTAGACAAATGCTGAAATGAAGCGTTGGCAAGAATACTGGGGAAGGATTAAGAAAACCGTAGGAATGCGGTTGCTCATTGATACCTACAAGGGGTTTCAGCACGATAACCCTATGCTCTACGGAGCATCTATTGCTTTCTACATGATCTTTTCTCTACCGGCTCTACTGATTTTTGCAGTATATATTGCTGGTATAATCTACGGCGAAGAGGCAGTAAAGGGAACATTGTATGAGCAGATATCCACCCACGTAGGCGAAGGCATTGCTAAGCAAATTCAGAATATTCTTCGTAATGTTAATCTCAATGAGTCAGGTGCAGTAGCCAAAACTATTGGTTTCGCTACGCTAATTTTTAGTGCTACTACCGTATTTGTTAATATTCAGTTAGCCCTAAACGAAATCTGGGGCGTTCGGGCCAAACCCCGCCGAGGCTGGCTTAAACTGATTGTAGATCGCCTGTTTTCTTTTGTAATTGTAGTAAGCCTGGGGCTAATTCTCATTGCTATTCAAATTATTGATCTAGCATTGAAGGTCTTTGAAGAGTTCATTCCTCAGTTTTTGTCAGATTATACAGTGTATCTCATGCAACTGGCCAGCTTAACCATCAGCATTGCTATTGTGACTTTGGTATTTGCCCTGGTATTCAAATTACTGCCCGACGCGGTAATTCGCTGGCGTGATGTATGGGTAGGTTCATTGGTTACTACGGTTTTGTTTGTGCTAGGAAAAGAATTGATTGGCTTATATCTAACTACCAGCAATTTATCTACTTCCTACGGTGCCGCTGGCTCGCTGGTCATTCTGTTGATCTGGATCTATTATTCGGCGGTCATTTTTCTGGTTGGAGCTGAATTTACCAAAGCCTATTCTCATCATGTGGGCGATACCATTATTCCTAAAAAGAACGCAGTACAGGTAATTAAGCAAGAAATAGAGCGGGAACCGGAGCCAGAAAAAATTTCTACGGAATTGACCTAAAATACGCAACTTTTCTTCCGGCTTTACGATTAGTATGCTTGTATAATTTTACTGATATGATAACAATTCTTTCTTATATTTTCTTAGCCCTGTATTTGGCGGGAGTGCTTTATACGTTGGGAATGTTTTTCTATTTGATGCTGAACCAGCAGGCAAGGGTACCAAACCTACCTACTAAGCATCGGCGACTTAATAAATTTATTCGCAAAGCAGCATAGATAAAACCGAAGCGGTCTTTTCAGGCCGCTTTTTTTGTGATTAATGAGTTTTAACTAGCTTTACACTTACTAAACTTTTCCGCATGTATATTGGCCTTCTTCACCTTCACTCTACCCTGCGCTACGTAGTAGTCATATTGCTTATTGCTGTCATTATTAAAGCTTTTTTAGGCTGGTCGGGTAACAAAACTTTTACAGAAACCGACCGAAAACTAGGCTTATTCACCATGATTTCGGTACACCTTCAGTTGGTAATCGGCCTCATTTTGTACTTCATCAGCCCGGTAGTGCAAAGTGCATTGGCTGATATGGGAGCAGCTATGAAGAATACGGAGCTGCGCTTTTGGGCTGTAGAACACATTGCTACCAATATCATCGGTATTATTTTAATTACCATTGGTTACTCTACCGCCAAACGGGCTGCTACCGATAAAGCGAAGTTTATGCGTACTGCTTTGTTTTATCTGATTGGTTTTGTGCTGATTATGTCCGCTATTCCCTGGCCCTGGAGCCGAGTAGCCCGAGGCTGGTTCTAAGTAATGATTGATGAAATGATGAGTAATGAATAATTACCGTTTTATTGACCACTAATCATTCGTCATTATTCATTATCAATAAAGCCATTTACTGAATGCTACTAATGGCCTTGGGTAATCTTCTCCCAACCGAACGCCCATGCTAGCCAGCTCTGGTTGAGGAATCTCGGTAGGGTAGTGTATTTTCTTTCCGCGCACATCAGATAATTCAGGAATCCAGTGGCGAACGTACTCGCCCTGGCCGTCGTAGCGCTGAGCTTGACTCATAATATTGAAGTAACGATTCTCCCGCGGATCATTGCCCACTCCGGCCATGTAGTTCCAGTTGCACCAGTTGCTACAAACATCGTAGTCAATCAAAATTGACTCAAAGAACAACGCTCCCCAGGTCCAGTTTACTTTCAGGTCTTTTACTAAAAAACTCGCTACATTCTGCCGACCACGGTTCGACATAAACCCCGTGGCGTTGATCTCGCGCATGTTCGCATCAATAAAAGGCACCCCCGTTTTGCCGTTTTTCCACTTATGAAACAAGCCAATATCGTTGCGAAGGTCCGGGCTTTTATCCTGAATCCCACCAAACTGAAAGATGCTGTTGCCGTATTTTTTGGCTATAAACCGGAAGTAATCGCGCCAAAGCAGCTCAAAAACTAGCCAGTAGGTTGATTTGTTCTTCACCCGCTGCTGCTCGTAGCGTTTTACTTCTTCGTAAATTGTTCGGGGTGAAAGCGATCCGTTGGCTAGCCAAGCTGAGAATTTAGATGAATAATCGGCTCCCAACATCCCATTTCGGGTCTCCTTATAATTTTTCAGGCAGTCTCTCTCCCAGAAGTATTCATCTAGTCGCGCCAACCCGGTGGTTTCCCCTCCCTTAAAAGCTAAAACAGCCCGTTTATCAGCCTCAACCGGGAGTAGGCCTAGTTGATCTAAAGTAGGAATATCGCCCGCGGTAATTGAGGCAACATTGTTCAACGCATCGGGAGCAGGCACCGTATTTCTCACCTGAGTAGTTTTCTCTGCTTCTCGCCTGAACTGAGAGAAAATGTCAGGCACATTATTGATAGGCCAGGGAATATCGTCCACGTGCAGTAGGGTAGACTGCCAAATAAGTTCTAGTTCAATGCCCAGAGGCGACAGCCGGTCTCCCATTTGCTTTTCTACTGAGCGTTCTTCGGAAGTTACTTCCTTGCTGGCAAGCACTTTAGAAGCACCCACTTCTTTGGCTAACTGAGGAATAACGGACTCGGGCACACCTTGTCGGACGATAAGATCAGAACCAATAGCCTGAAGATTATCGCGGAGATTTTGCAGTGATTCTACTAAGAATTGAGCCCGGTATGAATCTGTTTTAGGAAATTCCAACTCGGTTTCGGCAAAATGCCGAGGATCAAAGCAGTACACCGGATAAACTTTATCAGATTTACGGATTGCTTCGGTTAAAGTAACATTATCGTGTAAGCGTAAGTCATTCCTGAACCAAACTATCGCAGCATCAGTCATATCTTTCTGTTTAGTCATTAATAATAATAGTTAAACAATTATTGCTGAGTAAAGTTTTCCCGCGCAGTAGTTTTGACTTACTGCACGTTAACATGCTCTCAAACTGCCTTTTGCGGGAAAAATATTTCGCTCTGCTATACTAACTTTGCTTTTTCCCTAACTTTGCCTTGATGGAAGAGCCAGTGCAAACCGTATGGGAGCAGATAAAAGAGTGGGTGCTCATGGTCTATGGGTGGTTCACCTACGATTTATTTGAACTATCGGGGCGTTCGTTCGACCTTCTCGATATCATTTTCTACGTGGCTAGCCTTGTCTTTCTGGTAATTCTTTCCGGAAGGTTTCGGAATATTCTTTCCGATAAGATTTTAGCCCGGTATAACTTAGATATTGGGGTTCGTCAGTCTATTGGTACCATTGTTCGCTATCTGGTGTTGGTATTGGGGATTTCTATTATCATCCAGTCGGCGGGTATTGATCTTAGCTCATTAACGGTATTAGCTGGTGCACTTGGGGTTGGGCTGGGTTTTGGCCTACAGAACATCGCTAATAATTTTATCTCGGGATTAATTATTTTGTTCGAACGGCCCATTAAGGTAGGCGACCGCATTGAGGTGGGTGATGTTAATGGCGATGTAGTGAATATTTCGGCTCGAGCCACTACCGTTATCACTAATGATAATATCTCTATCATCGTGCCTAATTCCGAATTTATCTCTTCGCAGGTGATTAACTGGAGCCATAACGACCGACGGGTGCGCTTCCACTTTCCGATAGGAGTTTCTTACAGCGAAAATCCGCAGAAGGTTAAAGATTTGCTGATGGAGGTAATGGGTGAGCATCCGGGAATACTGAAGAATCCTCCGCCCGACGTTTGGTTCACCGAATTTGGCGATAGCTCGCTCAACTTTGATATGATGGTCTGGACCTCCATGTACGTACAACGCCCCCAAGCCCTGAAGAGCCAACTATACTACTCGGTTTTCAAAAAATTTGGCGAACATAATGTTGAAATTCCGTTTCCGCAACGCGATTTGCACATCCGTAGCGGTGAACTGCCCGTAGAACTAAAAAATCATAATGGAATCAGTACGCAGCAAACCGATTAAGTACTTTGTTTTCGACTTCGACAGTACGTTTACCCAAGTGGAAGCATTGGATGTGCTGTGCGAGATAGCGCTGAAGGACAACCCAAAACGCGAAGAGGTTTTAGCCGAAGTAAAACGCATCACCAACTCCTGCATGAACGGCGAAATTTCTTTTCGGGAATCGCTGGAAAGTCGACTGGCATTACTTCCGGCTCACCAAGATCATTTACCGGAGCTAGTAGAAAAGCTGCAAAAAAGCGTATCACCCTCGTTTGAACGCAACCGAGAATTCTTCAAGAATTTTTCAGACCGAATTTACGTAATCTCCAACGGGTTTAAAGACTTTATTCTTCCGGTGATTCGTGAGTACGGTATTGCCGACAGTCATGTGTTTGCTAATGAGTTTACCTTTGATGACGAAGGCAACATCACCGGTTTTGATGCCTCCAATCTCCTCTCCACCGATGAGGGCAAAGTAGCTGTAATTCGCGACTTAGACTTAAACGGAGATGTATACGTGATTGGCGATGGCTACAATGACTATAAAATTAAAGCAGCTGGTTTTGCCAATAAATTTTACGCCTTTACCGAAAATATTGAACGAGATGTGGTAATTGATAAAGCTGACCATGTTACTCCTTCTCTCGACGAATTTCTTTATCTAAACAAAATGAACACTGCCATATCGTATCCTAAAAATCGAATAAAAGTACTACTGCTGGAAAATATTCATCCTGATGCGGCCCGACGGTTGAAGGAGGAAGGCTACCAAGTAGAAACTCACGATGCAGCCCTGGATGAAGAAGAACTGGCTGAGAAAATAAAGTCGGTATCGGTGCTGGGTATTCGCTCTAAAACGCAAGTAACCGCCAAGGTGCTAGAAAATGCAAACCGATTGCTCGCAATTGGTGCCTTTTGCATTGGTACTAACCAAATTGACCTGACGGCCTGCTCTAAAAAAGGGATTGCCGTATTTAACGCCCCCTACAGCAACACTCGCTCGGTGGTAGAGTTGGCTATTGGTGAAATCATTATGCTGATGCGTGGCATCACTGATAAATCAGCGGGAATGCACCAGGGTATGTGGGGGAAGTCGGCCAAAAACAGTAATGAAATCCGGGGGAAGAAACTTGGTATTGTAGGCTACGGAAATATCGGTTCGCAGCTATCGGTTCTGGCCGAAAATATGGGGATGGATGTGTACTACTACGATATTGTGGACAAACTAGCCCTAGGTAATGCCACTAAGTGTAATTCGCTAGAAGAGTTGCTCGGCCAAGTAGATGTGGTAACCCTGCACGTAGATGGCCGAGCTGACAATAAGCAATTCTTTGGAGCTAATGATTTTGCTGCTATGAAGCCCGGAGCACTTTTCTTAAACTTAAGTAGAGGATTTGTGGTAGATGTAGCGGTTCTGAAAGAACATATTCTTACTGGGCGCATCCGGGGAGCTGCGGTAGATGTATTTCCTGCCGAACCTAAAAGTAATGAAGAAGAATTTGTATCGGAGCTGCGAGAATTGCCTAACGTTATTCTCACCCCCCACATTGGCGGAAGCACCGAAGAAGCTCAAGAAAATATCGGTGAGTTTGTACCAGGGAAAATTATGGAATATATCAACACTGGAAGTTCCTTCCTCAGCGTGAACTTTCCTAACGTGCAACTTCCGTTACTGCAAAACGCCCATCGGCTCATGCACATCCACCACAACAAACCGGGTGTGCTAGCAAACATCAGCCAAGTGCTCCTAAAGTATCACATCAACGTGGTGGGGCAGTATCTCAAGACCAACGAAGATATTGGCTACGTCATCATCGATATTGACAAAGCCTACAGTGATGAGGTGATTAAAGAACTTCGGGCCATTGAAAACACCATTCGCTTCCGAGTACTTTACTAATGAATAGCTGACAGTGGATAATGGATAAATCACTATCACCTTTCCATTGTCAATTTTCAATTGCTTGCTGCTCCTGCTGGGCTTCGGGTTCGCTGGTCTCAATCTTCTCAATTTCTTTGTCCACTTCTTGCCAGTAATTAGAAGCAAAATCATCGTAGGGAGTAATTTTAGTACCGCTTAGTACTAGTGCTAACGTCATAGCGATGCTAGAAAGAATAATCACGAACAGCAATACGCCCGTATTAAAACCCTCCAGCTCCATTTCAGCCGGAATAGCAAAAAATAGGAGAATGGTGATTAGCCCCCGAGGGGCGATGAATAGCTGCGGTAGAATGTCTTTCCGAATAAAAATTTTCAGCAGAATAAAGCGTAGACCAAAAATAAGAACCAGTAAACTACCGCTTACCATCGCTACTTTCATATCTAAAATGGTAGCAATGGTAATAGTCATACCGAAGATAACAAAAAAGAAAGTTCGTACTACAAAGGCCGATTCCATGGTAATCAGCCGGAAATTATTCAGGATGCTGCTAACCGCGCGACCATTCACCAACCGTTTTAATTTGCCAAAGAAAAACAGCTTAAAGTTGTTGAGTACTAAGCCAAAAATCAGAATGATGATGAGAGAAGAGAGGTGAAAGAGCTTGCCCACTGAGTAAAGCAACAGTAGTACGGCAATTAGCAGAAACAGCTTCACGTTGGTATCTAATTTCTGAAATAGTAGCACTAGTCCGTAGCTAAGTACTACCGACAGTCCAATAGTCAGGAAAATGTTACTAACTACTGACCAGACAATGGCTGTGGTAGATTCAGTTTCGGCATTACCCAGTAGAAAGTAGAAAAACATAATGCCCAGAATATCGGAGAAAGTGGCTTCGTACACCATAAATTCCCGGGTATGTTCATCCTTCAGCCCGCCTACACTCGGAATAACAATAGCACTGCTAATAATTGCGAGGGGAACGGCATACACCAGTGAGAGGAAAAACGAACCCCCGTAAGCATACTGAATAATATAAGCCCCTGCCAGAGCCGCTCCTACCAACGCAATAAGAGCTACAAGAAAAGATTTCCAAATAATTGGCCAACGGTCAGCTTCTAGTTCCAGGTCAAGGGCGGCTTCCAGCACAATCATGGTCAATCCTACAATGCCTAAGATCTCGAGTACCGGAATCAGATTGTCGCCCACCGGAATGCCCAGTACTTCTGCACCGTACTTCATGCCTAACCCCAAAACAATCAGCAGCAGTACACTGGGAATATTGGTTTTATGAGCAATTAGGTTAAATAAATACGAAAAAATGATGATAAGTGAGGTAGCAATTACCGCTACGTAGGCGTTAAACTCAGTCATACAGGATACTTCTTCTGAATATTACCTGCAAAACGCATGAATCAGCAGTAAAGTTATGAAATACATTTAGTTACCAGCCGAGCCTACCGTAGGTTATGAGCAGCCTTTCCATAAAACTATCTTTTATTGATGTAGCTTGTCACCCATGTTCCTAAAAGGATTTTCAGATTTTTTTGAAGTATAAAAACATTCTTAAGAGGCAACAGTGTAGATTAGCGTAAAATACTAACGTTGCTTTTTTGCGGGTTTAAGAAAAATATGGTGGTAGGTTATAGCAAGGTGAGAATCGCTCTCTTTACAAAAGTTTTATCATTGTGATGCAGTAGCACCCTACTTTTACAAAAGCGAAAAACGGCAAAGTAATTGTTAATTTACGGTTGTTCCTAGCTATTCTTACGGAAGTACTTTATCTTTTGATAGACAGAAATTTGGCAATATACAATTCATAACATCCTGATACTAAAGTGTGTAGATGGGAAGCTCAGTGTGACTTTAGCATTATTTAGCACTGAACATTGAAAGCTCGCCTAATTCCTTACTACCCGCTCAGACAGCTAGATTGGTAAAATCAGTAAGGGGAACAACATTTGAATAGGTAATTGATGTTGGCCTTATGTTAGGAATATAAACAGAAGTTGGTATGAAATTAAAGCATTATATTTTAGTACTCTTACTTGTCTTTTTGGGCAACGACCTTAAAGCTCAGTTGCTTACCAGTCCGCCCCCAGTACCTTCGGGGCACCCTCGAGTATTTATCACCCCACAAGACTTACCAGAGTTACGTGATAAGCGTAACCACCCAGATTTTCGGGGCATCTGGTCCCAAATCAGAAACAATGGCCAACCCATTGCTCAAGCGTTAACCTACTTACTTGAAGGAGATGAACGAAAGGGGCGAGCGGCTATTGATGGAGCCTACAACGCACTTAGAAAAACAACTAGCAATGGCTTACGCCTAATGAATGAAGTTTTTTTGGGAGCCTGCGTATACGATTGGTGTTACCCTTTAATGTCCAATACCCAAAAGCAAAATTTCATTAGGGAGTTTTCTCGAATCCATAACTTACACCCTCCTTATTGGCCAGCTACTGGTGGGCATGGCACCATCGTAAGCCATAATACTTCGGGCTGGTTCTTTAATCAGTTACCGGCAGGTCTAGCCATTTATGATGAAGACCCTAAAGTATGGAATCGAGCCTCGAAATTATTCTTTGACGAATTTCAGGAAGTTAGAAATTTTGCCTTTAAATCGCACTTATCTCACCAAGGGTGGTACGTAAGCACCCGTACTAGTCATATGGTGCTGGCGGGCTTCTTATTTAATAAGATGAGCGGTGGCAAAGATGTTTGGGTGGATGATTTTGAGCAAATGGGGTACATGCTAGCCTACTTTATGCGCTCAGACGGGCAAATTATGAGATTAGGTGACACTAAAAATGATTCTTGGGCCTATGAATTTCATAACATTTTTTTAGACGGATTAGCAAATTATTATAACAACCCTTACATAGCTTCCTTGTCTGATCACCCGCTCTTTAAATCATATAATTCGCTGCGCGATGATCTTTTTGGAAAGTTTTTACTGCGGCCCGTTGATCTGGGAAGAAAATCGCTAGAGTCTTTACCAAAAACCAAATACTTTCCTGAGCCAGTAGGAGGCGAAATGGTAGCTCGAACCGGTTGGTCAGTAACTAACCGCAATGCCGATGAAGCGATTGTAAATATGAGAATTGGACAATACTACTTTGGCGGGCATCAGCATAAGGATTTCGGTACCTTCCAAATTTATTACAAAGGAAACTTAACCGGCGACAGCGGTATGTATGGTGGCTCCAGAAGTAGGTTCAGTTCAACCTACTGGAAAGATTATTATCGGTCAACCACCGCACACAACGGTCTGATTATTATGAACCCGAACGAAAAATACAGTGGAGGGGGTTGGACCAATACTCGGGTAGACGGAGGTATGCGATGGCCACTAAACAATGATGTTCAGCCGGATGATATGAATGCGCTGCTCAACCCCAGAAACGGGTACGAATATGCCAATATCATTGCACATGAATTTGGTAGTGATACCCAAACTCCTGAATACAGCTATATTTCAGGCGACTTAACCAAGGGGTATAACTATTCTAACAAGGCCAATCCCGATAAGGTAAGTAAGGTTACTCGCTCTATGGTCACCTACAACACTAGTGACGAGGATCATCCAGCAGTATTTGTAGTATTTGATCGAGTAGTATCTACTAACGCCTCATTTAAGAAAGCATTTCTACTCCACAGTATGGGTAAACCATCCATCTCAGGTAATCAGGCTACCCTGAATGCCAAGAATGGCTATGCGGGTAAACTGGTTTCTTACACTATTTTACCAGAAAAACCTCGGATCAACATCGCCCCAGGTCACTCAATCGGAAGGACTACCTACGATCCGGGAACAAAAAGCGACCGCGCTTACGAAGATATGCAGTTCCGAATAGAAGTGTCGCCCTCTCAAGCGAGTAAAGAAGACTTCTTTTTACATTCTATGATAGTGATGGACAAAGGTGTAGAACCTCCGCTAGCTACGCAAATTAGGGCAGACCAGCTAGTTGGAGTTAAGACGCTAGACCACGTTACTATGTTCAATAAGGAAACTACTTTGTTAAGTGATGCTTCATTTCACTTAGATGGCGAAGCTGAAAAAACATTTAAAGTATTAATGGCTGATGTAATGCCAGGCGAGTGGATTGTTGAGCGTGATGGTACCTTTGTGTCGAGCGCAATTGCTACTGAGCAAGGAAAAAGTATCTACTTTGAAACCCAGCCGGGCGAGATTCATATCAGACTAATTTCATCAGCCCCTAGTGCTATGGAAAAGTAGTGCTCGAGCAAACAAGCTTAACAGCGAGCGGAGTAGTGCATACTATTCCGCTTTTTTATTTTCCATCAGCCAGAAGAGTATGTGTTTAGTAAAATAGCGCAGCTATGCTCTCACCACTAGTTTGGTAACCAATGTTATTGTTCCAGAGAAAGTGGCCTTTCCATAAAGTACCGAGGTGGGTTCTTTAACCCTGAACGAAGGCGAGTACCAACCTAAAATGGGGTCGGTTTGCCCGCGCACTTCCTGAGCATTTATAGCTGAATCAAATTGTACCTCTAATGTTCGAGCCTGAGTATGTTGAAGGCAAAATTGATGATCGTTGGTTTTTTCTACCTGCACCTCAGGGTGCAAGTGCAGCGGAAATTCCAGTGAGTACGCTTGAGAAGAGCGACCCGAAAGATTGTCGGTGATTGTTATTGTATTAGTCTGTTTATCAAGAACCAAACTACGACGGTGGGTTAACCCTAATTTTTTATAGCCATTGTGTTCGGCTACTACGGTATCTTGCTGGTGGGTAGTTTCACTTTTAATAACTTTGGGGTGGTAGTGCTCAATCCACATAGTGGGACCAGTACTTTTAGCCTGATCGGTATGATTAACTCGGATGGTATTATGAGCCAATGTCCCGATAAAATAATTGCGCCACTCGGCATCAGTATGGTACGTATACGTACCCGCATCCGTAATAATGGGGTACCCATCTATATGTACATCAAAGGCTAGTGCATCGGCGTGGCCGTGAGCAGCAATTGATAAAAAGCCCAGTGGGGCTGCATCCATATGGATGTATATTTCTTCTTTTCCCTGCTGCTTACGCAGAAAGAAGTGCCCCTCCTCAGTATATAACCTCGATGGCTGATTTGTTGAACTAGCTTCTACTCGGTCAAAAGCTTGTTTTCCTTGATCTCCGAACAACACCGCATTTTTGGTATCCCAACCCGCTGATTTATTTTTCCAGTGACTGTTGCCAAACAACACAATCCCCGAGGTGAGCAATGATTTAAAGTTGTCAGGATGCCCACCTTCTAGTAGTATTACTTTCCCATCATCCTCATCACCGTAATAAGGGATGTTGCCCCGTACATCCATCATCTGAAAGATGTAATCCAGTATCTGTTCTAACTTATTTTGGTAACCCCCAGAAAAAGGATTGTCCGTAGCACCTGCTACCACAAACGGAATCAGAAAAAAGTCAGTGATAAACTGAATGTACTCCGCGGCTTCTTCCTTGTTTATGCCGTTGGCTGAGTGCTGGAGAACGATTTCTTTTTCCAAACCAGCCTTGGCATCACGTAACCATTTCTCAGACTCAGCAAATTTCCAATACGAAGCTGCCACAAACAAACCGGCATATTCGCTAATCAAATGATTATTGGCCGAAGAGTAATAGGAAGGGTTCTGGTGACTGTACAAACAGTGAAGATAGATAGTAGGCACCCACTGTTCTTCTACAAATTTCTTAAACTGGTCATTACGCTGGATGAGCAAACTTACGTCAAATAGCTCCCAGCAAAAGAACCATACAATGAGCCGAATATTTACTTCTATGTTACTGTACCAGTTTACCCCCACCAAATAAGGGTTATCATCAATCCACGACTGAACGATGGTCTGGAACTGCTGTAGAACTTCTTCATTGTGAGTAGCGCGGTACTGAAGCCCCAGCAATGGTAAAAATTGCAGCCGATTAACTTCCCATACATGCTTAGCGCTACCATATTCGCTGGTTCTAATGTTAATATCTTTAGCAAATGTCTTAGGAAATCGGCTTTGCGATGAAATATCTAGGTGCCAGTCGATGGGTTGGTTATAGTAAAAGTCTTGACCGAAAATAGGTATAAACGGTTCTTTGCTTTCAAAATCAATGTCCTCTATCGGTAAAATCGCTTTAGGTAGGTGTAGTAACTGCTTTTCTCTAGGGAAGTAGCCCTGCTGAGATTGCCGCTCCTGTCTTTTCTGCCAATATTGGGCTGCCCGATAACCAATCTCCGGAATAGACATGGTACGTAAGCGATGGTAATACCAAGACAACGGCATAAATACAACTAATTTAAATATGGAATGCTTCTGAATTTTCTAGCGCAATGCCTCCTCTCTCGGTGCGAATAAAGGTAAATTTGAAAAGGCAGCAAAATCTGTTTCATTTGATTATAGATTATCATATTGAAAAAAAATTCTCAAATCAATTAAAACGTTTTAGATAGTAAAGCTACTATTAGAGATTGCTTTACTATTTTTTATGAAATATAGCTTAATCCGTAACTTATACTCTATCAAGAGTAACTATCGGTCTTGTTGTATGGAGGTTTTAATGAGTTATATTTAATATAATTTTATTTAAATAAATCAGTGAAAAAAATTTAATACAGCCTAAGAATATTATCTGCGATTGCAAATTTTAGCACACCGTAGTGTTCTTTTGTACAGTATGTGTTTAGAGTAGAGGGTTCGTAAAAATTTCAATAAAATTCTAATCCGAACCCATGAAAAAATTTTATTTATTATTCCTGATAGCTGCATCGCTCTGCTTCACTCAGTGCGCGGAAGAAGAGTTATTTACGGAAAACAGTTTAACCACAGATATTCAGCTTAGCTCAGCGCGAACGCAAAGCACAACTGTTCCTGAGATTACCAAGGTTAGTGTAAATGGCTCTAAAGTAACTATTGAGTTTACTAATTTTGGCGCACCCAGAGGCCCAGAAGGTGGCTTTGAGCTAATGATTGATGGGAAGAGAACGTATACTAAAGTGACCCCACGCTTGTATTCTTCTGATAAGAATGTGAAGATGACCTTCAATTCAAGCTCGCCTAACAAGACGTATCATATCTATGCCCGTTGGAACAGCGGCTACCGGCGTTCTAATGGCATGAAGCCTGGAGCAGATAATACGTCTAGCTCTCCTCCTCCAAGCGATGATAAGAAAGATGATGATAGTGATGCTGGCGATGTTAAACGCCCATCTGATGTTACCAGACCAGTAGTCAGCAAGGTTTCATTCAATGGGTCAAGAGTAACACTTGAGTTTGTGAATTTTGCATCACCCCGACAGCCAGAAGGTGGTTTTGAGCTAATGATCGATGGTAAGCGAACGGGTACTAGCATTGTTCCTCGCTTATACTCTAGAGACAAAAACCTGAAAATGGTGTTCTCTATTTCCAACCCTGATGATCGGTGTTACCAAATTTATGGTCGTTGGGATAGCGGTTACAAAGGCTCTGCTAAAGTCTGCGAAGAAGGTGGCAGCTCCTCAGGAGGGGGTTCATCTCCACCAAGTGATGATAAGGATGACAGCGACGATAAGAAAGATGACAACACCGGTGATAACTCTGGACTACCCAGTGGTTTACCTAGTTTGAAGTTACTAAAGCGATATGAGTTTAATAGCAACTTTGGTAAAAATGTAAACCAGTCAAGAGATGGGTTGAGAATTCACCACCTTGGGCATACCAAAGGGAAAGTTGTGAGAGAAGGAGGAGAAGGTGCCTATCACTTCAGAATTACTCCCGGCAGCCGAAGCAGTAAGAATTTTCGCCAGGAACTTGTACCCAGAGATTTACCAAGTCCTTATTTCCGGCAAGGGTTTAGAGCAAGATGGGGTCAGGAGTATGTTTTTCAGATGCGAACGAAGCTTAGCAAGAATTACGAGATTGGCGATGGTTACATCAGCTTTGTGAGTATGAAAAATGACTATAATGTTAGAAGAGAAGGCTCGTATACGATGCACTTTGAAGGAGATCACTTTTTCTTACGCCATATGTACGCCACTCGATCTGGGGTGGGTAGCCAAGGAGCCACAGCAAAACCTTTTCGTTATAGTGCCACCGGTGAAAGAATTTACTCAGGTAGAGACTACCACCCTACCCGCCGAACGGGTTCTGGATATGATAAACTTCAGGATGATTTCGGGAAGTGGGTAACTTGGACTTTTCACGTAAAGTGGAGCTACGGATCAAACGGCTTTTTCAGAGTGTACAAAAATGGTAAGCTATTCCATTCGTACCGAGGGCCTAATAGCTACAAAGACGGAGATGCTCCATACTTTAAGTTTGGCCTTTATAACTCGTGGTGGAAAAACGGAAACAAAACGGGGGCAAACCTACAAGAGATGTACGTTGATTACCTAAGAGTATACGTGCCCAAATAAAAAATACGCTAGAAGTAGCTAAGCACTAGCTTACGCAGACATTAGGTACCAGAAATAAAACCTCCTTGTTTAGATAGTCTGATCTACTAAACAGGAGGTTTTTTGCATTACGGAGCTTACTCGAAATTGCAGTAGAGTAGAGCTTGTATGTTACGGAATCTGTGAACTACAAAAAGAAAGTAGCGGTGGTAATTGATAGCTAATGCAGCCCACTATTTTGCTAGAGTTGCAAAACTTCTTATCTAGAGTATTTATAGAGAGTACATCTGCTAACAACTAACGTTTTTTTTACTGCAACGATAGTATATCATCTAACCGCTTCGCAATAGCATCGTGACTAAAATTTTCTTGATACGCGCGAAAAGCCTTCTCTTTTAAGTGATTCATAGTATCAGGGTTCTCTTCCAGGTAAGCTACCATACTTGCCAAGTTTTGCTCTTGTTTATCGTATAGTAGTGCAGATGTGTTATGGGTAACATACTCCCGCACTGAAGGGTAATCTGATGCAATGATTGTTTTGGTATTCCTCATATAGCTCAGCAACACCATCTGCCCCGAAGCACCTGCATCGGCCTTCTTGAGTGGTACAATACACGCCTTTGCCTGTACCAAGTAGCTAATAAAGTCTTTTTTATTTACGTCCTTCAGTATTTTAATATTATCAGGTACCGCTACGTCCAAATCGTGGTTGTGTTTAGACCCAATAATCACTAACTCTTGGTTGCTTCTGCTAAACACATCAATAAGCGAGGCATAGTCACGATTGGTATATCCGCCCGCGAAGTAATAGTTTTTAAGTGGTACAGTGTTTTTTTCAACATCTTTTCCCCAGTCGCTATACGGTAAAACTTGTATTTTCTCGGGGGAAATACCCATGCGTTTCGCGTAAATATCTTTCTCGTAAAACGCATTTACAATGTACGTTTCCCGCTTCAAAGAGGTAAGGCGTAGCAGTAGGGCAAAGTATCGGTACAGCTTGGGTTCGTGTATCTGAAAGCCAAGCCAATAAAACTTATTACAAGATACGATACCCAGTTTAATGAGCAGCCGTAACGATAGAGGAATCCAACCAGTAGAAATGATAATATCAGCACGAGAAAACTTCTTTCTATGCTTCAAAACATACCAAGCGTACGAAACATTATCAGTCAGTATCTTGAGCTTACTCTTGATTCTTTTAGACCGATGAGCGTACAAAAATACATCCTGAAAATTGTGCTGATTAATTAAGTAGTTACAATGAGGTGGATAGGAGTTTTGGTCAATTCGAGCTATAATTCTCTTCGAGTACATTTTCAACTAGGCGTTATGCTTTATAAAAAATTTTCTGTGCACTAGGATGATGTAGAAATCAGCCCCAAACCGTAGCCTGATGAATATCTGGCGTGAAATTTTTATTGGTATGGCAACCTAACCCTGGTGTGCACCTATGGCGAAAGTATTTCAATAAGATGAGGATATTTTTTCCTTATACAGAATCTGTTCGTTAGAGATATTGTTTATCACTAACTTATATTTTCCCGATTTACTGAGCTTAATATCATCTTTGTCAACCTTATTGATTATGTAAGATACATCATTACCAACTCTAGCAATAAGATTGTTGGTGAGGCTTTTCTCATTTTTTTCACTAAAATCTGCGCTAGGTACAATATTTAATATGAATGAGTCTTTTTTGCTCTGCTCAAACTGGGCAAAATCAATGTTACGAACACCCTTAAAAATCACATCTAACCGCCCTACTTGGGTACCATCGGGAAGGTGTAGCACATCATCGTCCCGGCCATTGATCTTTTTTATGTTAACTCTTTCTTGATAAGAAACCCGAGGGGTTTCAGGTACAATAATATCCCCGATCTGATAGCGAATTAGCGGAAATGATGTATTAATTAGCCCGGTGGTAATGGTACTATCTTTCCGATACTCATTGATTGAATACAGCGGCAGTTCGTCGTACCCACTATGCTTACTTTGCATGAGGGCAATTGTTCTTTCCGCGTTTCCGTACCAATCTTGCACATTACTGCCAAATACCTGTTCAAACTTTTCCCGCTGGAAGTCGTATAGTGTCTCCGATGACGTAAAAATATAAGGAATATGCACCTCCTTATTTAAGTTATTAGCCAGAGTAGCCAGAATATCAACAGAACTTGGATAAGCTAATAGGGCATAGGGAGAAAATTCGGCGATTTTGTCCAAGAAAAGCCGGGCATTTTTTTCGCTCAGGTTATAGCTCGATAAATACAATGTGTTAGAAGGAGTATCGTAGCGATATAACTCGTCTCTACCTAAATCCCCTCGCATAGATACGGTCTTCATTCCCGGCCAATAGCCACACCGAGTTCGCTGGGCCCAAATGTATGCCCCTTCTTCTAATACACAGCGGTAGTTGCGGTACACCACCAGCGGACTGCCTGAGGTGCCACTAGTATATCCTTTAGCCATGAGCAGGCGATTGCCAATTTTCAATTCATCAACCTGATCTCTTATATCTTCTTTTCTAATGACCGGAAGCTTATGCAGATCATCGATAGATTTTATTGTTTGTATATCGACACCGTGTTTAGCGTAAAGTGTACGGTAGAAGTGGGAGCGTTTTGCTGCGTAATGTACCAACTGGACAAAGCGATCATTTTGGCGCCGAGCTAGCACGCTATAGTCCTCTTCCAAGTTTTGGGAAGCCTCAGAAAGCATTTTCTGAAACAACCAATTATATCTTAAAAAGAAATCTACCTTGGATTTGAAGTACTTTATCATCGCTTTACCTTCTTTCTTTCGGTAGCAAACTGAAAGGCATTCCAGAAGCCCTGATACATATTGTGGATATCACCCTCAGTTTGAATTACTTCCTGAGCCTTCGCGGACATTTGAGCACGTAAAGCATCATCCTGTAGAATGTGTAGCACCTTATCCCGGTAATCTCCCTCTTTCGATATGTCAGCAATATAGCCATTTTGACCATCTTTTAAATACCAAACCTCAGGAGATTGTCGCACATTGGTTGTTACGTAGGGCACCCCCCAGTGAAAGGCTTGGTTGATGGCAAGTCCGCTACGGCCAGGAATGGTGAATACGTCAGATAATTTTACCAGCTTATTAAAAGCTACTTGGTCAGAAATCTCCCCCACGTACGTAATAGCCGGACTACGGTCGACCACTTCTTTTACCCAAGAGGGCAAGTCTCGCAAACCGGCCAACACAAGCCCTATTTCTTGATCGGTACGTCCGTCAAAAATATCTAATAAAAGATCGAGGCGGCGGCGCAGCGTAGTACTAGCTGCGAACAAAACCACTTTCTTGTAGGGTAGCTCCCACTCCTTCTTAAGCTCTTCTTTGGACTGAGTAATAGTAGGAAAGCTACGTAAGTTAAGAGTATTGTAGCCAATATGAACCTTCGGGTGGTTCTTAGATTTGATATACTGCTTTTCGGCGGGTGAATAAAGTACGATAGCATCTGCCAAATTGTGCAGATAGCGATACAGTATATTCTTATACCAATTATCCGGGTCTTGTAAGTTTACGCCGTGGTTCCAGTAGATTACCGGAATATCCTGAATCTTCAGCCAATGAATCATTGGCCACATAATCCGATCTTTCAAGTGCATAAATACAATAACAGCCGCAGGTTGCTTTTCTTGAATAATTGCCTTGTATTTAGAAAAGCTAGGGGATTCTATTTGGCACTCAAACTCAAAGTGAGGATCAAAGTTGGGCTGCTGCTCTGTAGCCAGCACCGAAAAATTGTAGCCTTCTTTAAGAAATTCCTGATGAAAGTAATTATAGATGGGTACACGATAGTGAAACAATCGATTGGATAGCAGAACGATATTATTCATGTATTTTCTTTTTACTTAGAACTCTTGTTCGCAGTGGCTATACGAGCCGTGTATTATTACCCTCTATACTATTTCTCTGGTCAAAGATAATACCAATATCTTATTTATTAGGTAGGGAAGAAAGTCAAGAAGAGTAGGGTACATATCTATAGTGCTACAAACTCAGCACTTTAGACGTTAGTTTTAGTATAGTTAGCAGTTTGTACCTGCCTTTGTCCTAAGCGCGTATCTTACTCTTGCATTTGATAATAAAATGTAGACATTCTCCCCTATCTCTCATTGTACGTTTTACTCGCAGGCACCTAAATTATGGCCTTGGCGTACATTATAACTTTGATACTTACTTAATAGCTAGTTAAGCGAAACATCCAAACGAGCCTATTCACTTCTGAGTGCCTCACAATTCAGAAGCACACTATATTGCCAACTAGCTGATTGTTCTTCTCTTCTGATTTTTAGCCGAAATCAATGCGTGGACTTCTATTAGGGCCTGAGCCCATATTTCTGGCTTCAAACCAAATTGCTGGTCTAATTGAGCACTATAAGCAGGTATTTTGGTGTAGAAAAAGCGAGCATGATCTAACCATCGTTGCTGATCGGTGGGAGCTACCTCATTAATGCGTAGTTCGCCAAGCACATGATGGTTACTTTGGTAAGCAGACCGTACTAAAGTAACATATTCTCGATAGGCGCGCTGAGCTGACTGAAAATCCTGTTGCCAATGTATTTCAGCGTCGTACACTAAATCAGATAGCTCTGTTGATGATTGACTAAACGTTCGCACCATGTACATATGACTTTAATATCTTCAAGTAAAAGTAAAGTCTAACCAGTGAAGCTAGGGTATACAGTAGCGCGGCAGCCGCGATGTCGTACACCCTGAAAATAACGCCCTACTCTTTCGCTGGAAAAATTTGCTAAGTTATTGCTGGTCAGAATTATTGCTAAAATACACCGATAGGGGTAGTTATGAAGTTGGGTTTATCCTCAAAAACTACCAGTGTACCTTTTTCAGATAATGTATGAAAAGAATTGGCTCAAAAGAGATTAGTTGTCCCGCTGAAGCAGTAGGCATAATAAGAGGTAAAGCAAGAAGGGAGAAAAAGCCACTTTATAACGTAGTAAAGTGCCAAAGTTAGGAGTAGAAATAGCAAGTAGTACTCCCAATAGAACAGAAAACAATAGAGTGGCAAGTATCCATAGTTGCTTATTACTTTCTACAACTTTTACTATTCCAATCTTGCGTAGAGATAATACACTTATCACAACTAACAGAAAATTCTCCAAGCCAGCTACCTGTGCCAAAGTAGCATTCATCTCAAAGGGAAACGGACGGTACCAAGCAGAGAATACGGCTAAAGGAGTATTAAGTAAAAAGCTGCTAAACGTAGGTTGCAATTGGTAAAAGTGGATAACTGCCTCAGCATGAGAGATGCGAATAAAGGTATCGTGGTTCTGAACAATTACACTTAAAATACGACCTGCCTCCAAATTGGGATGCATAAGTGTTGCCAAAGCAATGAGCGAAATAAATAAGAGCCCCATTCTAACCACTATGTTAGGCCAGCTTAAAGGAATGAATCGGGTGAGCGTAATTGCCAATAACAACGGAATAAGCAGAGCAGCGTAGTAATACTTAATTAGCCACAGTAAGATAGCTGCCGTTAGCCAGCTAATTATGGGCACTATTCTTTGCCTTCTACTACGGTAGTAAAATTGTATTGTTAGGGCAACCAGCAGACTCATTAGCCCTACGGCAATGGTTTCCTTCAGAATGCCCGAACTCCAGAAAACAAATGAAGGATACGTTAGCCAAGCAATACCCACCGCCAACTGAGTACGAGGGAAAAACCTATCAAGTGTTTGTACTAGATACCAGATCCCTCCAAAAGATATTATTGAGAGGTAAGACGAGGTAAGCCAATAGTTGTTTTGAGTAAACAGGCAACCAACACTCACCATCCGGCTCATCAGCAAGGCGCGAGGTTGGTCAGCGTATATTAGTCCGCTCGGCAAATAATCAGTATTCGTCCAGCTTAAGAGGTAATCGCTCCAATTAGTACGGGCAAGTTCAGCCAACACCATCCCGTCGGTATGGTAGTTCCAGGTATCACCTCCTGAGTAGTAATAAAGGTATAAGCCACCTACCAGCCAACCGCATATCACTTTTATGCTGATAGCGGGTAAAAACCAGTGAGCCAATTGGCTACCGCGGAGGCGGTAGTACCACAGGAGAATAATACTTACAATTATGCAGCTATGAAGAGCAATAATCCACAATATGCAGGCCGATCCAAGGTGAAGTAATTAAGAAACAAACAATGATTGTTTTTTCAAAACTGTTGCCCCGATACTACAGGAGAGGCACTGCTTTTTGGTGCAATAATTCTGGTACAGTTCCAGTATTCCTTGCGTATCTAAGGCCGATGAGCGAGGAAAAGCCAGTTCGGCGTATCTGCGGGTAATCTTATTATCTTCCGCTTCTACCTCTCGTAAACATGACCAAGCATGTTGCTGATAAGCATCGTTACGATAAAACAGCCCGTAAGCAGTTAGCAACGGCACTACAGTATTAACAATCAGCGTATCAATACTGCGATTGCCCAATGGGGCGCTATCTGAAGTGGCTTCTGTGCGAAACTGCTGCGCGTAATATGTTGGCGGGTGAATCTGTAGTAGCCACGATACATCAGCTTGCCACTTTTTGAGCAGTACGGCTAATTGTTTAATTCTGATGTGCGGAAAGTTGGCAGGTCGAGTTCGGCTGTACCGCCACACCGATAGGTTTAATTGCCGATTGGCTAGATCAGGAGGGAGCGACAGCACCTCTTCACCATCAGCGTATTTTGATAAGCCCGCCTGATGGAGAAGAAGATTCGCTAGCTGATTTGAATCATGGTACCGTTTTCTTACCCAACGTAGTGGTAGTGCTTGGGCAAGCTGCTGCATACCTTCCTTGTTGGTTTTGAACCCAAAGCTACCCAGTAAGCCGTGGTAAGCTGTTTCTTGCCAATCGCCCTGCTGACGTTTATGCAACTCAAGTATCTCGACAGCTTTTCTCTCCATTCGCTGAATGGCTGCTCGCTCTACTTGCGTAATTTTAGTAATAGCTGGTACTTGGTTAACTAAATGAGCACAGGGTATAAATGGTTGCTCATTCTCTAACAGTGATTGAATTCTGAATAAAACCGAAGAATCTACTCGGGATCGCAGCTCTAAAGTAGGCACCACTGTACCATCGGAGCGGTACACATCTTGGTCGTACTCCCAAACTACGTGTAGCACCACTCGCTCATAGGCCGAATCCTGATGGTGCCGATGGTGTCGCCATTCCGAGGCTTTTACGTGAATTTCTACTGAGCCATGCCATTCCAAATCGCCGATGTGTAATCGGGCAACCGAAAAATCAGGACCAGCGTTGGTATTTAAAATGCCAACAGAGTGGATAATAATGGGCTGACCATCAGTAGTTGTGAGCCCTTCGCGATCAAAAGCCTGTTGCTGCCAAAGATAGTAAAGGATAACTTCTTTCACCTTTTTGCTTACATAGTAAAAAGAAAGGCGAAAGAATAATAACTAGTTTCAGTAGAAAAGCTACAAGAGAAAGAAGTAGCCAATTATGATCATTTATTGACGATGCAAGGCAGTAGCATTCTATGATTTGAATGTTACTGCCTAGTTAGCAGGTTACCATTTATTAACATTATCTAAATACAGTCTTACTAGCTCAACCGTATTATTCACCTGGCATTTCTGAAGCATATTAGCCCGATGATTAGAAACGGTACGTTCGCTAAGAAATAGGCGCTCAGCAATCTGCTTAGAGTTTAAGCCCTCTACCAGCAGGGTTAACACCTCTTTTTCTCGCTTAGATAGTACGTTAATAGGGTTCTGATCATTGCTTTCTTGGCTTTTCTTTTCTTTAAAGCCTTTTACAATAACCTGAGTAATCGTCTGGCTATAATACTCATCGCCTTGAGCTACCGTCTGAATGGCCTTTACCATTTCTTCTCGGTCGGCGTACTTGGTAATATAGCCGTTCACCCCATTATTGAGTGCTTTAAACACATAATTAGGAGAATCATGCATGGAAAGGATAAGCACCTTAGTAGGTAGTTGTTTTTTCTCTATCTCTTGAATAATATCAAAAATAGATATACCTGGCATAGAAATGTCAGCCACTAGTACGTCTGGCTTATGCTCAACTACTAGTTTAAATGCCTGTTGGCCGTCATTTACCGCCCCTACTAAGTCTATAAAATCGTATTCTTTGAGTATGCTTGCTGTTCCTTCCGTTAGTATTGCGTGATCATCCACCAAAACCACGGTGATTTTATTCATAAAAAAGCAGTAGTTTATAGTTTAACTTAGAAAAGAATTACGTAAAACACAAATGCAAAGTTCCTTCTAAATTACTAAGAATTAGATGAGATATGTAACACAATCGGAAGGCCGATTATACTATTTGGAACGAATAATGAAGGATATTTTGCCGGTAGAAGTAGCGGCAGAACGGGCGTTACTACCGGTGCGACTAAAGGTTAGCTCTTCAACGGCTTCACGGTAGATACGCTCTACCGCCGGGCTGACTGTTTTCTCCAATGTCCGAATACTAATAATTTCACCTCGGTTGTCAATTACGATCTGAAAGGTGATGCGTCCGCTCTCGCTGGAATTGTCCTGAGGGCGCGGAATATAGTCCCAATTCCAACCCGCCATTTGCAAAGATGCCCCATCTTTGGGCCCTTGGGCACCATATAATGCCCGATCATCAATTTTACCGTCTTCTTTTCCTTGGTTGCCTACGGGCTCTTCAGCATTACCTTGGTTGGTATTTTTAGATGGATATAAGCTACCGGGGACTGGTTCTTGCACTGGCTCTTCAGGTTCTTCTATTACTTCTTCGGTAGTTTTTGGTACTTCTTCCACCACATCGGGACTATCTTCAATAGGAGCCACTTGTTCTACCTGCTCTACCGACTCCTGTACTTCCTCCGGCGGAGTTTCTTCTATCGCCTCAACCTCTTCTACTATTTCTTCTTCAACTACCTCTTCCACTGGTTCTTCCTCTACTACCGGAGTAGGTTCTGGGCGGGTAGTTTCCCCTGATCCGGTATTATCTAACCCAAAATTTAGTTCAATACCGTATTCGGGTAATGGCGGATCAGGAGCTTGCCAAGCCAACAGGAAAAAGAATAGTAAAAACAGGCCAGCATTCACTCCGAATGAGACGATAGTAGCAATCCGACGATCTTTCTTTTCTTCAGGAGAAATCATATACAGTCACCTGTTTCTTATTGTTAACGGAGAAATATGCGTTAAGATTGAAGAACGGGGGTACTTTTACGCTACCGATTAGTTTCTGGCCGAGTGGCGATAGACACTTTAGCCTCCAGCAAAGTAGCAATACCGGCTACCCGAACCAAATGCTCTACCGGAACTGATTTATCTACATTCATTACCACCACACCTTCTTGCTCAGAAAGTGCCGCTCGTAAGGCACTCTCTAATTGCTCCACTGGTACTAGCTGGTCATTCACGTAATACTCTAAGTCAGGAGTAATCGTAACACTTACTCGCTGCAATACAATAGCCGAAGTTTTACTAGAAGGAAGATTAATGGGTAACCCTGAAGGGGTAACGAACGAAGAAGTAAGCATAAAGAAGATCAGCAGCAGAAAAATAATATCAGCGATAGACGAAAAATTGAAGCTAGTTTCTATTTTATTTCGGGCTTTCAGATCCATAATCTAGTTGATAATTGATAAGGGATAATTGAAAATAGAAAGTTCGCAATCAAATTTCACTTTTCATATTTCACATCTCGTATTTCGTATTTTTATGTTGGCTCCTGAAGCAGGTCAATAAAATCAATGGAGATATACTCCATCTGGTGAACTACCTTATTTACTCTAGAAACCAGATAGTTATACCCCAGATAGGCCAGAATACCTACAGCCAGTCCGGTGGCGGTAGTAATCATGGCTTCGTAAATTCCGGTAGAAAGAAGTTGCGGACTCACATTGCCTTCTTCTTGGGCAATAGCAATAAATGCCTGAATCATACCAGTAACGGTACCTAAAAAGCCAATCATCGGAGCGGCTCCGGAGATGGTGGCTAGTAAGGTAAGATTTTTTTCCAGCCGATAGAGTTCTAGCTTTCCCACGTTTTCAATAGCTGCTTCAATTGATTTGAGAGGGCTGCCAATGCGGGAAACTCCTTTCTCAATCATTCGGGAGATGGGAGAATCAGTTTGGGAGCACAACATCCGCGCCGAGCTAATTTCCCCTCGGGAGACCAACCCCCGAATTTTTTCCATGAATTGTTCAGGCACCTTCGCAGCCCGTTTAACAACCCGTATTCGTTCAACAAAAATATAGATGGAGAGTGCAAATAAGATGATGAGCGGGATCATCACCCAACCACCTTTTAGCAGTAAGTCGAGGATGGTAACTGATTCGGCGGCGGCAGAATCAAGAGTGGTGGTATCAATAGGGGTTTCGGTTGTGATTTGCAGTAGGATCATACTAGTATTTTAGTACCCAAACAGAGTCGCCGTATTCCATACGGAAGGCATCAATATTTTCAGCTCCTTCCGAGAACGTACCAAAATCGGCAATGGCTACTCGGTGAATAAGTGGAGCACGCGGAGAAGGGTCTAATATTTTGGAGCCAATGCCATCGGCTTCTAGCTTCTGGGCATAGTCCATCGCTAAGTCGTAATCAACGAAGCTGGCTACCACCACAAAAGTGCGGCCGGTAGGAGCCGAAATTCGCTCAATACCTTGGTACTGAGCCAAAGCAGGCTCTTCGTAGACCGATTCTTCCTCAATAATGGGTTCTTCTTCGTAGATTGGTTCTTCTTCAATTATCGGCTCTGGAGCTGGCTCTACATACTCTTGTACAACCGGCTCTTCTTCTCCAAACCAAGAGGATACCTGACTCACACCGTCAAACAGGAAAAGATAGATAGCCAAGCCTAGTAGCACTACTACCCCAATAATGGCCGCTACAATCCATCCACGGTTGGACTCTTCTTCTTCCTCTTCTACGTAGTAGCGAGGCTCTTCAAACTGAGGGGGTTCCTCCTCTTCCCGGTCAATAGGATGAAAGTCGGCTTCGGGTAACCCGAAATCATCATTGTCTTCTAAGTGGTACTTGGTATCTTCCTGATTTTCCATAACGGATTGTTTATGCACGGTCTGGTAAAACAATAATTATCAGCTATTTACGCTTACTACTGCGAAATAACTGATCCTACCGTAATTACCCTAAGAATATTAAATATAAAAGCACATGCGTACCAAATAGTCTGTAAATCAATATTTTAAAAACTATAGGTAATACCGCCCAAAAACATGATTCCTCGGGACGGATAGTTCATGAAACGCTCGTAGTTCTGTGCAAATATATTTCTTACTTTGACAAATGCGGAAAAACGGTTAGAAAATAAGTAATCGGCCTGAAAATGCAGGTCGGCAATTGGGTCAAGTTGACGGGTGGTGCCACTTGCCAAATTTAATCCCTGCACGCCCGACATATACTGTAGCTCAGCGTTTAGTAGTATTTTTTCGTACAAGTTGAGGCTATTGAGCCAGCTAAGTGTGAAACCAGGGCGGTGCCAAGGTTCATCCAGGTTTTCTACGCTGTAGGTGTAAACGTCGGCCCGAAGGCTAGAGCGAAACTGTTCAGTACTGTTCAACGAAATCTCGCCAAACAGATTTAATTCAAACACATTATCTGGATCGTACAAAACAGTAAAGCGCGTAGAATCTCGGGCACTGTTGGCGTAGAAGTACAAATTCTTATAATTATTAGCTGAGAAGCCCGCGTGAAAACCAAAGAGGCTATTGATTCTGCCTTTGGCTCCTCCCCGAAAGGTAAAGTTGCGGTTGGTATGCAGCAGCGGCACATCTGCTTCTAAGTACGGATTCTCACGGGTGAAGGAGTATAATGAGGTTGCTTCTATGTTACCATCAATACCTGCGTATACTTGAAAGGCATCGGAAAAATGTAGGGTGGCCAGTGCGTAAGGGTAAACGTGCAGTCGGTCGGCATTGCTGGCAGTATCGTTCTCATGAGCAACCGTAAACCCTCCCTTAACCGTAAGTCCTTCGCCCGCACCAATGGAGGTGCGGTAGGTAAGATAGGGACGAACCCGAACCAAATTCCGACTGAGCGTATTTTCGGCCCGGGTTTCTGGGTTCTGGTCGCGACGCTGCATCAGGTACAGGTCGCTTTCCAGGCCTATTTCCAGGCGGGGGGCAATAATGTAGTTCGTTTTAAGGTGAAGCTCAATTTGATTTTCCGAGGCTTGGTAATCATCGCTCAGATGAATGAATTTAGCCTCCACATCATAATTGAGCGGCGCGTCTACCTCCGCCCGAGCAATTCCGCCCGATACAGCAATGGCATTAAATATTTGTCGGATAGAATCACGCTCTGGCTCTGGTTCTACCAACGGACTATATCCGTAAAAATGGTAGCGTTCTCGTTGGTACTCGGCGCGGGCTCGGAACGTATGACCACTGGCAAAGTACTTACCACTTATCCCTATTCGGGAATCGCTGTTACCGGAGTTTGCGCCATCTACCGGGCCAAGCCGCGATGATTCATGCTGCAAACGAAGTCCGTAGCTGTATTCATTGTCTCGGGTGCTGTTGGCAAACAGCTCGGCGTATGGAGTAATAAAGGTACCCAAACCAAGCTTGAGGTAATTCCCGTATAGTTTATCCAGCGGTGGATTTTTAATTTTAAGCGGACGTACCTGCGGGTTGAGTCCGGGCAAGGTAGGGGTAACCTCCTGAAACTGATACGTGATATTGGTAGTAGGGCGCGTAGTAGCGATTGGCGGAATAGGCTCAAAGCGACGGCTGGCAGTAGGCAAACTGATCTCTCGTTCCTTCTCAATCACTACTTCAGCATCGTCAATCTCGCCCTCTTGTTCCCAATCCGGCTCAACCTCCTGAGCAACAGCCAGAACGCTCCACCACGAAAAAACGATAGCCAAAAAAATCTTCATAAACCTGAAATAGCACTATAGGTTGCTAACGATACAACAATAAAAAACGTATAGCAGCGAACCTAGCGAAAATAAAAAAAGGATACAAGCCTAACGGTTGCATCCAGATACAGTGATGTAGGTGACAGCACTTTTAGGATTCTATGTGAAAGACATTCTTAATGCTCTAGAAACAAGCAACAACACAGCCTCAGAACACCCAAATTATTTAGGCGTAAAAGCAACCACAGCTGAAAATTGGTTCAACTTCATTTGAATGGCGATACAAATGGAGAAATTAAGGTTGCAATAATGCTATATTATAGGCGCTAGCAAAACCCATGCAGTATGAAGTACTTAAAAGTACTAAATCCCTCTGTCCCCTTTTTTAAGGGGAAATATATAACGTATTTTTGTCTTGGCACCTAGCACAAAGAAAGTAACATTAGCCAACCTGATGACGATCCGCGTCTAGTTGCGCCTGAGCCCAGGCTGTGCCTTCTTCTCGATTAGAAAATACCTGGTTGGGCACTGGGTCACGCTGAATTTTGAATATCAGCTTCAACACATTTCGAATAACCGTACTCGGAATAACGTAAGCAATGCCCTGACAGTACATCTCAATAAAGCCTTGATGATCGCGCATCCACTCCCCTTGCTTTTTCTGATAAGCGATGCCGGGTACTTTAGCTAAGGCGGCATCAAACACCAGGGCTAGTGGCTGCTCCCGATCGTAGTTAGCGCGTAGCTCATCCAGATAGTACTGAAAGTTAGTAGGAGTGGCTTTTGCTCCGGTAAAAGTGACTACTACCAGTGGGAATCGATCTCGGTTTACTATGGCGTACGGTTCCATCAGCATTGAAAGTGTGAGGAGTAGATATATTAAAGTAGCTTATTTGTAAACAGCTAGCTAGTTTAACTTGTTTTTTTATTAGAAGACCCAACAGCATTATCAACAAGAGCAATTAATTCGCAATTAATTGATTATCAATTTATTGTGCGCAAAAAAAATCCAGACTCTAACAATGCTCAAAAGATGTTAGGTATCTGTCTAAAGCCCACAATAGCTCCCCACTCATTGGCGCTTTCTCTTCACCTCGCTCCTACAGATAACTAACTTACTTATAATCTACTCGTCAAAAAACATCTTCTTGTGCTTTTCGGCATATTCAATCATCTGTTGAGCTACCTCAGGATAGATTTCTAGAGCATTGCTTTTCTCGTAGGGGTCGTGAACTAGATTGAACAGAGCGGTATCAATTTTTGCTTGTACGTATTTGCCGGGCATACCCCCTTTCCCTCCTTTGGCTACGGTGCGGTACTGGTGGGGCAGATGAAGCTTCCACTTTCCGTCGCCGGAAATAACTCCCTGAAACTCTTTACCGTTGGTGAAGGCATAGTAGTCATGCGGATTCTTAGCTTCGTCCTGATGAGTTATCAGATCCCAGACGTTTTTGCCATCGACCGTATTTTCTGGTAGATCGGTACTCGTTAAGTGGCAGACCGTAGGTAGTATATCAATAGAGCTGAAGGCGTGATGGGAGATGGTATTCGGATTGATCTCGTCAGGGTATTTGATAATACAGGGATTACGCAGCCCGCCATCAAAGCTAGTGCCTTTGCCCTCCCGAAAACGAGTAATTCCGGCGTGGTCGCCGTAGCTTAGCCAAGGACCGTTATCGGAAGCGATAAAAATGAAGAGCGTATTGGCTTCTAATCCTTGATCTTTAATTGCTTGGTGAATTTGCCCGATGGACCAGTCAACCTCCATCATCACATTGCCGTACAGTCCGGTTTCGGATTTTCCGGCAAACTTATCGCTGCAAAAAATGGGGGCGTGAGGCATAGAGTGAGGTACGTACACGAAGAAAGGCTCATCCTTACTTCGCTCAATGAAATCAACTGCCTGTTCAGTATACCAAGTCGTCAGCATTTTCTGGTCTTCAATCTGTACCGTATCAATGGTAACTTCACCGTTCTCCCAGTATTGCAGAGGCCACTGCCCCCAGTATTCCGGATTTTCGGGGTGGTGTAGCCACATATCGTTAGAGTACATTAATCCGCAAGTTTCATCAAAACCCCGGTTGTGCGGTCGGGTATCTTCCTGATCGCCAATGTGCCACTTGCCGAAAGCAGCCGTTCGGTAGCCATTCTGTTGTAGCACTTCGCCTAGCGTAGCAAATTTAGGATCAAGCCCTCTAGCTTTCGGGCCATGTGCCCCAAACACTTTAGTGCGTCCCGGATAGCAACCCGTCAGTAAAGCCGCTCGGGAAGCGGAACAAATGGCTTGAGGAACGTAAAAACTGTAGAAGCTTCGTCCTTCTTTTGCCAAGGTCTCTACATGAGGGGTAGGGTAGCGGGGGTTTCCAAATGGCGCAAAATCATCGAACGCGCCATCATCCAGAAAGATTAGTACTACATTAGGTCTCTCAGCTTCGGGATTATCTGCTTCAGCTAATTTTAAGGAAGCTAAAACCAGCAATGATAATATACTCAGTAGACTACGTGAGAACAGCTTTTTACGAGAAATAGGCATTAGGTTGTTGATTGACGCTTTTCTAAATTGCCAAAATAGGTATTCGAGAATTCGGAAAAAAATCAGTTCAGCGATTCTATTTCTCCTACCGCTTGCCGCGTGCATTGCATAATAATGTCTTGCATATCGGCTCCTGCGGAACGTAGCGGATCAATTTCGGCAGCTAATTGGGCGCGCAGTTCGTAGAGTTGACGCTTGCCACTACTTTCGGCTTCAGCCACCATTTTAATTTTTAGTAACTCTTCCCGCTTTATTTGCTTGGGGTTAAAAACTCCGGCTAGCTCGGTACATTGGTGGCACACTCCATTTTTGTTGATGAGCGCGCAACGCTGGTCAAAAATATCAATCATCAACTTACGACTGTCAAACAGCAAGTGCTTCACTACGCCTTCGGTTTTGCCCATAATCCCGCTAATCTCTTTGCGAGAAAAATGGTAAACATCTTTTAAAATTAGCGCTACCTGCTGTTCAATGGTCAGTGTTTTGGAGATGCAGGTAAAACAAAAGTCGATGTGTTCTCGGACATCGTAAGCTCCGTAGGGTGAATGTTGGTGTACTTGAGCAAAGGCTTCGCCAATTTCGGGAGTAGACATGGCAAGTGCTTTTGATTTATCCTGGGCATCGGGTAGCCAGCGTTTTTGTCTTCGCAAGTGGTCGTAGGCCAGATGCGTGGCAATCCGAAACACCCAGGTTTTGAGAGACGATGCCCCGGAGAATGTACTAATCTTATCGAAGGCTTTCACAAAGGTATCTTGAGCCAGATCATCCACATCATTACGATCGGTCAGTAGACGATAAAGATACGATTTTAGCGGCGCTTGAAATTCCAGAAACAATTTCTGAAAGGCGGTAATATCGCCATTGATGGCTTTCTTTAAGGTATCTTCTTTCATTGGTTTTTTGTGTTTTGTGCTTTGTGTTTGAAAGAAATCCCCCTTAGTCCCCCTTTTTCTAAGGGGGAAGGACTCTATCTAATTGAGTGGGTGACATAGACATAGAAGCTGTTTCTCTCATTAAGATCATCCCCCCTTTTCGTAAAGAGTCACCGTGACGCGAGGCGTAGGAGAATTTAAAAATACATTAGGTAGTGATATACTTACCGTCTCTAGCAAATTTATCCGCGTACATGAGGGCAGCACCCATCACAGTGGTGTCTCGAAAGATACCAATGGTTTGCACAAAATCTCCTGCAATGGCTCCCGGAATATGGATAAGTACTACAAACGAGAACATCATCAGGGCGAGCAGTAGGGCGGCTAACTTATCTAACTTTCCAATCCAGGCACTCATCGAGAAGGCTACGAGTGCTATACCTGAAAAATATACCCAGAATGCCGGAAACGGAAGAAAACTGGGAATGTAGGGTAAACTAAATTCTAATGTGCCAAAGTGGAGTAAGCCGAATACGGCAAACATTGATACGAAAACCCATTTGCCTGCTTTTGTTATCTTTTTCATGATTATATTTTTTGAAAAGTAAAGGAGCCGGAAAGAAGACTTAACGCTGCTTACCCGGCGGAAAAAATTGACTTCTTGGTTCTTAATTTAAATGACACTGTGAACCCCAAAGTCGGCATCTATTACGTGGCTATTTAGCAGAGCTCCAGTATCGGTCGCTAAGAACACAGCTAACTTGCCAATATCTTTAGCCGAAGGGCTTTTACCAAGCAAGTAACCTTGCTTCATCTGTTCGCCTAGTGCCTGGGCTGATATGCCGATGGTTTTAGCGTTTAGCTGTTGGGTTTCCTGAATGGTTCGAGTATCAACTAGAGCTGTCGCATTCAAACAGGTTACTTTGATACCTGCTCGACCAAATTCAGCGGCTAACACTCTCGTCATTCCCTCTATTCCGGCACAAGCTGCGGTGATTCCCGCCATGAAAGGCATTTTGATACGGGACAAACTAGCGGAGAGCGTGATGATTGTTCCGGCTGACTTAGCCGCTATCATATGCTTGGCGGCAGCTCGGGAGGTCAAAAACTGTGAACCTAACGATACCTCTAAGGCTTCCTTAAACTTCTCAAAAGGAAGTTCAGTGCTGGGGGTTCCTAATTGCAATTCGTGCGCCCGCAGTCCAATACCGTTAAAAGCAATATCTAACTGTCCGGTTTCGGCTACTACTTTCGTTAGAAAAGCATCAATTTCACTTTCATTGGTAGCATCAACCTGATGCGCTATGGCGGTTCCCCCGACTTGGTTAATTTCAGTGGCTAACTGTTTAACAGCTGCCAGATTTCTACCGGAAAGATGTACAGTTGCTCCGTTTTGAGCGAGGGCGAAAGATACTTCACGAGCGATAGCTCCGTTGGCGGCAAAGACTGCAGCTACTTTGTTTTCTAGTAATTCCATCATGGTAATATTTATGTTCGGTCTTTGGACGCACCAGCCCAGCGAAACGGTCGGGAAAAGTCAAGATTACTTGAAAAATATTTTTCTTCCTTCTAACCTTCCCCACCGCACTAGGGTCAACATAGTATAAACTACTTCCAATCTAGAAGACAATCCATATTTGGATTAGGAGGTGTATAAAACACATCAGGCAAGCACTAATGAGGAAGTACCCATCTGCGATTTGCTACAGTATTTCTGAGCAGGCAAATGAAGTTACTCTACTGGCAATCATCCGAATGAACTCGGATACTTGTAGGCTAGCTCTACTACTTCGCTGCTGTCTTTCCCGCACTCAGATCAGTATAGTTGCCCAGTTCCAATGTCCAGTCGTAATCTTGAAAAGATAGGGATGGATCAGCTTCTTCCGGAATTACATCGTACTTTCGAAGGAAATCACGAATGCCGCTTTTACCCCCAAAATCGCCCCGAAACCAGCTAAATAGGGAAGTAACGAATACTTTTTCCTCGTCAGGCTCGTAAGTGCTAGTTCGGTTCAAAAACTGGCGGGCAATCTCATCCAATTGCTCATTCATGTAGGGGGCATTGTAGATAGCAATGTAGGGGCAGCTTTTGGCTCCGCAGTTCAACGCAAAATGAATTCGCCCATCGGCACTATCTGTTCGAAAAGTACGTTCGTATTTATCAGCAAACGGATCGGATACTAAGCCAAGCAACCACTTGATTTTAGAGCCTCGGATAATACCGTGTTCAATTTTATCTAAACTAATAATTTCTCCCGCGATCCGAACCTGATCTTTCTTAAAAAAAGCTCCTCGATCTTCGAACAACTCGGGCTGCTTCATCAAAATATGTTGCACTGAGCCATTGTACACATTAATCCAAAAGGCTTTCTTGGCTTCATCTGTATCCAGTTCAGCCGATAGTTCCTCTGCTGATACGGCAGCTAGTTTATCCATAATTTCAGAAGCGTCTTGCTGCTCTTTCGCCGTACGCACCAATTCTTTAGAAAGCTCTACATGAGGATACGACTTATTATGTGATGCTTGTTGGCTCTTTTCAGCCGAGGAGCACATTGCTAGCAGGGAAGCCAAAAACAAGAGAACGATATTGGTGAGCATTTTCATAAATTTGGTATTTGTGGTAACTAGAAAACCGGCCGGTAGTTATTATTACGTACTTTAAAGAAGAACAGGTGTACAACAGTAGTTTCAAGTATGGGCAAAGGCTGGGAAGTTGATCGATTATGAAGATAAGTGTCATTATACCGACATACAACGAGGCTGAGAATATAGGCGGATTAGTGCACCACTTGTTGAACAATCGTAATCGATTCTTAGCCGAAGTAATTGTCTGTGACGGAGGAAGCCCCGATGACACGGTAGCTAAAGCAGAAGCTGCTGGAGCCAACGTATTACATTCTCCCCAAAAGGGACGAGCCACTCAGATGAATCATGCTGCTAGCCAAGCCCGGGGCGACGTTTTATATTTTGTTCACGCTGATACGCTACCCCCTCAAAATTATTTGAGGAATATTAGCAACTATGTACAGCAGGGCTACACCAGCGGTAGCTACCGTAGCCATTTCGAAGATGAGCATCCTCTCCTGAAAATAAATGAGTTTTTCACCCGCTTCAACTGGATTACCTGCCGAGGTGGCGACCAAACTTTATTTGTTACCCGCTGCCACTTTGAGCAACTTGGTGGTTACGATGAATACTACACAGTAATGGAAGATTTTGACTTTATTCGCCGATCACGCAAAACCGGAAAATTTGTGGTAATGCCTGATGCAACTCTAATTTCAGCCCGCAAGTACCGCGATAATCACTATCTCAGAGTGAACGTAGCCAATGGAATCGTCTTTCTAATGTACCGCTTAGGCTTTTCGCCTGGCACATTGCTGAATACTTATAAGAAAATGGTACACTACCCACGCTATTCAGCAAACCCGAAAGCAGTTGTTGAGCGCAAGCTTTAGGCGTTTTCTTTTGCAATTTTTAACACGGTGCCAAACACTTTTCGGCAATTTTTTCGTTGTAATAATGTAAGTATCAGCTTTTTAACGCCAAGTGTGCCCGACTACTGCAAGAGAGCTACTTACCTCAACAACCTTCTTCTTAAGTGTATTTGAGCATTTTGTGTGTGGTTAAAAGCTGTAATGCTCTGCGTTTTGCGCGCATAGTATCTATTTTATCAACTTAACTGATAGTTATGAGAACAATTAAGATAATAGGAATTTTGGCAGTTGGCTTTCTGCTAGTACGCTGTACTACTTCGTATTCAGTGCTGACGGATTACGATCGTGATGCCGAGTTTGCCGACTACACGACCTTCTACTGGGCGGATGAGTTTCAGCGGGAACATAGTAAAGTAGACGGAGAGGAACCGCTATTTTACAATACGCTAATGAAGAAGCGTTTGAAGGAAGCAGTACAGCGCGAGATGGAAGGACGTGGTTATACGCTTTCTAGCGAGAACCCTGACCTGCTGGTGAACTCGCAAGTGATGGTTGAAAACCGAATTAGTGGTTCCCAGAATTATAATCCGGGTTTTTACGGTAGCTGGTGGTGGATGGGGGGCTCTTCGTTTAACAGTAATATCGATCAGGCCAAAGAAGGCGATGTAGTTATCGATTTAATTGACCGGGAGAAGAAGCAGTTAGTGTGGCAAGGTTACGCCCCCGGAGTGCTGGAGGTTGAAATGAAAAATCGGGAAGAAACCCTAAAAAACGCCGTAACATTAATCTTCTCGGAATACGGACGCCGAGCTGGTGAAGATCGGACGGCACAGGTGAGCAAATGATTTGTGGTTTGAGAATAAAGTTAAAGCCGTGCTTCTCTAATAGGGCGCGGCTTTTTTTGCTGTCTCACTAGATGCATCTATGTTTTTCGACTGGTTTACTGCTATCACTACACTGCCTTTCTTGTGTCCTTGATCTACGTAGGCGTGAGCTTTGGCAATTTCTTCCAGAGGATAAGTACGATCAATTAGCGCCTGATACTTACCTTCCTCTAATAACTTTTTTAGTATCTGTAAGTCTTTAGCTCGTTCAGCAGGCGACCGTAACCCAGTGGTCGCAATCTTTGACTTTTTGCCGTTGGATGAGCCAATGAGGGAAGGTAAGGACGAAAGAGTAACTGCTGCTTCTAGAAATACTCCGTTTTTGTTAAGAGAGTGTTTACAGAGATTAAATGTCGTTTTCCCTACTGCATCAAATATGATGTCGTAGGTCTGACCATTTCTTGTAAAGTCTTCCTGAGAGTAGTCAATCGCACAGTCGGCCCCGAGCTTTTTCATAATTGCTTGGCTGGCACTACTACCTACCCCGGTTACTTCCGCACCAAAGTACTTAGCAATCTGCACGGCGGCAGAGCCAACCATACCTGCTGCGCCGTTTATCAGTACCCGTTGACCACTTTTTATCTGTCCGGTATCTCGAAGGAAAGGCATAGCGGTTAAAAAGCCATCTACACAAGCAGCCGCTTCGTGGTAAGACAGAGTGTAGGGTTTCTGAGCCAGTACTCCATCTTCCGATACACAAATGTACTCCGCATTGGCTCCGAAGGTAGGCCCCGCCGTTCCGAACACGTGATCGCCCAGCTTAAATAAAGTTACGTCTTTGCCTACTTCCGCTATTTCTCCGGCTAACTCTTCTCCCAGTATCTTATTCTTCGGCTTCATCAGCCCAGTGAACAAGCGGGTAATGAAGGGCTTGCCTGCCCGGAAGTAACATTCAGTAGTAGTAACGGTGGTCGCGTATATTTTTATCAGCACTTCATTGTCCTTCGGCACCGGCCTCTCTCTATCTACTAGTTGAAGCACTGCGGGGTTGCCGTATTGTTGATAGATAACTGCTTTCATAGAAGTAAACGTTTTATCCGCTAATGTCGCGGGTCTTTAGCAGACGGTAACTTAGGAAGATAAACAACCCAGCGTAAGCCACTACCAAAGCCACATCGCCCAGAGCTACGTAATCTTGCACCTCCTGAAATGCGTACTTTCCGAAGGGAACCGGAATGAGATTATTAATCGCCCGAATGGGAAAGTACTGATGAAACGTATACTGGTCGTATACTTCCGAAAGAATAAGCGCGCCGATGGGCTCCAGAAAGAAGGTGTACAATGCCAGCAGCACAATAGCAAATCCGGTACGCTTGATGAGCATTCCGACCAATAGCGCAAAGGTTAAAAACACTCCTACATCCAGAAAATAGGCCAACAGAAAATCAGCATTAGTGAACACAACATCCAGCCCCTTTACCGGCGAATAGATGCTGCCCAGAATTATTCCAAGTACCAATACAAAAAGGGTGTTCACTAAGGTAATCGCCAGGATTATCAGCAATTTACTGGCTAAGAATTCCCAACGGGTGAGGCCGTCGATAATGTGTTGGCGGATAGTTTTGTAGCTGTATTCGTTGGTAATGGAAATGACTACAATAAAGCCTAGGAAGATTTTTAGAAAAGTAGCCAAATAGGTGAGGTTCTGCCAGATGTCGGCAAAATCGTAGAAAGGAACCATCGATGGGTCAAGCCCATTGATCTCCGCTCCGTTGATACCAGCCAGATATTCCAGGAAGAATCCTACCCCGCTCATCACCAAGCCCAACACCACGAAATACAGCAGCATCAGCACCCAAAACGGGCGGTAACTTTTAAGTTTTATCCATTCAATGGCGAGTAATCTAGGCATGGTTGGTTGTGATTTGATTGACAGCAGAACGACCGACTGAACTTGGATCAGTGGCTAAGATTTGCAAGAACTGTTGCTCCAGGCTATTGGTACGCTGCGACAGATGAGAAACGATTACTCCTCGTTCAATCAGAAAGCGGTTGAGGTCAACACTATTTTGGTTGTTGTTTAGTCGCACCCGTAAAAACTGTTTTTCAGCTCGGACAGATTCGGTATGGGCAAATTGCTGAATAGTTTCTTCCAGTAAGCTCATATCATCGGCAGCTACTTCTACGGTATCGGTTCCGGTGAGGGCTTCGTCTACACTGCCGGAGTAAATGAGCTTTCCTTTTTTCAGCACGGCAAAGTGGGAGCAAACTTTCTGCACCTCATCCAGCAAGTGGCTGGCCAGAATAATGGTTTTTCCCTGCCCCGCAATCTGCACAATGAGTTGGCGAATTTCGGCAATTCCTTGCGGATCGAGGCCGTTGGTGGGTTCATCCAGAATCATCACTTCGGGGTCGGCGAGTAGAGCGGAGGCAATCGCCAGCCGTTGTTTCATTCCGAGCGAATAACCCTTGAATGCATCGTGCTTACGTTCGTATAAACCTACGGTTTGAAGCACGGCGTCAATCCGACTTTCATTCACTCCTTTAATTAGCGCAATAATCTTGAGGTTGTCTACTGCCGAGAGGTAGGGATAAAAAACTGGGGTTTCCAGAATGGCTCCGATCTTCTTCCGGCTTTCGGCCGAGGGCAACTCGCCAAACCAACGGTATTCCCCACTTTTCTTTTTAATTACGTCCAGAATAATTCCGAGCGTGGTGGTCTTTCCACTGCCGTTCGGTCCTAAAATGCCAAAAACTTGACCCGGTAGCACCTCCAGCGACAAGTCATTCACCGCGTGAACTTTGCCGTAGTGCTTATGCAGGTTTTGTATTTGAAGGGTGGGTGTGTTCAAGTTTCAAGGTGTTAATGTGTTCGGGTGTTATCCCCGGATTTATTCCGGGGTCTGATGCTGGTATATGGAGTAAAGTTTAGTTTATTAATGTAACCAGTTCTCGAATGTTGTTCAAGTGGTTTTATTCAATTTTTGTCCATTCAGAAGTGCCGCCTTGCTCGGCGGTAAAGCCTACAATTTTTCCGGTATCGTCTCGAGAAAATATCATCTCAATATTCGCCGTTACTGATTCGAACGTATCGTCATCGGTTGCCTTTATTTCTACTTCGGTTCCGGGGGCTTTTGGAAAATATACCATTACCAAGTCATCCACGAATTTAATCTCAATAATTTTTTTCGCCCCATCTACCATCTGATACGTTCCCAGATACTCCTTTTTTTCTTCGTAGTTTAATGCTGACTTGCTCAGAATATTAATCGGCTCTCCAAGAATAATACTGGCAAGATAATCAGCTACTTCTTCGGGTCTCTCCCGCGACTTGTTGGTGAGAACGCAGACAAAAATATCCTCTTCAGGTATGTACAGGGCATCGCAGGTAAAGCCGTACAGTAACCCACCATGTTCTACGGTTTTGTAGCTATGTAGTTCTCCTATGAAAAATCCGTAGCCGTAACCGGTTCCGGTTCCGTCGGTCGTAGTCTTTTCGGTAGTGAGTTGCTTAACAATAGTATCGGATAAATGGGTTCGGTTTTGCAACGCTCGGTTCCAGGTCAGTAAGTCGTCTACGGTAGAAACAATGCCGCCCGCCGCGTAAACTACCGAGCCTACTACTTTAGGCGAACGAACGAACTTACCGTCTTCAAACCGATAGCCCTGAGCAATTCGCTTTTTCTTAAAATCTTCGCGGTACCAAAGGTTGGTTGACTTCATCCCCAGTGGTTGAAAAATATTTTTTGCTAGGTATTCTTCCAATGTCAACCCTGATACTTTTTCGACGGCTACTCCCAGCAGAGGATAATTAGAATTGCTGTACTGAAACTGCGTGCCCGGCTCAAATAGCAAAGGTTGATCAGCGTAGTACTCGATCAGTTGCTGAGGAGTATGTTCTTGGGAGAGTAGACGAAGCTCATCTTCATCCACATCAAAAAAATTAGGGATTCCTGAAGTTTGCGACAGCAGATGTTCAATGGTAATCTCGTATTCTTTCGGCGGATAGTAGTCGACGTACTGCTGAATTTTATCGTTGAGGGAGACTTTATTTTGCTCTACTAGTTGAAGAACCGCTGCTGAGGTAAACTGCTTGCTCATAGACCCAAGCTGGAAAATCATATCTGTCTCTAGCGGTTTTTTCTTCTTTACATTGGCCAGTCCAAAGGCTTTTTTGTAGATAATTTTGTCTCCTTTAGCAATCAGCACAGCTGCTCCGGGCTTATTTTCAGAATATTCTTCGTGTAAAAAAGTATCTATTATCAGCTTTTCCTCTTCATAGTCTTGCGCCAAACTTACGTGAAAGCAGGCAATCAATGACAGGGTGTATAGAAGAAGGCGGTAATTCATTTTACTCGATTGCTATTGAGTTTGGGGGTTAAAGTACGAGTTGTTAGGATGTTATAGTATTTTAACTCTACGTATCGAATAACGTGCGTTATCCATAAGAGAATGTTTAAGTTTTGTTTTTGATGGCGAAAATTCAAGATTTGGTTGCTGAACGAGTCAATTTTTGAGGGAATAGCCTAAGCTATGGCCGATAAAATTGGTGAAGTGCAGCGATTAAAGATGAATTTGCAGCCCAAAGGATAAAATTTAAACATGCTCTAACACATCAACACTCAAACACCATAACACTTAAAATTACTCCTCAATCTCTTCCTGAATTTCCTCACTTACTTGAACGGCAAGATTAACGACACCTGCTATATCTTCAAAGTTAAAATCACCTTGAAATAGTTTAAGCAAGGCGGGCAGATCGATGAAGCCTTCCAAGTCGGTTAAAATAAGCGTATCGTCGGTTTCTACCAAACCAACTACTCCTTCGGGCGTGTCGTCGTCTCCCAAAGAATACAAATGTACGTTTTGTCCGTCGGCTTGGAAAGTCATTAGTTCCTGGTAGTCTTCCTCCGCTACTTCCCGGCTTAACGTACGGATAGTCTGACCAGAAAAACCATTTTCATTTTTGTTGTACAGTAGCACCCGTAGCTTATCAATATCGTGTACCAGTGCGTAGAAGTCAGGATTTTTCTCCAGATTAACCATTCGCAGCGTGCTAGGGTAGAGAAAGAGCTTTTGGCTGGGCTGATACTCCTTTAGAAATTGATCTACCGTACGGCTCTGGGCTAAACTGGATAGGGAGCATATGAAAGCCAGCGCAAATACGCTGACTATCTTTCGGGTTAATAACTTACTACTGGTCATCATCTCCTTCGTTATCTAGGTTCTCCAGATAATTCATGCCATCGATCTTCATTCCTTTCGAGATCTTTGAAATCTGTTTAAGGTCAATCTCGCCGTAGAGGCTGAGGGCAATGAATTTGTGTTCGCCTCCCACCAGCATCACCAGCTCACTAATCTTACCGGCTTCTTCCTGAATCATAAAGAGCATATCGTCTTTACCGTCGCGGATTGACATCAACTCTTCCATGTTTCCTTTCCGCACTTGCGATTTAGCATCTTTGAAGTAGCTTCGGGCGTTATTAACACTATCTGATGCGAGTATTTTAAGTCCTTGCAATTTGCTAACCGCTTCGGTCAGCTCTTTGGTCTCGGGGTCTTCGGGTTCAAACTCAGTGAAAAGGCTGAACATTTTGCTGGTGATGGTCACTTTGGTGAAGTCTTCATCATCAGCGTACTTGTCAAACAAGGGAGCTAGAATATTATCTTGGGCGTTTACGCCGATGGCGATTAGTTGTATCGCAGCAATAATAATGAGTAATCGTTTCATGGGATTTGCGTTTTTATCGTTTCTTGGGCTTCGCTAAAAGTTTCTAATTCTTGAATGTGCTGGGTTCCTTCGTTCATTAAGCTGGATACCAGCAGTAGGGCTTCTCGAGTTTGCTCATAGGCCAACCGAGGATCCTCGTAGGTATCTTCCGTGGCTACCGGATTGGCTTCATCCATCCACTCAGTGCGGAATAATATGGCGGCCATTATTACTAGAACAACAGCGGCGGCAATTCGTAGCAGTGGCTGATACGTCAGCCAGCGCTGCTTGGTCTGCTCTCGTTCAATACGTTGGGTAAGCTGTTCGTCGAACTGCTCATTTAGCGTATGCGACTGAGTATTTGCTTGGTAGTACCTAAATAGAGCCGCTTCTTTTTTCAAATCAGCCGGAGCTTCCTCCTCCTGAAAGTAGCGTTGCAACTGCGCTTCTTCTTCCAGCGAGGTTTCGCCGTTCCAGTACTTTTCTACGAGTTCACGGATGGTGGTCAATTCCATAAGCATTCATTTTTGTGAGTTGTTCGCGCAGCGCCTTCCGTGCTCGAAACAGGTTTACTTTTACTTGCGCGAGGGGCATTTCCAGCACATCGCTAATCTCCTGATAAGCGTAGCCTTCCATGTCGCGTAACTGTAGTACCTGTTGCTGAGCTCGCGGTAAGCGTTGCAGCAATTGATCGATCGTTTGTAGTACATCCCGCGTTTCGGCACGATCGTACGGTGACGGAGCGTGGTGCACCTGCTGGCCGTCAGTAAGTTCCTGCGTATTGCGGTAATGTCCTGATTTTAGTCGGTTTAGCGAGAGGTTACGGGTCACTTGCATGCACCAAGCCTCTACGCTGCGGTACAGGTGAAGATCTTCCCGCTGGTTCCACGCTTTAATAAATACTTCCTGCACCACATCTTGGGCTTCATCTTCATTATTTAAGAAGCGCAACGCGAAGCGATACAGCTTATTCTTGACGGGGAGTACGCGGGTTTTAAACTCTTCCAGTACCATAGTTATCCCGAAGACAACTGATTGAAATAAAAGTTACAGGGAAGATGAAAAAAATTTTGGGGCTATCATGAGCAAGGGGCTGGAGGTAAAATGGTTGGGCTAAAGGGAAAGCTCTATATTTTACTTGCTAGACAAACACTTTACTTGTTCTCGAGATAGTTCAGTAAATTGGATGATTTTTTTTATTGGCTCACCCGCTTTGATCATAACTTGAGCAATTTCAGTCTCTCGTTCCTCTCTTCCTTCTTCCTTAGCGGTGTCAAGCGAGTTTTTCATATCGCGGTAATATTTCAAGCTACCTTCGTAGGAGCGGATTTGATCAGGAGTAAATCGGGCAATTTCAGCGACTTTAAATAGTTTCTCAAAGACTCTTTCCCGCAACTTATCAGGTACCCTATCTAAACGGTTTAGGTTGCGTAGAACATACAACCAATTATCAAATCGAGTTTCCAGTTCATCTATTGTCTTAACAAATTTCGGCATCTCTAGATAGATGAACGTCAACTTATCGTAGAAAACCCTGGCAAGTCTCAGTATCAGTTAGCTTCACGTCGTAGCGATACTTTGCCTTCTCATTTTTATCTTCGTCAAATACGAAGTCCAAAATGGCTACCGTATAAACTGCCTTTAATTCATAATTCCAGTCGGCTCGCTTGGCTTGCTCTCTAATGGGGAACGTAGAGTAGTAGATAGTTCTATCTTTGAAAAAATTCTGTTTTGTTTTCTGTAACTCAACGATAAATTTTTCACCTCGCTCATTTTCACAATAAAGATCAAAGATAGCTTTCCGATCTACATCGCCACTACCGAGGTGCTCATTTTTCAGATAGGTCAAATCTTTTATCTCACCTTGTTCCTCTTTTAGTAGCTCGTTCAGAAAATCTAATAGCAAATCTTTATTAGGCTCCTCTCCAAATAACTTCTTGAACCCATAATCAGTGAATGGATTAATGAATTTTTCAGCAAACTCTGCCATTACTTTTTTAAGTAAAGGTATAGGTTAAACGCACTAATAGACGAAGATAGGCTATATTTGCCAGAAAGTATCAGATGGAATTACATAGTATATTTTCAGAGGTAGACGACCCACGCCGCAATACGCTATTGAAGCGACACACGCTGTCAGATATATTGCTGTTAAGCCTGTTTGCTACCTTATCAGGCTGCGATACTGACGAAGAGATCGAAGAGTACGGTAAGAACAAGGAAGCGTTTCTACACCAGTTTCTATGGCTACTTAACGGCATACCCTCTCACGATACGATCACGCGGGTGCTGAATGCTGTAGATACTGGGCAGTTTGCCGCCTGTTTGTATCGTCATTCGCGCTATCTATGCGAGTTTCTGGAAGCTCATCATATCAGTATAGACGGCAAGGTATTGCGCGCTACCGCGCAAGCAGGCAAACGCAACAGCGGGGTGTGCGTAGTGAGTGCCTGGGCTTGCGAGCAGCAGTTGGTCTTGGGACAGTGCAAAACCGAGCAAAAGAGCAATGAAAAGACTGCTATACCGGCACTATTAGATGATTTAGATGTCAAAGGGGCGATTGTAAGTATTGACGCGATTGCCAATGGACCCGCCATTGCTAAGCAGATTGTAGATAAACAGGGGCACTATTTATTGTCTTTGAAAAACAATCAGAAGAACACGTTTGAGCAAATGCACGACTATATGATGAGCCACCATGCAGGTATGCGGTGTGATAAAAGCGTAGACTTTGGTTCCGGACGTATAGAGACACGCACTTGCTATGTAACTACCTGTACTGATCTATTAGAAGAAACGCTAGCCTGGAAGAACATTCAATCTGTTATTATGGTACACGCGCTGCGAGAAACGGATACTAACCGCCAGCAAGAGTATCGCTTCTACCTGAGCGATGTAGCGGAAAGCCCAGCTTACTTCAATCAAAAAGTGCGGGAGCACTGGAGCATAGAGAACCAACTGCATTGGCAGCTAGACGTTAGCTTTGACGAAGACCGCTGTCGCACCAACACCAAGAACGGGGCTGAGAACCGTAACACGCTCAGAAAGCTATCCCTGCAACTACCGCGCGGCGGCCGCTTAAACAGATGGATGATAAACATAGTATCAAGATCAGACGAAAAAAAGCCGGATGGGACAACAACTACCTTACCCAGATTATACGCCAATACTGCGCTGGTTAGTGCGTTCAACCTAGTAAAGGTACGAATTTCCATTTTTCCTGGTTTTGTTTACCATCTTTTTCTTATTCTTTCTCCAGTACTACATTGAGCTGCTCGGTGGTATTGGAGAGTTTGAGTTGAGATGAATTAATGGTAAACTGTAGTTCACTCTTAGAAATAACTTCGCCGAACTTATCAGCCCACTTAGGTTGACCGACATAGGTACTAAATATATTGGAAGTTTGGATTAAACGCTGCCCCGTGCACTCAAACGTACCTCCTATGCTATTTGTCGTATTTCTGCCACTAACATTCGGTGGATCAGTAGTATCGTCAAAAGTAACGATGACGTCCATACCCCAAGAGTTTTCCTCGGTCTTTGTAATCAGTTTACCCTGCTCTAAATCTTCGTAAGCAATGACTTTCCAGGTACCATTGAGTGAGGTGATTGAAGGATCGTCTGACACGTTGATGCTATCAAGATCATCGTCTTGGCAGCCAAAGAGTAGTACTAGCAAGCCGCAAGCTATTAGTCGATTCATCATTATCTAAGTGTTTATCTAATGACCCTCAAGCATGGGTTTTTGGTTGGAAAAACTTTTTAGAAGTAGTAATTAAAAACAATGATTTGATTCAAGCGAAGCTGATTGATCAAATTTATCTGAAGATTGCTCCAGCTGGATTCTCGATCGTTATCAGGTGGAGCACTCGAATTAGTATTCTCCCGATTCTCAATGTTATACGCAAAATTAAGGTCCAGCAAGTTAGTCTCTAGTGAAAAATGTCGATTTATAAAGTAGTATAACCCCCCGATCATCCCTAAACCTATACGATGCCCCTGATTAATGAAACTGCTGCCAGTATTGTTAGCCGGATCACTTGGATCACTAAATTTATCCTCAATAGAACCTATCTGATAGGCATACGATAACTGAGGCTGAAGGAAGGCTCCGAAACGTTCAGTTATAGGAATAAAGCGGCGGAAGAACGGGGTTATCCCTATGGTAGTCCTGTTGTTTATTGATGTTCGGGTAGAGCCATTTTGAATACTAATCCGTTTTTCATCAGTAGAGGTGATGCTGAGTGATACCCCAACCGCCCAGCGGTTGCTAATGAACTTTCCGTAAGTAGGCGAGATACCAAAAGAGCTAGACTCGTCAGTTATTTGATTGGTTAAGCTATTGTTTGCATCCTCTAAGTCTGTAATTCTTACAGTTAGTCCGCCACCCACAAACGGCCGCTCAGCCACTAAATAGGGATTTTCCTGCGCATAAGCTACAGGCATAATAAAAGCAACACTGGCTACTAGTAGCAAAAAGTTTCTCATACTAAAGATAAGGTCGATTGCTAGTTAGCGTACAAATCTTCAGCCAGATTCTACTGTGCTACTAAAATATTAAAAATGTACAATCCAATAATTCTTTAAGTTGTCATTTCAAATATTTGTACCTCCTCATCACAGTATTTAGATAAACGCTTTTATAATATTTCCCTTGCCGTTCTAGACTAAAATCACTTAACATTATTTAACAAAATCTCGGAATCCTCGAATGCAGCATCTCTGTTAAGCAAGTGAATGAGGAGAAAGAGTAGCAAAGCGAAAAATCAGATAACCAACTCTTAAGAATCATGAAAACATACAAAAAATATACATCAGGTTTATGGTTGTTATTACTCACTGCTACTGCCAGTGTAGCAGCTACCAAGAGCGCATCCGGAGTATATAATCCGGTGCAATTGCGCGATTACTACCAAGTTGATTTGAGTGACATTTCTCGTTCAGCTGCTTTTGCCGACTATATTTTGGTAATGGACGAACTACCGCAAACGGCAATGCTTAACGTGCTGGAAACGCTGCAAGGTCGGGTACCGGGGGTATGGGTGACGAATTACGGATGGAATACCCGCGTTTCTATTCGGGGTAGCTGGCGCAGTCCACTCTACGTAATTGATGGTATGCCTGTAGATGCCATCGCAGTAAATATGATGAACCCGAATGACGTATCTACCATTGAGGTGCATAAAGGAATAGCTCCGATAATGTACGGAGGACGAGGAGGCAACGGAGCTATCATTGTTAACACGAAGCGAGGATAGGTTAGGTGAAGTTGATGTGAATTAGGGGCTCGTTATGCTTAGTTCGTTAACTCTCCCTGCCCTACCTGAGTCCCAATTTTTACACTTTATTGCTCCGCCGTTTCAGCTCATTAAAAATCTGCCGTTTACGGGCGTGGTACCAAATGGCCAGCAATATTGAAGCGGTAGCAATTACGATGGTCACCACAAAAATTACGGTGTTTTCACTATCAGCAAAAAAATACAGTAGCAGAAAGCCCACCAATAGTAGTAACGAAACAATCATCCCCCGAATAGAATGTTGGCGAAACTGCTGGCGCAACTCTTCGTCTGTTAGTTGTTGTAGTTTTCCTTTAGTGTTCATATTTCAACAAGTGGTGAGACGCAACTTTTGTTTGCCTCAGAGAATACCACTGTGCGCTTCCGAACAATTATGCCCGAATTCGGACAGGTCTTCGCTCGCAAACAATCTAAATTTTAGATGTAACGATATTCTATCATAGGGTCATTTTCCCGCGCCACGGTGGCTCGGATGAGTGATAACGAATTCTGAGGTCTGTTGCACGAGATGCCGGAATTCGCAAGGCCTTATCCGGCAAGAGCGTTTTATATTTGCCCTCAAGTTAATATGTCATTACATCTAGATGATAGCCGGATTTGCAAAACGGCATATAAATTGAGTCAAGCTAGGCGAATAGCTGACCTCAACTGCTTATGTTCCACAATTACTTTCTGATTGCCCTTCGTAACTTCCGTAAGAACCGACTCATTTCGTTTATTAATATTACCGGCTTATCGTTAGGGATTGGAGCTTGCTTGCTCATTGGGCACTATTTGCAATTTGAACTGAGCTACGACCGCTTTCACCCCAGTGCAGATCAGTTGTACCGCATCACCTGGTTTTCGGATAACCCGCAAACACGCACCCCGCACCCTATGGCGCAGGCTATGGTGAGTGATTTTCCCGAAGTAGAAAATGCGGTTAGCCTTACCCCTCTCTGGAAAGAGGGGCTGACCCGGCGCACTTTTTCGTTCAAACACCCGGATAAGGATATTCGCTATACCGAGAAGAGTGTGCTAGCGGTGGATAGTACATTCTTCGACGTATTTGATTTTCAGTTACTGCAAGGAAATCCACAGACTTCTTTGGCTCAGCCCGGGGGCATTATACTTACCCAGTCGGCTGCCCAACGCTACTTTGGCAACGAAAGTGCGATGGGGCAATTTTTGCAGGTGAATGAAGAAGGCTCTCTAGTAGAAGTAGTAGGCATGATGGAAGATGTACCCGACAACGCCCATTTTCACTTTGATTTCCTATTATCCTACGTCACCCTCAAGGCGCTCGATCCTGATGATACTTTCTTTTTGTGGGAAGATTTTGGGCATTACAACTATCTGAAGCTTAGCGAGCAAGCTGATGCTGATGCACTAGAGGCAAAAATCGCCCCCTGGATGATTCGTAATAAGTTTATTGAGGCTTCTGATGAAGTAGTTCAGCTCTTGCAAAGCGGGCAGATTGGCTTTCGCTTGCAGCCTATTACCGACATTCATCTGCACTCGCACTTACGTTGGGAGCTAGAGCCTAACGGTCACATTTCGTATATCTATCTGCTAGCTACCGCCGCACTGTTCATTCTATTAATCGCCTACGTTAATTTCATTAATCTTTCTACCGCTCGTTCGCTACAGCGGGCTAAGGAGATGGGTATTCGTAAAACACTGGGCGCGCTGCGCCATCATCTATCCGGGCAGTTTCTCTGCGAGGCTTTGTTCATCAGCTTCATGGGTATGCTAGTAGCACTGTTTACGCTTCAGTGGGTGTTGCCTTACTTCAATCAAGTTGCTGGGCAACAATTCACTTTATCCGATATTTTTTCTTATCAATCACTCATCGGGCTTACCTTGGCAGTAATTGTAGGGGGTATCCTATCAGGATTATACCCAGCGCTATACCTTTCGGCCTTCAAGCCCATTACTATGCTGCGAGGTCGGTTCCGAAGTAAACCAGCAGGGAACTGGACTCACAAAGGCTTAGTAGTATTTCAGTTTGGTATTGCTACGGCACTCATTCTCGGTAGTGTCATCATTTTCAATCAGCTAACCTACCTGAGCCAAAAGAATTTGGGGTTTGACCAAGAACAAGTGCTAGTAGTGCCGTTGAATAATGAAGAGCTACGGGACAAAGTGGAAACCCTAACTTCAGAGTTAGCGCAGGTAGAATCAGTCGCTGCTGTTACGGCTGCATCCAATCTGCCGGGGCAAAATTTTAATCAGCATTCTATTTGGCGAGCCGACGATGACCAGCAATGGGCGGATGCTTCAGAGTGCTACGTAGCAATGGATTTTTTCTCTGTACTAAATATTCCGTTTCAAACCGGACGGAGCTTCTCCCGACAGTATACCACTGACTCTTTGCAAAGCTTTGTCATTAATGCCTCGGCGGCTCAGGCACTAAACCTCACTGACCCAATTGGTCAAGAATTGGTATGGCGACAAAATGAGGGCGTTCTGCACGGTACAGTGATTGGAGTGGTGGAAGATTTTCATTATCGTACCCTACACGAGCCTATCCGACCTATGATTTTTCAATTGGCCCCGCAGGGGGCTAACCATGTATTGATTAAACTTCAGCCCTCAGAGAATGTACCGGCTACGCTTGCCAGCATTCAGCAAGTTTGGGAAACGTTTGACCAGCAGTTTGACTTCAGTTTTTATTTTTTAGATGATTCATTGCAAGCCAACTACCAAGCCGAGCTTCAGATGAGCCGTATATTCGGCATCTTTTCGTTGATTACCATTGTTATTGCCTGCATTGGTCTGTTTGGCCTGGTTCAACATATCACCGTGCAACGTACCAAGGAAGTAGGCATCCGTAAAGTGCTAGGTGCCTCGGTCATCGAAGTGGTAAAACTATTGTCCCGCGACTTCGCCCGGCTAGTACTGGTCGCGCTGTTGCTAGCACTTCCTTTGGCCGGATGGGTAATGCACCGGTGGCTGCAGAACTTTGCCTATCAAATAGAAATCAGCGTTTGGGTCTACTTGCTCGCTGGAAGCGTGGTCTTACTACTATCGGGCATCACCGTAGTCGCCCAAACCCTGCGAGTGGCTAATCTTAATCCGGTGAAGAGCTTGCAGAGTGAGTAGTATTATAACTTCTCAAGCTACCTCATCCATATCCAATCCAACCATATTGGTCGTTGCACACTAGGCAAAACACTCTGAGTTAAATACTGTAATTCCTAACAAACAGCTAACCAAGTCAGTTCTAACACTAAATCTTATGGCTTATTAAGAAAATAGCCGTACAGTATTTCGTGAGTGTCGGCTTTTTCTTACTTTACTGAATTGTTCGTAATTTAGGTTCCTGATGAATAATGTACCTAACCTGACCACCTTGTTTGATAATTACCCGCAAAATCGGGGTTTTCTTGATGAAGTATTTGACCAAGATGGTAACGTCCGCCGCCACTACCAAGGCATTTATGAGCACTTTTCCCGCTTACCTCTTTCCGACTTTCGCGATCTATACGACTATGCCAAAAAATCTTCCTTTGATCAGGGCATTACGTTTAACGTATATTCGGATTCTTCTCAGGGTGTAGAGCGAATCTTCCCTTTTGATCTACTACCTCGTATCATCTCTGCTCAGGAATGGAAAGCACTGGAGAATGGTTTAATCCAGCGCAATCGGGCACTCAATATGTTCCTGACGGATATTTACAACGAAAAGAAGATACTAAAAGACCAAGTAGTGCCCAAGGAGCTAATATTCTCTTGCAAGAACTACTGCAAGGCCATGATGGGCTTCAAGCCCTACGGCGGAATTTATGTGCATATCTCAGGTACAGATGTGATTCGGCACAAAGACGGGGATTTTTATGTACTGGAGGATAACCTCCGCTGTCCTTCAGGAGTCAGCTACGTACTCTCCAATCGTATGGCAACCAAACGCATTCTTCCCAAGCTTTTCTTCAATAGCCAGGTACAGCCCGTAGTCAACTATCCCGAGGCATTACTGGATGTGCTGAAGAGCGTGTCGCCTCCAGGAGCTGACCAACCGGTTTGTGTATTACTTACACCAGGGGTATTCAACTCAGCATATTATGAGCATTCATTCTTAGCCTTACAAATGGGGGTACAGTTAGTGGAACCCCAGGATTTGTACGTAGACAACAACTTCGTCTACATGAAAACCATGCACGGCCCCAAGAAAGTAGACGTAGTGTACCGCCGAATTGACGATGACTTTATCGATCCACTAGTCTTCCGGTCTGACTCAGTGTTAGGTGTACCTGGTATCGTTCATGCCTTCCGAGAAGGAAACGTGACGCTGGCTAATGCACCGGGCACTGGCGTAGCCGACGATAAGGCCGTCTACACTTACGTACCCGATATTATTCGCTACTACCTCAGTGAGGAGCCTTTGCTTAAAAATGTACATACCTACCGCTGCGAGAAAGATGACGACTTTCAGTACGTGTTAGAGCATTTACAGGAATTAGTGGTAAAACCGGTAGATGAGTCGGGCGGCTACGGAGTATTTATTGGCAACCGTGCCTCACGTCAGGAGCTAGCTGATTTCAAAGAAGTGCTGAAGAGCAATCGCCGCAAATATATTGGGCAACCTACAATGGCACTGTCGGTACACACCACCTACATTGAAGACGAGCAGCAGTTTGAGCCTCGCCATATCGACTTACGTACCTTTGCTCTCACGGGGCACGAGATAGAATACGTCTGCCAAGGTGGACTTACTCGGGTGGCTCTTCGCCGGGGTAACCTGGTAGTAAACTCATCGCAAGGAGGAGGGTCAAAAGATACCTGGGTATTGCAAGAAGAAGAGAATATTAATTAAACGTTCAAAAGTTTGGGTTCTGGGTTCGGGTATAAAGATATCACCTTTTCAAACTCAAAACTCTGAACCCAAAACCCTAAATACTATACATAATGCTTTCCCGAACGGCAAATAATCTCTATTGGATGGGGCGCTACGCTGAGCGTATTGGGCAACTGGCTCAATACGTTTCGGCTCAGTACCTATCATCTTCCGATATTCCACCCTCGCTCAATAAGCGAATGGTACTAGAGTCGTTACTGCGGATGGCACAAGCATCTGATAACTTTCAAGAACGCCAGTTGCCACTCACTGACCACGAAGTCATTACCTTTTTAACGATTGACGAACAATACCCTTACTCCATCCGAAATTACGTGGAACAACTTCGGGATAATACCAAAGCGGTTCGTAGCAGTATTTCGCTGGATGTATGGGAGGCCACCAATCGATTTTACCATACTACCCGATCATTCTCAACCGATGAACTATCCAAAAAAGGGCCTTACGATTTCTGTAAGCATTGCCTCGATAATACCAGTATTTTGAAGGGAGTGATAGATAATACCTTATTACGAAACTACGAATGGTCGTTGATCTACACCGGGATGCACCTGGAGCGGGCTATGCAGATGATACAAATACTGCTGGTAAAGTTAGAGGATATTAAGAACGTACCCAATGAGAAGCGTAACCCCGCCATCAATAATTATCACTGGTCTACACTGCTACGGAGCGCGGGTGGACTGGACATGAGCCGGAATTATTACTACGGCACCCGCCCCACCCGCGAGCTAGTAACTGATTTTCTTGTCCTGAACCGAAAATTTCCCAAATCAATTTTGTATAACTTAGAAAAGTTACGCAATCACGTAAAAATCATTAGCAATGGGAAACCCGCCAGCCCAGATTCCGTAGAATTTAAGATTGGCAAACTCACCGCCCACACTCAGTATCTAACTGTACCCGAAATTATGGAGCAGGATGATACTTTTCTACCCACGCTACACCACGAACTTTATGCCGTAGGATCAGAATTGGAACGTCAGTATTTTACTTTTTAAAAATGGTCACGTACCGTATCCGCTACGAAGCGGGAAACTCTTACCAACACGTGGTGCAAGAAGCTTTATTTGAGTTTTTGGTACTGCCCTGCGAAAATAATACCCAAGCTATCAAAGAAGTTGAGATTACTAACTCTTTGAACCGCCCGGTATTTCGGGCGAAAAACTCCTTTGGGTACGACATCCTCTGTTTCCGGGTTGATGAGCCTTTCATTTACTTAGGTTTTACGGCTGCCTGTTTGGTAGAAAAACAGGAAAATATTCTGCCTTCAGTAGAAGAGAGTTTGTCTCAGGAAGAAGAGCAGCAAGTGCTACGATCAGAAGACTTTCTGGTAGACCACTACCTGCACATTATGCCCACGGATCTCACCCGATTGCCGGAAGGGCAGATTCCCGAAACGCTGCTTTACCAAAAAGACCAGCCATTATTTAGCTACGTTAATTATCTCAATCAATCTATTTACGGAATGATGGAGTACCAGTCCGGAGTAACAACTTTCACTACTCCGGCCACCAAGGTCTTGGCGAACCCACGCGGTGTTTGCCAGGATTATACCCATCTGATGCTAGGCATTCTGCGCCAGCAGAAATTCCCTTGTCGTTACGTTTCGGGCTACCTCAACCAAGACAAAGGACAAGCTATGATGGGTTCGGCGCAAACCCATGCCTGGCTAGAGGCATTCGTTCCAAACATAGGCTGGGTAGGTTTTGACCCCACCAACAATCGCATGACTGACGAGCACCATATCAAAATTGCCGATGGCCTCGATTACCGCGACTGTAGCCCCCTCAAAGGCCATATCCGCCCTGGAGTAGAAAACCAGACTAACCACATCGTACACGTGGTAGAGCAATAGCTTATACTAGGGTTACATATACGATGAATAGGCACTGATACGATTGTTTGATTGTTAGAATTTTCTTACATAGTATTACAATAAAACACGATGAGTAGATTTACATTGCCTGAGGGGGACTGGGTTATTCGAGTGATTGTAAAGGAAAGAGATAAAGACGAAGTGCCTAAATTCATCCAGTGCAGAATAGAAAATGGAGAGATTCCTTCAGATCAAAAGACGATAGCTTATTTGGCTGAAAGAGAGGGGTACCAAGAGGGGACAGAATACAATATTAAGGGGATTAGTGCATTTCTTGAAGAAGAAGCTGAGCGATTTCCTGATGTAATGGAATAAAAACGGTTAGCACTACTAGAGATACATCTTACATTTAACTTACGAGAAAAAATCGTAATTTCATATAAAGAATTAATCATGGCATTCGAGGCAATAGATATACAAGATATTTCAGGATTTCAATCCATTAAAATTCCCGATAATTTCAAGATTAACGACGATAAAGTTTATCTTAAGAAAGTAGGGAATGCTTTATACATCATTCCATTTCATGATCCGTGGCAAAATTTAATTGATAGTGTTGATGAGTTTAGTCAGGATTTTATGAGTGACCGAGAACAACCCACCGATCAGGTCAGAGAATCATTTGACTGATGAAATACATCCTTGATACAAATATCTGCATCTACATTATTAAGAAAAAGCCAACACAGGTTTTCGAGAAGTTTAAGGACTTACCTTTGGGTAGTGTCGGGATTTCATCTATAACTTTAGCTGAATTGGCCTATGGAGTAAACAAGAGCGTTCAATCCAAGAAGAATCAAATTGCATTAAATCAGTTTTTAATTCCGCTCGATATTCTTGAGTTTGATACAAATGTAGCCATAGAATATGGAAAGATCAGAGCAGAATTAGAAAAAGCAGGAACCCCGATTGGTCCTTTAGATATGTTAATTGCGTCTCATGTAAAGAGCCTGGACTTGACTATCGTAACCAATAATGAGAAAGAGTTTAAAAGAGTAGCTGGACTCAAGGTAGAGAATTGGACAAGATAATAGCCGTGCGTAGGTCGTCAATAAAATGAATACTCTCTCTAGGCTACGAGGTCATGCGTAACTACTACTTAGAAATTCTAGAACTTTCCCCAGAAGCTACTGAGAAAGACATTAAGTCCGCCTACCGTCGCCTTTCCAAACAGTACCATCCCGACCGAAATCCTGGGGAAGATACCTCAGAAAGATTTATTGAAATCACCCAGGCTTATAATTACCTAACTGACACTAAGAAATATACTTACGCCAGAGCAACTACTTACCAAAAATCTGAAGATTCGGGGCGGGAGCAATGGCGGCAAGAAGCTCAGGCTCGGGTTCGGCAGCAACGACAAGAAGAAGCCATCGCTCGGGAAACCCTTATTCGCAAGTTGCTGTCGTACTTTAACTTCGCGGCAATAGCCTTACTAATTTTTAACGGATTACTGGCAATTGACTACCTACTGCCCCGAAAAGCACACCCGCAGCAGTCGCTAAGGGTAGAAAAAGTCTTTGAATCGTCGAGATACCAAGGCAGAACCCAATCGTACCAGTACGATGATTTGCACTTTGAGGATTTTACACTGCGTATTGATAAAGGACAAATTAAATCTGACGATTTTTTTGACGAAGCGGTAGTACTGGCTACCAGTATTTTTGGTAAGCCCCAAGCTGCTTTACTTACTGCCGATGGACAAACCACTCGTTATGAGCCTATCTACAGTGTTTATACTTTTTTTGGCTTTATTATTCCCGCTATGCTTCTACTGTTGGGGCTGTATTGGTTGGTGATAAAATCGTCTGACCAACGGCTTTCATTAGCTATTTTAATGCTCGTTATATCCATCATTCAAGCCTTGCTTTTCATCATTGTGTAGCGAACTAGGCCGTAGCGTTAGCGCGAAGCTTCTTGGGCTGAGCAGGCGAGGCTAGGTGGGTAGGCAGCACAATTCGAAAGGTAGTTCCTACATTTACTTCCGACTGTTTTACGTATATTTTCCCCTTGTGGTAATTCTCTACAATCCGCTGAGCCAGCGAAAGGCCTAAGCCCCAACCTCGTTTCTTAGTAGTATAGCCGGGAGTGAACACCTGCTTGATTTTAGATTTGTGGATGCCCTTACCCGTATCGGTAATATCAATCATTACCTGTTCAGAATGCGTTTGAGTTACCTGAATTGTCAGATTACCCACCCCGCTCATGGCATCTACGGCATTCTTACAAATATTCTCAATCACCCACTCAAACAGTGAAGCATTAATTCGTACCGGAATGTGCCGATTTTCCGATTGTAAAGTAAGATTTACCTTAGTAGAAACCCGGCTTTGCAGATAGCCAATCGAACTACGTAGTATTTGATAAAGATTCTCTTCGGATAATGTTGGCATCGAACCAATGTTGGAAAAGCGAGAGGTAACCATGTTGAGCCGGTTGATGTCCTTGTCTATTTCCTGAACGATACTAACATCGTAGGTTTCCGGATCGGCCCGAAAGTATTCTACCCAGGCCATTAGGGAAGAAAGTGGAGTACCTAGTTGATGTGCTGTTTCCTTGGCCATACCTACCCACACCCGGTTTTGCTCGGCAGTACGCGAGTAGCTAAAAACTAAGTAGGCAATTAGCGCAAATATGGAAATTACGCCCAGTTGCACGTAGGGATAATACTGAAGCTGCGTTAGCAGAAAGGAGTTGCGGTAGTATACGAATTGTGATCCAATGTACATTTGTGTTTTCGGGTGGCGCATTTCAATCTCAATCGGTTTGTAGGCATTTTGCATCTTCTTTAATTCCCGATCAATAACGCGCTGCCGCTTTTCTCTATCCTCAATGTCTTCCAAACCTAAGTTGCGGGAGTTAACGTAGTTACCGTAAGCATCTGTCAGAATCACCGGAATAGATTTATTGGGGGCAACTACCTTAGTAAATAGATAGGTAACATCTTCCCCTTCTGGGTTAGCGGCCATCTCGATAGTAGAGGCATAGAGGTTGATGTAGCTTCTCTCCCGCTCTTTCAGTCCCTCTACCAAACGATTGGTGTACCAGATAGAAAGCGCGGCAATAAGTGCTGACATCACTAATACTACCACCCGAATGGTTTTCTTTTTTTGGTACAGGTTTTTTACTCCCCCCAACGATTTATTAGAAAACATTGGCTCTTGAGCACGGAACCGATTTCCTTTAAATAACCTTGATAACATACTTCAAGCAACGATTACGACTTAACTTTAGTCGCTTTACGCACAATTTTTCACAAAAGGTAAAAAAATTAGTGTTTAAGTGGTAGCGTGTTCAAGTGTTATTGTACTTGAAAAGTTCAAATTTATACTTAGGTGCATTTTAAGCGTGAATAATGGATATTGGATCAAACTCAATAAATCTCATATTACCTGAGCACATCAACACCAGAAAACACTAACACTGTAATACACATAATATGCTCTCACAACGGCAACTATTTCTAAATCATTTGGGACAGACTTCAGATTTTCCGCTAATGCTGGAAGTTGAGCGAGCCGAAGGCGTGTATATGCACTCTACCGAAGGTAAACGTTATCTTGATTTAATTTCCGGTATTGGGGTAAGCAACGTCGGTCACCGTCACCCGAAGGTGCTACATGCTATCCAGGAGCAGCTAGATCGCTACCTGCACCTGATGGTGTACGGTGAGTTTGTGCAGGCTCCTCAGGTACAATTGGCTGAGGCCCTAACCCAAACACTACCCGACCCGCTAGATGCTTGCTACTTAGTAAATTCGGGAAGTGAGGCCATTGAAGGAGCTTTGAAACTAGCCAAACGCTACACCGGACGACCCAATCTGGTTTCTTGTCTCAACGCTTACCACGGTTCTTCCCACGGAGCATTATCGGTTAGTGGTAGTGAGCAATTTAAACAAGGCTATCGCCCGTTGCTACCCGGTGTATCGCATATCCGCTTCAACCATCCTGAAGATTTCTCGCAGATTGATGAGCAAACGGCAGCAGTGGTGGTAGAAACGGTACAAGGTGAGGCCGGAGTGCGAGTAGCAGATGGCAACTATTTTCAGGCATTGAGAGATCACTGCAATGCGGTGGGGGCTTTACTTATTCTTGATGAAATTCAGGCTGGATTCGGACGAACCGGCACCTTCTGGGCGTTTGAACCTTACGATGTGGTACCCGATATTTTGGTAGCAGCCAAAGGCATGGGCGGCGGTATGCCGATTGGAGCGTTCATCGCTTCGCAGAAAATTATGCAGGTACTTAAAGCCAATCCTATTTTAGGGCATATCACTACCTTTGGGGGGCATCCGGTAAGTGCTGCCGCTTCGCTGGCTACCCTAAAAGTTATTCAAGAAGAAAAATTACTGGAACAGGTTCCGGTTAAAGCTCAGCAAATTACGGAGCACCTTCAGCATCCGGCTATTCGCAGCATTCGCCAGCGAGGCTTAATGATGGCCGTAGAATTTGAGTCTTTTAACTTGCTCAAGCCTATTATTGACCGAGCCATTGAATTGGGAGTGCTAACCGACTGGTTTCTGTACTGTGATAACGCCATGCGAGTAGCTCCTCCGCTAACCATCCGGGAGAGTGAGATAGACAAAGCTTGCGCTATTATTCTTCAGGCAATAGAAGATGTAATGATTCATGCCTAGCAGTACTTGATTATCGATCTATCAAGTATTTATTAACCATAGCAGCCGAATTAATTCTCCTACTAAGTTTACTGAGTAGCTGTCGTTCTATCTCCGAAAAAGCAGCAACTGAGTCAAGTGAGTTTGAAGTCGGTGTTCCACTCGGGTTAATTGACGATGATCGCTTGGAAGAAGTCTCGGGATTGGTAGCCAGCCGAAATAACCCAGGCATGGTATGGGTACATAATGATAGTGGTAATCCCGCCGAAATTTATCTTTTAGACAATCAGGCCGAACTACGGGCAATTTATACGCTGGGGGAAAAACAGCGCGACTGGGAAGATATGGCCATTGGCCCCGGACCCGTAGACGGTGTAACTTACCTGTACGTAGGTGATATTGGTGATAACTTTACGCTATACTCAGAAGATCGTATCCTTCGCTTGCCGGAACCTACCCTTCCCTCGAGTCAGCGTATTTATACTGATACTGTTCATCGAATAGACACTATCACCTTTGTGTATCCTGACGAACAGTGGGATGCTGAAACCTTATTGCTTGATCCCCTAACCAAAAACCTGTATCTGCTTACGAAGGAGATGTCTTTCACGCAGGTTTATTGCTTGCCTTATCCTCAACGTACGGATACGGTAATAGTAGCCCAACACTTACTTACTATTCCCTTCGAAGGTGAGAACCTGCTAGACCGTCTAGTGGCGGGAGACATTTCAGCCGATGGTCAGGAGCTGCTGCTAAAAACCTATCAGCACGTATTCTACCGGGTTAAAGCAGAACCTACTCTTTCGTTTACCGATTGGATAATCTCGCCTACTGACACATTGCCCTACATTGCCGAGCCTCAGGGGGAGGCTATTGGCTTTGCTGCCGATGGTTCAGGCTACTACACCCTAAGCGAAAGCCAAATTGGCCGTGATTTATATCTATACTTTTACCCTCGCCAGTCGAGAAGCGAGCAATGATTTCGTATTATTGCCGGAAGATTCGACCAACCTATTTCTGAAAATTGAGAACATTCTCGATGGATAAGATTACTGCTTTTATCAGTACTACCCGTCTGGCTAAACTGTGGCACATGCTATTGCTGATCGCCTTTTTGCTCTTACAAGTTACGAAACTTCTCGCTCAGGATATACAGACTGATATTTGTATTCTCAGTGGTAGTGAAGCCGGATTCACTGCTGCCATTCAGGCCGCTCGCATGGGTAAAACAGTCGCTCTGATTGAGCCAACCGGGCATCCCGGAGGAATGATGGTAGAGGGCATTGCGAAAGATATTCGCTTCGGCAGTTCGGTAGTTATCGGCGGGATTACTCGGGAGCTGTATACTGCTATTGAAGATTACTACGGTCGTGAGCCGGCTTTTGACCAGTACGGCTGGCACTCTCGCTACGAACCCTCAGTTGCCGGGCAAATTATTGAGCAGTTTTTAGCGCAGGAAAAAAATATTCGCATTATCCGCAATACTCGTATCAAAGAAGAAAATGGAGTACGCAAGCAAGGTTCTGTAATTCAGAGTATCACCTTAGAAAACGGTCAGGAGGTGGCGGCTAAAATATTTATAGACGCTTCCGTAGAAGGGCACTTACTCCATTTAGCCGGAATAACCACCGAAACAATCCGTGAGGGCAATCAAGTATACGATGAAACTAAGAATGGTATTCAGGTAGAAAACACGTATCGCCAGTTCGAGATAGATATAGATCCTTACGTAGTGCCAGGCGACTCGTCCAGTGGTCTACTACCAACTATTCAAGCAGACGCGCTAGGCGAATACGGCGAACCCAGCAAATATATTCAAGGTTTCTGCTTCCGGCTGGTGCTAACCCGGCAGCAAGACAATCGTATTCCAATTACTAAGCCAGCTAATTATGATCCTTTCACCTACGAAATTTACCGCAGATACCTTCGTAAAGGTGGAACACTGTTTTACCCCCGGGCAAACCGACCCAACGGTAAAACTGATTTGGGCAGTTGGCACGATTTATCGGCCAATCTCTACGGCGAAAACTGGAGGTATCCGACTGGCGACTACGCTACGCAGGATAGTATTGTGCAGTATCATAAAGATTTTACCCAGGGGCTTATCTGGTTTTTACAGAACGACTCAGCCGTAGATGAATCGACCCGAAAAAACTGGGCGGGCTGGGGACTTTGCCAAGATGAGTTTACCGACAACGGAGGGTGGCCCCGCCGACTGTACATCCGCTCGGCTCGCCGTTTAGTTTCTGACTACGTAATTACCGAACACCATACCCGTCGGGCTAATCCAATCCGAGCGAACGATCCGTTGGAGGATCAGCCAGTAGCCATTGCTTGGTGGCCACCCGATACGCACCACGCTCGTCGTATTGTTCAAGATGGTTACGCCTACAATGAAGGCTTTGTATTTGGCGGTGACGATTGGCATCCTTTCGATGTTTCCTGGAAAGCATTGGTTCCCAAAGCCAAGGAATGCACTAACCTGATTACCCCTACTTGCCCCTCTAGCAGCTACGTGGCCTACGGAGCCATTCGCATTTTGCCTACGTTTATGATCTTAGGGCAAAGCACCGGTTGTATGGCAGCAATAGCTGTAAGTCAGCAAAGCTCCGTTCAGAAGATTAATTACACTACACTCCGGAATCAGTTACTACAGGATAAGCAAATATTGACAATTCCAGAAAACTGGTTGGACTACGTTGAATCCGAAAATCACTGATAATTAGAACTAAGCAAATGAAAATACACATCAATTTACTTTCACTACTCTTTTGTATTTGGCTATTACTACCCGGGATTGCCTGCGGGCAGGATGATTCGGAAATACCTGTAGCCTCACCACTCTCTGATACTTTTTCTGACCCCGTTGCTCAGGGTGCGGTAAACAACCCTACTATTAGCGAAGCTTCGGGTATTGTAGCTAGTCGTAGTAATCCCGATGTGTTGTGGACCCATAACGATAGCGGTAACGATTCTAAAATTTTCGCAATTAGTAGCTCAGGAGAAACCATAGGTGAGTGGGTTGTTGCGGGAGCCACCAACCGAGATTGGGAAGATATAGCCATTGGTCCGGGGCCAGAAGAGGGAGTCCATTATTTGTACGTAGGCGATATTGGTGATAACCAAGCAGTTCACCCTAGTTTGAACATCTACCGCTTTCCCGAACCCATCATCAATGATGATAATCCGGCCAGTGGCACTATTCAGGGCGTAGAAAAAATCAACATAAGGTACCCCGATGGTGCCAGAGACGCTGAAACGCTACTCGTTGATCCTCTAAATAAAGATTTATTGATACTATCTAAGCGCGACCGCTTAGCTCGCCTGTACCGTTTGCCCTTTCCTCAGTCTACTTCATCTACTATCACTGCCGAGAAAGTAGGCGAATGGCCCCGTGAAATTGGGGGAATCTTTAATCAGCCTGTAGGCGGAGATATATCGCCCAATGGCAGAGAATTATTGATAAAGTCGTACGTAGAAGTACTGTATTGGCAGCGTGAAGATGAGCAAACCTCAATCTTTGAGCTAATGCAGCGCGAACCAAAGGTGCTCCCCTACACCGTAGAGCCTCAGGGTGAGGCTATTGGCTGGTCGGCTGATAGCGACGGTTACTTTACCCTCAGCGAAAAACAAGGCTCTGCTACCCCTCAACTATACTTTTATAAACGTAAGTAAAAATAAGCTTTCAGAGGGTAAGGAATTTTCTACTACCTTCAGTATTTTCTCTAAACTTAGCTTGCAAGTTTTTCGCTATTTAGTCTATGTTTTACGGTATAGCTTGGAGGGAAAAGAGTTATTCGTAACACGAATAACTCTATAAAGTAAACTTATTCTTTTATAAGTTATACAAAGTGCAATTATAGCTATTCTTTTCTTGTCTCACTACTACCGAACGGCTCATTAGCTACATGTAATAATTGATAATCAATTACTTATCCTTGTACTATAAGGTTTTGTACCTTGTTTCTCCAATGTAAAACTACATCCGAATTAGTTATGCGTGTTTTTATTATAGATGATAACCAGATTGACCTGCTAATAAGCCGTAAGTTACTTTTAAAAAACAGCGCAGATACTGATGTAAAGGAGTATTCCCAGGCTCAAGCGGCCTTGAGTGATATAACGGCCAATCCGGAGGATGTACCTAACATTATTCTGCTCGATCTAAATATGCCAACTATGGATGGTTGGGGATTTTTAGACGGGTTAAAGAAAGCTGGGGTGCAATCTGGTTTTAAAGTTTACGTACTTACTTCTTCTTTAGACGACCGGGATCGAACCCGGGCTCAAAACTACCAGGTAGTAGAGGGCTATTTAACCAAACCACTCAACGATACTGTGATTCAGGGCATTTTGCAATAATCCTTCTATTGGGCTAAACTAACGTTAGGCTAAACTTTTCTTGCAAAAAACAGTTATCTTATTGTAATAATTTTTTTTACCTAATAGATAATTGCCATGATTTTTACAATACTAAAGCAATGCCACCTTTTATTATTGGCTCTCTTGATCTTCACGCTTGCTAGCTGTAATCGAGAAATTACCAAGCAAGATATGCAAGAGCAGATTCAGGAAGCGAGAGAAGAAACGCAAGAGGCCAAAGAAGAAACGCGGGAAGCACTTGAAATGCGCGAAGAGTATTACGAAGACTACCGTGAAGCTAAAACTGATGAGCTTAAGGATAAGAGCAAAGATATTGATAAGCGTATTCGTGATCTGAAAAAAACAGCAAAAGATGTGAATGATGATGCTAAGAGCGATATCGAATCAGCTATTTCTGAACTTAAGCAAGAGCAAAAAGACATTAATAACCGGCTACGGGAAATTCAGTCTATGACCAAAGATGACTGGAGTGTTTCTTATGAAGAGGTCAACGAAGCAATTACTCGCATTGAAGCCGAGATTGACCGAGTGGCGGAAAGTATTAGTGAGAACTAATGATCGGCTCAATAAGTAGTGAGAAAATTGATATCGAAAAGAAAAAGAAGCGAGGAAACATCTCGCTTCTTTTATTAGCTAAAAGGTGAATAATAGTACATGTTAACTGTACTGTGAGTAATTTTATATAACTTATTTCTTAATTAGACAGTATATAAGTAGATAAGGAATAATTTCAGATGCTGCCCGAACGATTCATAACAGGTGTAGGAGCTTTATTGCTCATTGTAGTACTATCGGTACTACCTGTTTCGTCTATGGCTGAGCACGAGCGCACTGACCCAGTGAAGCAAGATGCTCCGGTGTACCCGAACCCTGCTCGCGATTTTATCTTCTTCAGAGCCGATAAAGTGTACAACTTCACTGGCGACATTTCTCTAAAAGTAGTAGATATTTTGGGAAATCCGGTGAAAGTACAGCCGGAGAAGGTAGGATACAATACTTACCGAATTAACGTAAGTCAGTGTGCTGCCGGATACTACATGCTGGTTGCCCAGTGCAAAACCGACACCGAAACGAAAAAGAAGGTTTTTAGATTTCTGAAACAATAGTTGACTCACCCCCCTCTTCTTCATCTAGTGAAATAACGTACTTAGACTGCCTTTCTTTACCTTCAGAAGAATACGTATAGCTATACTGAGCACTCGTGAAATAACCACTGGTACGAAAAGTATGATTCTGACGATTAGGAGCCGTTTCCATATTCTTCGCATCATCATTTTTAGATAATACTGGCGTATCACCTGATGCGCGAAAATAGAATGAGCAAAATACTCCCGCCACTGAACCCAACAAATGCGATTCCCACGATACATTTTGCTGCGTGGCATTAGGAAGAAGCCCCTGTAACATACCGTTGTACAAAAAGGCAATTGCCACGGCCACAATTACTGAACGTATATCTTTACGAAAGATGCCACTAAATAGAAGAAAGGCAGCTAATCCGTAAACGATACCACTTGACCCAATGTGGTACGCTTGCCGAGCGGCTACCCACACCCAGAATCCGGTAATTAAATATATCCAGAGAAATACCTCCAGCGCAATTTTATTATAGAAGTAGAACGTGGCTACCAGTAGTAGAATCAGTGGGAAGGTATTGGAAAGAAGGTGTAGGAATGTGCCGTGTACCAAGGGAGCCGTGATGATACCTACCATACCCGATAGGGTGCGAGGGAGAATTCCGAAGACTCCTAAATCAAGCGAAGCACTCCACTCTATTGCCCGTATTAGCCACAGCAAGGCAGCGAACCCAACGGCAAACAAAATACTTTGCTGAAGCACTCTCCTATCTTCAGATAGCAAATCGGTGGGATTATCACTCTCCTTCACGCAGATATTTTATCCGATAAACAACCGATTGCCCTACCAAGGATACGCCACTGTTCACAACAATCAAACTTAAAGTGCCAAACCAAAACCACGCTCGCTGCTCGTACTTAGCAATTACAGCTTCGCCAAATAAACTAAGCCCCAAGCCAATAAGAACTAGTCCGCCTACAGCCGAAAGTAACCAGTAAGTAAGATAGCGTTTTTTCCGATCAGTTGCTTGCATTTTCAAAGTACACCAGTTTAAAAAAATATCTTCTGAGCTAACCGATACGTGTTGGCGTGGGCTTCTACAATATGGGCAATTTTCTCGGAGTACCCTCCTCCCATGCTCAGTGCCACCGGAAGCTGGTTCCGATGGCAAAGTTCTAAAACAACCTGATCGCGCTCCCGACAACCGTTAATGGTTAAACCTAACCGTCCTAGCTTGTCCGATGCCAACACATCTACTCCCGACTGAAAGAAGATAAAGTCAGGCATAACCTCATCCAGTAAACGCGGTAACACTTCCCGAAGTTTTCGCAGATAGATAGCGTCGTCCGCTCCGTCGGGCAAAGCAATATCCATATCTGACTTTTCCTTGTGCATGGGGTAGTTCTTAGCTCCATGCATACTGAAGGTGAAAACATCTGAGGTGTACTGGAAGATTTGTGCTGTTCCATTGCCTTGGTGTACGTCCAAATCAACCACCAGTATTTGTTCCGCCAAATTTCTTTCGCGCAGGTAATTAGCGGCGATCGCAATGTCGTTGAGCAAGCAAAAACCTTCCCCTCGGTCGGTAAATGCGTGGTGAGTGCCACCCGCAATATTGAATGCTACGCCAAACTCCAGTGCAAACAGAGCAGCCTGAACCGTACCCTGCATAATGGTTATTTCGCGTTGCACAAGTTGGTCTGACATAGGAAATCCCGTCTTCCGCACCTCCGATTTGGTTAACTCTTGATTCTTTAGCCGATGCCAGTATTCGGATGCGTGCGTATTCGTAATGTATTTCTCCTCCAAGAGCACTGGGGCAAAGAAGTTTTCTGGAGTGATGGTGCCTTCGTACAGTAGCTGCTCGGGAAGCAGGTTATACTTTTCCATCGGGAAGCGATGATTTTCGGGCAAGGGATGGGCGTAAATTTCCGACCAAGCAATTTTCAACATAGCATTCGCAAGTATCCGATGCTATCAACTACCTTACGTGAAAAGGGTTGGTTGTAAAGTTGAAATATGAGCTGGGTTGTCGCCATTGCCACAATGGCCGCGTCCATCCACAGTGGATAGATGCCACGCAAACGATGCAAAAATAGAAAAAAGTAATGTACAGCAAATCTGCCGTGCGCTCAAGGGGTAAGCAACAGAACCTACTACACGTTGAACGCGCACAGTATTGATACTTCTAACGGTTCGTATAAACAGATAGTCCGTTTTTGCTTTATTGGCGGGTGTGTGTTTCTCTCTTCAACAGATTGAGCAATTAGATTCTCCGGTTAACTTACCTTTCTTATCAAGCTCATATTTACAGCATTCTTGGAATTTTTCCTTTAGTATATCCTTTGCTCTTCTAATTCTTGCTTTTGTGTTTTCAAGACTTATTCCCAATTCGTTTGCCACATCTTTTTGTTTATGCCCCTTGATGTAAACCATGTTAATAACCTCTTGGTAAATTTCGGGTAGGTCATTGATCAGTTTATCAAAACAACATACAAATTGATATTCTTGTAAAGGAGTTTCTTCGTTCGTAGCCGAATTATCTACGTAAATAGCCTCGGCATTAAAGTAATTTGCTATCTCGTTGCGGGCAATTTGAAAAATCCACGCTTTTACTTTTTCCTCTTCTTTAAGCTTGGGCAGATTTTTATGGATTTTCAAGAAGGTACTTTGAAAGATATCGTTGGCTACATCTGTATCTTTAACTTTCTTAAGAAGAAAAAAGTAAAGTTCGTCATTAAAACTGTTCCATACGTCTTGCGTTTCCATAGTCAAAAATTAAAGGCTAGTACTTAAACTAGCCTTTATCTAAATTAACAGCATTTGCACTTGTTGCATTCACATTTAGAGCAAGAGCAATTACCTTTCGCGCAATTTTGACAATTGCATTTAGTACATTCACAGTTGGTACATTCACAATTATTCATAATCTAAAGTTTAATGGTTCAATAAGTAGACCAGTAAACGCTGTAAAAGATACATTTTTTTTGATTTTTTATTCGATTGCTAACTAACGAATAATCGTGACGCTACCGGTTTGGGTACCTGCTTCTTCACCGCAATTAATCAAATAAAAATAGACACCAGGGGGCACAAGGGTTCCGTTGGCAGTTCCATCCCAAGGCTGAAGGTTACTGTAGTTTTCTTGTTCGTACAATTTGATGCCCTGCCGATTAAACAGGGTTAAACGACAATCGGGATAGAGCTCCATCTTCTCGATGTACCAAGTATCATTGTTGCCATCGTTGTTGGGAGTGAAGGCTCGTTCGGGAACAACATCTAGCTGGCGATCAACCATTACGGTAAATTCTACCGAATCGGCACAGCCTGCTTCGTTAATAATCACGCAGATGTAAGTAGTGGTAACCAACGGGCGTACTAACGGATTAGCAATGGTGCTATCGCTCAGAGAAATATCACTTTCCCATTGATAAGTATCTCCACCCAACGCTTGTAACTGTAAAGTATCTCCCAGGGCAATCCGATCCGTTGAGGCCGTGATTTCACCCACCGGATTATCAGCCTCTTCTACCGTGAATTCTTCAAAATCATTACATCCGTTTTCGGCAGTAACCGTCAGGATGTAGGTTCCGGGCTGGCTTACCGTAATACTGCGCTCGGTTGATTGGGTGTTCCACAGATAGGTAGCAAAACCTTCGTTGGCTTCTAGTACTACATTGGCATTGGGGCACAGGTTTGGGTTACTGGCCGCCTGCACTGCTAAATTAGGAATCTCTAATACTTCCATCGTTTGTTCGTAGCGATCCCGGACTGCGCCGTCACCGCTCAAAATTTCTATGGCTACTGTCTGGGTTCCGGCATTAGTAAACTGATACGAAACCGTATCTCCCTCTTCAGTATTTCCTTCGAAAATCCAGCGATACCAAATTTCTTGGCCATTCAGACTATCAGGACTAATAACAAACTGCCCGGCTTCATTGAGGCAGAGTTCAGCCGAAATCTCAGGCCGGGCGAAGGCCACTTCTATTGGATTACTTTCCCGTAAGCATCCTTCAGCATTTTGCGTTACGGCTACGTAAGTGCCTTCGCTGTTGGTAGTGAAAGATAGCTCGTTGGCATCCGCAATGGTTTCGTCGTTACGCCTCCATCCAAAGGTCTGACCATCTACTGGGTTTACGGTAAGCTGTACATTGCTTCCTTCAAAGAAAACCGGAACTTGCCCGGCAGTGGCGGTAATTGCTTCAGGTTCACTAACCTTTACAAAAGTGGTAGCCGTATCGCTAACGCATCCGCCATTTTCTTCACTAGCCTGTACATAAAGCACGTAAACACCTTCTTTGGTTTTATCAGCATCAGGAATAACGGGGTTTGGATCATTAGAGCTGAAATCATTAGGCCCAGTCCAGAAATACTCGGCATTGACAGTTTCGGCTTGCAACGATATACTTTCACCAAAGCATACCGGCTCAGCCGGATTTTTATTAACAATGGTTGGCTTAGAAGGCACGAAACCATCGGGACGGACAACCTCCACCTGATTAGATGCGGTAGGCGAGCAAACGAAGGTTTTATTAGTAGAAGATACTCTCACCCGGTAGAATATCTCGTTGCTGGTAGTAAAGGTAAAAGTAGAATCAGTCGCTTCCGCCATCGGAGTAAAACTGGTTCCATCACCTGAGCTTTCCCAAACGTACTCAGCTCCGATAGCTTTGGTTACCGAAAGCTGATAAGGTAATTGATCGCAAACTCCTAAGCCACCCTGCGGTTCTAGCACCGGAGTGATACAATTACGGTTAAGCTGAATAGCGATCTGATCCGTTGCCGTTTCGGTGTAGGCCAAATCCGGCTTCCCGTCGCCGTTCAGGTCGCCACCCCGCACACTGAGTGAGTTTTCGTCGGCTAGCAATACCTGCTTAGTGTTAAAATCAAGTGAGCCTAGCGTACTCTTGTTCAGTAAAAGAACGATCCAATTTCGGTTTTGAGCAGCTACGGCTATATCGAGCAAACCGTTTCCATCTATATCTACTAGTTCTAATCCTTCTCTTCCCAAATTAGTTTGGTCAAAACGTACTGGACTGGCAAAGCTAACTACCCCATTTTGCGAAGTATTCCGCAATGCTCCTACGTACGAGTCATTAACGACTACCAGATCAATCAATCCATCGTTGTCCAGGTCACCAGCTTTCAGGTTAGTCGTTCGTCCCGAAGCCGTTAATTCGGTAAGTGCGCCAAACCCGAGCGAACTTGGTGTACTAATATTGGTAATAACGTAGATGCCACTATTCTCATCTTCGCTCACCGCAATATCAGGAATACCATCACCACTAAAGTCTTCTACTGCAATACCGCTTAGTTCGGTACTGCTAATGCCAAACACAGCAAACGGAAGGCTCGGGGTAGATACAAAGCTAATTGTTGAACCAGTGCTGTTATTTAGAAAAACCGAGACACCCCCATCGGCCGAAATATCAGCTACTGTAATATCTGGTTTTCCATCCATGTCAATATCGCGAATCACCATACGAGCCGCTAGGTTTCCCTCAATGGGAAGTCTAATTGGATCAGCCAGATCAAACGATATTACTCCGCCAGTACTAGTATTTTGGTAGACGTACGCTAAGTTACCTCCCTCAGCATTATCATTAGAAGCCGCAAATACTAGTTCGGGCAGGCCATCACCGTTTAGGTCACCGCAGCGCAGCCAGCGAGTTCTGGCTTCTATATCTAACTCTACTGGGGTGAAAGTCACTGTATCAATATTGGGGGTCGTATTCTGAAGAACCGTAATTTCCTCACTATCAAGATCGCTAGTAGCAATATCGTTAAGGCCGTCCTGGTTAAAATCGCAGAAGCACAAATTGTACAGATTGTTACCGGAAGTAGCGTATTTGTAAGGGCCATCCATAAAATTTCTATCGAAGGTTCCGCCGTCGTAGCTGATATAAAATACTTCGGGCGAATAAGCCGTCAGTCGGGTATCAGTGCGGGTAACGGATACACTGCTGGTGGTAGCTCCCGGTGGAACCAGTACCTGAATTTCAGTATCCAACATGGGTACTCCCGAACTGATCGGAGCGATAGAATCGGCTAAAACCCCACCGAAAAACACGTCTACGTTCGCTGTATCAGTACCAAACCCACTTCCCTGAATAGTTACCACCTCGAATACTGTTCCTCGGGTTTTATCCAGTTGGGTAATAACCGGGGCTTGCGCCAGCAATACCGCCGTACACAGTGAAAAAATAAATGTAAATAGAAACTTTCTCATAAGTGGCGCACCATCATTAAGACGAAGCAAGGTAGCCGGAAAGCTTTATTTTTTTAAGGCAATAGTTGGCTTTTGCCCACAGGTGTAATATCTTCTGCAATATTCATTTTTCGGTTATTTGACTTTTAATTCCTAATGGAAGCATTAATTTTAGTTGATATTCAGCACGATTTTTTACCCGGTGGGGCTTTGGCAGTAGCCGACGGCGATGCGGTAATTTCGGTGGCTAACCAGCTACAATTACACCTTGACTTGGTAGTAGCTACTCAAGATTTTCATCCGGCCAATCATCTGAGTTTTGCTGCTAATCACTCGGGGAAGCAGATTGGTGATGTTATTCAGTTGAATGGTTTAAATCAGGTGCTGTGGCCCAACCACTGTGTGCAAGGGACGGCGGGAGCTGAATTTGCGGATAGCCTGCAGATGGAACGAGTAGCAAAGATTTTTCCCAAAGGAACTGATCCAGAGATTGATAGCTACAGCGGCTTCTATGATAATGGTCACCGAAAAGCAACGGGTTTGGGAGATTATTTGAAGGAAAAAGGAGTAAATAGAGTAGTGATTGTGGGGCTAGCGACCGATTACTGCGTAAAGTTTACCGCCTTGGATGCGAAAGAATTAGGTTTTGATACGACCGTAGTGCGGGACGGAACTCGGGCAGTTAACCTTCAACCGCAGGACTTTGACAAGGCACTGGAAGAAATGACAGCGGCTGGAATAAAAATTGTTTCGGCTGAAGAAAAACTGAGTTGAACTGAAGAGGCGAAGGCTAAAGTTTGGAATGAAATTGGTACGAGTCTGTCCTCGAGTTCCTTCCTTAATTTTTGTTTTTCTACTACTACCTGTCCTCCTCGAACTTCTTCCTTCCGCAGAACCTCATTACAGCAATTTATCAAGAAAGCAATGAATTATATAATTCGTAATTTATTTGCACTTTTTAAATATTTAATAAAACTATATTAACCTACCTTTACCGAGCAGAAATAGTTTGTATTCGGTATGGAAGAGAGGATTGCTAGATTATACGTTTTAAAGAAGCTTCTCAAAGCACATTTAACATTAGTTTTGACGGTAATCACTATCGTTCCTCTCTACAGTCAAGATAAACTTGCTGTTGCTAAACGGTTCCGGGTTAAAGACATAGAACATCTTAACGAAGTGGTAGATGAGTGGTACGATGGGGAAGTAACCTTCTGGAACGGAAAAACCATTTTGTGCCGACTATCCTACAGTCCGTTGGTTCCCGAAGGGTTAGTAAAAATTGCGGATGGCGACTTGACCCGCATTCTTACTGTTCACGATATAGAAAGTTTTTCTTTTTACAATCATGATACCTACACTGACCACACGTACTACACGCTTCCACTTATCAATAATCGGCCTATGTTTGCTGAGTTGTTGTACGAAGATTGCTTTTACGCCATACTGGGCAGCCGATCAATGGTAGCCGAAGTCACAAATTATGTACCAGGGCCAGGAGGAACAGTTTCCCGAAGTTTTGAGTACGTTAACATGAGCTACGCCCACGCTTACCGAACCAATGCAGCCTCAGCCACTAAGTTTATTATGGATTATCGCTGGTTTTTGGTTGATATAGAGAATCGCCAGGCTCATGATTTTGACTTGGATGCCTTAGAAGATCAACGGAAAGAACTCAGAAAGTTTATTCGGGCTAACAATCTTCAGTTTGAAACACTGGAAGACTATATTGCTGTGGTGAAAAAGTACGAAGACCTAACCGAACGACTTTGCTCGGAATGATCTCGTTACAGTATGTTCTTTTTTACTTTTTCCGAATGATAATATCGCCGTTGTGGCTCTTGAAGTAAATTTCGGGGCCACCACCGTTTACGGTTCCCATAATCTCCTTATCAACTTTCACCCGGTAGATACCACCATCGTTAGATGCTTCTCGCTTGTTATTGGCTTTTACATCCATATCAAAATCGGTAAAGATTTCTCCATTCAGTGTTTTCATTTTGGCCAACATGGCCGTAGAAGTAGGAAAAGTCACTTCAATATCACCGTTCAGCGTGGTAAATGACATGGGCGTATCGGGTGTTACTTCGTCAAAAACGACGGTTATCTCTCCATTCACCGTATTTACTACGGCTGAACCAGCAATATTCTGAAGCTCTACATCATCGTTGATATTGGTTGCTTCTACCTCCCCGTCAATATTTTCAATAAATATCATACCTTCATTCACTGCCTTCGCTTTAATTGAGAAGTTGCGCGGTACTTGAATATCAAAATCAAAAGAACTTTCCGGAGCCCGAGAGCGTACCGTAACCCGGTTATCTTCTTCAATGGCTTCCATTGAAATATTGCCTCCGCTACTGATTTTACGCAAACCATCTCGACCTTGGTTATCATCTACGTAGTTGCTTTCAGTGGGAGCGGTTTGCACCACAACCTCCTCACCATCGTATCCGCGAATAGTGATAGAACCTCGCACTAGCTCTACCCGAAGCTCACCAGGTTGCCCAGGATTACTTAGGGGAATAGCGAGCAGTTCATCCTGGGCTTTCGCCATTCCGAAGGCAATCAGGTAGACGATGAGCGTAATTAAAATGATGCGAATAAGTTTCATTATATCATTAGATAGTTGGGGCAAAACGTTCATGATTTTATTGTTGAATTGTTGATGGTTCAATTGCTGATTGTCGATTGCTAACCTGTCCTTTGTCAATTTTATGTTGCTCATTATTCATCAGTCATTAATCACTATTCATTACTCTTTAGGTATACTTCGCCGTTGAGAGTTTCGGTTTCTACGGTAGGGCCACCCTGGCCGATGCGTATTTTGGTAGAGCGGTCAATCCGATACGTAGTGCGTTTGCTTCCTTTCCTCCTGTCAGAAGAAACTTCAGCCGGCAGATAATCAATCTGCTCGAAGTTGGTGTAAAATTCTCCGTTCATACTTTTGAAGGATATGTCAGCCGATAAACTCTCCGGCATTAGCAGGGTAATGTCTCCATTAATGGTTTTAAAGTGGCTGTCTTCGGCCGGAGCTTTTGCGAAAGAAATGTCTACGTCGCCATTTACCGTAACTGCCGAAGTCTGTCCGCTAATATCGGTCGCCTGAATAGGCCCATTCACGTTACGAGCCTCAATGCGCGGGGACTGTACGTTTTCGATAGTTACCGTCCCTTCGTTAATGGTAGAAACCTTAAGGATAAGCGTTTTGGGAATTCGTACCGTAAAATCCATGCGGTAGTTGTATTTAGGCTGATTCCAATCACCGTGATGATGGTCAGTACGGTAATGAAAATGATTGCCTTTACGTTGGGCATCTATGAAAGGGGCATCCATATACACCAGCATAATGTTACTATCCAGCTTCGCAGTAAGTTGAATTTCTTCAACCCCCAGTTGTACCCGTTCTTGGGTGCGGGCTTCAATCGTTTTTTCCGCGCTGATTTCCACGGTTTCGCCCTGGTAGCCAATCACGGTAACATCCCCCTGAATATTTCTTAGCCACAGTTCATTATCAGCAGAAGTCTCTGAGAATTGCAAACTGCGAGTAATTGTCTCTTGGTGAGAGGGCGGAGCAGTTTTTCCGACTAATGAACTGATGATAATAGCAAGAAAGGTTATGAGTTTCATGGGTGGAGAGTGAATGTTAGAATGAATAATTAGATTAGTATTTCTAGGCTCTGCTCAATGGTTTGCTGAACATCCTGGTTTAAACTTTCTTTTTCCAATAGGTCTTTCAGGGGAGCTACCGCTTGTTTTTCCTGTAGCTGAACCATTGCTTGGGCTAAGGCAATTTGTATCAGCGGGTCATTTTGCTGAGCAATAGATTGCACTAATCCTTGCCTGACCAGTGAATTGTGCGCATAGGGTAACAGTGCTTCCAATGCCGCCAACCGGACGTTGACTTGTGCATCTTCGTTCAGGGTGCGGAGCAAGGCATGATGAATTTTTTCGGTAGAAGAAGATAGGTCGGTGCTAATGCTTACTGCCTTGAGGCGTTGCATGGCTGAAGGTTGCTCTAGTAAAGTAAGTACCATCGCTTCGCGCATTTGCTGTACTTCGGAAGATAATTGCCCAATCTGCGATTCATAACGTTGAACGGGGCTCAGCCAAAAACCCACCGCTACGCCAACCAACAGTAGCAAAATCGCCGTAACTAACTGAGATACCCGAATGGAAGTGTTAAATGATTGAAGCAAGCGTTGCCACCAACTGGGCGTTTGGGCTTGCTCCCAACTACCAAGCATACTGTAAAAGTTTTCTCGTAGCTGACTAGATGGAGCCGGAGTAGGTAGCTGCGGACTTTCTTCGTAGAGCATTTGCCAATCGGACAATTCTTCCTGGCTGATTTCCCCACTGGCCAGTAACTGCTGGAGCTTGGCCTCTTTCTGGTCATTCCAATGGCCTTCCAGATAATCCATAATTAATAGTGTGTGTTCTTCTTTCATAGTTGCTGTTCCAGTTGGCGAAAAATCTGGCGTAAATCCTGAATGGCTCGGAACACCCGTACCTTCACATTGGCTTCTGAGCAGTTAAGTAGTTGGGCAATTTCTTGGTAGCGTAAACCCTGATAACGACTCAACAATAGTACCTCCTTACGTTCGGGTTTGAGGTACTGAATTGCTCGCCGAAGTTGCGTGAGTTGGCCTTCCGTTTCAGTTTCTTCGGCTATTGAAAGTGGCACTGCTTGATTTATCTCTTCGGTCGGCAAACGCTGCTGTTTTTTATAATGATCGGCCCACACATTACGCGCTAGATGAAACATCCAGGTAATAAATTCTCCTTCTCCTTCTCCTTCTCCTTGGTAGGTATGAGCGTACTTTAACATGCGGTAAAAGGTGTTTTGTACCAAATCCTCACTCAATTCAGCCTCCTGCGAAAGTTGGCAGTAGTAGCCGAAAAGGCGGCGGTGGTAACGCTCGAAGAGTAGTCCCATCGCATCACGCTGTCCTGCTTTTACTTTCAGCATCAGGGCATTGTCAGAGTAAGAATCCAAGTTTGGTAGCTTTTTGGACGGGGAAACCTCGGAAAAATAGAAAGGTTACAGAAAGGAGGATTTTTTTTGAAATATAAATAGTTGGCGAGGAGCTGGGAGCTTGGGGCAGGGAGTAGTAATCGCAGTCACCCCACTCCCCGCTATTTGACATTCAGCAATTGAACTATTGAACCATCGAGTTATTTCGATTTTCCCTTATTCAACTGCTGAACTACCTCAGCTATTTCGGGTAATACTGTTTCGGCAGTACGTTCTACCCCGCCAACTACTAGCATATCAGCACCAGCCTCGTAAGCCCGGCTTGCTTGGTAGCGATTATTGATGCCACCACCAACAATCAGGGGAACGCCTACTGACTTCCGAACGGCACTAATCATTTTGGGGTCGATGGCCCGTTCGGCTTCGGTTCCAGCATCTAAGTAGATAAGTTTTAGCCCGAGCATCTCGCCGGCCATTGCCGTGCAAGCAGCCACCGAAGCTTTGTCGTGTGGAATTGGCGTAGTGTGGCTAAGATAGGTGGCCGAGGCCGTGCTCCCGGTATTCACCAGAATGTAGCCGGTAGCCATAATCTCGAGCGGGCTTCGCTTCAGTATTGGGGCGGCTACTACGTGTTGCCCGATGAGTAGATCTGGGTTGCGCCCCGAGATAATAGAGAGCAGTAGAATAGCATCGGCACTAGAATCTATGTACAGATTGCTACCGGGAAAGAGAATAACCGGAATATCACATTCATCTTTAATGGTGCGAACAGCTTCGCCCAGATTGTTCGTCGTAATTAAGCTACCACCTACCAGAAAATAATCGATCTGATGCTTTGCTCCTAAACTAATCAGGCGAAGCGTATCGGCTACCTCATTTAGTTGGTCAGGATCGATAAAAATCGCTAATGACTTTTTCTTCTGCTGTTGCTGGTGAAGCAGTGCCTGATACAAACCCGACATTCCGGTAAAAAGAAAGGGTTATCGGAAAAGACGCTTAATCTGGCTACGGGCTACTGCTATAAGAATTAAAGTGGCCTGCTTCTTCAGCATCTCGGTAAATGCTGAGGTACGGTCAGCTACATCCTCCTCTTCTTCTTCGTACTCTTCATCCGATCCCAGTAATCGCTGTATTAGCTGGTAGATGATGTAGATTGATACGCCAGTAACAAGTAAGGCCACGCCCCACTCCTTAACCGTGGTGAGGTCTTCTTCATCCAGGTCAAACTGGGCAGCTAACTTCTCAACAATTTCTTGGATTTTTTCTTTTTGAGCTTCAAAAGTGTCGTAGGCAGAATGCTTGGCCATGTGTGGTTAAGTAAAAAGTGATTAAAAATTTCAAGATAGTCAGCCCAGAGCATATTCGCAATGAGTTTCTCGCTAGACTCGCCATTGCATCTGATACAGACTAGAAAAGAACAGATTACTACTGGTTGAAGTAAATCAGGAGAAACGGAATAATAAAAAACATCAGTATAATATATAAAAAGCCATACAGGCGATTGCGAAGGGTAAGGCGACCAAAAAGAGCAGCAACTCCTATTGGAACACGGCGAACCGAGGCAATGGGAAGAAATAGAAGCACCCCCAACAAATTGAATAGCAAATGGACAATCGCAATGCTTACCGCCACCTCAGTAGCAAAGAAAGAAGCAATCAGAGCAGTAATGGTAGTACCTATGTTAGCACCAATAATAAACGGAAATGATTTTCCCAGAGAAACTTTATTGGTTGCTACCAGAGGGATAATAAGTGAGGTAGTTATGGAGCTAGACTGCACCGCAGCCGTAAGAGTTCCACCCCAGAGGAAAGACTTATAAGGACTAATGAAAATATACTTCTTCACCTTACCTTTAGACTCGCCGATGAGTGAATGCGAAATTACATTAGAAATATACTTAATAGAGAAGAAAAGCATACTGAACGCCAATAGCAGTACCATCCAATGGTTGCCGAGAGCACTCATAAAAGGATTATCAACGCTATCAGCAGAAAAAGAACCAAGATACACAAGCTCGCTGGTAGCTTCCGGATCGGCTATTCCTAAAGTATTGACTAGCCATAGGCTGGTACGAGAAAGAGTTTGGTAGTAATACTCCAGCGGAAAAAGTAGAATCACCAGTATTATGTTGTAAATATCGTGAACCACTCCCGCACTGATGGCTTTCCGAAAAGCCCGCTTACTGGTAATAAAACTCAGCGATATTACGGTACTAGTGAGCGTAGTTCCTACGTTGGCTCCCATAATTAGTGGCACTGCTGCCGACAGACTAATCGTTCCAGAACCCACTAGTGCCACCACCATTGAGGTAGTGATGGAGCTACTCTGGATAACAGCCGTAAGCAGTAGCCCGATGAACAGCCCAATGAACGGGTTCATGGTCACCGAAAGAATCAAGGAAGCAATATCTTCTTGCAACCCCTGAAATGAATAACTAAGCAGATTGATAGAAAGCATAAACACAATAATTGCCCCTAACACCGATAGGTATCTTCCTACCGACTGCCACTGACCAACTGTATGTGTCTTTTCTAAAACACTCACTGAGCTTACTTCTTTAGACAAAAAAATATCTTTTTCCGAGTAACTTTCTCCTAACCAACAGAATTCCTAAAAATAGCGATATAAAAAACAAGATGTTGTCAGTTAAGTATGAAACTATTGTTAAATTTCCGTATTCACTGTTAATCTTATAATTTAATATAAAATACATAACCATCTAATTTACAAGTATTTGTAAATTAGATGGTTCGCAAGATAGGCGATTGTTCTTAACAAATCCGTAATCTACTATCTTTGTCTCTGTATGATCCCTACATTGAAACTGACCTGATGCGCTACTTTTTAACCATCAAGTACCGTGGCGCAGCGTATCACGGGTGGCAAATTCAGCAAAACGCCCTTTCGGTGCAGGAGGTACTCAACCAAGCGTTATCGCAGATTTTACGAGAACCTATTACTACAGTAGGGAGTGGTCGAACCGACGCCGGCGTACATGCTCAGGGGCAAGTGGCTCATTTTAACAGCAACCGACTGTTGGCTGAAGAAGAATACCTTCGCAAATTTAATGCGGTGCTGCCTCACGACATTAGTATTACCGAATTAGTGGCCGTAACCGATGATACTCACGCCCGCTTTAGTGCTACCCGCCGTAGTTATCAATACTTTATTCATCAGAAAAAAAATCCGTTTCTGAACGGATTAAGCTATTTATTCCCTACAAAAATAGATGTGGATTTGATGAACAAAGCTGCCCAACAGCTGGTTGAGCGCAAGAAACAAAATTACGCCTGCTTTAGCAAAAGCAAAACGCAAAATACTTCTTACGATTGCCACATCTTTCGGGCCAATTGGCACGTATTAGAAGAAGATCGATTGGTGTTCTCCATTTCAGCCAATCGCTTTTTACGAGGCATGGTTCGAGCCATAGTTGGTACTATGCTGGATATTGGAACCCAAACCACCAGTTTGACCAACTTCGCCGATATTATTGCCAGTCACGACCGTCGGCGAGCGGGCCGTTCGGTAGATGCCTGCGGTTTGTTTCTGACCGAAGTAACGTATCCGGCTGAGATTTACCAGCAAAATGATTAACGTACACTATGGACAAAGAGCGGATTAACAGCGGCGACATTATCGACGCCCAAGTACTTAAACGAATCTTCCGATACGTGCAGCCCTACATCGGACGATTTTACGGACTGGTATTTCTTACCATACTGATCGCGTTCCTATCTCCGGCGGTGCCTTTCTTTGTACAAAAAGCAATTGACGATTATATTTTGGTAGACGATTATCAGGGACTGGTGAATATGGTAACCTTGTTGATTGGGCTAATCGTAGTGCAGGGAATTGTGCAGTATCTTCATACCTACCTTTCGGGCTGGATTGGGCAAAGTGTGGTACGAGACATCCGAGTGAAACTGTATCGTCACTTGCTCAGTTTGCGTCTGCGGTTTTTTGATCGTACTCCTATCGGGAGGCTGGTTACCCGTAATATCTCCGATATTGAAACGCTCTCCGATATTTTTAGCCAAGGCGTAGCCGCCATTATTGGTGATATTCTTCAGATTGTGGTTATTCTAGGAGTGATGTTCTACATCGACTGGAAACTAACCCTAGTGAGTTTATCCACCTTACCTTTATTGATACTAAGCACTTACGTTTTTAAAGAAAAGGTGAAAGTCGCTTTCAATGAAGTACGCAACGCGGTTTCCAACCTAAACTCTTTTGTGCAAGAGCACATCACCGGGATGAGCATCGTCCAGATTTTCAGTAGCGAACAACGGGAATACGAACGCTTTCGCGAAATTAATGATGAACATAAGCAGGCTCACCTTCGGTCGGTAATGTATTACTCCATTTACTTTCCGGTGGCCGAAATTATTCAGGCAACGGGTATCGGTTTGTTGGTGTGGTACGGCGCACGCGGTGTGCTGCACGAAGAGGTAACCATTGGCGTACTGATTGCTTTTATCATGTACATTAACATGTTTTTCCGGCCTATCCGGCAAATTGCCGACCGATTTAATACGTTGCAATTAGGCATTGTGAGTTCGTCGCGTATTCTCAATTTGCTGGATAATACCGAACATATCGATGATAATGGGCATCAGACTAAAAATCATCTGGAAGGGCACGTACTCTTCAAAAATGTATGGTTCGCTTACAATGAGCGCGACTACGTGCTAAAGGATATTAATTTTGAGGTGAAACCCGGAGAAACCCTGGCGTTAGTGGGAGCTACCGGAGCGGGCAAATCCTCTATTATCAACTTGCTAAGCCGGTTCTACGACATTAAGCGAGGTGCAATTCTAATTGATGGTACCGAAGTGAAAGACTACGACCTAAGTGTATTACGTCGCCACATCGGCGTAGTGCTTCAGGATGTGTTTCTGTTTTCCGATACCATTGAGAAGAATATCACGCTTGGCAATGCCGATATTAGCTACGAAAAAGTACTTGAAGCGGCTGAACTGGTGGGAGCGCGCAAGTTCATCGAGCGTTTGCCGGGTGGATTTGACTATAATGTACAAGAGCGCGGAGCAACCCTATCAGTAGGGCAGCGGCAACTAATTTCCTTTGTACGAGCAATGGTGTATAACCCGGAAATTATTATTCTGGACGAAGCCACCTCCTCGGTAGATACCGAAACCGAAGAGCTTATTCAGGAAGCCATTACCCGACTAATGAAGGGACGAACCGCTATTGTTATTGCTCACCGCTTATCTACCATTCAGAATGCCGATCAAATTTTGGTGTTAGATCACGGAGAAATTAAGGAGCGAGGTACGCACGATGAGTTACTAACGCTCAATGGCTACTATACTCAGCTTCATAAAATGCAGTATAAAGAAGTTTTGTAGTTGCGAATTTCTAACGGATTGCGTCTTCCAGTTTACAAAGTAGGTTAATTGTTAGCAGTTAGTGAGGGTTGCAGTGGCGGTTATCATTTTTTTGATGCATGGTTTATTCTTATCAAGAGAAAGATGTTGGGGCTTTTTTTGCCTTAAGTACTGATTACACCAATGAGCGTGAACAGTTTCAGCACCAGCCAAGCTTAATCAGTATTCATTGGAACAAAGGTGCCCAACCCGTTTCGCTTAACGTCGATGGAATAGATTTCCAGCTTCAGCCCCACGAGATTACGACTACTACCTTTTTGCAGCATCTAGATTTTCCTCATTCATCGTCCCACTTGGCCACGTTTACTTTCAATCGGGAATTTTACTGTATTAATGACCACGACCACGAAACGTCCTGCAATGGCGTTATCTTCTTCGGTAATCAGCAACCTCCTATTACTACCATTAGCCAAGAGGAACAGAAAAAGTTTGATATGCTGTACGACGTGTTTCTGGAAGAGTGCCGAACCCAAGACACCATTCAGGGAGAAATGCTACGCATACTGCTGAAAAGACTGATTATCAAAATCACTCGCTTAACCAAAGATCAGTCGCCCTACCCCGACCTACCGGAAGGACAACGAGACACCATCCGTAAATTCAACGTGCTGGTGGATATACATTATAAAGAGAAGCGGTCGGTGCAAGATTACGCCGATCTGCTCTTTAGATCTCCCAAAACCCTGTCCAACCTTTTTGCCAAATACCAGCAAAAATCACCTCTGCAAATTATCCACGAGCGAATTGTGCTGGAGGCAAAAAGGCAACTACTCTACACCAGTAAGAGCACTAAAGAAATTGCCCACGAGCTAGGTTTCAACGATGTAGGTTCGCTGCATCGCCTCTTCAAACGAGTGGTAGGTCAAACCCCGCAGCAGTTTAAAAGCACCCAAAATTAGAGATTCACTGCTCAATAAAGGTAAAATCGCCAATACAACGGGAAGAATTGTCAATTACTTACGGGTAACCCGTCCGTAAAACCTATTGTATTTAAAATTTTTACAAAACGATTTTACACTTTTAAAACAAATAAAATTATGTCAGTTACATTTGAAGTTCCTACTCGCGAACAAGTATCAGAAAATAACCAAGCCATCTTTGATCAACTAGAAAAAGGCCTAGGCTTTGTTCCCAACTTATACGCTGCTTACGCATACAATGACACTGCCCTAGGCGATTATCTAGCTTTTCAAAACCGTAAAAGTACCCTGAAAGCAAAAGAGCGAGAAGTAATTAACCTAGTTGTTTCTCAAGTGAACGAATGCCGGTACTGCTTAGCTGCCCACACTGCTTTAGGAAAAATGAACGGTTTTACTGATGAGCAAATCTTGGAAATCAGAAGCGGAGAAGCCTCGTTTGACGAGAAAATAGATGCCTTAGCAAAATTTGTGAAAGACATTACCATTAACCGAAGCATACCTAGTACCGAAGCTCTAGATAATTTCTTCGCCGCTGGTTATACCAAAGCCAACCTAATTGATGTGATCGTAGTAATTGGTGATAAAATCATCAGTAACTTCATTCACGGAGCCACGCAAGTTCCAGTAGATTTTCCGGCTGCCCCTGTTTTAGAAGCAGTTGCCGCCATCTAATATTTTAACCTATTCTTATCCCATTCTCGAACTATACAAAAGATAAAAAAATGAAGAAAGTACTATTCATATTCGCCTTAGTAGCTGGAGGATTATTTAGCCAAAGCCTTCAAGCCCAAGAAGTAGTTAAACTAGATCAAACTACGGGTGAGTTCACTCAGCAAGAGCTTAATTTGAAAGCAGGAGAAACTTACGTTTTTGAAGTAACCAATAGTGGAGTAGACCACGAAGTAGGATTCGTAATTGCCCCCAAAGGAAAAACCGACCAAAAGCATCACATTCCGGAAGCTTATTTGTCCAAAACCATTACTAACGGTGAAACAGCAGCTTCTCAAGAAGTGACTCTAGAAGAAGGGGAATATGTATATTTCTGCCCTCTAAACCCAACTCCTCAGTACACTCTGACTGTGGAGTAAGAACTCTTTGAGATAAGGCTTAATAAGTAAGCCCTGGGTGTTGAGCTTACGCTTAGCGTTCAGGGCTTATTTATTCTATTTTCACCATGACCTTTTGCGAAAATAATTTGTGCAAAATTTCTCGTCACTATAGTGCGTTGGCTGGAAAGTTCAGCGGGGTGTGCGTTAGCTTTGTGCGAGGAAGCTTGGAACTTTCTTGACTTTTTTGGCGGTCGCCGCGCGATTCGTTTTTGTGTCAAGACGGGGTCTCCCAGACAAAAATGAACAGGCAAAGATACACATTTTATCGGCACGAGTCCTTTATGAAGAAGTCCTGTCATTACAGTGAGTTGACTCTACGATTTACAACTTAATCGTCTGCTGAGCTTGGGCATCTACTACGGCAATCGCTACCATGTTGATAATCTCGCGCACAGTACTACCTTGTTGTAGTACATGTACTGGTTTATTCATCCCTAGTAGAATGGGGCCGATAGCTTCGGCACTGCCAATTTCCATCAGTAGTTTGTAGGCAATATTTCCGGAAGTTAAATCTGGGAAGATCAGGGTATTAGCTCCTTGCTCAGCGAGTCGGCTAAACGGGTAGCTTTGCTGCTGTAACTCTACGTTGAGTGCCGTGTTTGCTTGAATATCTCCATCAATAATTAGGTCAGGCCAGCGTTTTTGAGCTAAAGCTACCGCCCGAGCAGTCTTTTCTGGCACTTCTCCTTTGCTAGAACCAAAGTTAGAATACGAAAGCACTGCCACCCGGGGAGTGATACCAAATGATCTTACCGAAGAAGCGGTCAGCCCAATAATATCCACTAATTCCTCAACAGTAGGATTTACGTTTACGGTAGTATCAGCGAAAAAGAAGGGGCCTTTTTTATTTAGAACAATGTACATCCCGGCCACCCGTTTCACTTCGCTACTCATGCCGATTACTTGCAAAGCCGGACGAACGGTTTTCGGGTAGTCGCTGGTAAGACCGGAGAGGAAGGCATCGGCATCGCCACTTTCCACCATTGCGGTACCGTAATAATTACGCGAGCGCATCACATTACGGGCTTCTTGCCGGGTAACTCCTTTGCGTTTCCGCTTTTCGTACAGCTTATCGCCATATGTTTCCCGATGTTCTTGCTCTACGTAGGGATCAATAATTTTGCAAGCAGAAAGCTCCAGTTGATGCTCTTCAACCAGTGCTTCTATTTTTTGACGATTTCCGAGCAAAATAGGAATAGCAATCTGTTCATCGTAAAGAATCTGAGCGGCTTTTAGAATTTTTACGTTCTCAGTCTCCGCAAACACTACCCGCTTGGGTTCTTTCTTCGCTTTAGAAATAATCTGTGACATCAATTTCTGGTCAATCCCCAGACGTTGCTGTAGCTCTATATCGTATTGCTCCCAGTTATCAATGGTAGTGCGGGCTACCCCGGTTTCCATCGCTGCCTTAGCTACGGCGGGTGAGATACTGGTGATTAGGCGGGGGTCAAGCGGTTTAGGAATGAGATATTCCTTTCCAAAAATAATTTTATCGCTGCTGTAAGCCTTGTTGACAATTTCGGGCGTAGGTTCTTTCGCTAGTTTCGCCAGAGCTTTCACCGCCGCCATTTTCATTTCTTCGTTAATAGCTGTCGCCCGCACATCCAACGCTCCCCGAAAAATGTAAGGAAAACCCAAAACGTTGTTCACTTGGTTAGGATGATCCGACCGTCCGGTCGCCATAATAATATCATCTCGGCTTTGGGTAGCCAGATCGTAGCTAATCTCCGGGTCAGGATTTGCCAGAGCGAAGACAATCGGTCGTTCTGCCATTGATTTAATCATCTCGGGCGAAACAATATTTCCGGCAGAAAGCCCTAAAAACATATCTGCCCCTTGCATAGCTTCGGCTAACGTCCGTACACTTCGATTGGTAGCAAAATATGATCGAATTTCATCCAAGTCTTCCCGCCCTTGATACAGCACTCCGTCAATATCACACATCACAATATTCTCCCGGCGGGCTCCCAGTTCCTCGTAGAGCTTGATGCAGGCCATCGCTGAGGCTCCCGCTCCACTCACCACAATCTGAATATCCTCGATATTCTTCCCGACCAATTCCAACGCATTGAGCAAGGCAGCACTAGAGATGATCGCCGTACCGTGCTGGTCGTCGTGCATCACCGGGATGTTCATCGTTTCCCGTAGCCGCTGCTCAATCTCAAAGCACTCCGGGGCTTTAATATCTTCTAAGTTGATTCCGCCAAAAGTAGGTTCTAGTGATTTCACGATCTGAACAAAGGCATCGGGGTCTTTAACATCCACTTCCAGATCAAATACATCGATACCCGCAAATTTTTTGAAGAGCACCCCTTTTCCCTCCATCACGGGTTTAGAGGCCTCGGGCCCAATATCACCTAAACCTAGTACGGCAGTTCCATTAGAGATTACCCCTACCAGATTGCCTTTAGCAGTATATTTATAAACATCGTCCGGGCGTTCAGCAATCTCTCGGCAAGGCTCGGCTACTCCGGGTGAATAGGCCAATGCCAGATCAATTTGAGAACTTAGTAATTTAGTGGGAACGACTTCAATTTTACCGGGCTGGTCTTGGGTATGGTAATTTAGGGCATCTTCACGCCGGATTTTGATGGTGCGAAACTGCTGCACCTTATGTTCTTCCATGCTGAGTTATGTTGTTTCAGCAAAAGTAGTAAAATCGCCCCAGATGCCAAGCCTTAGTTATATCGGGGGAAGATCAGGTTTTGCGGGGTAGATTCAGCGTAAAGTTTGAAATAGTATCGATGTAAGAACTCTTTCAATTTTAGCTAGCTGTTCATCAGGAAATTACGAATCTTGCTTTATGGTTAATTATCATCTCTAGAAAGCAACAACTGTCATCCCGACAAGCAACTTTATGCAATGGACTGAAGAACAAATTCTGGAACTCGCTCCCGATGCCGCTTCGGTTAAAGCCGGAAAGAAGCAGGCCAACCCTAGTAAGTGGCCCCGGTTGGGTGCTTCTGAAACCAGTCTTTGGGGTGAAGTGCAAGGAAGCGGCAGTACACCCTATCAGGTACGAATTGATCTTCGTCAGATTGGTTATAAGTGTTCTTGCCCTAGCCGTAAGTTTCCCTGCAAACACGCTATTGGATTGCTATTGCTTCGGGCCCGTAGTGCTGACGCTTTTACCGAAACCACTCCGCCCGACTGGGTAGATGACTGGCTAAATCAGCGAGAGAAGCGGGAAGAAAGAAAAGCCAATCCGAAACCGGTGGATGAAAAAGCCCGGCAAAAACGGGTCGTCAGCCGGATGAAGAAGATTGAGGGCGGAGTTGAGGAACTACAGCTTTGGTTAAAAGACTTAGTACGCGATGGATTGGCTACACTTCCTACCCGCGATCGGGCGTTTTGGAAAAATACCTCCGCCCGCATGGTAGACGCTCAAGCTCCGGGGTTGGCTAACTTCGTCCGAAGAATGGGTGAGATTAACTATCACGCAGCGGGTTGGGAGTACACGGCTTGGGAAACCCTAACCCAAATGTACTTGGTCACCGAAGGCTTTAAGTATTGGGATTCGTTGGATACAGGAGTACAGGAAGATGTGAAGACCGCTTTGGGCTGGTCGTATACCAAAGATGAGCTGAATCGGCAGGTTGGCATAGAAGACATCTGGCAGGTGCTGGGTAAACAGGAATTTCAGGAAGAGCGACTAACTACCATTCGGTACTGGCTCAAGGGAAAAATCAGTCACCGCTACGCGCTTATTCTTCAGTTTATCGCGCCCGGACAGCCTCGTGATACTAGTTTGCTCCCCGCTACGCAGTTAGAAGCTACGTTGACTTTTTATCCCGGTAACTATCCTTTGCGGGCTATTGTAAAGGAGATTCGCCAAACACAGCCCATGAGCCAACCTGCGGGTTATGCTACCTTAGCCGAATTTGAAGCAGGCTACGCTCAGGTAGTCTCATTTGACCTTCAGACCAATCAACTTCCGGTAATATTGAGTGCGGTTACACCTCACTGGATTTCAGAAAAGTTGTTACTAACCGACTCAACAGGCAAAGCCGTGACAGTTCGGGTAGCGGAAGAGGGGCGATGGAAAATGCTAGCCCTTAGCGGTGGTCAGCCTGTCACCGTAACAGGAATCGTAGAAAACCGAGTGTTGCATCCGCTTGGGGTATGGACTTTCTCAGAATACCATTTGCTGTAATATGAATGCTATTGACGAGATACTAAAAGCAGCTCTGCTCGGCACGGATAAAACACCGCCACAATCCGTAACCGCTAATTTACCGCAAGCGGTTCAGCAGGAGTTAGCCCAGCTATCAAGTGAGGATGATGAAACGAGCTTTCTCCAGCTTTCAGCATTCATGCTTTCCTACTATCGGGCTGGTCAGGAGTTTCCTGTTCTGGATGTTGATACAGCAAACAAAAATAGTTCAGATGAATCTGAGAATGAAAACTTTCCTCCTACCGCAGCGAACCGTTTGTTAGGAGTACTGATTAGTGAAAACCGTTATTCTTTACTACTCGTTTGGTTGACCCACTGTGCAGAGAAATCATACAAAATTGCCCCTCAGTACTTGCCTCAGTTACTAAAACTAGGTGAGGAAGACGTAGCCTTACAACAGCAACTAGTAAAGGTAATGGGCGAGCGAGGCCACTGGCTAGCCAACCTGAACGATGACTGGCAGATACTTCGTCAATCCACTCGGGAGATTTGGGAAACGGGTACCAGTCGCCAACGAAAACAGCTATTTCAGTATCTGCTACGACATAATCGCTCTAAGGCTACGGAGCTGATGCAAAGTACCTGGAAGGAAGAGAATGCCGCTGATCGATTTAACTTTCTCAGTGCCTGGAGTAACCCGCAGTCAGCCGAAGAACTGGTATTCCTAGAAACGATGTTGCAGGATAAAAGCAAGAAAGTAGCCGCGTTGGCTCAGCAGCTTTTACTAAGGCAACCCGAGAGTACACTGACCCAGCAATTTCATCAGCAATGCAGTCAGTTGCTAACGTTAAAGAAAGGAGGTATGCTGGGAATGGGTTCAACTAAAATTGAAATCAATACTAATGTAGACCTCGGCGTTTGGATAAAAAAACTCAGCTTAGAGCCCGAAAGTTTGGACAAAAACTTTTCCGATCAGGAATATCAAACCTTCCAAGTACTTTCACTCATCAATCCAACAGTTTGGGAAGAGCAACTAAGCTTGTCACCTGAAAAAATACTAAAGCCGTTCATTACCGATAAATCCCTGCAAAAATACCTACCCACTTGGGCCACCGCGATTGACTTTCACCAAAATAGTGGCTGGACTGACGCCTGGCTAGACTTCGTTCTTGCCTCGAACGCAACTAGAGTGTTGCTCGAGAACACCGCTTCAGTATTGCCCGGAGCTTTGCCGGAGACACTCACTCGCTTGTTCAATCATAAACGAGCCGATGCCATCCTGAGCGCAAATAACATTATCCCGCTGTTGGATAAGCTGCGTTTTCCGTGGTCATTAGAGTTTTCTAAAGCAGCCATGAAACTGCTGTACCGCAACTTTGCCCAGCGCGGTGTGTACCACTACGAAACAGAAGCATTTATGCGGCTAGCTGAATGTATGCCCACTGAAATCTTAGCGCAGCAGGAAGAATTTCTTCCTCCCAAAAATGAAAAACGCGATACCTGGCGAACCATACTGCGAGATTTATTTAGAACGATTGAACTAAAAACCAAGATACCATCATCATTTGACGAATAACCAATACGGATATGGCAGAATTATTACGGCAACATGCCGAGCAACTATTTGCAGAAGAACTAGAGGCGCTAAAGAAAGCTGATTCTCATTCGGCACCTCCCCGGTGGAACATGTCGCCCTGGGCAGTGGTAACCTACTTGGTAGGTGGAAAACTAAAAAATGGCTTTGAAGTAACTCCCAAATACATCGGTAATAAGCGACTGATGGAAATTGCCGTTGCTACCCTCACTACCGACCGGGCGTTGCTACTGTACGGTTTGCCGGGTACCGCTAAGTCTTGGGTAGCTGAGCATCTGGCCGCCGCCGTTAGTGGCGATTCAACTTTACTGATTCAGGGCACGGCGGGTACTAGCGAAGAAGCGATTCGCTACGGCTGGAACTACGCCAAGCTACTAGCGGAAGGTCCCTCGGCCGATGCACTAGTAGAAACTCCCATGATGCGGGCGATGCAGGACGGAAAAATCGCCCGAGTAGAGGAGCTTACCCGTATTACTGCCGATGTACAGGACACGCTAATTACCATTCTTTCGGAGAAAACCATGCCAGTTCCGGAATTGAATACCGAAGTGCAAGCAGTGAGCGGATTCAATGTAATTGCTACGGCCAACAATCGCGATAAGGGAGTGAATGAGCTTTCGGGAGCGTTGAAAAGGCGATTCAATACCGTGATTCTACCTACTCCGAGCAGCATGGACGAAGAAATTGATATTGTACGTCGCCGGGTAGAAAGTGTCAGTAAAGCACTACAGTTACCCGCTGAGGTACCAGCTCTGGAAGAAATCAAACGAATTGTGACCATCTTCCGGGAGCTGCGCTCGGGTATGACCGAAGACGGAAAAACTAAGCTAAAAAGCCCTACTGGAACCCTCAGCACAGCCGAGGCCATTTCGGTAGTGAACAGTGGCATGGCGCTTTCTGGTCACTTTGGTGACGGGCAGTTGAGTGCCGAAGATATTGCCTCTGGTTTAGTGGGAGCTGTGGTGAAAGATCCGGTTCAGGATAAAGTCGTCTGGCAAGAGTATCTGGAAACGGTAGTGAAGACCCGCGACGGCTGGAAAGATATGTACCGAGCTTGCCGGGAACTAGTTTAACCAATTCACTATGTCCGTACACGTTTTAGGTATTCGGCATCACGGACCGGGTTCAGCCCGTAGCCTACAAGCGGCTCTGGAGCAACTCAAGCCCGATGTGCTGCTGGTAGAAGGGCCACCGGAGGCCGATGGTATTCTCTCCTACGTACAAAATCCCGATATTAAGCCACCCGTAGCCATATTAGCCTATCGCACCGATCAACCTCAGCAGGCTTCCTTTTATCCGTTTGCGGATTTTTCTCCCGAATGGCAGGCAATTCAGTACGGTCTGAAAAACAGTATTCCGGTGCAGTTTATGGACTTACCACTGGCACACCGCTTCGCTACTCCCGAAGAATCGGAAGAAAAAGATAGTAAGCCAGAAAAGGCAAAAACCAATGTGGCGGAATACCCGCTTACCCATCTGGCACGAGCTGCCGGATTTGCGGATACCGAACTGTGGTGGGAGCATCAGTTTGAATTACGCCTAAACCATGAAGATAGCTTCGCCGCCATTCTGGAAGGTATGACTGCTCTACGAGATACGCTGGATTTACCCGAAGATCGGGAGAACGACTTGCGGGAAGCCTACATGCGTAAAATTCTGCACGAAGCAGAGAAAAATCATGAAACCATAGCCGTGGTTTGCGGTGCCTGGCATGCCCCGGCTTTAGTAAATCGTCCTCCTAAAAAAGAGGATAACTTTCTTCTGAAAGGACTACCCAAATGCAAAATAGAAACTACCTGGATTCCCTGGACGTATCGTCGCTTGACGTTTGCCAGTGGCTACGGAGCTGGAGTGATGTCACCCGGTTGGTACCACCATATCTGGCAGGCTAAGCCCGACGAGCGAGGCTACGGCTGGATGACCCAGGTAGCTTGCGTATTTCGTCATCACCAAATGGATACTTCCACCGCCCACGTGATTGAAGCCATCCGACTGGCTGACACCCTAGCCGCCCTCAGAGACTTGGCTCGACCTGGTTTGGCCGAGTACAACGAAGCAACCAATACCGTACTATCTTTTGGTGATGATAGCCTGCTAGATTTGGTACAGGAAGCTCTGATCGTAGGGCAGCGAATGGGCGAAGTGCCCAGCGAAGTACCCGCCGTTCCGCTTCAGTCGGATGTGCTACAGCATCAGAAAAAGCTCCGCCTAAAACCCAGCGACGAGCGCAAAGCCTTAACGTTGGATTTACGGAAAGATTTGGATCGGGAAAGAAGCCAGTTTCTCCATCGCTTGTACGTATTAGGCATTAACTGGGGCACCCCAGCCCACGTATCGGGCAAGGGAACCTTTAAGGAACAGTGGAATTTATACTGGGAGCCGGAGATTGCCATTCGGATTATAGAAAAAGGCATTTGGGGTAATACCGTGGCAACTGCGGCTTCGGCTTACATCAGGCAGCAATTGACTCAAGTCTCGGCCTTACGCGAGGTAGCCCAATTACTGGAGCAGACCCTACCTGCCAACTTACCGACGGCTCTGACTGACTTGCTACAGAAGCTGGATGAATTGGCGGCTCTTTCAGGCGATATTTTCCAACTTATGCAGGCTCTACCGCCGTTGGCCAATATCAGTCGCTACGGCGATGTCCGTCAGACCGACACCGCCATGATTAATCATGTGCTAGATAGCTTAGTTTCTCGAATCAGTATTGGTTTGCCCAATGCTTGTACTTCATTGAACGAGGATAGTGCTGCGGAAGCCTTTGACAGAATTCAGGAAATGGACAGTGCATTACGAATTCTTCAACGGGATGATTATACCCAGCTCTGGCATCAGGCGTTGGTAAGCCTGGCTGACCACTCGCAGATCAACGGAATTATAGCGGGTAAAGCCTGCCGGATTTTATCGGAAAGCAGTATCTGGAACGATGACATCATTACCCAGAAATTTTCCTTAGCCCTTTCGTCGGCTCAATCAACAAGTTACTCTGCTGCCTGGCTGGAAGGTTTTCTTCAGGGAAGCGGCATGGTGCTAATTCTGGATGAAACCCTGTGGGGATTACTTGATCAGTGGGTAGCTCAGTTAGACGAAGAAATATTGGTGCAGATACTTCCGGTACTGCGCCGCAGCTTTGCTACTTTCTCCAAACCCGAACGACGAAAACTGGGAGAGAAAGCCAAAAATGGCAAACAGTCGGTTTCGGTAGCCGCGGGCGTATCTCCGGATACCGGATTCAATCACGAGCGAGCCGCCACGGCTTTACCGCTAGTGAAGCAATTGTTAGGTCTAAAAACTGCAACGAATGAATAGTGAACAGTTAAGACGATGGCGATTAATTCTGGGGGAAGGCGAAGCGGACGGCACCGGAGTGAGCTTGAGCGGATCCGACCAGATTATAGATCAATCGCTGACGGCACTTTATGATGGTGAACGAGGCAGTGGATTAGGACCTAGTTCGCCTAACGTAGCCCGCTGGCTGGGGGATATTCGGACCTACTTTCCCAGTTCGGTGGTGCAAGTGATGCAGCAAGACGCCTTCAAACGGCTTAACCTCACTTCCATGCTCACCGAGCCGGAAATGCTGCAAGCAGTGGAACCCGATGTGCAACTCGTCGCCAACCTGATGACCTTATCACGGGTGATTCCTGATAAGACCAAAGATACTGCCCGCGAAGTGGTACAAAAGGTAGTCGATGCACTGATGAAGAAACTCACCCAGCCTATGCAGCAGGCCGTTACCGGAAGCTTGAACCGCTCGGTGAGAAACAAACGCCCGAGACATAACGAAATCAACTGGCATGCGACTATTCTGCGTAACCTCAAGCACTACCAGGCCGAATACAAAACCATTATTCCCGAGACCCGGATTGGTTACGGGCGCAAACGCAGTGCGCTGAAGGACATTATTCTGTGCGTAGATCAGAGCGGATCGATGGGTACATCAGTAGTGTATTCCGGCATTTTTGGGGCGGTGATGGCTTCCATTCCGGCGGTAAACACTCGCATGGTGGTATTTGACACCTCGGTAGCCGATTTGACCGAAGACTTACAAGACCCGGTTGATTTGTTATTTGGAGTGCAGCTGGGCGGAGGAACCGATATTGAGCGAGCCCTTCGCTACTGCCAACAGTCCGTCACCCGTCCCAACGATACCGTGCTGGTACTCATCACCGACCTGTGCGAAGGTGGCAACGTAGCCGAAATGAAGAAGCGAATTCTTTCGCTGGTAGGTAGTGGAGTACAACTAGTCGTGTTGCTAGCGCTAAACGATGAAGGTAAACCCTACTTCGATCATGGTAACGCAGCTTTCTTAGCTGCAAACAACATTCCGGCTTTCGCCTGCACCCCCGATCTCTTCCCCGACCTGATGGCGAACGCCCTGCAAAAGCAAAACCTCTTTCAGTGGGCGGCGACCCACGACGTGGTAGTTGCTGGTAAATAAGCAATTAAATAGTTGTAGAGTGAGAAATATAATAATAGCTATAGCCATCCTCTTTGTCTCTTGTGCTACTCCTCAACAAGAAAAAGAAGAGATTATAGAAGAAGTAGCGTACACCAGATCTGATCTGAAAAGCAAATCACTTGATGAACTAAAGATTCTTAGAAATGAGATATTCGCCAAGCATGGTTATGTATTCAAGTCTGAAGATCTAGCCGAATACTTTAGCAAGTACGATTGGTATAAGCCAAAATATCAAAATGTAGATTCCTTATTAACTGCTGTCGAGCAGAAGAATATTAAACTAATTGTTGATCTAGAGAATAATCTTAAACGAAAGTCTCTCAGAATCGATCCACTCACTATTAATAGGTACGAAGACTTACTTGAAGGTGCCGATACAAGAAGCAAACAATTTATTGAGGAGCTCCTTCGAACCATTAGCAAATTTGAAGGAGAACCTATTGATACAACTATACTAGTCATCGGAGATATTGATGGTATTAGTGAGTCAGATACTATCTGTTCACGAGTGCATGTTCTTGATAATGATGTATTTGTAAGCTCTACATGGTCAAGAGAAGGAGAAGTATTATGGAAAGAAGAGTTGAAGAATCCTTTTTTATCACTCAGAGATGATGAAGAATTATTTGGCTACGAAAAGATGAGTCCCTGGGTGGTACTGACAATTGCTATTTTTCACGCACTACCCCAATTAAGTTCTCGGGATGATTACCCAGGAATCGACAGAAAAACCGCTATCAGCATGGGAATGATATCCTTCAAGGATGAAGGAATGAATATTAGCGAAGCTGAATATGCTAGCTATCTTGATAGTTTTGAGGGAGACATATTGGAACATGGTGATCCTGAGGCTCGTCATGGACTCATAATTTGGTACGAACCCAATAAACAGTTCGTGACATATTATGCACCTTAGCTTTATTTCAACGATAGATGAAACGACGATTTTTCATACTAGTCCTAATTCTATTAGCAAAAGGAAATATGAATGCTCTCTTTTTAACTTAGCTTCTCAGTCAAGCTGGCGTAGGTTTCTTCGGGGGACATTCCTTGATCTTGATTGATTTTGATGGTCTTTAAAATAGTGTCTACCGTATCGGGTGAGTAGCCGAGTTTCATCACAATGTTCTCGGTAATCCGCATTTCTTCAGGATGAATTACACCATCAGCCCGGATCATATTAATTAAATAGAAGAGCATGAAAAATCGCTCTTCGCGCTTGCGGGGCGGTTTGTACGCAAGGGTGTCCGGGTTGAAATTATCGCGGGTATCTTCAAGTTCTTCCTTGGTCATACCCAACTTTTTTCCCACCGAATAAATATACTCTACTTCTATCTTGTCTAAGCTTCCGTCGGCCCAAGCTATCCGAAATAATTGGTTAATATACTCTCGCTCCCGGTTCCGTCCCTGACGATTAAAAAAAGCATCCCATATTCCCATGTGTACCTAAGTTATTTTTTTTGAATGACAGAATGGGTGAGTATGCTCAATAATCAAGCCATCGAACTACACATTAAGGTACGATTTGCTACTTACTCCAACATGCGTAGTAGCGTAGATAAGCGGCTTTTCAGATTTCGGCGATCAACGATAAAATCCAGAAAACCGTGTTCCAACAGAAATTCCGAGCTCTGAAAGCCTTTAGGCAGAGTTTTACCAATGGTCTGCTCAATAACCCGTGGCCCGGCAAAGCCGATCAGCGCACCGGGTTCGGCAATATTAAAATCGCCCAGCATTGCGTAAGAAGCCGTAACTCCTCCGGTAGTGGGATCAGTCATCAGCGAAATATAGGGCACTTTTGCTTGGTCAAGCAGGGCTAGTTTAGCCGAGGTTTTAGCCATTTGCATAAGCGAGAAGCCTGCTTCCATCATTCGGGCACCGCCCGACTTAGAAATCATTAGAAACGGAACCTTATTCTCTAAGGAGTAGTCAATAGCCCGGGCAATTTTTTCACCTACTACTGAACCCATAGAACCGCCTACGAATGAAAAATCCATGCAAGCAATTACTAAAGGAATACCATGTAGTTTGCCATGCGCGGTACGAACTGCATCTTTGAGTTCAGTTTTTTTCTGAGCCGCTTTTATCCGATCCGGGTAAGGCTTGCTATCTACAAACATCAGCGGGTCACCTGACTCTAGCCCATTGTCCAGTTCAGTAAACTGGTTATCATCAAACAGCAGCTCGAAGTACTCTTTAGAGCCAATCCGCACGTGATAGCCGTCTTCGGGCACTACGTAAGCATTATTTTTCAGCTCGCGGGTATGAATGATCTTTCCACTGGGAGTTTTGAACCACAGCCCATCGGGGGCTTCTTTCTTTGCTTCAGTAGGTGTTTGAATCCCTTTATCTTTCCGTCGGAACCACGCCATATTAGTGGGATAAGTTGTGCTAGTTGGTAAACTTAAAGAAAACACGCGAAGTTAGAGAGAATTTTACATTTCTGAAAAAAACCGTTGAACAGGAAAGTTTTACTGCTGCTTTTTTAATTCAATTCTAGTTTCATCATTATGTCGGTCTGCTCCTCGTTCCCAAGTTTAAAAATATGGCTGTCGAATGCTACAAATCCATTTTTCTCATAAAACCGGATGGCTCTTGGGTTGTGCTCCCAAACTCCCAACCAAACGTAATCCACATTTTGTTTTCTGGCTAATTCAACTGCTTTTTTACAGAGAAGCTGCCCAACTTTTTTTCCTTGAAACTCTTTTAGTACGTAAATTCGCTCTATTTCAAGGGCATTTCCGTCTTTTATTTCGGTCTGCGATTGTCCAAGATTGATCTTCAAATAGCCAATTACTTTTCCGCCCAGTTTTGCAAAGTAGAATGCAGTATTTTTGTCAGTTAGTTCTGTCTCTAGCTTCTTTGTGGAGAATTGACTTTTCAAATATTCGGTCATATTCTCTTCACTGTTACCTGAAGAATAAGTCTCAGCAAAGGTTCGTTTTCCGATTTCCTGTAATTTGTCCATCTCATTTACACGTACTTTGTTTATTTGCATCAATCTTCTGGTATTGTTTTTAGCTTGCAGTTACTAGTATTCGGTACGAGCAGTAACAGGTTTTAGAATGATTACTTGCCTGTTACTACCAATTTTAGTGCGTATACTCATCCCAAATTTAATAGTAAGCCCGCCATTGATTACACACGGTGTTATCGTATTTTAATTTTTTCTTTGGGTTTTGTCCACAGTGGCCCAACCAGTATAAGAAGGAGGGCTATATTAGTTATTGCGTTGCTACTATCTCCTGAAAGGATGCACCCTACACTGTCAACCACAAACCAAGCGAATAAACTAAAGAGTACTGCTTTTCGTATTGTTTCAGGTTCTTTCTCGTAAATATCCGATAACAGCCAAATTAACATGGCCCATCCGAACAGTACTCCGCCTAAAATAGCTGACAGAAATACGGTTGTTTGAGCATCATAATTCTGAAGTCCATCAAACGGCCATGCAGACAGGTCTAACACCACTTCAATCGGTCTATGCAGAGCGTCAAGCGAACCAAGAAAAAAAAGTAAGGCGTAGGCGATAATAGCTACGGAAGAGATTTTTAGCCACAACTTATGGGTTTTTATTGTCATAACATTGATATTTTATTTTAAGCAAAGCTATCAATGAGATGATTAGGTTTTTAGTCGGTTGCGTACAATTGGCTCACAAGTTGTTTTGTTGCTTTCCCCAACTCTTTAAAATAGCTGGAAAGGTATTCGTAGTTCAGGTTATTTTCATTAATCCTCATATAAAAATCGTCGGTAGCAATCTTAAATAATCCGTCCAACTGATTTTGAGATAAATTATGATTGATGTCTTTGGCCCATAGCATCATTGAGTAATTTCCGAGTATACTGTTTGCCTTCACTAATGCTTTCTCTACTTGGCTGTTCTTACGATCAATCCTAAGCTGACGATGGAATAATAAATCAGTTTTATGCTCTAGAAGGATATTGATTAAATCTGGATAGATTTGAATGCAGCTTTTTTCCTTACTGGCCAAAATACCACAACATTCAAAATGATAGTCGAAAAGAATTTTAGTAAAACACTCAAGGTCAGCAAAGTGATGGTAAAAAGAAGATTTACTAACTCCAACAACCCTAGCAAGCTGTTCAACTTTTAGTCCATCTAAGCCATGAATAGAACAGATTTCGTAGCCAGTAGTGATCCATAAGTTCTGTTTTTTCATTATTCAACCTTTCTCCATTCCTTTTGGCTAATAAGTAATACTTCGGACTAGGCGGGGCACACTTCGTTCTGGAGTCTTTTTTATTCTACGAAATAAGCTGTTACTGAGTGCACTAGCTAGGACTTTTAAAAAAATCTCAAAAAAAATTCAACGCAGTGATGACATTTGGTGAAGTAGCCCTACTAACTAATAAACATTGCAAATCAGTAAGGAAATATTCGTTATCACCACCAAAGTAAGCAATAGAATATCTCATAGGTAAATAGATTCATAGGTACAGTAGGAAGGTAGAATTACGTCTCATACGCAGATAACCAATCTCTTTTGGAGGTTGGTTATTTTTTTTGCGGATCTTACCAATAGCCAGTAGCTTGCAAGAAAATTATTATCACAGCTTTTATTGTTAAAGAGTGGACCGCCCTGTCTTAATTGTAAAAATTGGCTCTAATGTAATTGCCCGGCCTAACGGTTCGTTAAACACATTTTTGCTACGTACCCTGGTGAAGCAGATGGCCGACCTACGCCAAAGTGGATACGATGTATTACTAGTCTCATCAGGGGCAGTTACTGCCGGACGGCAGCAGGTTACTGATGGACAAAAGACTGACCCGGTTACGCAACGTCAGGTATTAGCCGCAGTGGGGCAGGCGCAACTAATGCAGCTTTACCGAGATCTGTTCGGAGAGCACAACACTACCTGTGCTCAGATTTTGGTCACCAAAGAAGATTTTCGCAGCCGACGGCATTATCTGAATATTCGCAATTGTCTGGATGGCATTCTTCGTCATCAAGTACTGCCGATTGTCAACGAGAACGACGTGGTGTCGGTCACTGAGCTAATGTTTACCGATAATGATGAGCTAGCGGGGCTACTGGCTTCTATGATGGGTGCTCAGCGACTCATTATTTTAACGAATGTTGACGGCATCTATGATCGCCCGCCCAACCAAGTGGGTGCTAGGCTCATTACTGAAGTAGCCCCGCAACAACCACTCAATGCACTGATCTCAGCTGAAAAGTCAGATTTTGGGCGGGGTGGAATGCGTACTAAGAGTAGGATTGCCCGCAAACTGGCTGATCTGGGCATTGGGGTGTATATTGTGAACGGACAAGCCGAGAATGCGCTAGAAAAAGTAATCGAAGGGCAAAAGGTGGGAACACATTTTCTGCCCAATCGAAAAGTTTCTCCGGTAAAACGCTGGATCGGGCAAGCAGAGAACGCCCAGCAAGGCAGTGTTCACGTAAACGATGGGGCGTATCGCGCTCTTACCCAACAGGAGCAAGCAAATAGCCTGCTACTGGTAGGTGTTATTAAAATAGAGGGTGAATTCTCTAAGGGTGAAGTTGTGCAACTAAAGTACCAGGGAAATGTAATCGGGCTGGGGAAATCATATTATGCTTCTTCTCAGGCGCAAACCTTAGTAGGCCAATCTGATAAAAAGCCCATCATCCATTACGATCATTTATATCTTTCTGGCTTATAGTGGGTTATATACCTACCTACTCCCCAGTCTGTTGAAATACTTTCCCACCTTAGCGGGAAAAAGTAATGGTACATAACTAATAAGCTGCTGGCATAGTATTTTCAGGGTATGAAGTGAGCATTTTACTTTTTTTACTATAAAATATTTTTCAGAGATGAATAAATTTATCGCAATACTCGCTGTAGGAGCAGCTTTAAGTAGTTTACAACTAAACGCGCAGAATACTAAGACAGCTGAGGAACAGCCTGACCCCAGAGTGGAACAAGATATACTGAACGATCGCGCTCAACCTTCGGCTGATTATCAGCATAACCAGTACGGAACTTATCCGCAGGGCGACGCAGATTTGGAAATTATCCCTCAGACTAAAACGGAAATCAGCCCAGCTGATTTGCCCGAAAGTGTGCTCAGCAGTTTTGAAAATAGTGAATACAGTAATCAGGAAATTGTGGCAGTCTACGAAGTAAAAGATGATGCTTCAGCCATACAATCATTTTCTGACGAAGTTGTCGACCCTACGTATCATAATGATTTGAACGAGCGATCACGGGTAGAATCTGGCAACAGTGTTGGCGGGGAAAGCATAGAAAAGATAGTCTCTACAACTCAATATGAAATTGAAGTGAAAGACGAGAATACAAACATCACCCTAACCTATTCTGAAGAAGGTGAACTGAAGAATGCTTCAGAAGAATCTGATATGTAAATGATTTCAAATAGTGTTTAGTGAAGCGGGCTCTTCGGAGTTCGCTTTTTTATAAACTTCTAATTAATTGCGTAGATTGACAAAAGTGCGTTACTTTGTTTCAATCAATGCTTTTTAAACGCTCAATAAATTCAGCTTCTTCCTCGCTACACCAACGAATATTCCAAACCCTTAGTATTCGTTACCTGTTAGCCTCTGGCCTAATCGCTCTCACGATATTAGCGAGCAATTGGTTTGTAAAGCAAAAAATGCAAGAGCAAATGTCAGATGCTCACTTACTCAATTTGGCGGGGCAACAAGCTTTACTAGGGCAGCAATTACTAAAATCGGCTTTGTTGCTAACTTCTCTAGATAGTGTGCTGCGAATGCCCTACTACACTGAATTGGCTTATACTGTCAGTCAATTAATTCATACTCAAAGTTTGTTAGCGCAGCAGCATAGTCACCTAGCATTGGTGCAAAATGTAGATACTCTCCTTCAGTCAGTTCAGCCCGTTTATCAAGAATTAGTTACTCACGGGCAAGCTTTGGTCGTGCTCTTTCGCCAACCCAACAAGGTTACTTCGGCAAAATACCATCCGCATATTCATGCTTTGCTGCTTGCTGAGGCAGACTATCTCGCCGGAATGCAATCGGTAGTTGGTCAGTACAAGCAAGAAGCTCAAGCCCGGATTGATCGGCTCATTCTAATGCAGCAGTTTCTTACGTACTTATCGTTAAGCATTATTGTGCTGGTTATCTTGTTCATATTCCGCCCGGTAGCCCGCTTTGTCCGTAAATTTTTAGTGATTTTGAGTCAGTCCCGAACGCAGGCCAAAACCTTGGCTCAAGAGCGTCAGCTATTGTTCTCTTCACTGGAGAAGTCGCACAAATACCTGAGTAACATTCATTTTGCCGTTGAGCAAGCTACTCTTTTTGCTAAGATAGATTGTTACGGACAGCTACTGTACATCAGTCCGCAGTTCCGCCAGCAATTGGGCTTACCTAACGACTATAATCCAACGACCATTCCTGACTTACTTCAAATACCAGATGCTGATCTAAAAACAGCTCTTGATGAAGTGCAACAGCAAGGGTACTGCTGTCAGGATTGGGCTTGTACAAACTACTGTCAACAGCTGTTTTGGCTCACCGCAACACTGGTACCGGTCAAAAATGACCAAGGTGAGCTTTACCAGTACTTGTTGCTCGGAGTAGATATTACCGAAAAAAAGGAAGCAATAGAACAGTTGAATTTAGCCAGTCGGGCTAAGATTAAACAGAAGGTACAGGAGCAGCGAATGCGCTCGGTGCTGGTGCTTCAGGCGCAAGAGGAGGAGCGACAACGGATTGCGATGGACTTGCACGATAATATTGGGCAGTCGCTCACGGCTCTTAAGTACAATGTAGAGGCTTTATCATCGCAAGCCCACGATGGCAACATGCGTCAGCAACTTAATGGCATTGGGCAACTATTACGCGAAAGCATTATCAAAGTGCGTCAGACTTCCTTTCACCTAATGCCCAGCGTACTGTCCGACTACGGACTTGCACCCGTGCTAAAGGACTTTGCCCAGGAGATGAGTCGCATCACCCGAAAGAGAATACTTTTTGTCAATCATACTCAGTTTGACCAACGGATGGAAGAGCACGTAGAAACAAATCTCTACCGAATTGTTCAGGAAAGTTTAACCAACGCCCTCAAATACGCCCAAGCCACTCAGATTCAAATCAGCTTGCGCCACAATCGTACTACGCTGTGGGTATCAATAGTAGACGATGGCATTGGCTTTGAGACGCTAGCGAACAGCGTACCCGAAGCAAAGGTAACTGGCCGCGGCTTAGGGAATATGGAAGAGCGCGCTAAATACCTACACGGTAAGTTTACCGTGACCTCTAAACCAGGAAAAGGTACTAACGTTTTGGTTCAGGTGCCCCTGTCTTACCAAAAAGAAGTAGTATATGATAACTATCGTATTAGCTGACGACCACACGGTGGTGAGAGACGGTCTAAGAATGTTGCTGGAAAGCGAGGGCGATTTTTCGGTAGTGGGAGAAGCCGCAACCGGTACTGAAGCTCTCAGTAAAGTAGGAAGATTACAGCCAGATATTGTATTGCTAGACATTCGGATGCCGCACATGGACGGAATAGAAACGGTTTGCCGACTACCCGAATATTCTCAGCAAACCCGCTCTCTGATTATTTCTATGTACGCCCACGACGAATACGTGCTGCGCTCCGCTCGCAATGGGGCCGACGGCTACCTACTAAAAGATGCTACCAAAGAAGAATTGATGCGAGCTATCCGCTCGGTTCACCGAGGGCATAAGTACTTTAGCGGTAGCATATCGCAGGTGCTGATTGACTCTTTTCTTAAAAAAGACTCAGCTACTGATGCGTACCATCTCACGAAACGGGAGCGAGAAATACTAAAGCGAATTACCGACCGGCAGTCTAACGAAGAGATTGCTCAGGCACTGAATAATAGCGTCCGTACTATTGAAACCCATCGGTTTCGGATTATGAAAAAATTGGGAGTAAACAACTGGAAGATGATGGTGCAGTTGGCTCAACAAGAAGGGTTGGTCTAGGATTGAATTATATGGTTATTTAACTAAATAAATAAACTTTTTTTATCTACGTATCAAATTGGCAAATAGGCCATGAAATTTATTACTCATCTAAAAAATACGTAGTTTACGTTTGCGCTATTTAAAAATTGTTTACATGTAGGCCTTTTTATTAAGAATAGCATAATAATTTAGTCATTATCAATCAATATCTGCTATTACATCGCGTAGTTTTACGTACTTTTTGTACGTATTTTTTTGCGTATTAAATATAATAGCCCTTACTTTCCATTTCTCAAAATAAAATTCTGTCCTATTACTAATCAATTTATCTAATCTTATGGAAAACGAAATTTTACACCTCACTTCATTGGCACAAACCGCTACCGCAGTGGCTGATCTGGGAAGTCAGGTTTCTCAAACGCTGCTAACCACCAACAATGTTTGGATGATGGTGGCTACCTTCTTGGTATTCATCATGCACCTAGGCTTTGCGGGCGTTGAAGCTGGATTTACTCAATCAAAAAATACAGTTAATATTCTCTTCAAAAATACGCTGACCCCAGCTATTGGACTAATTTCTTACGCTCTTATCGGGTTTAATCTAATGTACCCAGGAGGTGAGGGTTTCATTGTTAATTTCGCCGGATTCAATCTGGGACCCGGAGCCGATTACGACTCATTAGGCTATGCTGATGGGGGCTATACCTATTGGACAGACTTCTTATTTCAAGGAATGTTCGCTGCTACTGCGGCCACCATTGTATCGGGGGCAGTAGCCGAACGAATTAAAATTAACGGCTATCTGATTTTTACAGTACTCTTCGTTGGTTTAGTATACCCAATTATTGGTAGCTGGCAGTGGGGCGGTGGCTTCTTAAGCACCTATGGTTTCTACGATTTTGCCGGTTCTACGTTAGTACACTCCGTAGGCGGTTGGGGTGCTCTGGCCGGAATCATGATCTTGGGCCCACGCTTGGGTAAATATGCCAATGGCAAAGTAAACGACTTTCCGGGTTCTAGTGTACCCCTGGCAACCATGGGCGTATTCTTGCTTTGGTTCGGTTGGTTTGGGTTCAACGGTGGCTCAGTGCTTTCGGCCGAACCCGAAACAGTTTCTAAAGTACTAGTCACTACCTCACTAGCAGCAGCCTGCGGAGCGGTTGGCGGCTACATAATGGCGTACTTCACGTTCAAACGCCTGGACTTGGGCATGGTACTTAATGGTGTTTTGGCCGGATTGGTCGGGATTACCGCTGGTGCCGACTTAATGAGCCCTTACGAAGCCATGATTATCGGATTAATTTCGGGAGGCTTGGTCGTATTATCAGCTATTGCTATGGATAAACTGAAGCTCGATGATTGCGTTGGAGCCGTGTCGGTTCACCTTACCTGCGGGGTTTTTGGTACACTAGCTGTTGGTATATTCGGCACCATGGCTGGCTGGAGCCAATTTGTAATTCAGTTGGTAAGCATTTTGGCTTGCGGAGCGGCTGCGTTTGCTTCGGCCATGCTTATCTTCTTCGTTATTGATAAAGCGATGGGGCTTCGGGTTTCGGCTCAGCACGAAAAGGAAGGCTTAGACAGCCACGAACACGGTATGCGGGGCTACACCATCGTATACGAATAATAATTCTCTGCTATTGACCGGAGCGAATACCGCTCCGGCTTCACTTTATCACTGATCCATTTCTTATTCTCAATAGGTTCATCACTAATTAGTGGTCAGGGCACCTATTGCCTCAGCCTATCATATTCATACGTAACACACGGACTTCAAAAAACATGAAAAAAATTAATCTACTCACATTCGCATTAGCAACCTTCTTTAGTCTGCCCCTTTTAGCGCAAGATGAAGGTTCATTCTCGTTCTCCGGTTCGGTAGACACTTACTTCCGCTATAACGCCAATTCCTTCAACCGGGCTATAGACGGTGACGATGGCTTAGGTTTCTCAGCTCCGGCTACTTCATTTGCCAACCGCCCTGGTTTTGGGTTAGGTATGGTAAATCTGATTTCTTCCTACGAAGGCGAGAAGGTTGGGTTTGTAGCCGACTTGGTATTCGGGCCACGGGGGCAAGAAGCTGTTTTCAATTCTACCGGATCATCTAATATCATCAACCAATTGTATGTCTATTACAATGCAAGTGATGCCGTTACGCTAACACTAGGTAACTTCAATACTTTCTTGGGCTACGAAGTAATTTCTCCTACTGGCAATTTCAATTACTCAACTTCGTATATGTTCTCAACGGGCCCGTTCTCCCATACCGGGCTGAAAGCTGATTTCGCACTAGCTGATGGTTTTTCAGCGATGTTAGCGGTTATGAACCCAACCGACTACACCGATTTTAATCTGTTTGATACTTACACCTTAGGAGCGCAATTGGGCTATGATAATAACGGAGTGAGTGCCTATCTGAATTTTCTCTACGGCGACCAAGATGGTACGCTTAATGAAGACTTACTACCTATTTTACTGGACAATGAGTCGCTTGGTGCCACATTCCAAGCTGACCTTACAGCGGGTATTGACCTTAGCGATGATTTTTACCTAGGTTTAAACACCACTATTAATACTACCGGTACAGGCGAAGAAGTTGCAGGTGGAGACATCCAAGATGTTGACGGCGATAACTTTGGCTTTTACGGTGCCGCCCTTTACGCCCAATATGCAACCTCAGAGACGGTTTCTTTTGGGGCGAGAGGTGAGTATTACTCACTGTTTGAAGGAGATAACAGCGAAAATATTATAGACTTTACAGTATCCAGCAATATTGCATTAGGTAATCTAACATTGATTCCTGAAGTTAGAATAGATGTAGTATCCGACGAAGATAGCCTTGGCTTTGCTAGCCGAGATGGAGAGACTCAATCTTCCTTGGCGTCATTCATTTTTGCTGCGGTATATTCTTTCTAAACCATTAATATAGGAGTAATTTATGAAAACGCGGTGGTTGTCTTGTTTACTGGTAGTGTGGGCTATTTCTCTAGGAAGTGCCCAGCTAAATCAGGTATACTTTCAGCAAGTGGTGCCAATGACCGCGTTTTCTCTTACGCAACTTAAAAGTTACACCCAACAGTATTTCCAATCAGAAGACTATACTCAGTCTGAAGATTCTGCCTTAGTCATCAGTGTTGATTCTACCTCATTTCGGTTTCCGCAGCAGTTTATGCTGTATAACCGTTCGGCACTAAAGCACCCGGTCGGGTTACTTACCTATCGGGCTACGGTTGATCTGAAAGAAGGCAAACTACGCTACGCTGCCGATAGTATCTACGTTCAGAATTACACCCGTAATCGCTACAGTCGCTACGTAGCCGACAAAAATTCTCCTCAGCTGCTAAGCGAGTGGCTGCCGAAGTGGCGCGATAAGCAGCAAGATCAACTAGAGGAGCAAATTCAAGCATCTTTAGAAGATCAGCTCCAGCAATTAGTTGATGCCCTACATCGGCAGAAAACGGAGCAAATAAATGCTGCCAATTTGGAAGACTGGTAATCAAGTAATTGCAAAAGTCACTTTCTCTTCCTTCGGAAAAGGGGGCTACAGAAATTTTTATACCTACGCTTTGCTGCAAAAACTGAGTACGCCCACTTTGAGCTACTCACTCGTACCGCAAACTTACTACCGGATTACGACGAGCTGCTTTTACCGAGTGGAAACTCATAGTAGTGAAGGCAATAAGGAGGGCAGCCACACTGGCGAGTACAAATAGTAAGATATTAATCTCAGTTCGGTAGGCGAAGTCCTGTAGCCAGCGGTCAATTAGCCAGTACGCTAAGGGGGCAGCCAATAGTGAAGCTAGCCCAACCAGCACCATCACATCTTTAAAGAGTAAGTACACAATCTGTGGAACGGTAGCTCCCAATACTTTCCGCACTCCAACTTCTTTGGTGCGCTGCTCGGCAGTAAAGGCTGATAAACCTAAAACTCCCAACAACGAAATAAACAAGCAGATGCCGGAAAGCACGGAAATAAGCGAGCTTTGCCGCTCATCAGTCCGATACAATTCATCGAAGCTTTCGTCCAGAAACTCGTACTCAAACGGATGGTTAGGATCGTAAGCTGCCCATTTCTCCTCGATAAAGTCCATCGTTTCCGGTATATTTTCTCCCTTCAATCGGGCGTAGAACACTCCACCGGCTTGGTTAGCAGGAATAATAATTGTCGGTTCAATCGCATTATGCAACGAGCTTGTATTAAAATCTTGCACAATACCCACTACGTTACCTAACTCTTCCCCGTGAAAGAATTTCAGTCGTCCACTGAGGGCATCTTCCAACTTAGCCCCTGTTCGGTTAGGATTGTACCAACCTAGTTCTTTGGCAGCAGCTTCGTTAATGATGAATGATTTACCATCGGTATCGCCCGCCATATCCGGGCGAAAATCGCGTCCGGCCAACAAAGAAATATTCATGGTCGATAAGTAATCTTCCCCTACAAAAAAGGTTCGGAATGCCTGGGTGGTTAAGTTAGAATCAACCTCTACTTGAAAAACACTATTACCAACACTCAATCCGGGCACGTTGTACGAAACGGTGGTGCTTAGTACACCATCGTACTGTTCCAGATCGTTTTTAATGTAAGGAAGCTGATTTCGCACCAGCGTGTCCTGGATTGGCACCAGTAACAAATGCTCTCGGTTAAAGCCTAGTTCCTGATTTCGTACGTAGCTAATCTGATCTTGCATCAGTAGCGTACAAATAACTACCGCAATAGAAATAGTAAACTGAAGGGTGACCAGCGTTCTCCGGAGCAGAATACCCGAAGATGATGACTTAAACGCCCCTTTCAGTGATTGCACACTAGAAATGGCGGGTAAATAAAAGGCCGGATACAAGCCGGAAACTATCCCGATAAACAATGTAATACTGACTGCCCCAACCAGTAGCGTAAGATTCTGTAGCAAGTTGAGCGACAGGCTTTTCTCAATCAAGTCGTTAAAAGGTGTGGCGTACAATACGATAAAGACCAAACCGAGGGCAATAAGTAGTGCCAATACTGATAAGAGCACTGATTCACCTAAGAAGGAAAGAACTAACGCCCGACGGCTGGAACCCAGCACTTTTCGCATCCCAATTTCTTTCATGCGGTTACCCGAGCGCGCTGTTGCCAAGTTCATATAGTTAATACAGGCCAGCAGCAGAATGAACAGACCAATCCCCCCGAAAGCATACACGTACGCAATGTTCCCCTGCGGCTGGTCGCCTCCCTGCTCCGAGTAAAAGTGTACGTCAGCTAGCGGCTCCAGATAAAACCAGAGTTCACTGCTTACTTTATCACCGAAGGGTTTGATGTATTTTTCGTGAAAAGGCGGAAGCTTCTCAAAGAAATCAGCGGTGTTGTACCCTGTCGGAAACAGGAGGTACGTAAACACATCGGGGTTCCAAATGGCCTCCGAATTAAATTCACCGTCTTGCATGGCCCACTCCCGGGGCTCGATGAACGATACGAGCGCATCAAATTTTACGTGAGAGTTATCGGGTAAATTTTCTATCACTCCCGTAACCGTGAAATTCTCTTTGCTCTCATACAGCAACAAGGTTTTACCTAGGGCTTCTTCTTCACCAAAGTATTTCTGAGCTAGTGCTTCGGTGAGCACTACACTATTCTTCTCCCGCAGCGCGGTAGTAGGATCTCCCGCAAGAAAGGAATGCGTAAAAATTTTGAAGATAGTAGAATCTGCCCGCCCCCACTCTTCTTCGTTGTACAGACTTTCTTCTCCGGCATTGGGCACCGTCACTAAAATACGTCCCATTCCTTCCAAACGCACAAAAGAAAGTATCTCTGGGTAGTCTTCCGATAGCATCGGCCCCATTTCCCGTGCGGCACTGGCAGTATGAAATTCTACTCCCGGCCCCTTCACGTTGGTGACCAAGCGATAAATTTGCTCATGCTTTGCGTGGTGCTGATCGTAAGTGAGATCATTTTGCAGGTACAGCAAAATGATAATACTCACCGCAATACCAATTGCCAGACCAATAATATTGAGCAGCGTGTAAAACTTATCTTTCCAAAAAGTACGAACAGCAAACTTGAAATAGATACGCAGCATTGTAGTGGTTGAGAGGATGGAAATTATCTAAGCTTAAGCTACAATAATTATTGCTAATTTCCTTTTCCTCGCTCTACATATCCCCTGTTTTGGGTGATAGATGCCTTGTAAACACGCGCTCTAAAATTGGCGCAAGTGATAAAATAACGTTTGTATTCTCAGAACCATAAACCCACGCTAGGCATTTTTCTTCACTGCTTCAATCATCTGCTTGATATGTTTCTCTGCGCCGAACATATCTTCGTACACTGCCGCAATTTTATGATTGGCATCTAGCAGGTAAGTAACCCGGCGTACTACTTTTAAGAAAGGCACCAGTGCTTGGTATTTTTTGGCAACTTCACCACTTTTATCAGAGAGTAATTCAAACGGAAGCTTATGCTGTTGTTTAAATTTTTGGTGACTTTCTATGGAATCCCGGCTAATTCCTACCACTGTAATATTTAAGTCGCGAAAGACCGAAAAAGAATCCCGAAAACTGCAAGCCTCTTGGGTGCAACCGGGCGTAAAATCTTTGGGGTAAAAGTAAATGATCCCGGGCTGATTCGCTAAATCGCGACTCAGCTTAAAGTGACTACCACTGGTAGAAGGAAGATAGATATCGGGAGCGGGTTGATTAACTTTTAAAGGCATTATTTATAAAATGTAATATTTCCGTTATTGAGTACAATTACTAATCTTATGTTGAGCTGTACCGGAGCAATAAATTTGTGTAATACAGTACATTAGCCTAAAAACCAACAGAATAGATAAGATTGATGTTTGTAATTTTTCAAGAAATAAAAAAAGGATATTTTTGTAACAGTCAGTAAGTAATTGTACGTATGGATATTCAAGGCAATTCAATTTTAATTGTAGAAGACGAAGCGAGCATTCGCAGTTTGTTAGCCAAAATACTGGGGCTAGAGGGATACAAGATTTTTGAGGCTAGCGATGTGGCCTCTGGGCGGGAAATCCTCCGCAATGAAACCATTCACCTTCTGCTTACTGATGTAAACCTACCCGATGCTAATGGCATCGATTTCACTAAATACGTGAAGAAAGAGTACCCCCTCATTGAGGTAGTGGTATTAACCGCTTTTAGCAACGTGAAGGATGGCGTGCAAGCGATGAAGTTGGGTGCATTTGACTATCTGGCAAAAGGTGATGGCGATGAGCGCTTACCATTGGTTGTGCAGAAAGCCATGGAAAAGGCCGTGCTCAACCGAAAGCTACAAGAAATGGAATTTCGGTTAGACTCCAAGTCTAGCTTCGCTAAGATTGTAGGGAGCTCACAGTCGGTACAGCGAATGCTGGAGCTAGCAAAAAAGGTAGCCGTAACCGATACTACCGTACTTCTACTGGGCGAAACCGGAACGGGTAAGGAGCTGCTAGCCGAAGCAATTCATTTGGCTAGTCGGCGCCGCAAGGGAAACTTTGTAGCGATCAACTGCGCGGCCATCCCTAAAGATCTGCAAGAATCTGAACTATTCGGCCATAAGAAAGGCTCATTCACCGGAGCCAGCTCCGATAAAAAAGGGTACTTTGAAGCGGCCGACCGAGGCACTATTTTTCTGGACGAACTAGGTGAAATGTCTCCTGAGCTACAAGCTAAACTACTGCGTGTGTTAGAAACACGTATGCTTAATCGGGTGGGCGAAACCGAACCTATTCCAGTAGATATTCGCATTATTGCAGCTACCAACCGAGAGTTGGTCAACGATGATAATGAAGCGTTTCGCCGCGACCTGTATTATCGCCTGAGTGCTTTCACTATTGACTTACCCGCTTTGCGCGACCGCAAAGAAGATATTGATGTGCTGGTAATGCATTTACTGAAAGAGCACGCCGAACGAGCCAACAAATCAATTTCTAGTATTGATCCCGAATTTCTGGATTACCTTAAGCGCTACAACTGGCCGGGGAATATTCGCGAACTCCGCAATGTGGTAGAGCGTGCCGTTATTTTAGCCGATACCGACCGTCTAACCCCCGATGCTTTACCCAATGAGATTTTACACCAAACAGCTCCAGTAACAGTTAGTAGTCCGGCGAGCAATCATACCCCAGTCAGTTCGGGTGGTTCACCCGCTACAGTGAGCTATGCGCCCGACTCTGGACTGGTAGATTTAAAATCGGTAGAGCAGGCTCATATTCTTAAAACGCTAGAGTCAACGAATGGTAATAAATCAGAAGCGGCTAAGCGATTAGATATTGGGTTAGCCACCCTTTACCGCAAGCTAAAAGAGTATAACATTAGCTCATAATTAGAATCTACAAGCTTTCAGACTGATAGAACTATTATCATAATGATGAACAACTTACCTTTTTTTGGGTATTTTATCCCCACTTCCAACCTTCTGATTAATTTTTGTAACTGATATGTCGAAGAAGACAAACGTTTTACAGTGGTTCAATCCGCATTGGCATTATCAGAGGATGAAGATTAGGGCGCAGATATTTTCCGGATTTCTTTTAGTAACAGTTCTTACCTTATTGCTGGTAGGAACTACTATTTACTACCTCGGAAACCTGGGGGATGCCTCCAACAAAATTCTGGAAGATAACTACCGAGCTATTAAAGCTACTGAGGGAATGACCGCATCCCTTTCCAAAATTGATCAAATCCTTTCTAAAATATGCCTGGGCACAAACTACGATGACTCTACCCTGATGGATATAATGGTGGCTGAGCAAGTGGTGTTTGAGAATCAACTGATCCTCTGCCAGAACAATGTTGCCGGAGAACGAGAAGATGCACTGTTTAGCCAGATTCAGGATGAGTATCTTGCTTACAAAGAGGATATAGGGCAATTTGAGTATACGGTAGACCGCATTGGACTGTATTTTACTGTGCTTCAGCGACGAAACGAATTAATTCGGGAAAACTGTATTCAACTAGCTAGCATTAACCACGCCCAGCTTAGTAAGAAAGATGCCATTGCTCAGCGATTGTATTTCCGCTCTAAAGTATCGGTATTTCTGATTCTGGTGCTGGTACTTATTATTGTCGGGTGGGCGGTGTACCAGGTGCCCCACGCTATTGTAAGGCCGCTTACGGATATCACCGAAAAAATACGGCGGATTTCGCAAGGGGAGTACCAGCAGAAAATTACGGTAGACTCGCGTAGTGAGTTGGGAGAGCTTGCCCAAGCTTTTAACGTAATGTCTATCAAACTCCAGGAATTCGAGAAGCTCAACATTGAGGAAGTGCAGGCGCAGAAGAGTCGGATGGAATCGATCATCAAAAGCATGAGCGATGGGCTAATTATGCTGGACGAAGACAAGCGAATCATACTAGTGAACGAATCAGGTAAGCAGATTACCAATTTGGAAGATGAGCAGTTCTTAGGGAAAAAACTCAGCGATTTTGCTGATAATGAAGTAACCGCCGAGCTTAATCAGGTTATTAGGGAAACTGCTCGCCAGTCGGATAAACCAAACGGTCAGGATACCCATAATTTCTTAAAGGTAGATAACTACCACGGCAAGAAGGCTTTCTTCACTAAAGAAATTATGCGAGTATACGGACGAGAAGACTCATTTCGGAGGTTTATCGGCTATATTGTCATTCTCAAGGACATTACTGCTTTTAAAGAATCTGACGAAGCCAAATCTAAATTTGTTGCGGTAGTTTCTCACGAGCTAAAGACTCCGCTTTCTGCCCTCAATATGAGTCTGATGTTACTGCAAAACCCTCGTATTGGGGAGTTGTCGGAAGATCAGTCTGAAATTGTAGGCTCAATGAAGCAGGAGGTGCATCGGTTGGTTAAAATGGTTACCGAACTACTGGATTTAGCTCGAGCTGAGAACGGAACCATTCAGATGGATAAGAAACTCGTCTCCCCTCAAGTACTCATTGAGTACGCCACAGCTCCCGTACAGGTTAAGCTTCTGGAAAAGAACCTTACGCTGAAAAATGAAACTGCTGAAAACCTACTGGAGATCAACATTGATCCTGAAAAAATATCGTGGGTGCTCATTAACCTGCTTACTAATGCCATTCGCTACGCTCCCGAGGGAAGTGAGGTAATTGTTGCTACCAGGCAAGTAGGCGATTACGTAGAGTGCTCTGTTCAAGATTTTGGCCCGGGTGTATCTCCTAAAAATGCCCGAAGAGTGTTTAACAAGTTTGTGCAGCTATCCGATAACGGCAAGAAGAACAAAGGAGGCTTAGGATTAGGCTTGGCTATTTCTAAAGAGATTGTGCAAGCTCACGGTGGGCAAATCTACGTAGAAAGCGAAGAAGGCTTAGGCAGTCGCTTCTACTTCCGCATCCCACTCGCTGACTCTATTAATGAAGAGCCGGAAATTATCTACGATACGCTACCTCAAACAGTAGAAGTAGAAGCTCAACAAGCTTAAGAAACCAGGAATAACCTTGCTTTCTTTTCTGCGTTACTAAGTATTTCTATCGTTTTTCCTTTCAGATTGCATGACTCTCTCTCCCGGTGTTCGCTACATGCTACTGGCTACTTTTCTATTTGCCTGTATGAATGTGCTGGTAAAACTAATATCGCATATTCCGGCGGTAGAAGCCGTGTTTTTTCGAAGCTTAATTTCTCTGGTGATGAGCTATTCTGTTCTGCGGGTTCAGAAGGTGAATATGTGGGGAAATAACCGTAAGTGGCTAGTGGCTCGGGGTGCTTTTGGGGCGGTAGCTCTAGTTCTATACTTCACACTGCTACAAAATATTCCGCTGGCTACGGCTATTACCTTACAATTCTTATCTCCCATTGCCACTGCTATTTTAGGCATGTTATTACTCCGTGAGAAAGTCTGGACTCTACAGTGGTTTTTCTTCTTGATTACTTTTATAGGGATGCTGGTTATCAGCGGCTTTGAAGCTCGGATGGAACCAGTTCATCTACTAATGGGCATCATTGCCGCAGGTGGGTCCGGCATGGCCTACACCATTATTCGCAAGCTCAACCATTCAGAACATCCGTTGGTGATTGTGCTTTACTTTCCGCTGGTTACTCTTCCGGTTACTGGTATTCTCTCTGCTTTTGAATGGGTGCAACCTCAGGGCTGGGATTGGCTAGTGCTGCTAGGAATTGGGGTGCTTACGCAGTTTGCTCAGTATTTTATGACCAAATCCTACCAAGCGGAAGAAGTTTCTAAAGTGGCTAACCTTAATTACCTTAGCATTATTTATGCCCTACTGTTTGGGTTTTTCTTCTTTGGCGAGACGTTCAATATACTTACCTACGTAGGTATGGTACTAGTAATCGCCGGAGTTATTCTGAATGTATGGTACAAACAGAAAAAGCAAAAAGAAAATCAGCCAAAGCGAGAATCGGTAGTTTAACAATGTAGTACCAGGTGTTAAAGTGTTATTGTTCTGAGTTTTAAAGTTCAGAGTTCAGTAACTTAACGCCATAACACTTCAGCACGCTAACACCATAACATCTAAGTTGAAATTCACCTTACAAAAAACTGATACTAAAAGTAATGCCCGAACCGGCGAACTGGTTACTGACCACGGAACAATTCGCACGCCCATTTTTATGCCAGTAGGCACGGCCGGTACCGTGAAGGCCGTTCATCAGCGGGAACTCAAAGAAGATATTAATGCCGATATTATCCTTGGCAACACGTATCACCTCTACTTGAGACCTGGCATAGAATTACTAAAGCAAGCGGGCGGGCTGCATCGTTTCAATGGATGGGATCGTCCAATCCTAACTGATAGTGGTGGTTATCAGGTATACTCACTTACCAATATGCGTAAGATTAAGGAAAAGGGCGTTACTTTTCAATCGCATATCGATGGCTCTCGGCATACATTTAGTCCGGAGTCGGTAATGGATATTCAGCGAGCTATTGGAGCCGATATTATTATGGCCTTTGATGAATGTACTCCCTACCCTTGCGATTACGAATATGCCAAGCAATCCATGCACCTAACCCATCGCTGGCTGGAGCGTTGTATTGAACGCTTTGATTCAACCGAGGGGCACTACGGTTACGAACAAGCCTTGTTTCCCATTGTACAGGGCAGCACTTACCGTGATTTACGTCAGCAATCAGCAGAGTTTGTAGCGAAGCAAAATCGGTTGGGTAACGCTATTGGCGGATTGGCCGTAGGTGAACCAGCGGAAATGATGTACGAAATGACTGATTTGGTTTGCAATATTTTGCCAGCCCATCAGCCTCGTTATTTAATGGGCGTGGGCACCCCTGCCAATATTCTGGAGTCCATTGCCTTGGGAGTAGATATGTTCGATTGCGTAATGCCTACCCGCAATGCCCGCAACGGAATGCTATTTACTACTCAGGGAATTATCAACATTCGGAACGAAAAATGGAAGAATGACCTTTCTCCTATTGATGAGACACTAGGCGGTTACGTGAGCACGTTCTACAGCAAGGCGTATTTGCGACATTTAATACACGCTAAAGAGATGTTGGGACCGCAAATTGCAAGTGTGCATAATTTAACGTTTTATCTTTGGCTAACCCGGCAGGCCCGAGAGCAAATAGAGCGGGGAAGTTTTGCTAACTGGAAAAATCAAATACTCCCCACAATTATGCAACGCTTGTAACCGTAGTTGAAGTAAACCATCCGATGCTTAAAATATTAGATCGCTACTTACTTAAGAAATTTCTTGGCACCTTCGGTTTTGTGGTGCTGATACTGGTGTCTATTGTTTGCGTCATCGATTTTACCGAAAAAAACGATGATTTTCTGGAACATCAGCTAGGTGGTGTAGAAATTCTCGCCTACTACCTGGACTACATTCCGTACCTAGCCAGTCTGATAACCCCCATTACTGTTTTTATTGCGGTAGTATTCGTCACATCTAAGTTGGCGAACAATACTGAAATTGTGGCGATGCTGAGTAGCGGAGTAAGCTTTCCTCGCCTGTTGGTGCCGTACTTCATCGGTTCCTCCCTTATTGCGGTAGTAAGCTTCTTTCTGAACGGATGGGTAATTCCCAATGCTAATAAAGACCGGATTGCTTTTGAGCAAACGTACATTAAAAGTCCGTTTTACTACGACGAACGGAACATTCACATGAAAGTAGCTCCGGAGCTGTACGCCTACATGGAAAGCTACAATAACAGTAATAATGTGGGTTATCGGTTTACCCTAGAGCAAATTCAGGGTAACCAGATGCTGCAAAAGCTTTCGGCTCGCCGTATTGAGTGGGATTCTACCCAGTCGAAGTGGACGCTCAAAAACTGGACGCTGCATCAGTTTGACGGCGAGGATGAAACCATTTCGAACGGAGTAAGCTTGGATACTACTTTGAATATTTCGCCCAAAGATTTTGGTAGTACCTACGGATTATTTGAAACCCTCACGTTGCCTGAACTAGATCAGTACATTGCTCAGCAACAGGAGCGGGGAGCTAACGATATTCCGGTGTATTTGGTAGAAAAATACATTCGCTATATGTCGCCCTTCACGGCTATTATTCTCACGTTTATTGGCGTAGTTATGTCGGCTAAAAAAAGTCGGGGTGGTTCAGGATTCCAGATCGCACTGGGCTTCCTGATTGCGTTCGTCTTCATTATCTTCTTTATTTTCGCTCGTAGTATTGCCGAAGTAAATTCTATGGATCCCATGCTGGCGGTCTGGCTGCCGAACATTATATTTACTATTGTCGGTATTTTTCTCTACTACATCGTTCGCCGTTAATGGCTGCCCGAACCAAACATTATGTACTACTGCACTTCATTGTCCTGATTTGGGGGTTTACGGCAGTGCTTGGTCTACTTATCAGCATCCCTGCGGTAGAAATCGTTTTTTTTCGTACCCTCATTGCCTCAGGTGCCATTGCGTTACTGCTGTGGTTTCGGGGAGTTGATTTTCGGGTACCAGGGCGAATGTTAGCCCTGCTGGGCACCGGAAGTTTAATTGCCCTTCATTGGATTTTGTTCTTTGGAGCGGCTCGGGTTTCTACTGCTTCAGTTACTTTGGCCGGAATGGCTACCTGCTCGTTGTGGACATCTTTAATTGAACCATGGATGACTCGCCGCAAGATTCAACTCTACGAAGTACTACTGGGCGTACTGGTGATTGTAGGGTTATACGTTATTTTTCGCTTTGAATTTACTTACGCATTAGGCCTTGGCATGGCCATAGTTTCTGCATTGATTGCCTCTGTGTTTACCGTACTCAATGCCCAGTTCAGTAAGCATTACGACCCATACCTGATAACATTTTACGAAATGGTGGGCGCAACCCTAAGCATTGCTTTGTTCTTTCCAATTTATCAACAATGGATTAGCGATACAGGTGAGTTGTTCCTCAGCCCTTCGGTAAGCGACTGGCTGTGGTTGTTGGTGCTGGCTCTGGCTTGTACGGTATACGCCTATTCGGTATCTGTAGAATTAATGAAATACGTAACGGCTTTTGCCATGAATCTGACGAATAATCTGGAACCGGTGTACGGAATTGTGTTGGCCGTACTGGTGTTTGGCGAGAAAGAGCAAATGACCCCGCAGTTTTACGTGGGTACACTAATTATTTTAACTTCAGTATTTGCCTATCCGCTCATTCGCCGTTACCAAAAAGTGAGAAGGTATTACCGAATTAGCAGCCGTAGAGATTTAGAGGAAGCTTCGTAAAAGAAGAGAGATATGACCGGAGACCGGAATTTAAAATTGATCGTTGATGGAACCAACCAGCTAATGAATAATGAGTAATGACTGATGAATAATGATTAACTCCCAACACCTGAACACTGCAACTTTCTAACCCGTGCGACGGTCGCCTGTAACTCAATGACCAAGTGACAATCTAGCCATTTTGCAACCTAGCACTACATAGACGAGTTCTCGATAGAAGCCAGCTCTACCAGTTTTTCAAACTCTTTGTCGGTAATATCTTGGTAGAAATAGTGAATCGGATTTACCTTCTTACGGTTTTTAATTACCTCATAGTGCAGGTGAGGTCCCGATGATGTTCCGGTATTGCCGCTGTAAGCAATAAGCTCACCCCGCTTTACTTTCTGCCCTACTTTTACGTTAAACTCCGATAAATGAAAGTATTTGGTCTTGAAACCAAAACCGTGGTCAATCTCAATATTTTTTCCGGCACCAGTAAAGCGGGTAGATACTTTAGTTACCTGACCTGCTCCGGTGGCGTAAATCGGCGTTCCTACCCGAGCTCCAAAGTCTATCCCGTAGTGCATTCTCTTTATTCTATGTATCGGATGAAAACGCATACCAAACCCAGAAGATAAGTACGATTGCTTTAATGAAATAGGGGTGATCGCTGGAATAGATGCCAGCATTAGGTGCTGCCTTTTAGCCAGACTTAGTATCTCGTCGTACGACTTGGTTTGAATATACATCTGGCGCTTTAGCTGATCGAATTGGGTGAGCGTTTTAAGCAGAAAGTCTCCGTTCTCTAAACCCTGCTCTATCAAATCTTGGTAGCGACGAGTGCCACCTATTCCAGCATTGCGGATGGAAGCCGCAATAGGCTCTTGTTCAAAAATAGTGCGGTACACTTTATCATCGCGGTTTTGCAATGTTGCTAGTGCCTGACCCGTTTGGTTCATCTCCTTATTCAACATCTCTAATCGAAAAACTAACTTTTCATTTCCTTTACGGAGCAGTTTTTCGTTAGGTGAGTCGTAGTAGGAGAGGTAAATTACCAGAATACAGACCGCGCCAATCATTACTAGTGAGCTGTATAACAGAATATCTAACACAATACTAGCTGATGTCCGTTTTATCGGTTCGTATTTGCAAGTCTCTGTATCGTAACGGTATTTTACTTTTGACATCTGTTAAGACTGGTTTGAGACTGATAGTTTATCTTTTTGCGATAAGGTTAAAAAAATTCTATAATTTATATTGTAAAAATACTATTTACTCTCCAGAAATTAAACTACAGCTTGCGCTAAATAGTACATTGATTAGTTTTCTGGCTTTTACGATTTTCAGCCCTGAATTTCCCCAATTTGATGTATCCTAGCGATAGGAGAGTGAGAGTATCGAGAAGGAAAGTATAAAAAAAGGTGTACTGAATAGTAGGCCAATGCACGAAAAAATACAAAGTACTCAGGCTAGAGTATTCGTACAGTAGAAAAGAAAAGAAAAAGCTATTGAAACGTTAATACTACTGTTTTAGTCGGTGTTTCAAATGCTCGGAACGTCCTTTACGGAAGATATTCCGTTTTTGCGGTCGTGATTTCCGCCGTACTTTCTGCTCTTCTGCCGGAAGTTGAATAACCTCTTGGCACTCGGGAGTGCAGCAACCGTTGTACTTTTCCGCACAGCGTTCGCACTGAATGAACAGGAGGTGACAGGCTTCGTTTTGGCAATTGGTATGGGTATCGCAGGGCGCACCACATTGGTGACAGTGGCTGATAATTTCGTCGGAGATACGCTCGCCCAAGCGTTCATCGAACACAAAATTTTTCCCTTTAAATTTATTAGAGAGCCCTTTTTCTTGAACTTCTCGGGCATAATTGATGATGCCCCCTTCTAGCTGATACACATGCTCAAAACCTCTGTGCTTGAAGTACGCACTCGCTTTCTCACATCGGATTCCTCCAGTGCAATACATAACAATATTCTTCTCGCGGTGCTCCTGTAGTATATTTTCTATCTTAGGTAGTGATTCTCGAAAAGAGTCTACATCTGGCAAGATAGCGTTTTCAAAGTGACCTACTTCGCTTTCGTAGTGGTTCCGCATATCCACTACCACGGTATCAGGACGATCCGTCAGGGCGTTAAAAGCTTCTGCTTTTAGATGAATCCCTCTGTTGGTTACGTCAAATGCAGCATCATTTAGCCCATCGGCTACAATCTTCTTTTTTACCTGAATTTTTAGCTTATAGAAGGATTTGCTATCGTCATCTACCGCAACGTTCAACCGTACATCTTCTAGGAAGGTAATAGTGGTAAGCTGTTCTTGAAATTGGCTAAAACGATCTTTGGGTATATTAATCTGAGCATTAATGCCTTCATTCGCTACGTATACACGACCTAATACGCCCAACTCCGACCACTGTAAATACAAATGATCACGAAAAAACATTGGGTTACCAATACGGGCATACTGGTAAAAAGATAGTGTAATACGTTCCTCAGTGCTTTCCTGAATTTGCTGCTTTAGTATCTCTCGATCAACGCGATTGTGTAAATGCATAGCTGAAAAATAGAAATCTTCGCAAAATTAGCAATTACCAATGAATTCTACTACTTCTGCTTAGTGAGGTACTGAACCAGGGTGAGTTTTAGCAATAATTTGCTGAAAAAACAAGCAGTTGAGCCGCTCACCTTCTCCCTGAAGAATGCCTACATCTACTTTAATACCAGCTTCCTTCATTCGTCGAATACCACCACCATCGACCAGCGGGTTAGGATCAATATTAGAAACTACCACTCTCTTTACTTGGTGGCGAATGAGCAAATTGGAACAGGGTGGGGTTTTTCCGTAGTGTGAGCAGGGTTCCAGGTTAACGTATACAGTACTTCCAATAATATCCTCTTGATTAGATACGCTATCTACCGCATTGCGTTCGGCGTGAGCCTCGCCGTAATTTTGGTGCCAACCCTCCCCAATAATTCGCTCTTCTTTCACAATTACACAGCCAACCATGGGGTTCGGTTCTACTTTTCCCCTACCTAACTCGGCCAATTCCAGCACCCGACGCATATACAACTCATCAGAAGAATTCATGAAATAACAAATGTTACAGTACTAACACGCAGCGTGCAGGCAAAAGTTTTTAAGACATGAAACCAGTTTTTTGGGCTACTTTTGGCTAGGCTCGTTTCGTTTAGGCACCGGATCGTAACCGTGGGTGCCCCAGGGATGACAACGCGCAATTCGCTTGATACCGAGCCAGCTTCCTTTTAAAAAGCCCCATTCTTGAATGGCCTCTAATGTATACTGAGAACAGCTAGGTGCGTGACGGCAGTTATTACCCAATAGCGGAGAAATAGCGTACTGGTAGAAGCGAATAAGTCCTTTGGCTAGGTAGATAAGCATGTATTGACTAACGTAACTCCTGAAAAAGTAAACTAGGTTGAATATCCGAATGGTGGTATTTCTTACTTTGGTATTTTATATGATCGCCCCGTAGTTCCTGAAAGTAAATCTGACAAATTTCTACATCGGGGTAGACCCGAACCGGCTGCACACACGCAATTTCCAATGTCCAGCACCCATCGGAACCGATATTTCCTAAGCCCGCGGTGAAATGTACCAGTATTCCCAACCTACCCACAGAAGACCGGCCTTCTAAGAGTGGAACATGGAAGTTCGCCCGAATACGCTCTACTGTTCGTCCTAAGTAAAGTCGCCCTGGCTCCAGAATTAAGCCATCATCCGGAATGATAACTTTCTCAACCGGATTATCCTCTTTCATGTCCAACACTCGGTTCTGGTAAACCAAAAGCTCATTGTGCAATTTCAGATTATAGCTGTTCGGATTAAGCTGCTCCCGTGAAAATGGGTCAATACTGATTTCGCCGCCCTGTAACCGCTCAATTTCTTTTCCTGACAGTATCATATGTTTTTCTTCAAAACCTAGCACATCCTCTACTACTTTACCATGAAGACTTAGCTATAACATCAGCTATGTAAGGTAAACGATAAATGCGTAGTATTAGAATAACGCAAGGTGGACAGTATAACGTACAAAAGTCAGATTAGTTTGTTAGAGAGTAGGTAGTGTTACCGGATTTTTCGTCTTTTAACTGCACTCCCAGTTCCTTTAGCTGATCGCGAATCTGATCCGAAGTAGCAAAATCTTTATTAGCCCGAGCTTGATTACGGATACTAATTAGTAATTCAATCAAGCCTTCCTTCTGTTGAGTATCATCTGAAACCTCAGCCTGAATGCCGAGTATTTCCGAAATAAAGGTTTGGAAAGTCTGCTTCAGGCGCTGGAAAGTTTCGGCTGAAATCGTTGTTAAATCAAGCTGCTGGTGGTAGAAACCATTGATTTTGGAACCCAAGTCGAATAGCACCGCAATGAGCTTAGCCGTGTTGAAGTCATCGCTCATCTCTTGGTAGCACTGCTCGCATAATTGGTTTATTTCCTTATCCAGTTTTTCATCTACACTCCCAGGCTGGTGATTAAGTTTACCTAGCGTTTCTTGAGCATTTAACAGACGAGTCAGACCTTTCTCAGCGGCTTGCAGAGCATCGTTAGAGAAATCTATCGGGCTACGGTAGTGTGCTTGTAGAATGAAGAAGCGAATGGTAGTGGGGGAGTAAGCCTGTGCCAATAGCGAATGGCCTCCCGTAAATAATTGCTCCAGCGTAATAAAATTACCCTTCGATTTGCTCATCTTCTGCCCATCAATGGTAATTAGGTTATGATGAATCCAGTAGTTAGCCGGATGACTATGGAAAGCCCCGTAACACTGAGCTACTTCTGCTTCGTGGTGAGGAAACTGTAAATCTAGCCCACCACCATGAATATCAAATGTTTCACCTAGGTATTTGGTGCTCATGGCAGTACATTCCAAATGCCAGCCCGGAAAACCCTCGCCCCAGGGCGAGTTCCAGCGCATAATGTGTTCAGGGTTAGCCTTTTTCCATAGGGCAAAATCATGAGGGTTGCGCTTTTCGTCCAGGCCTTCGGTTTGGCGGCTGCCCGATTGTAAGTCTTCCAACACCTTTCCAGATAGTTTTCCGTATTCCTGTTCTTGGGTATATTTTCCCAGATCAAAGTAGATAGAACCGTTTTCCTCATAAGCGTAGCCATGCTCCAAAATAGACTGGATGATTTCTATCTGCTCAACAATATGTCCGGTAGCACTAGGCTCAATGCTTGGGGGCAACACATTAAGGGAACTCAGGGCATCGTGGTACCGATACGTGTAGAGCTGGACAATTTCCATTGGCTCCACCTTTTCTAAACGCGCTTTTTTAGAAATTTTGTCTTCTCCTGTTCCTTCTACATCATCTTCTAAATGGCCCACATCGGTAATATTACGAACGTAGCGAACCTTGTAGCCTAAGTGGGACATGTAGCGAAAAATAATGTCAAAGTTTACCGCCGAGCGAATATTGCCTAAATGCGGATCACTGTATACGGTAGGGCCGCAGAGGTACATACCTACTAGCGGGGGATTAATTGGCTTAAATAGCTCTTTTTTACGAGTCAGACTATTGACTACAGATAGTGGATATTTAATATATAATGCTTGATCCATAACGGTTAGGTATTCGCAGATAAAGTTAGTAGAATAATGCCAGAAGCGTCCTTTTGGAATGGCCATTTTATTCGCTACTGATCAAAGAGCAGCGATTGATGGTCGAAATCTATTTTACGGTAAAAACAAGCTTTACGAGTTTGACCCTCATTAGTTTTAGTATGGCAAACTCCTTCTCCTTCTAATACAACCTGATACAATAACGCATCTTGGTCACAATCAACCCGAATATCACTAATTCGTAATCGATCACCCGACGTTTGCCCCTTCGTCCAGAGTTCTTGCCGCGAAGTACTCCAAAAGGTAGCATAGCGGGTTTTAATAGAGTGTTGAAGGGCCTCCTGATTAGCGTAACCAATCATGAGCACTTCTCCACTGTACTTTTCTTGCACTACTACCGGAAGCAGTCCGCCGCGTTTTTCAAACTGAAGTAACAGTTCGGTTCCTTCTTCTAATTGATTCATAAACATAAAATTACGCTTCTTCCTCGCTTTTTACCAAGCTATCGCACCATTCTCTCATTTTCCGCGTAATTATAGTACTTTTGTTGTACTCATCAGACAGTTTGATTTATATGGTGCAGAAATTAGGAACGCTGATTATTTTGTTAGGTATTGCGGTTCAGGGCTTTGGTCAGGATTACGTTAACGCTAAACAGCGCGATCTTATGATGAAAATGGATGAGGGGGTAGCTTTAATGAACCAAGGCAATTACGCCAGCGCAGATTCTTACTTTCAACAGGTACTAACAGCTATTGAAGTGGTTCCGGCGGAGCTATGCTTCTATTTTGGTAAAAATTCTTACCACCTCAAGAAGTACAAACAAAGCATTGATTGGCTTAATAAATACATTGAGATTAAGGGTACTACTGGGCAGTTTTTTGATCAAGCAAGAGAGTATTTAGCACTTTCAGAAACCGACTATTTAGCAGAAAAGGTAGAACCAACTAGGCAGCCCAGGAGAGAAGCTCAAACGAAACTCCAACGTATTGATTGTAATGCAACCCCTTTTGTGCTTTGTCCGGTTTGTAAAGGAAGTGGGGTTCTTATTGAACAAGGGGCACTGGGAAGTGCTATTTACCGTACTTGTCCCTACAGTGATGGAAGTGGTCGCATGACTTGCGAAGACTACCAAAAGTACGCTAATGGCAATTTGGTTATTAGTCCATAGAGGACAGTCCACAGCAATTATGTTTTTACTTTCCTGTGGACTGTAGACTATCGACTGTAGTCTGTGGATTACAAACTATCTCACGTACCTTCCCTGATATTTTCTAGTCTTCGGAATTATCTGCTTGATATCGCGTATGCGAGTTTCGGGGGCGGGGTGCGTTGACAAAAACTCAGGCGGGCGTTGCCCACCACCTTGCTGAGCCATACGCTGCCAGAAAGGTACTGCTGCTTCAGGATTGTAACCCGCCATTGCCATAAAATACAGCCCTAGCTCATCAGCTTCAGACTCTTGAGTGCGCCCAAAAGGTAGTAACACACCATACTGCGCTCCTAAGCCAAATGCGGTATTCGCTAGCCGACGAGTGGCCTCTGGCTTACTTTGCAAGGCAACTGACAATGCGGTTCCTCCCATTTGAGCTGCTAGCTGTTGGGACATTCGTTCGCTACCATGCTCGGCAATAGCATGAGCAATTTCGTGCGACATTACCACAGCTACTCCCTCCTCATTTTGGCAAATCGGCATAATACCCGTGTAGAAGGCTACTTTACCGCCAGGCATACACCAAGCATTTACCACATCTTCTTGTATGAGAGTAAATTCCCACCGGAACCCTTTAATTTCATCAGAAAGCCCTTTTTCAGCCATGTATTTTTCCACAGCATAGGCAATCTTTTCCCCTACACTTTTCACCAGACGGGCATCTTCAGTACCAGTAACTACCCGACTTTCATTTAATACCTGTTGATAGTTCTGAAAACTAAGTGAATTAATTTGTGAATCAGGGATTAAGCTAAGTTGTCTGCGTCCGGTAAGTGGAACGGTAGAACAAGATATTAGAAAAAATATAGCGAGCGCACCTGAAAATAGTGTTCGTTTCATTATGCTGTAAATTAGGTATTGATAATCTGCATTAGCTAAAAAAGGAAATGAAAACTTTGGTAAATAGCAGTACTTATATAAGCTTATCCCAATCTTCTTGCCATTTCTCGCTGAGCTAATACTGCTTATCAATTCAATAAACACAAAAAAGCATCGGTTGTTGGCCGATGCTGGTGAACAGAAAATAGAATGATGTAATGTTTACACTGGTTGAGCGGAAGGAGTGCACGAAACATCAAATGCTGTACGATAGAAGTTAATCAGATTTTCCCGCTCGTAGTCCCAAGATAGTTCATTGAGCACCCGGTCGTATCCGTATTCAGCCATCTGCTCTCTTTCTCTCGGGTTATCGAACAACCACATAATTTTCTTGGCAAAATCAATGGTATCATGATTCTTAGCGTACAGTGAAGCCTCCAATGCCGAAGCCCGCCCTTCTTTCAAGTCGTACTGTACAATTGGCTTTTTTAGAGCCATGTACTCCATGATTTTATTCATAGTAGACAAGTTATTCATTTCGGTAGGCTTATCTGGGTTAACGCAAACATCACACGTATTCAGTATATCGACTAACTTTTCGTCACTCACCCTACCGTAAAAATCTACGTATTCTGATAATCCCATCTCGTCGGCCAGCAACTGGATTTCATCTAGTGCCGTGCCCCCTCCTACAATAGCAACCTGTACATCTTGACGCTTTTTTACTATATATTGAATAGAGTCCATTAGTAGATCAAGTCCTTCCTGAACACCAATAACCCCTACGTAACCAATCAGAAAATTTCTTCCTTTTTTATATGCAAGGTTGCCTTCGGTAAGCTTTAACCGCTTTAGACTCGGGCCACTACGCACTACCGTAACATTATTTGGATTCATACCACCTCGCCTAATCGCAATTTCCCGATACGATTCGTTAGTAGCGATACTATAGTCGGCCGCTTTGAAAGTAAGCCTTTCAAAGAGAAGCATACTACGATAAAAAAAACCCCGCTTATTAAATTTTGCGATATAAAGCTCAGGATTAATATCGTGGTGATCAAAGACATACTTAACCCCAAAAAGTTTAAACGGAAGAGCTACTAAAAATATCAAGTCAGGTGGGTTGCACCCGTGAATAACATGAAATCGCTTTTTGAGAAAAATCTTGATACACAGAATCAGCTCCCAAAAAAGCGCCGAAGAATACTCTAAAAGGTAGCCCAATGCCCCATGACCTTCAGCCGGCAAAGGATGGCGGTGAATATCAACACCGTCTATTCGCTCAAAAGACTTAGTGTATCCTTTCATTTTGGGGCAGATAATTGATACATCTGCCCCTTCCTCCTTCAGTGTGGTTGCTTCCTGCCAAACCCTTCGATCAAAGGGAGCAGGAAGGTTTTCAATAACGATTAATACATGCTTACCAGCAAATTCCGACATAATTTTCGTTAGTTACTTTCTCCTTATCAATCCGAACTAAATCAATAACTATCTGATCAGGGCGGATTTCCGATAAAACCTCTCTAAACTCAGGAGACTTATTTCCGATAATAATCACTTCTGCATCACTAATAACCTCTTGGATATTGTCTTTCAACAGGCGGGTAATATGCGGAATATGCCCAGTCAGGTAGTCTTTATTTTTACCCATCAGCTTGGATAAAGATATGTTATTATCGTATAAACTCAAGCTGTATCCCTTGCCCAGCAGCGTTTCTATCATATCTACCATTGGGCTTTCTCGCAAGTCATCAGTACCCGCTTTAAAGGCAAAACCTAAGAAAGCCACCTTCTTTTTACCGGTATTATATACCATTTGTAGCCCTCGCTGTACCTGATAGGTGTTACTTGGTAGCAAACTGTTGAGCAGTGGCGTAGATACATCTAATAATTGTGCCCGGTAATTTAACCCTCTTACATCTTTTGGTAAGCATGACCCACCAAAGGCAAACCCTGGTTTCATATAGTAGGGAGATAAATTTAGCTTTGTATCCCGAGCTACCACTTCCATTACTTTATGCCCATCAACTCCTAACTCTTTGCATATATTCCCTATCTCGTTGGCGAAGGTAATTTTCAATGCATGAAAGTTATTATTAGTATACTTAATCATTTCTGATTCTTCCGGCTTCAGTTTGAAGACAGGAGCATCAATAGGTCGGTATAACTCTTCAAGTTGTTCCTCGCTTTTCGGGCTGTTGGTTCCTATTATAGTGTAGGGAGGGTTCCAGAAGTCATAGATTGCGGTACTCTCTCGTAAAAATTCAGGGTTAGAAGCCACTCCAAAGTCTTCAATATGCTTCTTTCCTGAAACTCCTTCTATTATCTGAGCACACTCCTGAATAGTACCTGGCACTACCGTGCTACGAATAACAACAGTATGATAAGAGTCTTTGGTCTTTATTGATTCAGCAATATCTTCACATACTCGGTAAATATAAGATAAATCAATATTTCCGTTGATCTGGCTGGGCGTTCCTACGCAAACAATAGATATATCTGAGTTTTGAACAGCACTATGAATATCGGTAGTTGCTTTGATGGTACCTTTTTCAACTCCTTCAGCAATGTATTCATCTAAATCTTTCTCTACGATCGGAGAGTTTCCACCATTAATTAAATCAACTTTCTTTTGGTTGACATCTACTCCTATAACATGGTGTCCGCTCTTAGCAAAACAGGCACATGAAACAGCACCCACATAACCCAATCCGAATACGCTAATTTTCATATTAATTATCTTTAAAGTGCAAATAATTACAAATATAGTTATATAAGTTCAATAATGTATTATTAATATGCATTTTCTTCTCCTTTTACTGCATTCCATACTGTTTGGAATATAATTCTAATGTCTAATGAAAGACTCCAATTCTCTAAGTACCACGTATCATACTCCACTCGCTTCTTCATCAACTCGTCATCTTTAGTTTCTCCTCTAAAACCGTTCACTTGAGCATATCCTGTAATTCCAGAATTAATAAAATGTCGCACCTTAAAATTCTCGATAATTTCAGAATACTCTTCAGTGTGTTTCAGCATATGAGGGCGAGGACCTACTACTGACATATCGCCTAAAAATACATTAAAAAACTGAGGGAGTTCATCTAAGCTAGTCTTCCTAAGAAACTGCCCTATCTTGGTAATTCGCGAGTCGTTCTTTTCGGCCTGTTTGGAATTAGCTTCGTTGTTCACTTTCATAGTACGAAACTTGTAACACCAAAAGGGCTTACCATTTCTACCGCTTCGCAGTTGCTTAAAAAACGTTGGTCCTGGCGAATCTAGTCTAATAAGAATAGCAATAGGAGGCAGAATAAAAGGGAAAAGAAGCAAAATTACTGCAAAAGAAAACGCAATATCAAAAGCTCTTTTAATTTGTCGGTTGTAAAAGATCTTGAGCGGATCGCGGCGAGGCGATAATATTGGAATTCGCCCGTTGTCGTAGAGCTGCGTATCAATACTCATTTGATCTAGTCCACCAGCATCTTGCACTATGCCAAAATAGATATAATTATCATCAGCAAATTTGGCAATATCTTTCACGTAAGAAACCTTATTAGGTAGTGCATAATATATCTCATCAATATTCTCGGATAAGCAGAATTGCTTTACCCGGCTCAAATTGCCCCGATAATCATTCTCATTATTGACGAATTTTAGACCATCATCGAAAAAGCCCATGAATTTGTATCCTAGCGGCTGTTCTTGTACAAAGTAACTATAAAGGTTTTTTCCAGTATCCGTATATCCAATGATAATAACCTTCTTCCTGTTTTTGTCGAGTGAGCGGTACCGTTTGTAACCAATAAACAATAGTACTTTGATTAATATTAGCGAGGCCACTGAAATTATTGAAAACGACAGTAGAAAATGGCTAGGAAACTGATACTGTTGTAAAAATAAGACATAGATGGCTACACCGCCGCCACTCAGTAACGAGCTTAAGAGGGTACTGATTAAAATTGTGGATATTTTCCTCAGATTACTAGTTTGATATACATCACAAAAAAGTGATGTAACCACCCATAGTAAAACGGTAATGACTAAGAATGGCTGATATACGGGTAAATACTCAGAAGTATCTACTGATAATTGATTAAATGATAATCTAAATGAGACGATAATTATCAAAATATCAATCAGCAAGAGGGCAGTGAGTAGTGACTTTGAATAATGACTTCTTTTAAGCTTATGTAAGAAATCCATAGAGAGAACAGTAAGTTCGTTGTAGTTTATTATGATGTAATATTTTTGTGTAAATATAGCACAATTTTATCAGAAAAGTAAATTAGAAAATTAGAAATATTACATAATATTGATTTTCAATGCTATTGTTTATAGAAAAAAGGGGCAATATTTGAGATATTCTGAAAAATTAGTGCAACTTATATACCAAAGTACTGTCCGAATGCTGTAAGATTTTACTTCAATATTCTATTATTATGCAGTTTAAAACCAATATTCATAGAGTGAAAAATCTCAAAAAATGAACAAATCATTTTTTGCCTTTGTAGACATAATGTTCTAAGTTTGCACTCCCAATTACTTGTCCGGTGGTGTAATGGTAACACAGAGGTTTTTGGTGCCTTTATTCAGGGTTCGAGTCCTTGCCGGACAACTCACCATCCAATCCCGATTCTAGCGAGTCGGGATTGGTGTTTATAGCTGTCTATCAGAGAATCGTACTCATGGCCACCGTTAAAATCTTCTCTGGGTCTGTTACCCAAAAACTTGCTACGGAAATTGCCCATACCTACGGCAAAACACTCGGAGAAGTAACCATTGATCGCTTTAGCGACGGAGAGCTTTCTACTTACTTTAATGAGTCGGTGCGGGGTTGCGACGTTTTTTTGGTACAGTCTACTTTTGCTCCTACCGATAATCTAATGGAGCTTTTGCTTATGATCGATGCTGCTAAAAGAGCGAGTGCTAAGTACGTTACAGCAGTAGTGCCCTATTTTGGGTACGCCCGCCAAGATCGTAAAGATAAACCACGAGTGGCCATTGGAGCCAAATTAGTAGCTAATCTTTTTTCGGCGGCCGCTCCTAATCGGCTTATGACCTGCGACCTGCACGCTGGGCAGATTCAGGGCTTCTTTGATTTTCCGGTAGATCATTTTAGTGGTAGTATCATCTTTGTCCCCTACCTACAGCAGATTTCTCAAGAAAACCTGATTTTTGCTTCGCCCGATGTTGGTGGGGTAAAGCGCACCCGCAATTTTGCTCAGTATTTCCATACCGATATGGTTATTTGTGATAAGCATCGCAAACGAGCCAATGAGGTGGCCGAGATGCAGGTAATTGGTGATGTGGAAGGTAAGGATGTGGTGATTGTAGATGACTTGGTAGATACGGCAGGTACGCTGTGTAAAGCAGCGGCGGTACTTAAAGAAAATGGAGCCCAATCGGTACGCGCTATTGCCACCCACGCGGTACTTTCCGGCTCGGCCTACAAAAATATAGAGAATTCGGCACTGGAAGAACTAGTAGTAACCGATACCATTCCGCTGAAACAGCACTGTTCAAAAATCAGAGTACTGACTGTGGCCGAAATGTTTGCCAGCGCCATTAAGAAAATTCATAAATACGAATCAATTAGTCCTTTATTTATTTCTCAATCCAGATTTTAAATTACTTACTTATGAAAACGTTAGAGATTATAGGGTATCAAAGAGCAAATCTCGGCAAAAAAGAGTCTAAGCGCCTGCGCGAAGAAGGAAACGTTCCTTGCGTGCTGTACGGTGGCGATGAGCAGGTTCATTTCTACGCTCCCATGATTCTTTTTCGCCCATTGGTTTATACCGACCAAGCACATTTCGTGACGCTGAATATTGAGGGAGCAGAGAAACGCTGTATTTTGCAGGATATTCAGTTCCACCCCGTGAACGAAATGATATTACACGCTGATTTTCTGGAGCTACACGAAGGGAAATTGGTCAAAATGGATATTCCAGTACAACTGAACGGAACCGCCAAGGGAGTTGCTAAAGGTGGAAAGTTAATGCATAAGCGACACTTTCTGCGCGTTAGAGCGCTCCCTAAGGATATGCCCGACTACATTGAGGTAGATGTCAGCGATCTTGACTTTGGCAAATCAATTAAAGTGAAGGATGTACCCAAAGGTAATTATGAGGTCATAGATAACGATGCTATCTCGGTAGCGGTGATTGAAATTCCTCGCGCGCTGCGTGGCAAATCAGACGATGAAGAAGGAGAAGAAGGTGAGGTTGAAACTGAAGAAGCCGCTGAAGCTTAAATTCTTGTCAACTTTTGGCTATAATCCTGTTCTTTCATCAGAACAGGATTTTTTTTGCTTATGAAATACCTGATTGTAGGACTAGGCAACCCTGGTCCGAAGTACGAACTCACTCGCCATAATATTGGCTTTCTAACGCTAGATCGCCTAGCAGAACAACATCAGTCAGCTTTTGAAGTGGGGCGACTCGCTGAAGTTGCTGAGGTAAAGCACAAAGGTCGAGCTTTGCACCTAATAAAGCCCACTACCTTTATGAACCTGAGTGGCAAAGCTGTGAATTATTGGCTGCAGGAATTAAAAATTCCGAAAGAACGATTGCTGGTACTTACTGATGATATTGCTTTACCGTTTGGAACGCTTCGGATGCGAGCCAAGGGATCGAGTGCAGGTCATAATGGCTTGAAAAATATTGAGCAGCTTACCGGAGGGCAAAATTACGCTCGCTTGCGAATGGGAGTAGGCGATGATTTTCATAAAGGACAGCAGGTAGACTATGTGCTAAGTCAGTTTCCTCGGGAAGAATTGGATCAGTTGCCCGAAGTAATGGATCGAGCTGGTGAAATGATTCTTTCCTTTTGTACTATTGGTGTTGATCGTACTATGAGTCAATATAACGGCTGACTATTTTCTGGAAAATCATCTATCCGCCTATCCTAACCGTGACGCTACTGCCTGCGAATTGATCCTGAGGAAGCTTTATTTTTTGGGTAACCCTCCGGCTAGAAGCAGTGTTGACTTTTATTTCTAACTGCTTCAAACGAGCAGTAGGGTCGCTAACGGTAATTGTATTTTTAACCTGATTGATTAGCAACAAACAAGGTTTGTTTACTAATATGGTTAACCCATCAGCTAGTGAAACTCTTCCTTGTTCATGGAAAACAATACCGGTGATTCTCAAATCAGAATGGCTGATTGCTTGTACTTGGGAAGTGTTGGAAACAACCTGATAGGGTAAGTCATCCGCATAACCTGCCAATTCTTCGGGATTACAGTTAGGCACTACTGCGTATTCGTAAGTTTCATTTTCGGGCTGTAGCCCGTGCTCAAACCACAGCGAAAACAAGTTGGAACGGTAAATTGAGTCAGCCCCTAGTTTAAAGATTTTTTGTAACTGACCTTCTCGCTCTCCGGTACGCAACTTCATTGTTTCCTGCCTCGGAAATACGTAACCGATACTGTCGTGCCATACCCAACCCGGATTTTCTAACGTCTTATTTCTACTGGAAAAATGGTTTCCATCGACGAAAACATCCCCAACCAATCGGACTTGATTGACTCCGGTGACAATTGGGTGCTCATTTTTAGACTTAATACCTACTCCCAAAGCTACCCACTCACTATCAAACCAAAACCAGGATTTCTTCGCTTGTGTGTTCTTCATGTCTAACTGCATCGATGAGACTCCGTAAGTGCTGTCACTTACTCCGCCTACAAAGGCTACATCCTGAGAGGATCGCCCTTTGCTGCTGAACTCATGATGCGGACTGGTAACCCCGGGCAGACAGGCCCAATCCCAAACCGGAAAAACATCCTCGTATTCATCGCCTCGCCGATAGATGTAAGTAAGACCAAACGGTAGATAGTAGCCGTAAAGATTTTCGGTATTAATATCCATTTCCATCCCCACCGTTCGCTTAGAGCACATTTTCAGCGAAATGAAGTAGTTATCACGATGATGAACTGTGTAGTCAGAACGCCAAAAGTGCTTATTACCTTGTACTGCCTGTGGTTGCTTGTTTAAAATTCGCTGCTTGGATTCCTGGTACAACTCCGCGTTAGCAGGATCAGCTTTTATAAAATTGTCTAACTGAGGAATAACCCGCTTTGCTTGGGGATTGAAGCCCTCGGATCGTCCCACCTGTCGTCCGCGTACATTGTAGTCAAAAACATTACGAAAAAGCATCCACCGGGTTCCTTTTAGATAATAATTTCTCAGAATCTCCAGATGAGCATCAGTGAAAGTAAATTGAGTTCCCTCCACAATCGATGCTAACCAGATGGTCTCTCGTAAGAACCTGCTACCATAGCCACCGTTGTACAGAAATGCTCCGTGTTGATGAAAACTGTAATCTGGCTGTATTCCTTCGTTATCCGTAATCTGTATCGGCTGCATTACTCCGGCAACTCCATCAGCAATTCGCTTTGGATTCTTTTCTAGCACACCCCGATACAGCACCGAAATAGAAAGTAATGTGCGATTAGAACCGGTCATTCGGGGAGCAGGCGTTAGGTCACGAATGATGTTCTGCAACAACTCTTCCGAAATTTCATCCTGAAGTAGCAGAGCGATTACATTGAAATAAAACTGTTTAGCTATTTCATTTTTGTACCAGTTTTTACAAGTTGGATTTACTTGGTACCAATACTCTAAAGCACTTTCTATTCCAGCAAGAGCCTCTGCATTATGGTACAATTCATTAGATGACTGGCTATAGGCGTAGGTCAATATTAAAATTCGATTGAGTGCCTGAAGTGGATCCCAGCTATTATCACGGTCTTGATAATCAATATCTGACCAACTTCCATCAGACTGAAGACTACGCAGATGATCAACAGCATTTTCAAAATCAGATACCGAGTACTGATTAGTACGGTTCAAAAAACCTTTCTCTACCAGCGCATCATCAATAAGTCTCTGTCTTAAAAGTTCTATCTCCGCCGAGTCAGATTGGGCAATGACTTGAGAAGATAGAAAAAGGATAAAAAACCCTAAGCGAATCGGGCAGACAACGAATGTTTTCATGATTGATGGTAAGGTTGTGACTATAAAATTAGACAGATAAGCCGAAAGTATAACAGTCGCCTGGCTGCTATTCTAAGCGAAATTTATTATATTTCGTACCTAGAACCCTGTAATTCAGCCAGGGAATAAATAGTTTCTCTATTCTGTTAAGTCAATTATGAATAGCTAATTTTTTTGTCTTCTACCTAAGAAAATTAAAACATCAGTCTATGCGATTTCAGCCTTTCGTTTTCTTAATTCTCACCTTTTATGTATTTGGTTGCCAACCAGATATGCCCAATGAAGTGGCGGAAGTTTACGAAACACTACCAGGAAAGATAGATTACAATTTTCACGTCAAGCCAATCCTATCAGATCGATGCTTTGCCTGCCATGGCCCTGATAAAGCCGCAGTAGAAGCCGGTCTGAGTTTAAGTGATGACACTTTAGCCTACGCCATATTGGAAAGTGGTGAGCAGGCGATTGTCCCTGGTAAAGCCCACCGTAGTGAACTGGTGAAGCGTCTTTTTTCCAATGATCCTGAGACGGTGATGCCCCCACCGGAATCTAACCTGAAACTTACCCCTCGCGAAAAAGCGATATTGGTAAAGTGGATTGAGCAAGGAGCCGAATACAAACCCCACTGGGCGTTTACTAAACCAGAACAACCCAAAGTGCCCGAAACGGAAGGCGACTGGACCGTGAGCGAAATTGACCACTTTGTAGCGGAAAAACTGGCGCAAAACAATATTAAACCTTCCCCGGAAGCCGACCGCGAACAACTCATCCGAAGACTGTACTTCGATCTGACTGGATTACCACCTTCTCTTGATGACTTAGAGCGGCTGATGCAGGATCAACGTCCTGATTACTACGAACAACTAGTAGACAGCTTGATGGCTCTACCAGCTTACGGAGAGCGCATGGCAGCACACTGGTTGGATGTAGCTCGCTTTGCTGATTCGGAAGGTTATCTGGATGATTTTCACCACACTTTCTGGCCCTACCGTGACTGGGTGATTGATGCCTACAACCGTAATCTTCCTTACAATAAATTTATTCTCTGGCAGATCGGTGGCGATCAATTACCAAACGCCACGGAAGAACAAATTATGGCTACCGCCTTTAACCGTAATCATAAACAAAACTCGGAAGGGGGAATTATTCCCGAAGAGTTCCGGGTAGAATACGTAGCGGATCGTACCAATACTCTAGGAGCTGCTTTTATGGGGTTGACCCTGGCCTGTGCCCGTTGCCACGATCATAAGTACGACCCTATTTCTCAGAAAGACTACTTTCAGTTCTTTAGTTTTTTCAACTCTACTGTTGAGCGGGGCGATGGCATTTTTGGCTTCAATGCCATAGAAAATGGTCAGAAAGTTCCTAACAAACTGGCTATGAATGCCGGTCCGGTACTGGCTTTACCCGATGCTGAAACCAGGAAAATTCGGGAATATCTGCTGGATCAAATTGATCAAAAGCAAAACGATCTAAATAAACTAGCCGAGCAAAATACCGACGCAGTGCAGCAATGGCAAGCCCAGCAAATGAGCGCAACTGCCCTAGAGCAAGCCGTCCGCCAAACTACTGTCACCCATCTGACTTTCGACCAAATGGCCGATGGAAAAGATCGAGATGCAGTTAGAGGAAATGATTCGCCTATTTACGGTGGCGACATTGCTACTGCTGAGGGAATCAAAGGGAAAGCCATTCGTAGCAATGCCTCGGGACAATACGTAGCCGACGGCAAACCCTCGCTCTTTGAACGCACCGATCCGTTTACCGTGAGTTTCTGGATCAATATTCCCGAAGAATTTGCGGAAGCCCACGTCATGTACAACGGTAATAACCGGATACAAGGCTACCGGGGCTGGGATATTATGCTGGATAGTTCCCGCACCCACTTTCGTTTAAATCACGCTCACCCCTACCAAGCATTAGACATTCGCGATTCAGAACCATTACCCATCAACGAATGGGTACACTATGTCTGGACCTACGATGGCTCCAGCCAGGCGAAGGGAATGCGGCTACACCGAAATGGTGAAGAAATTAAACCGGAAATCAAGCGCGATTATTTGTATCGGTCTACCAAGCCTTACCTGGATACCCGAGCCACTGTTTACGCCCACTACCGGGGACTGATTATCGGTAACCGTCACTACGATCAGGATTTTACCGGAGGGTTACTCGACGAAGTTCGTATTCTGAATCGGGAAGCAGGTAGTCTGGTAGCTAAATATTTATACAACCCCAACCAAGGTACGACTGCTTTTGAAGAAGCGCTGAGCCGGCAACCTTCCACGTTGGATCGTTTCTACGATTTGTTTGTAGATTCTCAGCTAAAAAGCGAACGGGCGGAACTGCGAGATTTGCGCCTAAAAGAAGTTGCTACTATTGATACCGTTCAGGAGATTATGGTGATGGGTGATGGGGAAAACGAACGTCAAACCTACATTCTGGAACGAGGCGTATACGATGCCCACGGCGAAGTGGTTAGCCGCGATGTTCCTACTTCGCTACTATCTTGGCCAGAAGAGTTTCCACGCAATCGTTTGGGGTTAGGCCAGTGGCTGATTCACTCCGACCATCCGCTAACCGCCCGGGTAGCCGTGAACCAGATGTGGTATCTGATGTTCGGACGAGGCTTGGTAGAAACAGTAGAAGATTTTGGCAATCAGGGAGCTTTACCCTCTCATCCGAAACTGCTGGACTGGCTAGCGGTTGACTTCCAGCAAAATGGCTGGGATGTGAAACGGCTTATCCGGCAGATGGTGCTATCAGCTACCTACCGCCAATCATCTAAAATCCGCCCTGAGTTACAGGAAACTGACCCAGATAACGTATTACTCGCTCGCGCCCCGCGTTACCGTCGCTCCGCCGAAATGGTACGAGATAATGTTTTGGCCGCCAGCGGTCTGCTTGATCCTACCGTTGGTGGCCCTTCCACCTTTCCGTATCAGCCACCCGGATTATGGAAGGAAACTACTTCCCACCCCTTCTTCCCCGGTTATAAGGTTGACTACGAAGATGGACTCTATCGACGCAGCATTTATACCTTCTGGAAACGCAATATGCCCCCGCCCAGCATGTTGGTTTTCGATGCCTCTAGCCGGGGCGAGTGTCAGGTGCGTCGACAACGCAGTAGTACGCCACTACAAGCCTTGGTGTTACTAAATGATGAGCAAATGATTGAGGGCTGTCGGGCATTGGCAGAAAGTATGCTGAATGAAGCTCAGGGTGATGTCCGGGAGGCGACCCGACAAGCATTTCAGCTACTGACCAGCCGAGAACCCACCGAGCGAGAGTTTCAACTGCTGATCGGGCAATATCAAGAAGAGTTAGCCTACTTTAAAGAAGACCAAGGACGGGCATCAGCTTACCTAACCGTCGGGCACCGGGCTCCTTCCCAGGAGTTGCCTACTACGGAGGTAGCCGCTCTAGCCCGAGTTGCCAATACTATTCTTAACACCACCGAAGCGTATTACAAAAATTAATTTTCTCGATAAGACATGAATTGGAATAACGATATACAGAAGGCGCAATACAATCAAACCCGCCGCGATTTTCTTCGCACCACTACCAAAGGATTAGGAGCTGCTGCCATTGGTTCACTGATAGCCCCCAACCTACTTTCAGCACAACCAAACACCATCCCTGGTTCAGGTGGAGTGCTTAAAGCGTTGCACCATGCGCCAAAAGCTAAGCGAATTATCTATCTCTTTCAAAGTGGGGGCCCTAGCCAGATTGAACTGTTTGACTACAAACCAGAGCTGATGAAGCGGCACGGGGAAGAAATTCCCGACAGTGTGCGGGGTGGTCAACGCGTTACCGGAATGCTAGCGGCTCAATCCAGCTTCCCACTGGTGGGTTCCAAATTCGAGTTTACTCAGAACCCAAAAACCGGAGGATATTTTAGCAACTTGGTTCCCTACACCGCTCAGATCGCCGAAGACATTTGCGTGGTAAATTCTATGTACACTGAGGCGATCAATCACGAACCAGCCGTCATTTTTTTGCAAACGGGTTCCCAACAGGTAGGCAGACCCTGCATTGGCTCCTGGATGAGTTACGGGTTGGGAAGCCCGAACCAGAATCTGCCTTCGTTCATTGTGTTGCTTTCTCGGGGTAAATCTGATACGCAAAACCTCAACATGCAGTCCTGGGGTAACGGTTTTCTTCCGTCCCATCATCAGGGAGTACAATTCCGCTCGGGAGCTGACCCAGTGCTTTATCTCTCTAACCCTGACGGCATAGACCGGGCGAGTCGTCGCCGGGAGCTGGATTATTTGGAACGGTTAGAACGCGAGCAGCAAGCCGTCTGGGGTGACCCCGAGATTGATTCTAAGATCAGCCAGTACGAAATGGCTTACCGTATGCAAACCTCGGTACCAGACGTGACCGACTTATCTGATGAGCCAGATTATATCTTCGATCTATACGGCCCGGACGCAAAAATTCCGGGCACCTACGCGGCTAACTGCCTTTTAGCCCGTCGTCTGGCGGAGCGAAATGTTCCGTTTGTTCAGCTCTACCATATGGGCTGGGATCAGCATGGGAACCTACCCAAAGACATTCAAAAACTGGCAAAATCCAGCGACCAAGCCTCTGCCGCTCTGGTGACCGATCTGAAGCAACGCGGTTTGCTAGACGATACGCTAGTCGTCTGGGGTGGTGAATTTGGACGTACCAGTTTCTCTCAGGGCAAATTGACGAAAACGAACTACGGGCGTGATCATCATCCCCGTTGCTTTAGCATGTGGATGGCCGGGGGCGGCATCAAACCCGGAACGGTCTACGGTAAAACCGATGATTTTAGCTACAACATTGCCGAAAACGGAGTACACGTCCACGATTTTCAGGCAACATTACTGCACCTGCTCGGCATAGATCATGAACAACTGACGTTTAAGCATCAGGGTCGCCGCTACCGTCTAACGGATGTTCACGGTCACGTGGTGAATGATATTCTTGCTTAGTTAGGGAAAGATAAGTGACAACAGAGGAATACAAACGAATTATAGAAAATGAGGACGTTCTTGATCGGGGGACCTTAATTCACTACCGTACACTTTTGACAGCTAGTTGAATGGGGAGGCAAAAACGGTTAGTTTAGAAGTAGCCATACTCACTAAAACTAACCGTTTATGAACGATAAAAAAATTTGATTAGTAAAGTACGTAAAAGTTTGCAGAATATGCTAGGAGACGCTCATCTATCGGGCAATGCTTTCCGCCGGTTGAGTGTACTGGCCGCGATGGTCAGCGGGGTTTTGCAACAGGGTTCCTCTCGTCTGACTGATTTGGGACGCGCCAATCCTGACTTAAAGCAACAGGCCAGCAAGGAAAAGCAATACAAACGCTGGATTATCAATGAGCATACTTCTTATTCAGTTCACTATCTGCCCTACCTGAAGGCTTTGCTGAAAACCCTGAGTGCTCAGGGCTGTCTGGTGTTCAGTATTGACGGTAGCGCCGCTGGACGTGGGTGCATGGTATTAATGATCAGCGTGATCTACCGCCAGCGGGCTACCCCAGTAGTCTGGACGGTCGTGTGGGCTAAGAAGGGCCACCTGCCTGAGAAGATGCACCGGCAACTCCTAGAGCGTCTTGCTGAAATAGTGCCCTCTGATTGTCAGATCAGCATTGTAGGAGATGGAGAATACGATGGGTGTAACTGGCAGGCCGATATTATTGGCTACGGTTGGAACTATGTATTGCGCACGGGTTGCGCTAAACTAGCTGGACAATGCCCGCAAGATATGCTGGCCCTCAAGTGGTTGGCCCCCGCCGTAGGGCAAACTACCTTCACGCTCACCGATGCCTACTTCACCCACCAGCACTATGGACCGCTCAACATTACGGTCTGGCATGAAGGCAAGTACAAAGAAGCAATCTATCTGCTGAGCAATTTGGATTACCCCCCACTCATCACACAACTATATAAAAAGCGGTTTAAACCGGGTCGCCGGGCGATAGAGACCTTCTTCTCCGATCAGAAAAGTCGGGGGTTCAATCTACAGCGTAGCCATCTGAATGATCCTGAGCGTTTAGCCAAATTACTTATCGCCACTTGTCTGGCTTACATCTTTTGTATCCTGGCCGGGGTGCAATGCCAACAATCGCAGTACTATCCGATGGTGCACCGAACTGACCGATGTGATTTGAGCTTATTCTTCCTCGGTAGACGCTTTCTAGAGTTATTCCCTGACCTGAGAGAATGGCTTGATTTGTCTTTGCAAACGTTCGCCGAACAACATCATGAATAAAGTGTACGGTAGTGAAGACCTTAAACGTTACATTTCAAGAATTAACGAAATCTGGCAGAAAAGAATTAGCTTCTGAAATTGGTAGAATATTGTCTGAAAATTTAGTGGAAAAGCCTACTAATCATAATCGGCCGGATGACAAAGAGACTAATCATTATAGAATTAATCTTGATACCGATGCAATTTTTGAAATTGTATCCATGTTCGGTGACTTAGAAGCGGGATCACTAGGGTTATTGAATTATGAACCAACTACTGCTGCTACATTCTATGCAAGAATGTTAGATAAGTGGAATAATCTACTCAGCTATCGTTGAGTAAGATGTGTAAGCAAGGCAAAAATGAAGTGAATATCGATCGAGTTTAAGACTAACTCTAATAACACTATGAAACAAGCTTCATCTCACATTTACATCTTTTTCCTATTTAGGCTGCTAAGTACTTATAAGAAACTATCTTGGCCTCCGTAGCGCGGTACATTCTTGCTGATGGACACTAGACAGATGAGGCCTAGCTTGCAAGGCTCTGCGCTTGGTGTCTAATGTGGAACACCTGACAAATATCGACGTCTCCCACTCGAAAATCCGTCGGGTCACCAACCGGAATAAATCCGGGTTACTGTGGCGCAGGATACATCAGACTATTTATTAGCAATCACCTAATGTTTGTTACCCTTTCCAATAGTCTTATTTGAAGATATTTATTGCTGCATCAGATTTGTGATAACAGGCACAAAAATCTAATGGCCTACCGCAGCGTAAACGCATTCTCCTCAGTAATCCCACTCCAACCATCCGACCGGAACGGTACAGCAGGTAAGACTTCTTCATTGTACAAATTGGCTCATTTACGAAAGTAGTGGTAGGAGATAAAAATACTAATTTGGCTAACACGAATGAGTTGTACGAAGAGCTATTGAATTTGCCCGAGCTTGTGGTTTCGGTATAGATTGGACTATTGGCAAAACCATTTACAGAATTTTGCAGTATTTTTAGAATGCCTCATCACTTGTTTTGAACAGTTTTACAGCAGTGAAGAACAGAGAAAATCATTGCTTAATCTGGAATGCACCGTAGTATACTCAAATCTACAAAAAAACCAGCATCCTTTCGGTATCTGGCTATATCCCCGTTATATTTGCTACAAACAGTTTGTATGCTACGCCGACCTCGCCGCAACCGAAAATCACTCGTTATTCGTAATCTGGTAGAAGAGACCCAGCTTTCGGTGCAACACCTTATATTTCCGATATTCATTATTGAAGGTGATAATCAGCGGAAAGAAGTAGCCTCTATGTCGGGCATTTATCGCTACAGCATTGATCTGCTGTTAGAAGAAGTGGCTGCTTGTCAAGAACTGGGCATTCGTACATTTGCCCCCTTTCCTGCTCTCACTGACGATAAGAAAGATCCCCTGGCACAAGAGGGGCATAACCCCGATGGTCTTTTCCCTACCGCCATCCGCCGTATTAAAGAAGTTTTCCCGGATGTTTGTTTGATGACTGATATTGCGATGGATCCCTACAGTTCGGATGGGCACGATGGGCTGGTACGTGATGGCGAAATACTAAACGACGAAACATTAGAGATACTGGGAAAAATGGCACTAGCGCAAGCTGAAGCCGGTACCGATATGCTGGGGCCTTCCGATATGATGGACGGTCGAATAGGGTACTTGCGGAAGCTATTAGACGAACACGGTTTTACCAATGTATCTATTATGGCGTATACCGCCAAATATGCGTCTGCTTTCTATGGGCCATTTCGCGATGCGCTAGACTCTGCTCCTAAGTCAGGGGATAAAAAGACCTACCAAATGAATCCCGCCAACGCCCGGGAAGCATTGATGGAAGCCCAGTTAGATTATGAAGAAGGAGCGGATATGCTGATGGTAAAACCAGCATTACCTTATCTGGATATTGTTCAATCGCTAAAAGCGCAGTTTCCAATTCCCATTGCAGCCTACCAAGTGAGTGGTGAATACGCTATGATTAAAGCGGCCGCAGCCAATGGGTGGTTAGACGGGAAGAAAACAATGGAGGAGAGTCTGCTAAGCATTCGTCGGGCGGGGGCTGATATTATTTTAACGTATTTTGCCAAAGAATACGCTCAGTGGCTGAAATTATGAATCATGAAAAATAGGTTAGTTTATTGAAACATCCCTAATAGATCATTCAATATTCTATAGATTACACCGTTAAAAACGTATTATTTCGCAACGTGGAACAAATATTACCTACTGTACAAACAGCCAAAGACCTAGGCCTGCTTGAAGAAGAATTTGAGAAGGTTCGAGAGATTTTAGGGCGCGATCCTAACTTTACTGAACTGTGTATATTTTCAGTGATGTGGTCAGAGCACTGCTCGTATAAAAATTCTATCACTTGGCTCAAGAAGTTACCTAAAGATTCAGAGCGAATGCTGGCGAAGGCTGGCGAAGAAAACGCGGGCTTGGTAGACATTGGTGATGGATTGGCCTGTAGCTTCAAGATAGAATCTCATAATCATCCATCGGCTATTGAGCCTTATCAGGGAGCTGCTACCGGAGTGGGCGGTATTAACCGGGATATTTTTACGATGGGTGCCCGGCCTATCGCTCAGTTAAATTCCCTGCGCTTTGGTGATATTAAGAATGAACGCACGCAGTGGTTGCTCCGAGGGGTAGTAAAAGGAATTGGCGACTATGGTAATGCGTTTGGTATTCCTACCGTAGGAGGCGAGTTATTTTTTGACCCCTGCTATCAGGTCAATCCACTGGTAAATGCTTTTTCAGCCGGTATCGTCGAAACAGATAAAGTGGCTAGTGCCACCTCGCATGGAGTAGGTAATCCGGTATTTATTGTAGGATCAGCCACTGGCAAAGATGGGATCCACGGGGCAGCCTTTGCTTCTAAAGATATTACGGAAGACTCGATTGAAGACCTTCCGGCAGTGCAGGTGGGAGATCCGTTTCAGGAAAAGTTATTGCTGGAGGCCTCGCTAGAAGTGATTGCTTCCGGGCACGTAATTGGCATTCAAGATATGGGTGCGGCGGGTATTATCTGCTCTACTTCCGAAATGAGTGCTAAGGGAGAACACGGAATGGATATTTGGCTGGATAAAGTTCCACTCCGGCAAAGCGATATGCTAGCCTGGGAGATTTTGTTGTCTGAATCGCAGGAGCGAATGCTGATTGTGGTGGAACAAGGTAGCGAAGAAGCAGTAAAAGCCATTTTTGATAAATGGGATCTACAATGTGAGCAAATTGGAGTAGTCACTGATACAAAGCGATTGGTGTTTCACCAGCAGGGTGAGGTGGTAGCTGATGTGCCGGCTGATGATTTAGTGTTAGGCGGAGGTGCTCCAGTTTACCAACGCGAATACCGAGAACCGGCTTACTACCAAGAACATCAAAAGTTTAATATAGATAATGTACCTCAACCGGATGATTATGCTGAGGTAGCTAAGTTTCTACTAAGCCACCCGAATATTGCTTCCAAACAATGGGTGTCAGAGCAGTATGATTCTATGATTGGTACTGGTACTACTACAACTAATTCACCGTCTGATGCGGGGGTGGTGCGAATTAAAGGTACCGATAAGGCCATTGCTGTAACTGTAGATTGCAATGCCCGTTATGTTCACGCTAACCCCGAAGTGGGGTGCGCGATTGCTGTGGCTGAAGCAGCACGAAATATTGTTTGCGCTGGTAGTGAAGCGGTAGCCGTAACCAACTGTTTGAACTTTGGCAATCCTTATGATCCGGAAGTATACTGGCAGTTTGTAGAGTCAATTAAAGGCATGAAGCGAGCTTGTGAAAAGTTAGGTACTCCGGTAACTGGCGGAAACGTAAGCTTTTACAATCAGTCTAGCGATGGGGGAGCTGTATTTCCCACCCCAACCATAGGGATGCTAGGAATTTTAGAGGATTATCGGCAGCAGATGACACTGGCTTTCCGGCAAGAAGGCGATCTGATTTACCTATTGGGAAAGCCGACCAATGATATTGCGTGCTCGGAGTATTTGTACAGTTTTCACGAGATAAAACAGTCTCCGGCTCCGTATTTTGATCTTGAGCAAGAATATCAGCTTCATCAAACTGTACGTGAATTAATTAAGCAAAAATTAGCAATATCCGCCCACGACGTGTCAGATGGTGGGCTATTTATTGCTTTGGCTGAGTCGGCAATGGTAAATAATTTAGGCTTTTCGGTGCAGACTATTTCCGGTATAAGAAAAGATGCTTTTCTGTTTGGAGAAGGGCAAGGGCGAGTAGTAGTCAGTGTGGATTTTTCTCAAAAAGAGATTTTTGAAGACTTTCTGATAAAAAGAGATACTACCTTTTTACAAATTGGTTCAGTGCAGTCTGCTGACTTTGTGGTAGATGACCAACAATTGGTATCATCTCTAGCAGGAAAGGAATTATATGACACGAGTCTGGCGCATTTTTTGACAAAATGAGAAAAACAGTACATGTGCCAAAGCGATTATTTTTCAAGAAATGAAAGCGAAAGAGTGAGTATAAATACTTTGTTTTATAAGAAAAATGCAAAAATTAATCATAATAGTTAATTTTTTATTCATATTCTTTTTAAAACACCGAATAAATTTATACTTTTGTTCAAAATAAAATTAGAAAAATTATATAAAATATCTTTAATGTATCAAAAACTGATAAAAGCCAGAAAATATTTCAGTTTATCTGTTATTTATCTTGTAATGATAGCTTCTGTTGTTTCGTGTGTATCAAAGAACCAGCTAGTTTATTTACAGGATAGTAGTTTTTCTACCGACTATCCTACTCAGATAAAAAACAGGCGGCCTGAGTATCGCATTCAGCCTAATGATATACTGCACGTAACAATCCAAAACCCTGATAATGAAACCTCTGCTTTTTTCAACTATGGCAACCAAGAAGGTGCTCGTGGTTTTGGTAGTGAGTCTATCTTGTACTTAATGGGTTTTAATGTAGACAAAGATGGTTTTATCAGTATTCCGCTCATTGGAAAGGTACAGGTTCAAAACCTAACTATTGAAGAGTGCCAGCAGATTATTCAGCAGGAGGCCAATCGCTACATTCTTAATTCATCGGTTGATGTTAAGCTAGTTAGCTTTAAAGTATCAGTACTAGGGGAAGTAAATAATCCGGGATATTATTATATTTATAATGGGCAGGCAACTATACTAGAAGGGCTCAGCTTAGCTGGGGATTTAACGCAGATCGCTAATCGGCAAAATGTGAAGCTCATTCGCCAAACGGATGATGGTGCTGAGGTTATTCTGATAGATCTGACCGATGCTGATTTAATGAAATCGAAGTATTACTATCTGTTACCTAACGACCAGATTTATGTAGAACCCTCCATACAGCAGGTACGTAGGGCAAATTTTCAGCCTGTTGGCTTGATATTCAGCAGTATAGGATCACTGGTTGCTATCATCAACCTAATTGTGACACTCAACAATGCCAACTAACCGATCTTGGTTGCTACTAAGCAGGAGGCATATTCATAATAAAATCATTGTCATCTATAACTTATGACAAACAATGGAAAAGGCAAAAAGTACAAATAATCAAACCCAAACAATAGACCTGTTTGCCCTACTCGGGAAGATGCTGAAACACTGGTATTACTTTGTAATCAGCCTGGGACTTTGTTTAGCAATTGCTTCAGTTTTCGTCATATTTGGCGAGAAAAAATTTGAAGTAGGGGCAACGATCTTGGTAAAAGACCGAGAAGTAGGCTCAACTGAAACCGGAGTGCTACTGAACGACGCTCCTAACGAAGGAAAGGGAATTGCTCTCACTAATGAGATAGGAAAGCTAAAGTCTTACTCGCTTATCAAGTCGGCTTTAGAGCGACTTGATTTCGGAATCACTTACTACAATGTAGAAAGTTTCTGGCCCGATTTTATGCGAGAAGATTGGCTAAACGAGATTTACACTTCCTTTCCCTACGAGATACGGCTAGATTCTAGCCAATTTCAGGCGGTAAATACCCCAATTTTTATTGAAGCTATTTCTGAAACGCAATACCGAATTACCGCTAGTAACGATGAGGCAAATGCCGTAGCCTTTGCTACCAAAGAAGGGCGAAAAGTGTTTGACTATGAATTGGAGGCTGTCGGGGAGTTTGGAAAACCCTTTACCAGCGACATCCTCAATATCACAGTTGATAAGAAGAAAAAAGAAGACGGTGATTTTTCGTACTGCTTTAAAATGATGCGTATTGAAGATTTGGCGATGCAGTACCAAGGAAGGTTGACGGTACAACCTGCGGTAGACATGGACGATAGCAACCGTATGCTACAGTTGCTAATTAACAGTGCTGTAGATCGAAAGGGTGGATTATTTATAAATACCCTCGTTGAAACGTATACCCAAGAGGGGTTACTACAAAAGAATAGTTTGGGTGAAACTTCGCTTGATTTTCTGAAACGCGAGATAGCAGAAAAAAACGATTCACTGGATAACGCCCGGGCGGCCTTAGAGAACTTTCGCTCCCAAACCGGGCTATTAAATTCTGATTTTGCTTCGGGTCAGGCCATGGAGAACCTAGGCGCGTTACAAAATAATAAAGCAGAATCAGAACGGAGAATAGATTATTATCAAAACACACTTACCTACTTGGATAGTAATAATGACTATAGTAAGATTGTTGCGCCTTCTTCAGCGGGCATCAATCAGGATCAGCTATTCAATCGTCTAATTGAGAACTACATTACCTTGGTCACCCGCCTAAATGATCTTAAAGTTAATGCTCTTCCGGATAACCCGATATACAAGACGGTTAAACGTGAAGTTGAAAGTACCCGGGCAGCTATCCAGGAGCAGCTCCGGAGTGCATTGGCTGCGGAGAAGCGGAATCTTAGTCGGCTAAATCAAAGAATTGGCGGTATTCAGTACAGCATTAATCAGTTGCCTCAAGAGCAAAGTAAACTACAGTTTTTACAACAGAAATACGATAAGCTTTATCAAGAGTATAACTTCTTGCTGCAAAAGCAGTCGAATGCTGAATTAGCATTGGCTACCAATTCTGAAAACGTGCAGGTCATAGATTCTGCTAAAAAGACCGGTTACAAGCCAGTTGAACCCAACAATATGCTGATATTCTCTATCGCTTTTGTTATCGGGTTTATCATCCCGTTCTCAGTGGTCTTAATAAAAGATTTATCGAATAATAACATTACCGACAAGGAAGAACTAGAGAAACAAGTGAAGGTACCTTTGCTAGGAATGATTGCCAACGGACCGAAGGATGCTAAACTAGTAGCCCGTACCTTACCCAACTCAGCCATTGCCGAATCGTTTAAGTTTGCCCGCATTAACTTGCAGTACTTTCACCAAGGAGGTAATGAAAAAGTAATTGGAGTTACTTCTTCTATCAGTGGCGAAGGCAAAACGTTCTGTTCAGCTAATTTGAGTACTGCTTTTGCTGAATCAGGTAAGCGAACCCTGCTTATCGGTGGTGATCTACGCAAGCCCCGAATTCAGGATTTCTTTGATCTGTCTGGGCCGGGTATTTCTGATTATCTGAGTGGCTCAGTAGCAGTAGATGATATTATCCAACCAACTGAATTTAGAAAGCTTGATGTGATAGCTCCCGGGATTCCCCAAGAAGATCCTATCACACTATTTGAATCGGCTAGGATGGATGAGCTTATGCGTCTGCTACGTGATCGCTACGATTATGTTATTATTGAAACTCCGCCCATTGGATATGTGGCCGACTACTTCGTAATGCTCAAACACTTTGATATTAGTCTATTCGTAGTTCGCTATAACTACACCAATAAGAATATATTGGGTGGTATTAACGATCTGTACGCTAAGAATAAGATCAAGAATCTCTATTTGCTCTTCAACGATGTGAAGTTCTCCGCAGAGTACGGATATGGTTATCTGTCTAATAGCGATGGTTACTACACCCAACAGTCTCGGAAACGCTTGTCTGGTAATAAGCCGACCGTCACTATCAAGAATCCTTTTTCGTAGGTAACTGTCACACACTTAGTGAAAGCATAGATTTAAAAATAGCTCATTATTTAGCTTACCTAGAAGTAGTCAAAGAAGGGCAATCTCATAACTGGCAATTGCCAGCGCATTTATTCCAGCTATTGCCCTTAAGAAAGCTTCTTAGCAAATTAAATTTGAACTATTTGTGTATTTTTTTAAATAAAAGTATGCAATACGAATTATAAATAGTTAGTGACAAAAAATAATTTTTCTTCGGGTTCTTATGGAATGGATACATCAAAGAGAGAATAATAGAAAAAGTTATAATTATTAATTGATTATTTATAATTATAACGCAAAAAATTAGTACATTTGTAATAGTAACCCTAATACATGATGATTTCCGTAATTATACCAGTATACAATGATTCTGTTGGACTTGAAGCTACCTTAGCCTCTTTGGTAGCCCAAGAGATATCAGACTCGTTTGAAATCATTGTTGCTGATAACGGATCAACGGATGATACCCAGCAATTGGCTCAAAGTTTCACGACTCGCTTTCCTAGTTTAGTACGTTTAGTGGTAGAAGATGAGCAACAAGGTTCATATGCAGCTCGCAACAAAGCCATCAAAAAAGCGAAAGGTAACTTATTATTTTTTGTAGATGCCGATATGGTAGCACCCTCAAATTATCTCCAGAAAGTAGCCGATGTTTTTCAGGAACAAGATGCCGATTATGTAGGCTGTAAAGTTGAAATTGTTACGGATAAAAAAACACTTGCTGCCAAGTACAACCGGCTAGGTGGATTTAAGGTAGATGTTGATTTAGAGCACAATCATTTTGTGCCTACTTGTTGCCTTAGTATCAAAAAGGAAACAATTAATGTAGTAGGCAACTTCGATGCCCGCTTAGAATCTGGAGGAGATTATGAATTTGGGAACCGAGTACACCAAGCGGGTTTAAAACAAGTTTATACCGATTCAGTGACATTAAAACATCCGGCTCGGTGGAAATATCGTTCGTTGATGAATAAATCAAAGCGGGTAGCCCGGGGTATCTGTCAGCTAGCCTTCTATTACCCCGATAGGTTTAGGTCACGCTATCTCAAATACTCGACCCTGAGTCGTCATTACCCCAGAAGCCCGTTCGCTATCATAAAAAGAGCACGATCAATAAATGTACCTCTGAATTTTTGGGAGGCGTTAATGCTATCCGTATTTCATATTCCCTTAACAATTTCTTCTTCCCAAGAAGCTAAACGATTTATGAATCATTTACAGCAACAAATTGAGCCGTCTAATTCGGCATTGCATACTGATGCAGAGCCGCTAGTAAGCGTGAACATTACCACGTATAATCGAGCGGGGTTCTTGGGTCGGTGCTTAGATTCTGTACTGACTCAGAGCTACCCAAACATAGAAGTTATCGTGGTAGATGATGCATCATCTGACAATACTGCTGAAGTTGCAAAGAGCTACTCTAAAAAAGATACAAGAGTGAAGTATTTCCGGCACGAAGAGAACCAAGGAAATGCCTATGCGCGAAATACAGCACTGAAGCAATGCCAAGGTACGTTTGTGGCATTTATGGATGACGATGATGAGTGGATAGATACCGATAAGCTTACCAAACAGATTGAAATCTTTGAAAGTAGTTTGGACCCTAAGCTTGGCATTGTGTGCAGTGGGGTGAAGGTAATTGATGCTAGTAATAACGAAGAAGTTAAACGGGCGGAAATGCCGCTAAACCTTACTTCAACATTACTGAAGGGAAACGGTGTAATCCATAACTCTACCGTAATGACCAAGCGAGAGACTATGATTAAAGTAGGGGGCTTCGATACTAAGATGCCTCGCGGAATTGACAGTGAGTTTTTTCGCACGGTAGTTGTAAAACACGGCTATAAGGTGCACTTTATGCCAGATATTACTGTGGCCTACCATGAACACGGAGAAATTCGTATGACTACCAATAAAACAAATGCTGCTGCTAAAACCTGGAAAGCAAATGTACACGTAATTCAAAAACACTTAGGAAGCTTTCTACTACACCCTGAAGCCTTGTTGTACCGAATAGGAAGTCGGTTCAAAAAAATAGTTGCTAACTAAAAAAAACGATAATGATCCATCTTAAAATCGGAAACTATACAAACAAGGGAGACGGTCTTATGCTACACGCAATTATTGATCGCTTGCAGGGTAAAGACGATATAACACTACTGCCCAAGGTAGCAGAGTACAAGAAAAGAGCGTCATTAGGGCTGTATCAGAGCTTTTGGTTTGAGAGTTTAGCTAATCCAACTAACCAGTTGCTAACCACCACATTTCCGGCGAAGTTGCGTAAGAAGTACGGATTAATAGTGGAAGATGAAATTGATGCGGTGATAGATGCTTCAGGGTTTGCTTACGGTGACCAATGGGGACCCCGCAAGATAGAGCATATGGCAAATGACTGCGCTCGTTGGAAGAAACAAGGTAAAAAAATCGTTTTGTTGCCCCAATCGTTAGGCACTTTTAAAGATGAGAAAGTAGCCGAGGCCTTTCGGAAGCTTTTGGATAATGTAGAACTGGTATTCGCCCGCGATAAGTCGTCTTACGAATTTGCTACATCGCTCAACCATCACGTAAACAAAATCAAACAAGCCCCTGACTTTACTGGTGCCCTGAAGGGTAAGGTCACCGATTTATATCGACCACAACCTCGTCAGGCTTGTATCATTCCTAATCACCGAATGATTGATAGTACTGATGATCAGATAGGTCCACGTTACCTTCCGTTTCTCAAAGAATGCTTTGACAGCTTTACTGAGTTGGGGATGAATCCCTTTGTGTTAGTACACGAACGGGTAGATTATCCGGTAGCCGAGGAGTTACAAAAGCTAGTAGGTAAACCCATTGATATTGTTTACGATAATGATCCGTTAGTGTTAAGGGGAGTTATTTCTCAATGCCATATTGTGATAAGTTCTAGATTTCACGGTTTGATTAGTACTTTATCACAAACGGTACCCTGCTTAGGAACCCGGTGGAGTCATAAATTTGAGCGGGTGATGGAGGAATACAAATGCCAAGACTTCTTAGTTTCTCCTCTAGATGATCCTCAAAAGGTGCGAGCTAAAATAGTGCAGTTAGATGCAGGAGAATCTCGCCAAAAAGCGATAGATAATATTGCATCGACAGTTGCAGAACACCAACGTTTAAATAATGCAATGTGGACTGAGGTAGAAGAGATATTAGGTTTATCAAATAAGAAATAAGAAGCATGACCATTCAGTTACCAGAGCAAAATAAAGCAATTGATTATCTGCTAGTGTATTTACTAGCAGCTATCTCTGGTATGCCCTTCTTTAATGGCGATATTCCGATGATTGGTGTTCTCGGATTCGCCTTTTTAATATTTCTGCTTAGAAGAGAAGGCTTTAGTGGGTATTTCTTCTTTATCCTGTTTTCTTTCTTAATTCTAGCCTGCCTTCACAGCTTACGGTTTAGCTATTTTCCCCGAAATACGTACATCGGATTGGTAGTTAAAATTTCGGTAGGCTTTTTTGTTCTAGCAATTGTCAAACAGAAATTTGCCACATATTTCGTAGACATTATTGTTTTTTTCTCACTTGCTAGTTTTTTCTTCTTCATACCTTTATTCATCACTGGTGCCTTTGATGGTATATTTAGTGCAGTAGGGGTTTCTCCGCCCTTTGAACCAGGGGGTTCGGTTAAATCACTGATTGTTTATCAGCTTAATTTAGATCGTCCTGGTGGCATGTACCGCAATTGCGGGCCATTTTGGGAGCCTGCGGCTTTTGGTGGCTATTTACTGATTGCTCTAATGTTTAACTTGGCTCGCACAAATAGCTTAAAAGACCGAAAAAGTGTGATATTAATAATCACGTTGCTATCTACCCTATCGACCACGGTTTTCTTGTTATTAGCAGTATTAATTTTCTTTTACTTCTTCTTGAATCAAACGCTTCTGGTAAAAATAGTTACCGTACCCATTTTACTTGGTGCTTTTGCTTACGCCTACGTTGCGCTACCATTTATCGGTGAGAAAATAGATGAAGAAATATCCCGAGGGGATATGAAAGATATGATGACTGAAAGCGATCAGGTTGGGCATACCCGCTTAAGTAGTGCCATATGGGATTACGATGACTTTGTAAAATACCCTATTTTAGGGCGGGGTATCTTTGAGCAAACATTCTATAATCCGTTAGATGTTAAAACCAGGCATAACGGACTAACCAAACAGATAGCCCAGTGGGGCATCGTTGGTTCGCTTATCTATTTTGGAGCTATGTTTTTTAGTTTTAGGCAGGTAGTGCATTACTCTGATTTGCACCCTTTTATTAGCGTGGTATTTTTCATTCTAATTTTAGGAATGGGGGTTGCCGAAGGGTATTTTGATAAACCTTTTTTTTGGGGATTGGTGTTTCTAAGCCAATACGTTGCCAACATGCGAAGTGAAGAAGAATTGATAGACGACAAAAAGACAGTATCGTATGCTTAAAGATAAGATGGTAACCGTTTGTATTACTACATTTAACCGGAAAGAGATGCTGAATCGAGCGGTTGAATCAGTATTGAACCAAACGTATGCTAACCTTGAGCTCATTATTGTTGATGACTGCTCTAGTGATGGAACCGAAGATTACGTCCACCACCTGTTAGATCAAGATAGAAGGATTCGCTACATACGTCATGAGAAAAACCAAGGCTTAGCGGCTGCCCGTAATACCGCAATATTCAATAGCCAGGGCACATACTTTACATTTGTAGATGACGACGACTCTTGGAAACCCAATTATCTGGAAGAATTTGTCAAATTAGCCGGGCACTACGATGAAAATTGGTGCTTCTGCTGTGGCTCTATTACCATTGATTCGTTGGGGCAGACAGTCTACGCAAATTACCAGTCATTAGAAGGGCCACTGATTGATTACGTGCAGCAAGGCTATACTCCTCCCGTTGCTTCTCAATTTTACTTTACATCAACTTTACAGCGATACGGCGGGTATAATGAACAGGTAAAAAACGGCGTGGATCATGATCTGTGGTTGACACTGGCATTCCAGGGTATTAATATAAAATCGAGTGATGAATACCTGTCTTTACCATCAGAGGCTATAGATATTTCTCGAGTAAAGATGACCAATTCTTATCAAAAGCGAATAAACGGTATTACTAATTCTTTGTCTCTGTGGAAGCCTCAACTTGTGGCTCACTTTGGAGAGGGCTACTACCGAAAGTTTTATGATGCCTACCTACTGCGGGAGAAAAAAAAGTTCTTCCGGCTATATATGCTTAAACTTAATTTTGTAAAAGCGGCATCGATCTACCGAGAAGTAGATGTTTCCGCCAAAGAAGTAGTGAAGTCGCTAGCGATAGCCCTTTTGTATCGTTTCGGGATTCCTATTAAGCGAGAGAAGTACGTTACTCGAGGTACTAGTCTAGCAATAAATTTAGCCACAGTGGCAGTTTAAATTATTGAGTATGGAACGAAAAATATTTATTGTTATCCCCGTCTATAATAATATCGAGTACACACTGCGATGTCTGGCTACCTTAGAGAAACAGGAGTATGCAAATTATCAGACGATCGTAGTAAATGATGGGTCTTCAGATAATACAACTGAGAAGGTTAACGCTGAATATCCCAATGTTGTTGTATTGGAAGGCGATGGGAATTTATGGTGGACAGGTGCTACCAATATGGGCATCGAGCATGCTTTGAAACAGGCAACAGAATCTGACTTTGTTCTTGCTCTGAACAACGACCTAGAAGTTAAGGAAGACTATCTAACAGAATTGGTACAGGCTTATGACCAGAATAAGCCCTGCTTAATAGGTTCAATATCCGTACACCTGAACAACCCAGAGCATGTAGCCTTTTTGGGCGAAAAATGGAATCCATATACCGCAAAGGGGCGGCCTACCATTTCGGAGAATCGATATAACAAAGTAGTGCAAAAGTATACCTACTTACCTTCTGATGCCTTGCCTGGAAGAGGTATGCTCATTCCAGTAGAAGTATTCAATAAAATAGGCCTATTTGATTTTGACCGATTTCCTCAGTATCTGGCTGATTATGATTTTAGCAGAAGGGCAATTTATGCTGGATATAAGTTGCAAGTAGCAACAAAAGCTATCGTAATGAGCGTTGTAGAAAACACCGGAGTTAGTTACATTATGAATCCAACCTGGAAGACTTTTCTAACGTCTTTAAAATCAATAAAATCGCCCAATCGGCTTGTGACTAGATATCACTACGGTATGATTCATAGCCCTCTGAGATTTGGCTACGTTATCATTAAAACCTTGAGAGTTACGGTATCTTTCCTAAGAGCTTGGGTGCTTAAAAATACAAAGTTTGCTGTACAGCACTAACTGAGCAAACTACTCGGCAGAAACACTAATTCTGCGATTTATGATGTGGATTTTTACAACAAAAAAGGCTACATGCTTAGCGCAAATAGCCCTTCTTGTTATCTGAGGATTTAAAGATTAGTCATTATCTTCATTCTCATCTTCACCTTGAGCAGTTTCCATCATACTAGGAGGTAAGATTACTGCATCAATAATGTGAACAATACCGTTAGAAGCCTTCACATCAGCAGCTACTACTTTAGCCCCTTCAATCATAGCCTCACCGCCCTGTAACATTACTTCAGCATCGCTACCTTCTACAGTAGTAGCAACCATACCATCCGACAGATCAGTAGACGCTACTTCACCAGATACTACATGGTAAGTTAGAACAGATACCAACTTGTCCTTATTTTCTGGCTTTAGCAAAGTTTCTAAAGTTCCTGCAGGAAGAGCAGCAAATGCTTCGTTGGTAGGAGCAAATACGGTAAATGGTCCTGCGCTTTGTAGTGTTTCTACTAGTTCAGCTGCCTTTACTGCCTCTACTAAGGTAGATAGGTTGTCTTGCTCCATAGCCAGTGCCACGATGTCTTTCTCTCCGGCATCTTGGGCAAAAGTCAAGGTGGTCATGAACAAACCAGCTAGGAAGAAAATAAATGCATTCGTTTTCATAGTCGTAATTTTGTGTTAAAATAATATCTCTCTAACAGGATGAGTCTGCAATTGTTTTGTGTAACTTTATTTGATTGAAATTTTAACAAAAAATTAATATAGATATACAATTATATTGTAATCACCTGATTATCAAATTTTTATAAAAATTAATTTGAACATAAAATATATTTTGTTATACAATTTTTACTCATATTAACACAAAGCAATTGAAAAGAAAGGAAAAAGCTATAAGTTGGTCAATTGAACCAAGTCCGTAACCCTATTAGTAATACTCCTGCGCTAAGAGTTGATGTACTTGATAACTGGCGCAACTACTTTATCTTGAATTTTAGTAACTACCAAAACCTTATCAAGGAGCTCTCGCTCAAAACTTAGCAGATACCACAAATAGCCAGTACTAATAAATGTTCCACCAATGAGTAAATGAGGCCAAGCAGAAACTGGATGTAAGTGATACAGTAGTTTGGCTAGCCCACCAATGAGCAAACAAGCTAAGAATGGCCTAAAGGCCATTTTGAGAAGAGCTAAATAATGTACACCAATGAGGCGATGTACAGTTCTCTGGTACCAGAAGAATCTGAATACCCGATCAATTAGAATGCCGGCTGCGGCACCATTAATACCAAAAAGTAAAGCACCTACGGTTACTCCCGGAATAGTAGATAGCAAAGTTGAGCTAATACTCAATTTCATGGATAGGTCAGATCGCCCTACGCTACGCATAATAACGGTAGCATTGGCTGATAGACCATTTAGAATAGTAGCTAATGCTAAAATTTGTAGGGGAGTAACGGCTATCATCCATTGAGTACCGAATCCCACCTGGATGATCGGTTTGGCCAAAACCACTAACCCCAGCATCATCGGAAATACGATTAGCTGGCTCATTTTGCTGGTATGCAAAAAATATTTGGCAATGGCATCCTTACTTTTCTGAATAGATGAGTAAGCCGGAAACATTACTTTATTTAGTACGTTAGTTAGCTGCTTTACTAAGGTGTTCGTCAGCACAAATCCTAAAGTATATGCACCCAAGGCGGCTCCACCAATCAGCTTCCCAATCAGTAAATAATCTACGTTTAGGGTAAAAAAGTGGAAGATTCGCTCAATCATTACTTTACTACCAAACCCAAATAGTTCGTGGAAAGCTTGTCGGCTAAAGGCAAGTTGTGGTAACCACCGCACGTACAACCAATAGATCGAGGCAGCTACTAAAGAAACCATGACTCCATTCCATGCTAACGCCCAAACTCCCCAACCTCGGAAAGCTAAAATAGTAGCTACTATTCCTCCAACCAGCACGGACATTACTTCTGCAATAGCCTGAGGTTTAAATTTTAAGCTTTTACTGAGTTTAGCCTTCGGTATGGCGTAGAAGGTATTAAATATAAAGGGCAGAGCTAAAAGTGGCATAACTTCTCCCAAAATGGGCTCCTCATAAAACCATACCGCTAGGGGTGATACCACCAATACAATCAGAACATAACCAAGTAAAGCAATGGCTACATTTAGCCAAAAGGCAGTAGCATAATGCTGAGGGTATAACTTTTCTTTAGGCCGTTGAATAAGTGCCGAAACCATCCCCATCTCGCTTACTACCTCTATAAATCCGATGAAGACTGCCGCCATGCCAATAATACCGTAATCTTCGGGGAGTAATAGCTTAGCCAGCACTAATTTGAAAAGTAGCCGCAATCCTTGAGAGCCAAATGAGGCTAGAGATGTCCATCCTAAGCCTGATACTATCCTGTTTTGTAATCTCATAAAAAAAAGTAAGAGAAAATGCTCAGAACATAATGATCCTGGCTTTTTCGTGGTCTCACATCTCAACCTGCACTTGTAACAGTAAGTAGACTAATGATAGCAAAGAAAAAATTACACCCGTTGGAGAGTAAAAAGCGAGAAGATAGTGAATTATGTCACCCAACTAAGATATTACTCAAAAGTAGATATAAATGTTGAACAAAACGCAGAAAACATAAAATCACTATTTAAGTATAGAGAATCAGTATGCTCTACGATATAAGCGAGTGTCATATTGGCTGATTTTATGAAAATAATTGCTTTTTTAATGTCAAAATGGCATAAAAAGCCTGATAAGTAGCTTTGGCGATAGTTTTGATATATTGGTAATAAACACGACATAAAAAGGAGGTTAGTATATGAACTTGGAAAACTATACAATAAAATCACAGGAGGTGATACAAAAGGCTGCTACTATTGCTAATACCAATGAGCAGCAAGCTATTGAGCCCGGACACATACTGAAAGCAGTGCTTCAGGCCGATGAAAATATGATTTCATTTGTGCTCAATAAATTAAGCATTAATCGTACGCAGCTAGATGATGGCACAGCTACCGCTATCCATTCCTACCCCAAGGTAAGTGGTCAGCAGCCTTACCTATCTAATGATAGTGCTGCTGCATTACGTAAAGCCGAAAGTTACTTGAAGGATTTTCAAGATGAGTATATTGCTGTGGAGCATATATTGCTCGGATTATTAGCAGGAAGAGAAAAAGTAGCTTCGTTAATGAAGCAGGTGGGGTTTGCAGAAAAGGAGTTGAAGGCTGCTATTCAGGAATTGCGGGGGGGTGATCGGGTGACTGATCAGAACGCTGAGGCCAAGTATAAGTCGCTGGAGCGTTATTCCAAAAACCTGAATCAGTTGGCAAAGGCGGGCAAAATTGATCCGGTAATTGGGCGGGATGAAGAAATACGCCGGGTTTTGCAGATTTTGGCACGTCGTACTAAAAACAATCCTATTCTGCTTGGAGAGCCAGGTGTGGGTAAAACCGCAATCGTAGAAGGACTAGCTCAGCGGATTGTTGATGGTGATGTGCCCGAAAATCTAAAGACCAAAACCATTGTGGCCTTGGATATGGGCCTACTAGTAGCGGGAGCTAAGTACAAAGGAGAGTTTGAAGAGCGTCTTAAATCAGTAATTAAAGAAGTAACCGATTCTGATGGACAGATTATTTTATTCATTGACGAGATACATACGCTGATTGGTGCCGGTGGTGGTGGAGAAGGAGCCATGGATGCGGCTAATTTATTAAAACCAGCTTTGGCTCGGGGTGAGTTACACGCCATCGGAGCCACAACGCTGAAAGAGTATCAAAAATACATTGAAAAGGATAAAGCACTGGAGCGACGCTTCCAAACGGTGATGGTAAATGAACCAGATACCGCCGATGCTATTTCTATTCTGCGGGGTATTAAAGATCGCTACGAATTGCACCACGGAGTGCAGGTGAAAGACGATGCCGTAATCGCTGCCGTAGAGCTTTCTAACCGATATATTAGCGACCGATTCCTACCAGATAAAGCAATTGACCTGATGGATGAGGCTGCCGCTCGGTTACGAATGGAGATTGATTCGTTGCCCGAAGAGTTGGATGAGCTAAACCGGAAGATCATGCAGTTAGAAATTGAACGAGAAGCCATCCGGCGAGAGAAGGATAAAGAGAAAGAAGCCCAGCTTAATAAGGATATTTCTGAATTGGAAGACCAACGAAAAGGGCTGAAAGCTAAATGGGAGAACGAGAAGGCTGTAATTAAGGGTATTCAAGAGGAGAAAGAAAAACTAGATCGCTACAAAGTAGAAGCTGAGCAAGCCGAACGAGCGGGCGACTACGGACAAGTGGCCGAAATTCGTTACGGGAAAGTGGGTGAAAGTGAGCAAAAACTGGCTGAGTTACAGCAAAAGCTAGCCGATATGCAACAAGGAAGCTCACTGCTAAAGGAAGAAGTAAGCGCCGAAGATATTGCAGAAGTAGTGGCTAAGTGGACGGGCGTTCCGGTTGCTAAAATGCTACAGGGTGAGCGGGAAAAGCTATTAAACCTGGAAGATAAACTAAGCCAGCGGGTAGCCGGACAGCAAGAAGCAATTGAGGCTTTGTCAGACGCAGTACGCCGCAGCCGAGCAGGATTGCAAGACCCCAAACGCCCGATTGGTTCTTTCATTTTCTTAGGCACTACCGGGGTGGGTAAAACTGAGCTAGCAAAAGCCCTAGCCGAGTTCTTGTTTGATGACGAGAACAACATGGTACGGATTGATATGTCGGAGTACCAGGAACGCCACGCTGTGAGCCGATTAATTGGAGCACCTCCCGGCTACGTAGGCTACGATGAAGGAGGGCAGTTGACCGAAGCCGTGCGCCGCAAGCCATATTCAGTAATCTTGTTAGACGAGATTGAAAAAGCACATCCTGATGTATTTAATATCTTACTACAGGTGCTGGATGACGGCAGGCTTACCGATAATAAAGGTCGGGTAGCCAATTTCAAGAATACCATCATCATCATGACGACCAACATTGGTTCTGGACTAATCCAGGATCGGTTTCAGGATATTAATCCGTTCAATGAAGATGAAGTGCTGGAAGAAACCAAGAAGGACGTATTTGAACTGTTGAAAAAATCAGTACGGCCTGAGTTTCTTAATCGGGTTGATGAAACGATTATGTTCCGACCGCTTTCTCGCAAAGATATGCGGAAGATTGTAGAAATTCAGTTCAACTTGATTAAGCGTCGTCTGGAGGAAAATGGTATCAAGGTTGAAGCAACTGACGATGTGTTGAGCCACTTGGCTGATATTGGCTTTGATCCACAGTTCGGGGCTCGCCCACTAAAGCGAGTACTCCAAAGGGAGGTATTGAACAAATTATCGAAGGAAATTTTAGCCGATAATATCAGTCGCGACTCAGTAGTTGGTATAGAGCTGGGCGAAGATCAGCAAGTTAAATTCATCAATTTAGACGAGGTGAAGATATAACAACCAAATAGTTTGAGAATGGTGCAAAAGGCGGAGGCAGTGAGAGTCTCTGCTTTTTTTCTTCTACAGCCGAATACCCATTAGCAATACATCGTCGGTCTGTATTTGCTCGCCCTGCCAACGGTTGAAGGTTCCTTCTACTTGCTGGTACTGCTCCGGCGTAGGCAGTGGTTGTATGCTAGTTAATAAGTCACAAAAACGACCTCGCATAAACTTTTTATCGTTGGGGCCACCAAACTGGTCTTGATAACCATCCGAAGCCATATATAACATATCGCCTCGCTGCAATTGCTGGCACTGATTTGTAAAGTATTTGTCAGTGACCCATCCACCACCGATGAAGTAACGACTGGGTTCTAGTTTGCTTAGCTTGCCATTATGCGTGAAATATAACGGCATCTGGGCTCCGCTGTAACAGACTTCTTGGGTACGGCGGTTAATCATGCAGATGGCAATATCCAACCCATCGGCATTGGTCCCTTCAACGTCAGTTTGCCGCAGAGCTTCCTGAATTCGGGTATCCATCATCGATAAAATAGTGTTCGGAGCCAGCACCTTGCTTTCGTGTACAATCTGGTTAAGTACTGAATTAGCCAAGACCGTCATAAAGGCTCCCGGAACACCGTGTCCGGTACAATCTAGCACAGCTATTAGTACTGTATCAACGGTTTCGTAAATCCAGTAGAAGTCACCACTCACAATATCTTTGGGGCGATGGAACACAAACGAGTCGGGAAAGAGATGCTTTAATTCATCTTTTTCAGAGAGAAGCGATAATTGTATACGGCGCGCGTACTCAATACTATCGCGTATATCTCGACTATTCTCTTCGAGTAATTTATTTTTAACCGTAATTTCATCGCGTTGCTGTTCAATCTCCTGCTTTTTCTCCTCTAACTTCTGATTGGCTCGGGTTTTAAGAACGTACTTACTGTAAAGCAAAGCTCCCACCCCGCCCATAAGTAATAGCCCAACAATTAGTAGTACGTTGGTTAGCTCGCGGACACTCGCCAGCTCACTTTGGATTTGATTTTCCTGCTGAAGTAGTTCAATTTGATTATCTTTCCTCGCCGTCTCGTAAAAAGTCTCCATCTCAGCAAATCGCTCCGCAATTTCCTCTTGAAAAGCCAAGTTTCGTTCTAGGTCATACAAACCGTAGTTGACGAGCGCATTTTCAAAATCACCTATTTTCGCGTAGTATTTTGCCAATTGCTTATAGTACTCGCGCAGTATTTCATTACTCCCAATAGCATTGCGGGGTGTCTGAGCCAAGCCTAAATTGAGATAGTTAAAGCATTGCTCCATATCATCTAGGGCGTAGTACGCATTGCTTAGCTCTAGCATACAGCGGGCTTGCAACGACCGATGCTCAAACCGTTCGGCCAGAACCAACGCTTCTTCCAGCAGCGGGATAGCTTCTTTAGATTGGTTTTGTAATAAATAGGTGCGACCAATATGATAGTAAGCCCGAGCCAGCTTTACATTCTCTCGATCTTGGTTGAGACTAATTACCCTGCGGAACGATTCAAGGGCCAAGTCGTAGTTCTCGGTTTCAACGTGAACTCGTCCCATACCGATGTAGGCCGACGAGAGAGCGCTAGTATCCTGATCACGTTGAGCAAACTCCGTAGCCTGCAATAAATATTCCCGAGCCTTGGCATAGTTCTGAACATCATGGTTGATAATACCAATTGTTTGGTTGAGTCGGGCTTTGTGTTTTTCGACCTGTAAGTTGGTAAACAGGGTAGATGCTTTTATGCAATAATCGAGAGCCAGCACATTACTACCCGTTCGGTTCCTAATTTCGCATAGGAGTAAAAGTACCTCAGCCAACGCCAATCGATTGCCTTGCTGCTCATAAATTAGCCGGGCACTATCGGCGTACTGAACTGCCATGGAATAGTAATCGCTAGAAAAAGTAGCTTGAGCCATTAGTTGGTAGGCACTGGCCACTTGGGCTGAGTCGGCTTCCTCCCAATAAATAGCAATGCCCCGGTTCAGATAATGCTGTAAGCTATCACTATTGTGGCGAAGGTAATGAGCAAAATAAGATGCTAAGCGAACGTAAGTGTCGGCCAGCCCGTCATTGTAGTTTGCTTTCTGCGCTGCACCTCTGGCTCGTTGAAGTAAGTAATACGTAGTATCTAAATCATACTGTTCGTAAAATGCCGCCAATTTCAACCAGACCTCACTCTCTTCTTCTAGAGAATTAGCTCGTTCCAGTATAATGTTAAGACTATCAGCGGTGGGCACTTGGGCAAAAGAAAGGCTCATCCAACCCGTACTAACCAAAAGAAAGCCCCACTGTATGAGTTTTGTCCGCATCACCTGTATATCGCTCGTTAATTCTACTCGAATGTAGGACTTGGCTGTCATATATTCAAGCGAATAGCGGAACCTATTGCTGTTTACCTTCAACAGAATATTCAATCCACATAGAATCGGATTCAAAGTAATGCTCAATTACCTCTTCCCCAAGGGTGAGTTGTCGCTGTTCGGCGTATTTCTTTACTTTCTGATCAACCTGCTCAGGAGTAGAACGCACCACCGGATGGCCGTATAATTGCACCCGAAGATAACTACCTTCTGCTAAGGAGTCTTGAGTCAGATTCTGTAAAGCTTCTGATGATGCATCTGAGGTGATAATTCCGATAAGCTGATTAATTTCTTCCGAGGCAGCGGTAGAATCATAGTTCACCACAACCAATCGGCCACTAAGGGTAGGGTCTTCTAGTAGTTGTTTCGTCTTTACTACAATTTCCCGCAGCTTCAGGTCGCCGTACTTACCTTGGTACGTAGTTCCGTAAACTATCTGACGTGGGTGAGATACTTCGCTTATCTTTTCTGTCTGAAACCCACCTAACCAAGCGTAGCCCGCCACCGACAGAAGTGTTACTAAAATGGCTCCGCCTATTACTATCTTTTTCATACCACAACTAAAATGATTGATATGTTAAGTATATAATATTTTTTTTCAAATGCTAGATCACGCCCTTGCTAATTGCTGGTAGATTTTTTTACATTTGCGGCAGTGCCCATTTCCAGGTGTATTCATTTTTGCCTCATGCATCGGTTGCAGTTTTGGGTATAAATGTAAAATCACGATCTAATTACTGCCTAATTGTATGTATGCTTACATTCAAGGAACTCTTGCCCACAAAGATCCAACCTACGTTGTTATTGATGTGCAGGGCGTAGGGTATGAAATCAGAATCTCACTCAATACCTACGAGGCACTGGAGAGAGAGTCAACCTACAAGCTGCATACCTACCTTCATGTAAAGGAAGATATTCAGGCCCTATTTGGTTTCGCTCAGCCTGCTGAAAAAAAGCTATTTCTAGATTTATTGTCCATCTCAGGAGTAGGACCTAGCCTAGCATTAACAATGCTATCTTCTATGCAGGTGAATGAACTAAAGGGTGCAATTGCCAACGAAGATGCCAAAACAGTACAGCGCATAAAAGGAATTGGAGCGAAAACGGCTCAGCGAATTGTGCTTGAACTGGCTGATAAAATTCGTAAGGAAGGAGTTGCTGTAGGCTCAACCGAAAAGGTACATGGTCTTCCGGCAGGCTCGTACAATACCTTACGCACCGAGGCGTTATCTGCTTTGACAACGCTCGGCTTCACCCGGGCAACGGCTGAAAAAAGTATTAACAAAGTAATGGCCGACTGGCAAAAAAGCAAGCAAAACGAAGAGCCTCGCCTGGAAGAGGTAATTAAGCTTGCACTCAAAACCACGTAAATTATTGCCGACTTGCTACTGACGGTTCTACGGTATACAACGGAAAACTACTGGATGAAGCGCACATGCGGAATATTTCTGGGGCTTATGTTCAGCGCACTGTCCATAATAGCCCAAGATACTCCGCCCAATGTGGCTCCAATAGATACTACGCAGGCCGATACCATTCCGGAAGAAACATTAGCCGCTCTGGCTGATACGGTTCCCGCGGGTCCCTACCAACCGTCTAATCGCCCCCAATACGGATTACCCGACCGCTACGGCGATCCGCTCTCCAACCGGGTACCGCGTTCCCCGCTTTATTTGCAGCCCCCTACTCAGTTAGACTTTGGGATTGAGATTGATACTTCTATTAATTATTCTATTTACGAGCGAGTAAACGGATTGGATTATCGGGCACCATCGTACCTAAACTTTGATCAGTATCAGGAAATTCAAGACCAACAAATTTTACGCGACTACTGGCGAAATCGTTCGGCGGCACTAGACGGCGAAAGTGCAGTAAGTGGCCGTCGGCTTATTCCCCCAATTTACACAACTCCCGCTTTTGACCGGCTGTTTGGGGGCTCCTACGTAGATATTCGGCCTAACGGATTTGTTACCCTCGATTTTGGCGGACGGTTTCAGCGAATATTCAATCCTAATATTCCGATTCGGCAGCAACGAAACGGTAATTTTGAATTTGACCAACAGATTAGCCTAAACGTAGTGGGAACCATTGGCGATAAACTTCAGATTACCGCCAATTTTGATAATAACAATTCCTTTGACTTTCAGAATAATGTGAAAGTAGAGTACACTGGCTACGACCACGAGATTATTAAGAAGATTGAACTCGGGGTGGTGAGTATGCCGGTTAGCAATAGCTTGATTACGGGTTCACAAAGCCTGTTTGGAATTAAAACCCAGTTGCAGTTTGGCCGACTGTTTGTCACCAGTGTAGCTTCAGTGCAGCGGGGTAGCAGCGATGCCATTACTATTGAGAGCGGTACCCAAACCCGCGATTTTGAAATTATCGCTTCTGAATACGATGAGAACCGACATTTCTTCTTGAACCATTATTTTCGGGCTAACTACGAGAACTGGCTGCGTTCGCTACCCCAGATCTATTCTGGGCTCAACATAACCCGAGTAGAAGTTTATGTGCTTAATCGCAACAACGATACCGAAACCCTACGGGGCATGGCAGCCTTTATGGATTTAGGCGAGGGGAGCGTAATATTTCGAGACGATAATCCTCAGATAGGAGAAGGACAGGGAGGAACCGCCCGCAATGATGCTAACCAACTTTACGCCAACCTATTAGATCGTAACCAACTGCGCGACGTTAATCAGACATCTAATATTCTAGAGAGCGATTTCAATCTGGTGAAAGCTACTGATTTTGAGGTAATCACTTCGGCCCGTAAGCTCACTGAGGGAGAGTTCACCTTTGATAGCCAGTTGGGCTACATTAGCCTCAACCGCCGCTTACAGAACGATGAAGTGCTGGCCGTAGCCTACGAGTACACTCTAGATGGGCAACGCTACCAAGTGGGTGAGCTAACCGAAGATTATCAAAACCTTCCCGAAGATCAAGTTATTTTTCTGAAGATGCTACGGCCCACCAAGATCAACACGGAAGTGCCTACCTGGGATTTGATGATGAAAAACATCTACACCCTAAACGCTAGCCAAATTAGCCAGGAAGGGTTTCAACTGCGAGTGGTCTACCGCGACGACCGTACCGGTATTGATAACCCCAGCTTACACGAGGGACAAAATACCCAGGATGTACAGCTAGTAAATTTATTCAACTTAGATAACCTCAATCAAAATAATGATCCGCAGGAGGGCGGTGACGGCAACTTCGATTTTATTGAAGGAATTACGATAAATTCCGACCAAGGCTTTGTGGTTTTTCCGGTGTTGGAACCCTTTGGCAGCCACTTGGAGCAGCAGTTTGCCCCCGGTGAAGATAACTTAGTGGATCGCTACGTGTACAATGAATTATACAATACCACTAAGGCTGATGCTGAGCTAAATACCAACAAGAACAAGTTCTTTATTGTCGGAAGTTTTGTATCCGGTTCGGCCAATGAGATTATGCTACCTGGTATTAACATTGCCGAAGGGTCGGTGCAGGTAATTGCAGGCAACACCCCACTTTCAGAAGGTCTGGATTTTACGGTAGACTATAACCTAGGCCGGGTAACGATATTGAACGAAGGGGTGCTTAACTCAGGCAAACGCATCCAAATTCAGTACGAAAAAGCTGATCTATTCAACTTTCAGCAGCGCTCACTGTTTGGCACCCGCCTGGAGTACCGGGTGAACGATGATATTAATATCGGAGGCACTATTTTGCACCTCAACGAACGCCCCATCATCAGCCGGGTGAGCATTGGCGACGAGCCTACCCGAAATACTAAGTATGGATTTGACATTAACTACCGTAAAGATTCCCGCTTCATCACCAAGCTGGTAGATGCGCTGCCCCTCATTCAAACCAAAGAGCCATCTACCGTTACGTTTAATGCGGAGTTTGCTCAACTCATTCCAGGTACTTCTAACATAGTAGATGGTGACGGTACTTCGTATATAGATGATTTTGAGAACACAGTCACTCCGTTTAGTCTGAGTGGTTGGCAAGGCTGGGTGCTATCCTCGGCTCCGGTTACCGATGATCAAGCATTTGTAGATCCTAACGCCGGACCCATCGGGCGAAACTACCGTCGAGCCAAGCTGGCGTGGTACATTATAGACAATACCGCTTTTTACACTACTCGGGGCAATTTGGTAAGTGGCATTCCCGTTGCGGATGATATCATGAACCACTACGAACGCCTTATTCCGCCGCAAGAAGTTTTTCCCTTTCAGGATGAGCAGGTAATCAATTTTGGGCTACCTATTTTCGATGTAGCCTACTTTCCCGAAGAGCGTGGCCCCTACAACTATAACATTAATCTAACCGAAGAAGGGCTGCTGCCGAACCCAGAAGAAAATTGGGGAGGTATCACTCGGGCAATCACGTCGGATGTAGATTTTGATAAAACGAATATCGAGTACCTGGAATTCTGGATGCTAGACCCCTTCATCAACACCGAAAACGGAACTGTTATTGACGGTCGGGTGAATGAACCTAATACTAGCGGGGGGAAACTAATTTTTCACCTAGGTAGTATCTCCGAAGATATAATTCCCGATGATCGCCACTTCTTTGAAAACGGCTTGCCCGAAGATTATACTTCCGAAGATGTAAACGTAACTCCTGTGGGGCGAACGCCTAACGACCAATTTTTGGTAGACAACTTCACTATCGGCTCCCAAGAAATCCGCAGCAACCAGGATGTGGGCTTTGAAGGAGTACGTAACGATGACGAGGCCAACTTTTTTGCCAATGATTTCTTTAACCGTTTGTCTCCCGCAGCCCAGCAAGCCGTAGCCGACGACCCATCGGCGGATAACTTCCAGTATTATCTAGGCGAAGAACTGGATAATAGTGGTACACAGATCGTGGAACGCTACAAAAATTTTAACAATCATGAGGGCAACACTCCAGTTGTCAGTGAAGATAATAATGACCGCTTTGTGCCTTCGGGAAGCCAGGCACCGGATAACGAAGATTTGAACCGCGATAACACGCTCAGTGATCTGGAAGAGTACTACGAGTACGAAGTGGATCTGCAACCGGGGCAGCTACGCGTAGGGCAAAATAATATTGTAGACGCTGTTTCTCTTACTGAACCCAATACTGGTGATGAAATAACTTGGTATCAGTTTCGTATCCCAATTCGCCAGCCCGACCGACGGCAGGGAGCTATCCAGGGGTTTAAATCGATCCGTTACATCCGAACCATTCTTACTGAATTCCGCCAACCTGTAGTAATGCGGTTTGCCCGGTTTCAATTGGTGGGTAGCCAGTGGCGACGGTACCTTGAAGATTTAAGCGAAAAGCAGCTCGGCGAGTATCCCGAAGACTACGATCCTGAATTTTTCATATCAGCGGTGAATATTGAGGAAAACGGTGCGCCAACCACCGAAGGCTCGGCGTATACACTACCGCCGGGTTTCCGTCGCGACCGAGATAATACCTCGCCAGTAGAACGGCGGGTGAATGAGCAATCGTTGCAACTTTGTATTGAAGAGCTACGCGATGGCGACGCCCGGGCGGCTTACAAGAACATGACCTTGGATCTGATCAACTACGGCAGCATTCGGATGTTCTTTCACGCCGAAAGCCAAACAGCTCAGGACAGTTCTGTAACGGGCTTTCTTCGGTTAGGTACTGACTTTGACCAGAACTACTACGAAATTGAACTTGATTTGGTAATGTCGCCGGATGGCTCGGGGGGCGAGGGCGAAGAACGACTGGTGTGGCCTGAGCAAAATGAGATTGATATTGCCCTCGACGAGTTATCTTCCGTAAAATCAGCCCGAAACCAAAGCAATGTTCCTATTACGCTGCCCTTTACTCGGCAACGGGGAAAATACAAAATAACGGTAGTCGGTCGACCCGAACTGAGCACGGTACAAACGTTGATGGTTGGGGTGCGAAATCCGGTCTCGGAAGATCGCGCCCCTCAATCGCTCTGCGTGTGGGCGAATGAACTCAGAGTAGGAGATTTTGACCGCACCAGTGGTTGGGCGGCCAATGCCCGACTCAACACCAAGTTGGCCGATTTTGCCAATGTAACGGCTTCCGTACGGCATTCTACCTTTGGCTTTGGGGGTATTCAGTCGCGCATTTCGGAACGAACCCGCGAGGAGGCAACGGAGTACGATGTGTCGGTGAATGCCAACCTCGACAAGTTTTTCCCTCAGCGGTTTGGGTTGCAAATTCCCGTATTTGCCAGCTACGAGCGAGGCACCATCGTTCCTCAGTTTGACCCGCAAGACCCAGATATTCCGCTAGATGCCGCTCTCAGTGCGAGAACTGATCCTCGAGAGCGTGCCAACTACCTGGATATTGTCACCGACCAGACGACCCGGCGCAGCCTGAACTTTACCAATGTTCGCAAGAACAAAGTGGGGGAGAACACTCGTAATCACTTTTTTGATATTTCTAATTTTACGTTCTCGTATTCGTACAGCGATCAAGTGCGAAGCAATTTCAACACCGCTACCTATGAGCAACGACTAGTGCGAGGCGGGGTAGGCTATAACTACAGTTTTCCCGACCTGAACATTCAGCCGTTTGCTAATGTCAGCTTTCTGCAATCGCCTTGGTTTGCCCTCATTCGAGATTTTAACTTTTCGCCAGTACCCAGCAACGTGAGCTTTCGGGGCGATTTGCAGCGTAATTTTGTAAAGACCCAGTACCGCGATGAGAATCTGTTAAGCTTGGAGCCACTCTACGAGAAAGCATTTACGTTTAACCGTATTTATGACCTTCAGTGGAATCTGACCCAGAATTTATCAGTAGACTACAGTGCTCGGGCATTTGCTATTATTGACGAACCCGATGGCGAACTAGATACCGAGGCCAAGCGCGATGAGGTTATTCAGAACCTACGAAACTTTGGCCGGATGAAAAACTACACTCAGGCCATTACGGCTACCTACGCCGTTCCACTAGATAAAATTCCAATTACTGATTGGCTAAGTGCCGATGCCCGCTACCAATCTGGTTACACTTGGCAGGCAGGTGCTTATGATCCTACCACCGCTACTAACACGTTTGAAGATATTGGTAACAACATCCAGAATAATCGCGACCGGAGTGCTACCGGTAAGATTGATATGGTGGGGCTGTACAACAAAATCAAGTTTTTAAAAGGAGTTAACGACGGAGGCCGAGGACGCCCTACCCGACCGCAGCCACCTCGCAATCCTCAGGATACTACCCAGCAAGAAAAACCCAAACCCGACCTGAAAGCCCTTAAAGGATTGTTTCGTCTCGTTATGGCTCTTCGGTCTATTAATGTAACCTACAATTTAAACGAAGGCACCATGCTGCCGGGGTTTATTTTAACTCCTTACCTATTTGGCCTCGATGATGCATTTAATGCACCCGGTATTCCGTTTTTACTAGGTAGTCAGGATCCGAACATTCGCTTTGAAGCTGCGCGACGCGGGTGGCTCAGTCCCTCTCAGCTACTCACCATGCCTTTCCAGCAATCGCAGGTAGAAAATATCAATGTGCGGGCAGACATTGAACCCTTCCGGGATTTTCGGGTTCAGGTAGATTTTACTAAAGCGGTTACCAATACGTACCAAGAAATTTTCCGGCAAGATTCGCTAGGCGGCTTTAGTTCATTGCCTCCCGTTCGCTCCGGTAACTATAACCTTTCTTATTTAACCATACAAACCGCATTTTCTGGAGATGATGCTGAGAATAACTCCGAAATATTTACTCAGTTTGTTGAAAACAGAGAAGCCATTCAGCGACGCCTAACAGAAGAAAATCCTAATGAAAACGGAGAGTATAACCTTAACTCCCAAGATGTGCTGATACCAGCTTTTTTAGCCGCCTATTCCGGTCAGGATGCTGATCAGGTTCGGCTTTCGCCCTTTCCTCGTATTCCGCTACCCAATTGGCGGGTAGACTATGCCGGGCTGCCTCGCTTATTTTCGGGCTTTGGCAATACGTTTGCTCAGTTCACAATTAACCACGCCTACCAATCTACTTACAGCGTAAATAATTTTACTACTTCGGCTGAGTACGACCTCACAGAAGCTCCGGTAGAACTAAATACCCGAGTAGAAAACTACGATCCTACGCAACTGACCGAGGTTAAATCTATTCAAGATGAAAACGGAGAATCTATTGATGTTTTTGTGCCACTATACGTTGTGCAGCAAGTAACCATTACCGAACGTTTTGCCCCACTTGTTGGAGTGAATATTCGTACCAAAAGCCGACTGACCAGCCGGATTTCATACGACCGAGAGCGGAGTCTTTCACTCAATCTTTCTAATGCCCAGGTGACTGAGATGAGAAGTCAGGCAATTACTTTTACGTTTGGCTTCACTAAAGATAAATTTAAGCTTCCTTTCCGGGTGCAGGGGCGCACGGTTACGTTGGAAAATGATATTACCTTTAATCTGGCCATGTCATTCAGAGACACCAAAACGGTGCAACGAAAAATTGATAATGACAATACCATTACCAATGGTAACGTTAACTTTCAGGCTCGCCCTACGCTAGATTATCGAGTAAATGAGCGATTAAATATTCAGCTTTATTTCAACCGTACCATCAACAATCCACTAGTCACTAGTTCTTTTCGCCGTACTACCACCGAATTTGGCACTCAAGTACGTTTTAACCTTGCTCAATAAAAACTAGAACTAAACTTTTCCTAGAATTCAGAAAAAAGCTACTTTTGAACGAATTGCTGCTAACACTTCTGAGGATAGCTATTAAGAAGTTCCACTTAGTGTAAAAGCTACAATTAAATTCTGCATAACTGCTTGTAAGATTAAACAATACTTAATCTGGCATGTCCCATTTGAAATTAATATTACACAATTTGTATTATCTCTATTAGCGCATGAACATTCCTGATTCACTAAAGTACACCAAAGACCACGAATGGCTACGAATAGATGGCGATGAGGCTTACGTGGGCATTACTGATTTTGCTCAACAAGAGCTAGGCGACATTGTCTACGTAGAAATTGAAACAGAAGGCGAAGAGTTAGCACACGGTGAGGTTTTTGGTACGGTGGAAGCCGTAAAAACGGTATCTGATCTGTTTATGCCGGTGGCAGGTACAGTGTTAGAAATTAATCCCGAATTAGAAGGTTCGCCAGAGTTGGTTAATGAAGACCCCTATGAGAAAGGCTGGATGATTAAGATTAAGCTTAGCGATTCTACTAGTCTGGATGAACTGCTTAGCCAAGCCGATTACCAAGAAGTTATTGGGCAATAGCCAATAGAGGTGTGATCTGCCATTATGTTCTGGCGCTTCAACTTGTATACTCTTTTATGGATGATCCTCATCCTGGTTCTCATTATTTTACCCGGGCAACATCTGCCTCAAACGGGTACTAGTCTATTCAGTATTGATAAAATAGTTCATACTGGAATATTTGCTGGATTGGCTTTGCTAATGGCTATTGGGTTTGCTAAACAGCGTACGTATTATGGGTTACGCAACAAGGCAGCCACTTATGCGTTAATAGTATCAGTAGGGTACGCTTCTATCTTAGAAAGTACGCAAATATTTTCGGAAGGTAGAACCATTGATATGTATGATGCAATTGCAAATACGGTGGGTTGCGTAGCCGGATATGGAATGTTTTTCGTAATCTATCGGCGATGATCAACCTAGTCTAGAGAAAATACATATTTTATCTTGAGCGACTCGTTTCTTTTTTGTAAATTGTGTCATTAATAGTACAGTGTAATAATTATACACAAATTGTATGGAACCAAAGAAAACACCAAAAGCGGATTTAAACCAGAAAACCGGATTACACTTAGCCATTGGTCTTGTTGTTAGCCTTGCCTTAGTAACGCTAGCGTTCGAGTGGAAAGACTACGATGGCAATTCGCTAGTTGATCTGGGGCAAGTAGAGGATAGTTTTGAGGATGTGATGGAGATTCCTCCTACTGAGCAGCCGCCGCCACCGCCACCAAAAATTCAGCAGCCGGAGATTATTGAGGTTCCCGATGAAGAAGAAATTGAAGAAGAAATTGAGATTGACCTCGATGTAGAGATTACCGAAGATACTGAAATTGAGGAGATGGTTTTTGAAGAAGCTCCTGAAGAAGAAACTACGGATGAGATTTTCATGGTAGTAGAAGATCAGCCAGAGCCAAAAGGTGGTTTGTCTGCTTTCTATGACTATGTAAGTAAAAATATGAAATACCCTTCTCAAGCCCGTCGTATGGGTATTGAGGGGAAAGTGTTTGTGCAGTTTGTTGTGAATACTGACGGTTCATTAACTGACGTACAGGCGATTAAGGGAATTGGTGCTGGTTGTGATGCGGAAGCAATTCGGGTAGTGAAGAGTCACCCTAAATGGCAACCTGGCAAGCAGCGCGGTAAGCCAGTGCGAGTACGAATGGTAATTCCTATTACCTTCAAGCTTGGCTAAGCTAAAGGATTTAATTTAGATTTGTTAATATTTTGATTATTGGAAGCCGGTTACGCTTTGCGTCTCCGGCTTTTTTTATGCTCCAGCCCATCGTGATAGAGATAAAGCAATTGGTAATATTACATCTTTTAGTAACTGCCGCCCTTACCGGCCTAATTTGGGTGGTGCAATTGGTCCACTATCCCGGGTTTCGCTATATCGACCATACTCAGTTTAACGATTTCCAGCGGCACCATATGCAAAGTATTTCTTACATCGTGGCTCCGCTAATGCTTGCTGAGGTAGCCTTTACTGTGTGGCTGCAAATAGAATTTTGGAATAAGAGTGAGGTGTATCTGGCAACTATTGCCAGTGTACTATTAATGGTAGTATGGGTAGTTACCTTCTCCATATCTGCGCCCATTCATGGCAAGTTAGCTACAGATGGATATGATCGGCAACTAATAAACAAACTGGTAAGTACTAACTGGATTCGTACGTTTGCATGGTCAGCACGGGCTGGGATATTGGTAATTATTAGTCTCAGGTTGTAGAAAAAAATTCCCGGTGAGTAAAATTATTGGCAATAAATTTGATCTGTGGAATAAAACGCCACCAAAGCTAATAAGTAGTAGTATTAATAATCAGATTTTTTTTCAAAAAATATCTAGAGGAACCGCAAAATATTTAAACTTAGAAAGCGAACTCTGAGGATTTTGCAATAAATACAGATATTTCTTATGTTTATAATAAGAAAAGGTTTTATTTTTGCCGAATTAAAGTACCACAAAACTCTATTAGAGTAAACCCAAATTGCTGCCAGTGAAAACTCAATCTAACGTCCAGACCACAGTACAGCAAATTAAGTCAAATATTGACGAAATTGCTTCTGAAACAAAAAACCTGAAAAACGGAGAACGTTTTACAAAAATCCAGCGCATGAACGACCTTCGGCAGATCGCTTCTGCACTAGAAGACCTTGATAGGTCAGTTAATACATTGATGGACAAGCAAGCTAAGAATAAATCTGAGGATGCTTAAGTACATTATTTTTTAAAATCTACCTACTTTCCCTATCTTCCGTAGCTTAACACAACACCAATGAAAGCTATGGATCAAAAGAAATCTCCCCTCTCATCTTCCCGTCGCAAATTTATTGAAGCGAGCCTTTCAGCTCTAGCCGGAATTAGTATTGTACCTCGCAGAGTATTAGGAGGTGCTAATTATACCTCACCTAGTGACCAAATCACCGTTGGATACATCGGAACCGGAAAACAAGGGCGAGGTACACTCTTTAAAAAATTCATCAAAATACCGGAGGTGCAAATTGTAGCAGCCTGCGATGTAGATACTCAAAAGCTTAGCGACTTTACTCAAATGGCTTCGGCTTATTATGCTGAGAACAGAAGTCAAAAGGCCAATCAGATAAATGTGCATAGCGACTTTAGAGAGCTACTGGAGCGCAAAGACGTTGATGCTGTAATAATAGTGACCCCAGATCATTGGCATGCTACTGCATCTATATTGGCTTGTGAAGCTGGAAAAGATGTGTATTGTGAGAAGCCACTTTCTCTTACAGTTAAAGAAGGTCGAGATATGGTAAAAGCGACTCGCAAACACCAGCGGGTATTTCAGACAGGAAGTATGCAGCGTTCTTGGGAAGATTTTCACCGGGCTGCGGAGTTGGTAATCAATGGATATATTGGCGATATAGAAAGAGTCGTAGTCAGTGTAGGCGGACCACCCGATGCTTGTGAACAACCGGCTGAGCCTGTACCTAGCCACCTGGATTGGAACATGTGGCAAGGGCCAGCTCCAAAACGTGAGTACAGCTCCTTCTTCGCCCCATCCATGAGTTGGGATGGCTGGCCTCGTTGGCGCTATTGCAAATACTACGGCGGTGGATTAATGACTGACTGGGGAGCCCATATGTTTGACATCGCTCAGTGGGCACTGGGCAAAGACGACAGTGGGCCAGTAGAAGTAATACCTGATGGAAAGGAATATAAAGTGCTGACTTATCTGTACGAGGATGGAACGCCTATGGTGCGGGAAGACTTTGGTAAAGGTAATGCTATACGATTTGAAGGTAGTGAAGGAGTGATTGAAGTGAGCCGTCAGTTTCTTAACGTTCCCGAAAACCTCAAAGATCAAAAAATTAGCGATAGCGATATTCATCTTTACAAAAGCCGGGATCACTACCGCGATTGGTTAGATGCTATTCGGCAACGTAGTAAGCCTATTTGTGACGTAGAAGTAGGGCACCGCACTGCTACCGTCTGTAATATCGGAAATATCGCTTATGAACTTAATCGTCCGTTGCGTTGGAACCCAAAGAAAGAAAAGTTTAAGGGAGATCGGGAGGCAAACCAAATGCTATCTCGAAAGCAACGCGATTTCTAGTCATAACTAACATTCGTTAAATGTCCGTATGTTGGATTAAGTTAGCTCATTTCCCAATCCTGACGTACAGGTTCTTTAATAAACTTATCGGCTTCAGGTAGACCTTTAGCTTTCATTTGTTCAGCATCCCAGTGGATAGGTTGTCCGCCCATTCGGAGAGAAAGAACACCCAGAAGGGTTATTTCAGTCAGACGAGCACCGTACTCAAAATTAGCACTGGCTGCCGGGCCGCCTTGAATAGCATCGATCCAATCGCGGAAGTGACCGTTAGAGCGCGGTATGCTTGGCTTAGGTGGCTTGAATGATTCAGCTTGTGACTTAGGATACATCTGCGGAATTCGCTGGTTTCCGTCATTGACAATAATTCCTTTGTCACCCACGAACATAGTACCCCGACGAGGCAAGTCTACTCCCAGCGGTAATATCTCGGGCCGTTTGGGTTGTAACCCACCCGAGTACCAAGTGAGTTTAACGGCTGCTTGGTCACCTTGCGCCGGAAAATCGTAGTAACCAATTTCACCGTAGGGGGCAATATCCGCATTGCTAAAGCCTGCCGGGCGAATGGCTACTCGCTCAGGAGCGGATAGATTAAACGCCCACACCGAAGCATCCATATCGTGACAGCCAAAGTCGCCTAAAGCCCCGCAGCCGAAATCCCAGAAGTCTCGCCAAGTAACGGGTACATAATGTTCGTGAAACGGACGAGGTTCACGAGGACCTAGCCACAAGTCCCAATCAAAATTCACAGGCATCGTCGATTTTCCTTCGGGTAGTCCACGTAAGCTCGGCACCCAACGGGTAGCGGGAACCCAGGCGTGAATTTCATCTACTTTACCGATGGCACCAGCACGTAAGTACTCCACTGTTTGTCGAATGCCATCGGCACTATGCCCACTGTTACCCATCTGGGTAGCTAACCCCGTTTCTTTAGCCACTTTCTGTACCTCACGGGCTTCCCAAATATTATGCGTGAGCGGTTTCTCGCAGTACACGTGCTTACCCGCTCGCATGGCTAACAGAGAAATATAAGCGTGGGTATGATCGGGAGTAGAACAAACAATGCCATCCAACTCTTCTTTCTCCAGCATCTCCCGGAAATCATCGTACTCAGCTACCTGAAACGAAGAGTTATCTACCTGATGCTTTTCCTCAATAATATCTTTCACTGGACCACGTCCAGCCTCAGAACGATAGTAGAAATCCGCTAAATTCCAGTAGTACGCTGGGTCAGCTATCGCCGTGATACGAACATTGTCCAAAGCCAGAAAAGCCTCCGTATTTTTTCGCCCTTTACCACCTACGCCCACCATACCTAAGGTAACGGTATCACTAGGGGCAACAAAGCCTGTACCACCTAATACGTGGCGAGGCACAATCATAAAACTGGCAGCGGTACAAGCTGCACCTTTAATAAAATTTCGGCGAGACGAATTCTGAGGTAGTAAAGATGTAGTATCCATAGAGAGAAGAGTCAATAAACTATTGTCCCTCAATATAGAAAATTTTACCCTATTATACTTCAAGGCGGCTAAAACCGTGAGTTGTTAAAGCGAAAAAAAGTAGGCAGATTTGAAGCGACCAAGCTAACAATTCATGCCTACTCAATTACAAATCAGCGCAGCTGAAATGCAAGAGCTAGATAGCCAAAGATTTTCACACAATCAAGTGCTGGTAAATCGCCGCTTGCACTGTGTGTACCTGAAAGTCAAAGTGAAGCTGAGCAATGAACTTATTGGTCAATGCATGGGCGTTCATGCCAATCAGGTAGGGCAATATATTCGTCTCTACGAGCAAGCAGGTATTGCAGCCTTATGCGCTACAAACTATGGGACGAACCGCAGTGCCTTGGAAGATCATGCTGATCGGTTAGTCAACGACTTCATTAAACACCCCCCACTGAGTTTGGCCCAGGCGCGCCATCGCATCATAGAATTAACTGGCATAGAAAGAGATGTCAGTCGGATAGAAGCTTTTCTCAAAAGACATGGCTTTATGTATCGTAAGTGTGGCTATGTACCGGGCAAAGCAGAGCCGGAAAAACAGCAGCAATGGCTAGAGAAATCCTTTCAAGCTGAACTGGAGGACGCCCAGAAAGGGGAGAAAGTGTTACTCTTTGTAGATGCCGCTCACTTTGTCTTGTCTCAGTTTTGCTGTATGATGTGGTGCGTGAGGCGACTCTTTTTGCGCTCAGGGGCAGGTCGCCATCGCATCAACGTGCTAGGTGCCTTGAATGCCATTACCCAGCAAGTCACCCCCCTGATCAACACTACTTATATCAATGCTGAGGTCATCCAAGACTTTCTCTTAGTGCTTAGAAAAGAATATCCACTTCTGCCCATTACCATCGTCTTGGACAATGCCCGTTATCAACACTGCAAAGCAGTCATCGCTTTTGCTGAAAGTCTGCATATCAAGCTGTTGTTCTTGCCCCCTTACTGCCCTAATCTTAACATCATTGAGCGGCTCTGGAAGTTTGCTAAAAAAAAGGTCTTGTACGGAAAATACTACGAGCGACCCGACCAGTTTCATCAGGCTGTTACCAACTTCTTTGCGCAACTAAGCAACCATCAAGAACAACTCAAATCGCTACTCACCCTTAAGTTTCAAACCTTTGATAACTCACGAATCTATGCGCCATGAAGTATAGATTATCTATATTTCAACTTATGACCTTTCTAATAACCACTTTCAGTTCGCCATTGTACGTTTTCTATAGGTTGCATTCCTTTTAAGTTTCTCTTTCTATTTCAAGATGTAATTCTTCATAATAAACTGCTCTTTAAACCCTAGCTTTTCGTATAGCCCCTTTCCCATAGCAGAAGCCTGAAGGGTTACCCAAGTGTAGCCTTGAGAAATCGATTTATTTAGTAAAATTCGCATTATTTGTTCGGCGTACCCTTGCCTTCGCATCTCAGGAAGGATACTCATACTATGTACGCCCATCACTTGATTATTCTTTGCGTGTAGTACAGCGGTGCCTACTGGAACTTGCTCTTGGTAAGCTATGAAGAAGTGAGTGCTTTCATAATCAGGTAGCAGAAGCCGATGGCTGATTTTATAGTCAAACCCTCTTAAAAATACATCTTCCCATAGCAATGCACTATCTTTACTCTTTACTTCTTCCAAATGCAGGAAAGTGTCCACTTTCAGCAGATCACTCAATGCTAAGTACATTCCTATTTGCTCTGATGCTTTTTTGAACCCACCGATCTCTAATAATTCATAAGAGTTACTACCATAAATATCCCAATAGGAGATTCCGAGTAGATTTGATAGAGACTGTATTTGTTCTCTTGCAGCCAGTACATTTTCTTCAGTAACATCAGTGTGAAACCATAACTTATTAGGCCATTCTGAGTAATGAAGATAGCTATAGTTAAAATGAGATTCTGAGCGGTAAGCCCCCATCTCTTTTCCCACTGTCATCCATAAAGATGTCAGGTTGTCTATATTTTCCCTTATAATATCCATATTTCTTTCTGAGTTACCGATTGATTAATATAATACCTACAATCATAGCAATGACACCGATAGTTTTCTGGTAATCTACCGGCTGTACAGGAAGGTTAAACCATCCGAAATGCCCCGCAATGACTGAGAAAATAAGTTGGCCACATAAACCAAGGGAGATCATGGTGGAGATACCCAACTTGGGAATGGTGTAATAGTATAGTCCAATACCCAAAACACTGCACAACCCTCCCGTAAACCATAGGTGATAGGGAATCTGCCTTAGTTGGGGTAAAGTCGGTACATCTTTAACACTAACCGCTACGACTAATAGCGCATAGCAAGCACTAGTAAAAAAGACGACCAACGACGCCAGCAGTGGGTTTTTGAGAAGTACTCCTAGTTGGGCGTTTAATCCACCTTGTACTGCTAAGAATACGCCACCCACAAACGCCAAAGCAAATAAAAAAATCGTATTCATGGGACAAAGCTAGCCATGCTAATGTGCTTTTGCATTTACATATGTTGATAGCACTCTATTTTTATAGATTTTTTCGAATACGGCTCAGTTGGGTAGGCGTGATGCCTAAGTAAGAGGCAATGTATAACTGAGGCACGTTGGTATCCAGAGTAGGATATTCTTTCAGAAAGGTTTGGTAACGTTCAGTTGCTGTCTGAGTAGCAAAAGCAATTTGCCGTTGCTCATTTTTGATGACCCAGCTCTGCTCCAGATAAGCTAAGTAGAAATCTTTCAGATCATTGTTTTCGTACACGAGTCGCATATATTCTTCATGATTAAAGGCAAGTACCACCCCCTCTGTTAACGACTGGAGGGCAAAAGCGGAAGGAGAGGTCTGCAACAAGGAGACTGTGGAAGCTGCTAGATTACCCTCGGTAAAAAAATTTTTGATATGCACATTCCCTTTAGCATTAATGTATTCTGATACTATAATGCCTTCGCAGATAAAATAGCGGGTCTTCGCAATTTCGCCAATCTGTAGCAAATATTCTTTTTCTTCTACTCTTCTAACTCTTAGCAAGGGACGTATTTTATCAAAGGAAGGCGGGCTGACTGGAGCGTATGAATTAAGGTAGGTATAAAACTGACGATGGTAGTTTTTGGAGGAACGGGGCATTAACAAGAATTATCAAGAGCAGGTACTTACACACAAACTAAGTTTTAAAAATTCCATTCTTTTTTCTTATTTCTGATGAGAGCACCCATGCCTGATAAATCCCGCGCGCCAAACCCAAAGTGTATATAGTGAGGCTGAGTAGTAAATAGATAATATCCTGCTCTATTTTTGACCTTTAGTTCATAAACAGGAATATCGAGAAATAGTAGTTGATGTAAACTTTCTATCTCTGACCAAGCTATTGACTCTTCCCCACCTTGGTGAATGATAGTAATGGTCTGAGAGCCTAATCTAATTTTTGCTACATGATCCTGATAGGTCATCCAGAATAGAATAATGCTGCAACCGATACCAACTAAGATCAATAAATCGTATTCTGGGCGATGCGTCACTGGGCCAGCTTGAATACTCAACGCTATTAGTAAGAAAACTGCGACAGGTAACCCGTATTTTATAAACCAAGTGAGTGATAGATTGCTGGTCATATTTATATTTTAGCTACTTGCTGACTGAAAATAAGCTCTTCCGTAAATTCACGTTCCCAAATTATTATATTCTGATAGAAAAAGGAATTTTTGCCACTGTGAGGTAGCTCGGTCAGATTAGTTATAAAAATTACCAAGTAGAAGTTGTATTTCTTCTCCAGCGTTTCGTGTATTTCTAAAAGTAACTCTTTACCTGCGAGCCATTTAGTTGAGATATCGTTTGGCCTGGCTGATAATATTCTGAGGAAATTCTCTTAGAGAGCGATATTCACGTCGTCCTCGTAGTCGAAGGGTACATTGAAAGAGACGCCGTACATTTTTACCCGGGCTTTTCCCTTGTAGCGAATCTTTTTCTCGGCACCATTGAGCATACTCATCGCGGTGCTGAGTAGGTTCATATTCAGATCTTCCAACGACAGCGTAACGTCAATGGGGACAGATACGTCACTATTGGGCTCCGCCGTAATATCATACTCGCGAGAGATGTCTTTCACCTTTTGCCCTTCCACGGAAACCTCTACATCTACTTGCTTAAGAGTAATCTGACGGTCGTTAGGATTAAAGAATATAGCATCCCCGTTAATTTGGGCATTATTCAAACCTTGTACGTTTACCTTTAGGTTTTTTATTCCTTTAAAATCGGGGGCTTCAGGTTTGGTGCAGGATGCCAACAATAGGCTTAATCCGGCAATTACTAACCACCTAATCCAAAGCTGGTTCATAGTCAATTACTTTTTGCTTCTCATCTACCGGAATGGGTACCGGACGTCCTGTTTTTGGGTCAATTGCAACCATTACTGTTGAAGCAGTGAAGAACAATCGCTCCTCTTCTTCATCAGTAATGATATTGTCAATAGTCATACTGCTGTTACCCAAGCGCGTAGTCCGCATCCGCACTACTGGATGTATGTCCGGTGTTAGCGGAATTTTAAAGTTCATATCAGCATGAGCCAACACTAGGGCAATTTCTTCCGAACCTGTCCTATTTACTTCTCGAAAATAAGCAATTCGAGCTGCTTCCAGATACGTGAGATACACTGCATTGTTAGCGTGACCAAGCATATCCATATCCGAGTAACGTACCTGAATAACGTAGCGAAAGCGGTATTTATTGATGTCGTCTAGCGAAATCATTACTCGACAATGATAGTTACTTTGTTCATTCGCTTGGCTACCAACGAATCGGTTTTAATACCGGCTCCGTAATTATTTAATTCACCCTTCTCTACATTGAGAAAGTAAGTACGAGGCTCAATCCCAATAAACTTTACCCGTCCTTTATCGTCGGTGTAAGCAACCTCTCCTACCGGATTAGTCTCCTTCTGATAGTCCTCCTTGCTAGTAAACAATTGTACTTCAGCACCTTCTACAACGTTACCAATATTATTACGAACCGTTACTTGTAGGGATGTTTTGAGTAGTTGAATAGGCGAGCTATCGGCATCAGGAACACTGGCTGAAGGAATACTCTGACAACTCATAATAACAATAACAGTCAAAACTAACGTTTTCTTTAGCATGGCTTGAAAATTTAGTAGGAAACAGTTCAACATAAATAATCGTTTGGTACGTAAAATGGTTCGTAGTGTAAATAGTGTTACGATTCAAGAGTTTTGAGTTCTGAGTTTTTGCCTTAAGTACCGTTATCGTGATAACTCAAAACCTTCAAACTCTGAACATTCGTCAGATGAATAGACAACCTTACATATTAACATGCCTCATTGGGTTATGGTTACTTCCATCGTTACTGTGGGCGCAAAGCTACCCAAAACTTTCCATAACCGAGACAAAGGCTGCAACAAAATACTATCGCCAGTACGCTGCTTCGGTTGAGCAAGAAGCCACGTATCAAGTTCAAGCTGCTGCTTCGTTTACTAGTTTAGCCTTTCGGGCTACGCCCGGAACTGACTGGGCTGATACCTATGTGATAGTTAATCAGGACACTTTTCGGGTATCAGTTGAAGAGCACGAAACTGCAAATCTGCCTCACAGCCTGAGCACTTTGTTGGTCTGGGATCAGCCCATTCGGGAGTTTTTGCTGTATACCGGACAACTGCAAGATAGTATTGTAATCTCACTTTTTAATGCTCAAGCTAGTCAAGTACCTCAGCCCGCCTTGCGTCGGGAACAAACTGCTGAAGATGATGTACGGTGCGAAAAGCCAGCACTAATTACCCAAGAGGAGTGGCGAACGGGACTACCTGCGCCCAGCTACCAGCGAGCTATCACCCAAGTCAACCACGTGATTATCCACCATTCGGCTACTTTCAACTCACTAACGGATTATGAAAACGTAGTGCGGAATATCTACTTATTCCACACCCAAGACCGAGGCTGGTCAGATATTGGGTACAACTTCTTGGTAGCTCCTGACGGTACTTTATTTGAAGGGCGCAGTGCCGGAGAGCAGAACGTAGAAAGTGATAACATTCGGGGAGCCCATTTTTGTGGTCGTAATTCGGGCACCATGGGAGTTTGCCTGCTAGGTAACTATAACACAGCTATTCCAACGGATACAGCATTAGCTACTATTGAGCGAGTAACTAGTTGGAAGTTAGACAAAGAGGGGCTAGACCCTATGGCTACAAATTCCCATCCTGCCAATAACAATTTGGGGGTAATTGCTGGTCACCGCAATGGTTGTGCTACCGAATGTCCTGGCGAAAATTTATACGCCCGCCTGGAATCCATCCGACTAAACACCGAAGAGCAAATTGCTAAAGACTGCCAGGAAGAGCCGCAGGTGTTTAATATTTATCCGGTTCCCAACGACGGTACCTTAACGGTGTCGCTTCCTCAACCGGACTCGACGGCATATTTAGACATTATCGATCTACAGGGAAGAACTCTATCACTTCCGGTGGTTAGTGAAGATGCTAGCCAGTTTACCATCCAAACACAGATTATTCCAACAGGAAGTTATATTCTGCGCGTTACTACTTCGCAGGAAGTTTTGACTCGGAAGATTCTAATAGAGTAGATGATAGGATTCAGCAGGTGTTAGTTGTCGTGATCTTCGGCAGCAAATAGGTGACTTACGAAGTCATCAAAATGTAGGGCATCCTGATACAAACGGTCGGAGTAGAAACTAACGAGTACCTTCAGAAAACTAGGTCGGTTATCAATAAACACTTGCGAGAGAGAGACATTGCCAAATTGCTGGTCAATTGGCATCTTTTCCATACTTTCTGCCGTTATTGGTGGCTTTAAGTAGTAATGTTCGGTGGTTTCTACGTAGTTAGGTTTTTCAATAATACGTCGATCTTTATTCACTAATCGGTATCCAAGTAACATCACACGATCTTTCAGATACTCAAGTAAATACTGAAAGTGCTTTTCTTTAATCTGAGGATGGTAGGTAATAGCAAAGCCATTAGCGGTAGGCATATTGAGAATATGCACATCAATTTCTGAGCGGATGTTGGTCTTTTTATAATAGTACGCTTGAGCAACCTCCTGAAGAAGCTTATTTTTATCCTCACTTTCTTTCCATTGCTTATAAGCCTTCCGGTCTTTTTCGCTACGGTGCATTACTTCCCGTACCTGGGTAGCTAAGCCACCCTTCGTAGGAAATAGTTTTTCAGTAATTCTATCAAAAAAAGACATAAGAAATCAGTTAGTACTAAGTATTACAGTATTATCGTTCTTAACTTTGAGGCTATTAGCACGATACAAAGTTAAAACGCACTGCGCTGTAACACTATTTTCAAAGATACAACTAACTTATCAACCGGCAGTTATTCATTTACTATGAAACAATTATTTTTCTCAGCACTAACAATCGCGGTCGTAGCCTGCACTACTGCCGAAGAGTCTTCTAACACTATGAATATAGACTACCCTCCTACCCAAACCATAGACCATACCGATGAATACTTTGGGGTAGAAGTAGCTGACCCTTATCGATGGCTAGAGGATGACCGTTCGGAAGAAACTGCCCAGTGGGTAAACGCCCAAAATGTGGTAACCCAGGGATACTTAGAAAATATTCCGTATCGCACGGCGATTGAAGAGCGACTGACTGAGTTGTGGAACTACGAAAAGTACGGTACGCCCTTTAAGCGAGGTGACCGCTATTACTACTTTAAAAACGATGGGTTACAGAACCAGAGCGTGATGTACGTACAAGATGACCTGGAAGCTGAGCCGGACGTATTCCTTGACCCCAATCAGTTTTCGTCAGACGGAACGGTCTCGCTAGCGACGGCTAGTTTTACGAAAGATGGCTCAATGATCGCCTACGCCATTTCCGAGTCGGGTTCCGACTGGCGGAAGGTATTAGTAATGGATGCTGCTTCGCAGGAAATTGTGGAGGATACGTTGCAGGATGTGAAGTTCAGCCGTATTGCCTGGAAAGACAACGAAGGATTCTACTACAGCAGCTACGATAAACCCAAAGAGGGTAGCGATCTTTCAGGGATCAATATGAACCATAAGCTATTTTATCATAAACTAGGCAGTCCCCAAAGTGAAGATGAGCTGGTTTTTGGTGGCGAGCAAACTCCCCGTCGCTACGTAGGTAGTACAGTAACTAAAGATCAGAATTTTCTCGCAATTACCGCTGCGATGGGTACCACCGGGCGGGAATTATACATTAAAGATTTACGCCAACCTGACAGTGAAATTATTCCAGTTGTTCAGAATTTTGAAAATAATCATTCAGTGGTATACAGCGAAGGCAGTACGTTATACATTCTCACCAACCTGGATGCACCCAACCAACGATTGGTGAAGGTAGACGCGACTCAGCCTACACCCGAAAACTGGGAGGATGTGTTGCCGGAGAAAGATTACGTTTTGCGAGGAGTTTCCTTTGCGGGCGGTAAGCTGTTTGCTAATTATTTGAAAGATGCCGCTACCCGCATTGAACAGTACGACTTGCAGGGAGCATTTGAGCGAGTGGTTGAGTTACCCACCATTGGTACCGCCGGTGGTTTCGATGGGGAAGCCGATCAGGAGACGCTATTTTACGCCTTCACCTCCTTTACGTACCCCACCACAATATTCTCTTACGACGTGGCTTCCGGTACTTCTACGGTGTTTAAGCAACCTGAGCTAGATATTAATCCGGAAGACTTTGAGACCAAGCAGGTATTTTACGAGAGTAAAGATGGTACCAAAGTGCCGATGTTTATCGTCCACCGTAAAGGAATGGAAATGGACGGACAGAATCCTACGTATCTTTACGCCTACGGCGGATTCAATATCAGCCTAACACCCAGCTTTAGCGTAGTGCGCCAGTACTGGTTAGATAATGGCGGAGTGTTTGCCATGCCCAACCTGCGCGGTGGGGGCGAATACGGTGAAGCCTGGCACGAAGCGGGAATGCAGATGAACAAGCAAAACGTATTTGATGATTTCATCGCCGCTGCCGAATACCTGAAAGCGAATAACTATACCTCTACCGAAAAACTAGCGATTGCCGGAGGCTCGAACGGTGGTCTGCTCGTGGGAGCTACTATGACTCAACGCCCTGATTTATGCCAGGTGGCATTGCCCGCGGTAGGCGTAATGGACATGCTCCGTTACCACCAGTTTACCGCCGGAGCCGGTTGGGCTCCCGACTACGGCATTGCCGACAGCAGCCAAGCGATGTTTGAGTACTTACACGCTTACTCACCTCTGCACAATATTGAAGAAGGCACCACCTACCCTGCCACGCTGGTAACTACCGCCGACCACGACGACCGCGTAGTACCCGCCCACTCCTTCAAGTTTGCGGCTACCCTGCAAGAAAAGCACGCCGGAGAAAAACCCGTACTCATCCGCATTGAAACCAAAGCCGGTCACGGAGCGGGCAAACCCACTTCCAAACAAATTGAGGAGTGGGCCGATAAATATGCCTTCACCTACTACAATATGAACGTAATGCCAGAGCATGTGCGGTGAGCCTGCTTTATGACTTTTTTAGAATGCAGAGGAAAGTCGATAATAGCAACCTGCTTTGAGCAGACATTATTTTTATCTTTATAACTGTGCCAACCGTATTATTAATAAATGGTTTCAGATTCTTCTTTTATTCTGATGAAGGTAATGAACCATGTCATATTCATATAAAAAAGGGAGGAGAGCGTGGCAAGTGGTGGTTAGAACCAGAACTAAAGGAAGAATATGCCTATGGCTTTACCCAACAGGAGCGGAAGCAGATTAAACGAACAATAGCCGAACATCAGCAACAATTAACAGAAGCATGGTATGAGTACTTCAGATAATAAAATTGCTAATAAACGAGCCAATGATCCTCTAGATCAGCTGATATTTGAAGAAGGTCTGCGGATAAAGCAGGTATGGTTTGATCAGAGCTTAGATTTGATCGTAGTGTTATTGAATAATAAGAAAATCTTAAAACGGCCATTATCAGATTTCGAGAGGTTATCAAATGCTACTGAAGAACAATTGCTCAATTTTGAAAACGATGGTATTGGTATTTTCTGGTCAGAAATTGACGAAGATTTGAGTCTGCGCGGGTTTCTGAAATATGAACTAGCTCATATGGACAAACCTCTAGTTGCTTGAACTATCTTTATATGTCCTCTACCGTGAGATGAAATCCCGAATCAATATCACCACTGCTTACTACTTTCCATTTGGTGCGATGATCTTTGGTGGTGGGTTACTCTTTCTAGGTCTAGTTTTGATTCTAGACTTTAGGCCGTGGGGGTGGCTAGGGTTACTGCTTATCTGGGCAGGTTTCACTACATTTACGGCTCGCTATCGGCTAACGATCAATTTAGTGAAGCAGACATACCACGACTATCTTTGGATTAGCGGGTTTAAGCAAGGAGAGAAAAAACATTTTGATGCGATCACTGGAATGTACATTAATGAGAATCCCTATACGCAGGCGGTAAACTCAAGAGTATCAACTATGACTAAATACGGCATCGAGTACAACGGCTACATTCGCTTTAATGACGAAGATGTTCATCTGTTAAGTGACGATAGCAAAAGCAAGGTGATGGGGAAAATGAAGAAAATTCAGCAGGTACTACAAGGAAATATTGTCAGCAGTACTAGTATCCAGATCAATAGCGAAATTGACGATTACACTAAAGCCGAAAGCGAATAGAAATTCTTTTAAGCTATTATTGTCAACCCCGGAATCAGCTATCAACTATCCATTCTTAATTTTCAACTAAGAAACCTATGCCTATTCACCTACGCGACGGAATGAAAGAAGATTTACCCCACGTCCTCCAACTTATTAAAGAACTAGCTGAATTTGAGCGGGAGCCACAGGAGGTAGAAATCACCCTAGAAGAACTAGAGCAAGACGGCTTCGGCGAAAAGCCTGTCTTTGACTTCTTTGTTGCAGAAGATACTGAGCAAGACAAGATAGTCGGGCTAGCTCTGTATTTCTACAGCTACTCTACCTGGAAAGGAAAATGTATTTATTTGGAAGACCTCATCGTTACCGAAGCCTACCGAGGGCAGGGTATCGGTAAGCAACTGCTTGACCGGATTATTCAGAAAGCCAAAGATGAGGATGCCCGACGAGTGGTTTGGCAGGTATTGGACTGGAACACTCCCGCTATCGAGTTCTACAAATCCTTAGGAGCCTCGGTGCTATCGGAATGGTTAACTTGTCGACTGGTAAAAGATCAAATTCAGAAATACAATTAACAGTGAACAGTTAGTAATGTATAATTGATTCCTAATGTAAATCCTGCCAGTATTTCGGTCAGGTTTTACTCAGCTCAAAAACCGTAATCTCCGGTCTTACGTTGAACCGAACTTGCCAAAGGTGACCTAACGCCCGATTGATGTAGAGCGTTCTACCGTCGTTCAAGTCAATTTCACCCGCCGTATATTCTCGGTTCTTTACGGGCAACATGGGTGGAGGTAAAAAGGGTGGTTTGCACTGCCCGCCGTGGGTATGTCCCGATAGGATCCAGCCCTGGTAGCCGTTCCAGATATCTAAATCGCAGACATCCGGGTTATGACAAAGTACTACACTGGCTTGTTGCTGGTCGTGCTTTGCCATCACTCGGTCGGGTTGAAAATTCGTGCCCCAAAAATCATCCAGGCCGATAAAATTCAAACCATCGACAATACGTTGTTCATTTCTGAGTACTGTGATACCTGCTTGCTGTAAAACATCAGTAATAGCATCTGCCACATTATCTTCAGCCCAAAAATCACCGTAGTCGTGGTTGCCTAGTACGCCAAACGTTCCGATGGTTCCGGTGAGGGCGTGTTTGAGCACTTTTTGTAATTGATCTACTTGCTGCTCATTTTCGTAGCTAACGTAGTCGCCAGTGTACACGACAAAATCAGGATTTAGCTTCTGCGCTTTTTGGAAAGAATCTATGAGAAATTGCCAGTCAAACCGATTACCAACGTGAATATCGCTGACTTGCATTAACGTTTTACCTACCAAATCATTAGGAAGATTTCGGATAGGCATTTTCTTTTTCACAAATTCTAGCCAAAATGGCTCAATTTGCCAGGTATAAAGCCCCGCTAATGCACTCAACCCGGCAAGCCCGGATACTCCTTGAATAAACTGACGTCTTTTCATGGTTTACTATTCGCCCTTTAACTAGTGATCGAACGAATACTTGAACGCCAGAGCGAGTGAATTATTGAATGAAAGTATGAAAGAGTAGTTGAACGATTAGCTACTAGAACCATAAAACAGTAGGACAAAACAAAATTGACGATAGCTACTTAGATGAATAGGGAATATAAATACTGGAAATCCCCCTATCCCCCTTTGAAAAAGCCTACGCGACGCGGGGGGGAAGATATAATATGTTGTTGTCTTAGTGCTCACTCATCAATCCTTATCAACTTTCAACTATCCATTATCAATTGTTCACTGTACATTGTACATTGTTAATTGATTCAAACTTCCTCCATCAAGGTGCGGAAAGCCACAGTGCGGTTACCGAAACGAAGAGTTGACTCTTGGCGCAGGGCATCGGCATGGTCGCGTTCGTAGGTTTGGTAGTCTTCTCTGCTCTTGGCGAAGTACTGAACCGCGTAGGTGCTAGTACCTTCGGATTGCTCTACGTTTAGGAGACGAAAAACCTTAGCTGTCTGGAATAATCCGGTGTTGATAACATCCAGCATATGCTCATTTTGCATCCACTGGAGCCATTCTTTCTCAATCGCTTGCTCAACATTAACGGTTACATTGTATAGAATCATACAGTGAAATTACAAAAGAATATGGTCAAACCCTGCTTATTTATATTACAATAAGCTTTTGAATATGAGTTGATAATATTTTTCTTTGCTGCATAAAAATTTACTTTACACCCTAATGGTAGAGATTCCCTCTGAGCTAATTAGTGAGGCTTTATTTTTCAAGTTTATTAAATTTGGCCTGGTTGGCGCAAGTGGATTGATCGTGGACTTTGCGGCGACTTATCTACTCAAGGAACGAGTAGAAATAAATAAATACCTAGCCAACGGGATAGGGTTTGCCCTAGCTGCTTCGAGCAATTTTGCGCTCAATCGGTACTGGACTTTTGCCAGCACTGATCCAGCCATTTTTCAGCAGTACAGTAAGTTTTTAGTTATATCAACCGTGGGCCTAGCCTTTAATCACATCATAGTTTATTACCTAGCTGGCCGAGGGCAACTCAACTTCTACTTCTCTAAAGGAATATCCATCGCCATAGTGGTAATTTGGAATTTCTTAGCAAACTACTACTACACTTTTACGTATTCCGCATGAATCATTTATTACTGCTCTGGGAAGAGAAACCTTGGTTGGTGATTATATGCTCAGCTATAATCGTTCGGCTGATTGCTGTAATCTTTGCTGGTGGCTATGGCTACGAAGACGATCACTTTTTAGTAATAAAGCCCGCTCAAGGTTGGGTACAAGGACAAGATTCTAATAACTGGATTGTTGATAATTACGAAGAAAATACCAGTGGGCGGAGTTTATTGTATCCTGGATTGCACTATGTATTATTTCTAAGCCTAGAAACTATCGGGATTGATAACCCTATGGTTAAAATGCTGGTAAGCAGACTATTACACGCGATCTTTTCTTTACTAGTTGTTGTGTATGGTTACCGTCTGACAAAGCTGCTCGCTACTCAAAATCATGCTAACTTTGTGGGGTTACTACTCGCCACTTTTTGGATGCTTCCTCAAATTTCAGTCAGAAATTTAGTGGAGGCAGTGCCTATTCCTCTATTGATGATAGCCTCGTACTGGTTAATACAGTATGAGCGGAAAGAAAAGTTGTCTTCTATACTATTTTGGGTAGGTATTTTATTTGGAATATGTTTTTCCTTCCGCTATCAGACCTTATTTTTTGCAGGAGGGGTAGGGTTAGGTTATCTATTTACTAGGCAATGGCGAATCACCGTTATTCTAGCACTTAGTACGCTCGTGCCTATCATTTTGCTACACGGAGTAGGCGATTGGTTAGCTACTGGTGTTCCTTTCGGTAAGGTATGGTATTACATAGACTACAACATAATCAATTCCACTTCCTATTTTTCTGAGCCGTGGTATACATATTTACTAATCTTGCTTGGTGTGTTTATTCCGCCTGTTAGCTTTTTTCTCCTGTTCGGCTTTTTCAGTAGCTATAAAATACATTTTCCGGTTTGGTTAGGAGTTTTCATCTTTCTGCTATTTCACTCCATTTTTCCTAATAAGCAAGAGCGATTTATATTTACCATCATACCCCACCTTCTCGTTTTCGGGTATTTAGGCTGGAAACAGTTTCTAGCTAACAGTCCAAAGTGGCAACAGTACCAGGCTTTTCGGCGGGGAAGCTGGGTTTTCTTCTGGATTGTTAACTTAATTATGGTAGTAATATACTCTAGTTATTATAACAAACAGGCCAGAATTGAAGGGATGCGTTATTTGGCTGAACAAGGGGATGTTCAGGCTATTATGTTGGTAGACCTGCACCGAGAAGTTCTCAAACCCGCCCCGCTGTTCTATTTAGAAAAAGAGGTTCCGGTGTATGATTTCAATAAAGGTGATGATATCAATCTAATGCAAGATAGCTTGCGTAACTTACCACCCGAGCAATTTCCCAACTACGTAGTAATTATGCACAAGCGAGGGCGTGATATTTCGGATACTCCCGAGCAACTCTCCCCTTTGTTTCCTGAACTCAGCTACCAAACCACCGCATCAATGAGCTTAGTAGACCGGGTACGTAACTATTTTAATAAATCTATTAAACTAGACGATTGGGTAATTTACCGGGTAGAATCAACTTCTTCCTCAGAATAACAAAAGAAAGCAGCTAGGATACCTGGTTAACTGAAGGAGCTACTTCATTCTCAAAATTTGTTTCCATCTGACTTGCGGTAGCCTGAGCATTACGCCCATCGGCAGTATTTTGCAGTACTAAATCTTTCAAGCAGGCAATCCATTTAGGGTGGTCATTAAGACTTTCTACCAATTGCCATACTTCGCCTCCCGCTTCCAGAAAATCGTCTTTATATTCTTCGCCTACTTCTAAAGTAGTTTCCAGGCAATCAGCCACAAAGGCGGGGGAGAATGCCAATACCTTCTTAATACCTTTTTCGGCTAACTCTTCTAAAACCTCATCCGTGTACGGACGAATCCAGGGTACCGGCCCTAAACGTGATTGGAAAGAAACGGTATATTTCTCGGGCGGAATATTCAACTTCTCAGCGAGTACCCGAGAGGTTTGGAAGCACTGCGCTCGGTAGCAAAACTGATTTTTCTTGTGAAAGCTATTGCAGCAGTCACCCACCTTACAGTAATTATCTTGCGATCCTTTCTTAATTTGGCTAACGGGTATTCCGTGGTAGCTGAAGAGAACGTGCTCAAACTCTTGCTTATCCAACTGTTCGCGGGCACGCTCTAGGTGAGCCTCAATAAATAACGGATGATCGGGAAAGTGACTAACAAAATTAACTGATGGAATAATCTGCCAGGTTTTGACGACCTCCATCACTTTGTCGATGACCGAGCCAGAAGTAGCTGAAGCGTACTGCGGAAATAGTGGAATACAAATGATGTGGCGAACATTTGCTTTCTGTAACTCGTCTAACCCTTGCTGAATACTGGGGCTTTGATAGCGCATGGCCAGTTTTACAATGTACTCATCACTTAGAGATTCTTGCAGCAGATCACGCACATCTTCCCCATAAAATTTGAGCGGCGACCCGCGGTCTTCCCACAGCTTACGATATTCTTTGGCAGATTTGGGAGCACGGAACGGAGCAATAATCAGATTAACCAGCATCCACCGAGGAATCAGCGGATAATCTACTACTCGCTTGTCCATTAAAAATTCGCGCAGGTAGCGACGCACATCGCCCGTTTTTGGGCTATCCGGCGTACCTAGGTTGACTAGTAATACTCCGATTTTGCTGTTACTCTTATTCATAAATATGAAGGTTCAATAGGGTCTACCTTCAAACGCCAAGAGCGTTTAGATTGTTCAGCTTATATTAACCGTACGTAGCTACCGAGCCACTTTATTTCTTCTTTGTACTGGTTTACAATATGCTGGATATTTTCATCTAGCCAGTGGCCTTCAAAATCAATAAAAAACCAGTACGTAAACGTTTTGCCTCGTTTGGCGGGGCGGCTTTCAATTTTGGTTAGGTTAATATTGGCTTGGTTGAACGCCTGCAAAAAATCAGCTAAAATACCGGGTTCATCCGAGTGCGGTAACTTCACCAGTACCGATGTTTTATCCGATCCGCTGGGCTGATTGGCAAATAACTTACTGATGATAAAAAAGCGGGTTTGATTGTCACCTGAGGTTTCTACATTCTCAAACAAAATAGGTACCTGATACTCTTGTGCGGCAATACGAGAGCAAATTGCGGCACTATCAGCCTCCTGCTCGGCTAACCGGGCTGCTTTAGAGGTAGACTCTACCGGAATCAACTCTACTGTACTGTCGTTTACTACCTCATCAATAAACTTGCTACACTGACGAAAGGCAATATCCTTGGAATAAATTTTGCGAACCTCAGACAACTTATTAGCCCGACTGACAAAAGCAAAGTGTACATCCATTGGCAGCTCAGCCACAATTTGCACATTATACTCTGCTAAACAATCGGCGGTTTCGGGTACTAAACCTTGTTGGTTATTTTCTACAGGTACTACTCCAAAGCGAGTGATTTCGGCAGCCACCGATTTAAACACTGCCCGAATGCTGCTCACGGGCATATACTCGCTCATGGCTCCAAACCTGCTTTCGGCAGCCTGATGGGTAAAACTACCGTTAGGCCCCAGGTAGGCAATCCGCTCTGGCAGTTCAATATTACGGCTTACGGCAAATATCTCGAGAAAGATCGCATCAATGGCCGTTTCGGGTAACAGTCCAGTATTCCGGCCTTTCAGACGGTCTAGAATGGCTTTTTCCCGTTCGGGGCGGTAGATAATACTATTGTTAGATCGCTTAAGCTCACCAACTTGCTTAACTACCTCCATCCGTTCGTTAAGTAGGGCTAGAAGTTGACTATCAAGTTGGTCAATACGTTGGCGGTATTCGCTAAGTTTATCTGATTCCATAGGTTTGGGTGGGTTGGAACCAGCAAATTAGAAAATTTTTTGCGGAAAAGTCTTTAATCAGTTAGAGAGAATAGGCAAGAGAATAGACTAGCAACTTTTGATACGGTAGAAAAAGTAAGATTATTGAAAGTTGGAGGAAACCAAAGGGCTATCCATTGACTGTAGGTCGTAACTAGCTAGTAGTTGTTTAGCTGTTCTAACATTTTGGTCAGATAACTCGCTTACTTTAAGTAAGTTCTTAGACAAGACTCGTATTTGGTCAAAAAGATCACTATTTTTTTTCATCTCAATGTAAGTTTTGATTACACTGTTCTAAGTAGCAAACTCTATTCTTTAAATAAAAATATTCATATTAATTATTTATTATGGATATTAATTTCTGCCGTCATAATAGTTAAATCTATGATAATCAACATACTATGAAAAAATCATCCGATTGCAAAAAACCATTTTTCTCTGACCCTCTTTGAAGTGTGCATCGCGAATTTTGTCCCGAAGAGAGAATGATTCCTAAAATGGGAATTTAAGTGACATAGGAATATGTCTGCTTCATTGTGATTGTGGAGGACTTCGAGTACTTTTGGTGCCATTTATTACTATTCGATATGCAACGGGATTACGAGATATTTACACTTATTCAGCAAGAGCTAGAGCGTCAGGAACGCGGCATTGAATTAATTGCTTCCGAAAACTTTACTTCCCCTCAAGTAATGGAAGCGATGGGTAGCGTACTCACCAATAAATACGCCGAAGGCTTACCGGGAAAACGTTACTACGGTGGTTGTGAAGTAGTAGATAAAGTTGAGCAATTGGCTATTGATCGGGCTAAAGAACTGTTTGGTGCTACTTGGGCTAACGTGCAACCCCACTCGGGAGCACAAGCCAATGCAGCAGTTATGCTGGCTGTATTGCAACCCGGCGACAAAATTCTGGGCTTTGACCTGTCGCACGGTGGTCATTTAACCCACGGCTCACCGGTTAATTTTTCGGGTAAACTGTACCAGCCCTCATTCTACGGAGTGGAAAAGGAAGATGGCAACGTACCCGCCGGATATATTGACTACGATAAAGTAGAGGCCACCGCCCAGCAAGAGCGACCCAAACTGCTTATCTGCGGAGCTTCAGCTTACAGTCGTGATTGGGATTACCAGCGATTGCGAGCCATTGCTGATAGCGTAGACGCTTTGCTACTGGCTGATATTTCTCATCCTTCCGCCCTTATTGCCAAAGGGCTGCTAAACGACCCGCTGCCCCATTGTCACTTTGTGACTACTACTACGCATAAAACCTTGCGTGGCCCACGGGGTGGTTTAATTATGATGGGGCAGGACTTTGATAACCCCTTTGGTGTAACTACGGCGAAAGGCTCGGTACGCCCAATGTCGGCATTGGTAGATATGGGAGTGTTTCCGGGTACGCAGGGTGGGCCATTAGAGCACGTAATCGCCGCTAAAGCAATCGCTTTTAAAGAGGCATTGTCAGACGAATTTTTAACGTATACTCAGCAAGTAATTGCTAATGCTCAAGTGATGGCTCAGGAATTTATGGAACGGGGCTATTACATTATTTCCGGAGGAACTGATAACCACGAAATGCTTATCGATCTACGTTCTAAAGAGATTACCGGAAAAGTAGCTGAAAAAGTTCTAGGCGAAGCTGACATCACAGTAAATAAGAACATGGTTCCTTTCGATGATAAGTCACCATTTGTGACTTCCGGTATTCGGGTAGGGAGTGCGGCAGTAACTACCCGGGGTATGGGCGAAGAAGAAATGAAGCGTATCGTGGAACTGATTGATGAAGCGATAACACATCAAGATGACGAAGGTAGGCTGCATCAAGTACGGCAGTCAGTGAACCAAATGATGGCCGAGTATCCTTTATACAGTAGTTTGGAGAAGTTATAAACGATAGTGGAAGAGCAAACCGGAAATCAGTTAGAGCCAAGAGAGAACGGGCTGAGTACTCCTAAAGATCAGATTGTCGAGAAATACTCAGCTCCTCCCACCGAGGAGAAGCAAATGTCTTTTTTGGATCATTTGGAGGAACTCCGTTGGCACATTATCCGCTCTATGGCCGCAATTATGGTTTTTGCCGTGGCGGCCTTTGCGGCTAAAGAGTTTGTGTGGGGCTTTTTGATTTTAGGACCAACGGAACCAGATTTCTGGACGTTCCGTCAGTTTTGTAAGATTGGTAATCTGGTAGGCTCTGATGCTTTTTGCCTAGAAGAAATGCCGTTTATCATTCAGAGCCGGAAAATGACCGGACAGTTTACGATGCACATCTACTCCTCAGCGGTTATTGGGCTAATTGCTTCTTTCCCTTACGTATTTTTTGAAATATGGCGGTTCATCAGTCCCGGATTGTACGAACAAGAACGAAAGTTGAGTCGGGGAGCTGTATTCTTTGTAAGTACGCTTTTTCTAATAGGAGTGCTGTTTGGCTATTTTGTAGTAACCCCCATTTCAGTCAACTTTTTAGGTAACTATCAGGTAGACCCCAGCATTTTAAATGAATTTGATATTACCTCTTACGTTGGTATTCTAATTACGCTGGTATTAGCTTGTGGCCTACTGTTTCAGTTGCCAATTGTGGTATATTTTCTGAGTAAGGCCGGTATCATCACTCCCTCAGCGCTGATTACCTACCGTCGTCATGCCATCGTGGTTATTCTAATTATTTCAGCGTTGGTAACTCCGCCTGATCCGGTAACGCAGTTGCTAGTTACTTTTCCGCTTATCTTACTATATCAGGCCAGTATTTTGATTTCTAAGTGGGTGCTACGCAAAAAAGAGGCAGAAGAAGCCTTAAACAACTAAGGCGAAGGTTGATCTCCACTAATTTTTCGATAGACTGGCTGACCAGGTAATTTTTGGTAAGCATTGGCTATTGCCGGAATTCGTTCAAAGACGCGGGGCATCAATCCCGATTCATCGATAATAAGTTCGGGCATATCATTTCGGAACGCATCGTACACAAATGATACATTCTTAAAATCATCTAAACTGGCTAACTGCTGGGAGGCTAGCGACCAATTGAGGTATGGGGTAGCTAAACGCGCTTTTTGGTACACATCCATCTGATGCCCTAACATCAAGATTTTTTTTCCCGCTACCAACTCATCGTAAGCCGTAGGTTGCACCATCAGCCGATTGCTATGGGTTACCTGCTGAAGAGAGAAGAAATTGAACAGTAAAGCGTAACCATTAAAAACCAGAAGAAACGCCAATCCGGCGGTGACTAACTCAGCAATAAGTATTCGGCGAATGATGAGCAAAAAGTGAGTAATAAAAAACGCTACCGGAGGCACAAAGTACAAAAGGTGATACGGAGCCAACTGCCGCACCAGTAGTAACGTTGCTAGCGCAGCCACTATTTTTATGCCCATAATTCCTTGTAGCTTGTTTTGCTGGTTGGTATATCGCTTGTACTGGCCTAATCGGTATACCGAGATAAGAAGAAAAATTAAAGGGGTGATACCAATAATAAGCAGTCGCCAATCTCCGATATAAGTGTCGCGTGCAATGGTGCGGAAAGAAAGTAAGTACTGCTGAGTAAAACCATTAGAAGCCTCAAATAAAAAGAAATAGGTGAATGCAATAAGCAAAGGCAGAGCGAAGCCGTAGAGCAACATAAAAAAGCGACGCAACGAAAGGTTCGCAAAAAATAAATAAGCCAGTAACGAGGAAGCTAGGTAAATAACGCTAGGTAGATAACAAAGTACCGCTAACCCAATAAATATACCGGTGCTCAGAATGCGTACATCGCGAGATTGACTTTCAATGCGGTAGAATATATTACGTAAGGCCAATAGCACCCACGTGAGCGAAAGCAGTACCGGAGAGAGGGTGTAGAAATCAAACGATAAGCAAGTAATGAGGGCGTAGATCAGTGCCGGAATATAGGTGTTCTCATGAAACGCTTTTTTGTTGAGCAGAAAATCGTTAAAAATCAGGCACTGATACGTAATGAGTAAGGCGGCCAAAATTACGTAAGCCACCTGACTACGGGAAAAAACCAAGTCAACCAACCGGTAGATTAATGCCGAGAGGGGGCCAACATTCTCCCAAAGCTGGGTGTACAATTGGTCACCATCCGCCAAGTTCTCTCCTACCAACATCCAGTTAAGCTCGGGTAGCGTAAGGTAGTCGCCACTGAAAAAAAGAGGCAACCGTACGAGTAATAGAAGTACCAGTAATAGGGGAATCCGATACGGATCGTTAACTCGGAAAAAGGTAAGCAATATGGTTTGTTTAAGCGATGAAAAGTAAGTACGATGCCAGTGCAAAAGAAACAATCCGCTCTTGCATCCGCAACGTTGTGTACTTTTTTACCTAGATTTATGTGAATTAAGTTACAACGATGGTATGTTTGCCTAGTAGTACCAGCAAGTTATGAGAATATTGGAAACCAATCGGCTGGTAATTAAGCAAGCTACGGTAGATGACACCAACTTTTTTTACCGATTGCTAAACAGTGCCAACTGGCTGAAGCACATTGGCGATAGAGGGATACGATCTGAAGAAGATGCCCAAAGTTACATTGAAGATAACTTCATTGATTCTTATCGGGAACATGGTTACGGCCTATTTAAGATGATGCTTAAAAGCAGTAACGTACCTATCGGCGTTTGCGGATTTGTAAAGCGCGACTATCTAGAAAGTGCTGATATTGGATTCGCTATTCTTCCGGAGTGTGAAGGGCAAGGCTACACATTAGAAGCAGCGAAGGCTTTGATGCACTACGGGAGAACGGTACTGAAGCTACGCCCAATTTTAGCAATTACTACCGATACCAATAGTCGGTCGAGAGCGTTGCTAACCAAGATTGGTCTGCGGGAAACTGGAACGGTGAAACCAAATAATAGTGAAACAGAGTTTTTACTGTATTCAGACCAGTGAAAATTATGTACAACGAGTGCCGAATTTCGGTGCTACCAAGATTGAGGGAAACGATATGAAAGAAAGCAAACGACAGCGACAGTTTTCGTCGCTATTACAAAAAGAGCTAAGCGAAATTTTTCAGCGCAATGGCTCATCCATTTTAGGTACAACTGATTTTGTAACGGTATCACGGGTGCTGATAAGCCCCGACTTAGGAGTGGCTAAAATCTATCTCAGCTTTATGCTGAGCAAGCGCAAGGAGCAGCTAATGGATACCATTCAGTACCGAAAGGGTGAAATACGCCGTTTACTCGGCAACCGCATTGGCAAAGTAGCCCGAGTAGTGCCTGAGTTACATTTTTTCTTAGACGATAGTGCCGATTACGCCGCCCGCATGGATAAAATTATTTCTGAACTGGACATTCCTCCGGCTGAAGAAAATGATGAACAATGAATAGTGATTAATGAATGCTATCAAAAAATGTCTGCCTATTAAACTACTAATCATTATTCATTCTCTCATTAATCATTAAGGTATGAACTTTCCCTTTCTGGTGGCTCGCCGATATTTCCGATCTAAGAAGAAAAAAAACTTCATTCAGATTATCTCTAATATTTCAATGATCGGAGTAGCGGTAGGTACTATGGCACTTGTAGTAGTGTTGTCGGTATTTAATGGGCTGGAAGATTTAATTAAAGAATCTAAGAGCACCTTCGATCCTGAGATCAAGATAGTGCCTGTGTTCGGAAAGACGCTTTTAGCCACTGACTCATTACTAAACGTAGTACAGCAGGTGAAAGGGGTAGATGTGGTTACACAGGTGATTGAAGATAATGCTATCGCTCGTTATCAGGATGCTCAAATGATTGTTACACTCAAAGGCGTGAGCGATAATTTTGTGCAGCAGCAGCGGCTCAGTCAGGCCATGATTCACGGCGACTTAACACTAGCAAAAGACGATATAAACTACGCCATTATGGGGCAAGGAGTGCAGTATACTTTATCTATTGCCCCCTCTAACGAGTTTTATACCATGCAGCTACTTACGCCTCGGCAAACAGCTAGCAGCAGTGGCTTTAACCCTGACCCCATGAACCGCTACTTTAAGCGGAAAAATATTATGCCGGGCGGAGTTTTCGCAAATGAAAAAGAGTACGATGCCAGCTACGTTATCGTTCCTATGCGATTTGCTCAACAGTTGTTTGACTACGGTGAAGAGCGCACCGCACTGGAAATTAAAACTGACGATAATGTTTCTGTAAGCAGAGTTGAAAGCCAGCTCGAAAAACTACTTCCGGCAGAAGAATACCAAGTGCTGAACAGCGACGAGCAGCACGCTAGTTTGCTACGGGCAGTGAAGTGGGAAAAGCTGTTTGTGTACGTTACATTTTCATTTATTTTGGCCATTGCCTCCTTTAACATCTTTTTTTCACTGTCGATGCTCGCTATTGATAAGCGAAAAGATATTGCCATGCTCTTCGCTATGGGTGCCCAACAGCGCACAGTGAAGTCTATATTTTTGTTTGAAGGAGTGATTATTGCGCTACTCGGAGCTGGTAGTGGCCTACTAGCAGCAGTAATTATTTGCTGGGTTCAGCAAACCTTCGGAATTGTATCGATGGGAATGCAGACCGCCATTGTAGATGCTTACCCGGTAAAAATGGAGCTTGCTGACTTTTTATTCACTGCGCTTAGTATCTCGCTCATTACATTTCTGGCTTCTTATCGCCCGGCCATCATTGCCTCGCGCACCGATGTGAAAGATTTTTTGTAAAGTAATTTTTTTGCCTAAATTGTGGGTTAGCTTGTTGCGAACAACCTCAACGATCAACTGTCAACTTCCTTATGAAAGTCTCGCCCGACCGGCCCTTTAAAGTGATTTATTCACTTTTTAACCACGAATACCTAGGATACTTGTTTGAGTCATTTGCTGTGCAACTAAATGAGAAGCAGGAATTTACGTTTGAACATCAAAATATTTCGCATAAAAATGCCCGCGAATTTTCTAAAGATCTTGATGAGCAAGACTATGAGCTAATTCGCCTGATGGATTCTATGCAGCAAGAAGTCATCATCAAAAAATTTCATAAAAAGCGAGTAAAGCCCCACGAGTTTTTTTTTAAAGTGTATCTGGGTGATAGTGAAAGAAATCAGCTGCTAAAAGAAGAGATTGCAGCTTATCTGGAAGGTATTCGGGCTCAAATACTTCCATTGCTTCGCGGGAAACGCCTATTCGAAATGAGTAACGACGGCGAACCGGTAGGCCGGCGGATTGAGGTACTACCCGAAAAGGCTACGGTGCTTTTTCACTTTCGGCGTAACGAAGACAATACTCACTACTTTCCCACGATTAAATACGATAACCTGAAAGTTGATTTTCAGTATAAAAAGGCCTACATCGTTTGTAACCAGCCAGCCTGGATGGTGCTGGAAAACCGCCTCTATACTTTTGAAAAAGAGGTAGATGGCAACAAACTTCAGCCTTTTCTCAACAAGAAATTTATTGTTATTCCAAGGAAGGTAGAAGATTCGTACTACCGTAAGTTTGTGGCTCCGCTAGTCTCATCGTTTGATGTTTACGCCAAAGGCTTTGATATTATCACAGAACAGCATCGCCCCAAGCCACTACTATCGTTTTATGAAACTCAGCCTCCTGCTACCGAAGACCGAGGTAACGGGCATAGTAGTACGGTTACACTCGCCAAAGGCGTTTCAACCAGCTACATCGGGTTTGAGTTAGCGTTTCAGTACGGAGCGCACCAATTTCAGGCTGATGCCGAAAAAGTGAGCGTGGTGGTAGATAAAAACAAAGAGAGCGAGCAGTATACGTTTCGTCGTATTGTCCGCAACCACTACGCCGAGAAACAAGTACTTGCGTTTTTGCAGGAACACTCTCTTCCGTTAAAAGGTCGTAAAAAAGTGCTTGATCGCAACACCGCTATTGATTGGATTAACCAGCATAAAAAAGAACTGCAAGAAGCAGGCATTACGCTGAATCAGCAGATGATAGGCGAGAAAAAATATTTTCTGGGCGAATCAACTATTAAGGTAGAAGTACGCGAAAATATCGACTGGTTTGATATTCACGCCATCGTCAAGTTTGGCGAATACGAAGTTCCTTTTACCGAAATTCGCTCACTCATACTGGCGAAGAAGCGGGAAGTAATGTTACCTAACGGTGAAGTAGCCATCATTCCTGAAGTATGGTTTACCGAATACTCCGAACTGTTTGCTTTTACCGAATCGCCCGAGACAGCCGATGGCGATGTACGCCTAAAAAAGTATCACTTAGCACTGGTGCAAGATTTACACAGCGGAAACCTGGCTAAGGTGACGATGGATCGTAAGCTGGATCGCTTGCGGCAGTTCGAGAAAATTGAAGACCACGAGTTACCGGAACAGTTTGAGGGCACATTGCGCCCCTACCAAAAGGCGGGGTACAATTGGATGCACTTTCTGAACCAATATCACTTTGGTGGTTGCTTGGCTGATGATATGGGGCTAGGAAAAACTGTGCAAACATTGGCGTTACTGCAACGGCAGAAAGAACTGCATGAGGAGCAGCAGCAAACCATGAATACCTCCCTGCTAATTATGCCCACTTCGCTGATTTATAACTGGGAGATGGAAGCTGCTAAATTCACTCCTAACCTAAAAGTGTTTACGTATACCGGCACCCACCGCGACAAAAACGTAGCGCAGTTTACCGATTATGACTTAGTGTTGACCTCCTACGGTATTGCTCGTTTGGATATAGATATTTTAAAAGAATACTATTTTCACTACGTGATTTTGGACGAATCGCAGGCGATAAAAAACCCGGACTCTAATATTGCTCAAGCAGTGCGCGAATTCAATTCCAAGTATCGCCTTATTCTAACCGGTACGCCACTGGAAAATAGCACGATGGACCTTTGGTCGCAGATGACATTTATCAACCCGGGTTTGTTGGGAAGTCAATCCTTCTTCCGCAATGAGTTTGTGGTTCCTATTGAAAAGAAAGGTGATCTCTCTAAAACCTCTAAGCTGTACAGTATTATCAAACCATTTATTCTTCGGCGACAAAAGTGGCAAGTGGCTACGGAGTTGCCCGAGAAAGTAGAGAACGTAAAGTACTGCACCATGACCGACGAGCAGGAAGCCTGCTACGAGGAAGCCAAGTCGTTTTATCGCAATGAAATTCTCAACCTGATTGAGAACGAAGGCATCAAAAAATCGCAGTTACTATTGTTGCAGGGACTCACCAAGCTTCGGCAGATTGCCAATCATCCAAAAATGGTGGATGAAAATTATGCTCACGATTCGGGTAAGATGGAGGATATGCTTCACATGATTGTTAGCACATTGAGTGAGGGGCATAAGATTCTCATATTTAGTCAGTTTGTAAAACACCTAGCGTTGCTGAGTCAGCATCTGAAGGATTTAAATTACCCATTTGCGTATCTGGACGGAAGCACTAAAAACCGTAAAGAGCAGGTAGAGCGTTTTCAGCATGACTCCTCTATCAATTTATTTCTTATCTCTCTGCGGGCAGGCGGGGTTGGTCTCAACCTTACCAAAGCTGACTATGTATTTATTCTTGACCCCTGGTGGAACCCCGCGGTAGAAGCCCAAGCCATTGACCGTGCCCACCGTATTGGGCAGGAAAACCGAGTGTTTACCTACAAGTTTATTACTCGAGATACGGTAGAAGAAAAAATTCTTCGGTTGCAGCAGAGCAAAATCAAACTAGCTACTGACTTGATTTCTACTGAAGAAAGCTTTGTGAAGCGATTAACTCGGGAAGATATTACCGCTATATTGAGCTAAAGAACAAAAAACTTCTAGCAGAAAAACGGTTGGTAGCCTATAATTTGTCAGTGGCTAAAATTAGTTTAAAAAATGACTACCGACCGATGTTTTTTGGTGCAGAATTATTGATTAAGGCTCGGGGTTACGAGCTTCCACTGGGTAGGAAGATGGGTTTACCGTAGTCATGTTAATAATCTTCCACTGACCATCCATCTTTTCTAGCACGCGTTGTTCTTTCAGCATAACGCCATTGTTGGTACTTTGATTAAAACGAGCCCAGGCTAGGTTATCGGTTATTTTAAAATGCCAATCGCTTCGGTCTACGTTCATTTCGCCCTGTACGGGTGGGTTTTGCTCCATAGACTGCTTCATGTGGTTGCTTATTTCATCCCAGCCATCCGCAAACTCAATGTATTCGTTCATGGTCACACTGAAGTACGCGTAGGGAGTATGCCCCCAATGCTCAGCCCATTGGTCGTAATTTCGCTCTAGCCAAGCATTGGTTTCCCCTTCAATTACCTTTTTTATAGACTGTTCTTCTGCTTCTTGGGCGAAGCTAACGGTGCTAACGAATAGTAGCAGGGTAAGTAAAAATGCAGTTGTCTTCATAGCAGTGAAAGTTTAAGTTATCTATTGGAAAATGGAAAACTTTTATTTCAAACGTATGTACAACCTATTCTTTGGCCGGAAATATAGAATGCTAAATTATCTAGTTAGTAGCGACTAGTAGGAAGTAGATAATTGAGCTGAGCACCTTTAACAAATTGGTAATTCCGACCAAAATAACTAGCAATTTTTATCAATATATACAATTTTTCTGACGAATGCTAGCGAAATATGATGCTGAGCAGGTAGGATTTATACTAGAAGAAATTGCCTCAGTAACATGGACAAGAAGCTGGATAACGCTGGTTGTCGGGCGATGAACTTCAAAATAGTAAAAGCTTAGATCAATCAATTGAAAAAAAATCTATCAAGCCGGTTACAATTTGAATGGGATAACGACTTCATACAAAAATAGTATTACTACAAAATTTAAATGTTATGCTACATAGTATGAAGTATCTGATCTTATTTACCGCAAGCTTTCTGTTATTTGCTTGCGAAGAAAATGACCCTGTTTTACCTGATGATAATAATCAGGGGAATAATCCTGAACCACAACCTGTTGTTAGCAATGACTTAACTGGTGAGTGGCAGGTGGATTTATTCAAGGATGACAATGAAGATGAAACCAGTGATTTTGCTGGTTTAACCTTCACCTTTCAGGAAAATGGCGATCTAGTAATTGCCGAAGAGCAGCAGAATACCACAGCGGCCTGGTCTATTAATGGCGCGGGTAACCGGGTTGAGATTGACCTTAGTACGGAAAATCTGCAAGCATTTAGTAACCGCAGCGAGCTGGAAGACTTAGATGACGATGACTGGATGGTGATTGAGAAGAATGATACGCTCATTCATCTACTAGAAGTAGATGATGATAATACGCTGGATGAAGTTCGTTTTGTAAAGTCAACCAGTGCTTCAGATGGTTCTGATACGGGTAATCCTAACCCCGAGCCTCAGCCAGTAGTTACTGAAGATTTAACTGGCGATTGGCAAGTAGGTTTGTTTAAGGATGATAACGAAGACGAAACCACTGATTTTGATGGCTTGACCTTTACTTTCCGGGACAATGGCGAGCTACTGATCGCAGACAGTCAGCAAAGCACCACGGCGGCGTGGTCTATCAATGCCGCAGGCAATCGGGTTGCGATTGACCTAAGTTCCGAAAATCTACAGACGTTTAGCAATCGGGAAGAACTGGAGGATTTGGATGACGATGATTGGATGGTGATTGAGAAGAGTGACTCACTCATTCACTTATTAGAAGAAGACGATGACGGTACCCGCGACGAGGTACGTTTTGTAAGGGCAACCGGTTCTTCAAGAAATCTTAATACTACACCTCAGCCAGAAGCAAATCAAGGAGCTACCAACGGTTGGCAAGTGACACTCTTTCGCGACGATGGCAAAGAAGATACTAACAGCTTTAACGGTTTGGTCTTCACGTTTCAAGAGAATGGCAAGTTAGTTATCGCCGACGATCAAAAAAGTACTGTTGCTGAATGGTCGATCAATGAAGCCGGTGATCAGGTTCGCATCAATTTGAGTGCTGGTAACCTACAAGCCTTTAGCGATCGGGGCGAGCTATCTGACCTAGATGATGATAACTGGATAGTACTTGAGCGCACTAATGCTGTCTTTCACTTGCGAGAAAGTGGTAATAACACCCTAGATGAGTTCCGCTTTGAGCGCCAATAATCATTCTTTCTATTCTTAGTAGAGGATATTCTGATAAACTTCTAAGGTTCGTGACGACACAAACCTTAGAAGTTTATCAGAATAAGGCTTAGTATTAGTTGCTCTTTCAAAGCCATCTCAGACAATATCGTGCTGGGATGACTTTTGCTTTGCAAAACGAACAACGGCACTAAAGAAATAGCAACTGCCTACATCAAATTACTTTTCCCTTCACTAATTTCTTTCCAGGCCAAGGCACTAGAGCCTAGCACAGCGGCATTACGGCCTTCCAGTGCTGAAGGTAGAATTGGCACTTTGTTTTTAAAAATTTCAAACATGTACTCTTCCATATACTTTTTGGTGGGTTTGAAGAGAAAGTCTCCCGCCTTGGCCAGTCCACCCAACAGGAAAATAGCTTGTGGACTAAAAATTGCCACCATATCGGATAGTTTGCGACCTAACAATTCGGCGGTGTAATCGAAAGCTGCCTTAGCCACTGGGTCGCCTTGCATGGCTAGCTCCGTAATCTTAGCGGCCGATAAATTGTTAAAGGTAATGTCGCGCAGTGGGGTATCATCGGTCATATCAGCGAGTAGCTTAAACACCGTCCGTTTGATACCCGTAGCTGATACGTAAGCTTCCAGGCAGCCCTTACGTCCCAGACCGCAGGTGCGCCCTTTTGGATTATTCATAATATGCCCCATCTCGCCGGCAAATCCATCGTGACCGTAGATTAAGCCACCGTTTACCACAAAACCACTGCCCAGGCCGGTACCCAGGGTAATCATCACGAAATTTTTCATTCCCTTGGCTCCGCCGTAAATCATTTCGCCAATGGCAGCAGCATTAGCGTCATTAGTAAGTACCATCGGTACATCGTAGTATTGCTGAAACAGCTCAATGATTGGGACAACCCCTTGGAAAGTCAAATTGGGAGCGTACTCAATAGTTCCGGTAAAGTAATTACCATTGGGCGCACCAATGCCACAGCCAACAATATTGAGTTCTTCATCTACCGTCTCGCGGAGCTTCTCCACTTCTTTGTATACGTATCTCAGGTAGGCTTCTACATCGCCGGGGGCGGTTTTAACGGTCGATACTGAGGTTTCCGCGTACATGTTTCCTTCGCGGTCTACAAAACCAAATTTAGTGTTAGTGCCACCAATATCAATGCCTAGGGCTACGTCTTTCATAGGTTAGTTTGAAGCTTATCCTGGAATCAACTCCAGGTATATGATAAAAAAACAGGTCAGCCTACTTTAAAAATTATGTTAATTATACTGTCGGGCGGTCTTTCAATAAATCCCGAATTTCAGTTAGTAATTTTTCTTCATTAGAAGGTACCGGAGGTTTGGCTGGTTCCACCTCTTCCTTCTTCTGCGTGCTTTGGTAAGCTTTAATTACCATAAACACACTAAAAGCAATAATAATAAAATCAATGACATTCTGAATGAAAACCCCGATACGAATTGCGACGGTTTCTTCTTCAGTTGCCCCTTCCTTCAGGACAACCATAATATCGGTGAAATCAACCCCACCCAGCAGTAATCCGATAGGTGGCATTAAAACATCAGCCACAAAGGATGAGACAATTTTACCGAAGGCAGCTCCAATGATTACGGCTACGGCCAAATCAATGATGTTGCCCTTCATGATGAACGCTTTAAATTCTTTTGCTAGTCCCATAATAGATAAGTTAAGTTAGATAGTAGTTTATTATATGGCTGACCGTGTTTTAACGGTAATTTAGCAAATTATATAGATGAATAATGATTGATGAGTAGTGAACAATGCCCAGCTGACCGTAAAGGTGCTCATTCTTTCATCAATCATTATTCACTATTCATTATTTAATATAATTATTAATGAGCATCTCGAATAATTCAATCTTTCCACTGCGTCGCTGGGGTTCGCCTGCTTCAGCCGCTAAATCACGCAAGTCTTCCAAGCCGAGGCTTCCTTGCTCAAATTCTGACCCTTTGCCGCTGTCGTAAGAGGCGTAACGCTCTTGCTTCATTGTCAGGAAGTTAGAGTTTTCCAGAATATCGTGAGCAATGAGTAAACCTCGGGCAAACGTATCCATCCCGACGATGTGAGCAATGAACAAATCTTCCAAGTCGCTGGAGGTGCGGCGTACCTTGGCATCAAAATTCAGCCCACCCGGAGCAATGCCACCTTGCTGAAGAATTACCATCATGGCGTGTATACAATCGTACAGATCAGTCGGAAAATAATCGGTATCCCAGCCATTTTGGTTGTCACCCAGGTTAGCGTCTACACTGCCGAGCATCCCCGCGTCCGAGGCCGTTTGAAGATCGTGGGCAAAGGTGTGCCCCGCTAAAATCGCGTGGTTTTGCTCCACATTAATTTTAAAATCATCAGCCAGTCCCTGCTGGTGGAGAAAGCCAACCACCGTAGCTGAATCAAAGTCGTACTGATGCTTACTAGGCTCGGCGGGTTTGGGTTCAATTAGGTAGTTTCCCTTAAAACCAATCTTCCTCCCGTAGTCCCGCGCCATACGAAGGAACTGCCCGAGGTGATCTAACTCCCGCTTCATGTTGGTATTGATAAGGGCGGCGTAGCCTTCCCGCCCCCCCCAGAACACATAATTCTCACCCCCCAATTCTACGGTAGCATCCAACGCCGCCTTTACCTGGGCCCCACCGTGACAAAGCACGGCAAAATCAGGGTTGGTGGAAGCACCGTTCATATAGCGGGGGTGCGAAAATAAGTTAGCCGTTCCCCACAGTAGCTTTACTCCAGTGGATTGCTGGTGTTCTTTCGCCAGCGATACAATCTCCTGTAAATTTTTCTCTGACTCACTCACCGAACTGCCTTCGGGGGCAATGTCGCGGTCGTGAAAGCAGTAGTAGGGAGCATTTATTTTAGTGAAGAACTCAAACGCAGCTTCCAACCGGGATTTAGCGTTATCCATTGGGTTGCTATGCTTGTGCCAGGGAAAATCGCGGGTTCCTGCCCCAAATGGATCGGCATTTTCATTACAGAAGCTGTGCCAGTAGGCAATGGCGAAGCGTAGGTGCTCCTTCATGGTTTTATCACCGATCTGCCGATTCTCATCGTAGTAGCGAAAAGCAAAAATATTGTCGGTATCGGTACCTTCGTACTGAATGGGGTTGATGTTAGGAAAAAAAGTTGTGCTCATGTTATTGGATTGTTAAATGGTTCGATTGCTAATTGTTAATTGCTTGCGCGGGTTAAGAGATCTTCGTCCACTGAAGTACTTCTTGAAATACTACTTCTTCGGAGGTATCATCCTTTAATATCTCATCATACGTCATTCCTTTAATATCCATCAAATACTCGACCATTAACCTTCCTTTGTAATAGTAAAACGGTACAAAATGACCTTCCGTAACCTCAACAAACATATTATTAGATGCCTTCATCAACTCTACGTATCTCTGAATTTCAGATCTTAGGCTATAGTCATTAGCATGCAACTGGTTTCGCCGAGCGATATACTCCGGATAACCTTCCAGCTTCCAAAAAGGAGGATGTTTTAGTGGACTAAAATTTAGAAGACCGTATTTATTGGCTTGAAGATTATGAATCATTTCATGAGCTAATAAATAGGTTAGATTTATCTTTCCTACGCTTCCTTGCACATGGTTGTTTTTCGGATCAATGGGTACTTTTAAGGTGATATATCCAGCAGTAGCCCGAGCAATGACTCCTTTTCCTTGTAAATCCTCTATCTTATTAAAGAAGTGATTATGGGCTAGTAGCACATCAAAATGGTAGTCCTCGTCGTGAAGCTCGCTGTGTTTTATTAGCGCATAGGCATCATCCAACCGGCTTACAAGATGAGTTTCATCAAAATCGGTATTAGAATAAATAGTAAACGCTTGATGTTCTATCTTCTTAGCAAATAGCATTTGGGGAGAAAACGTAACTGTTATCAACCCGGAAAGTATAGTGAGAAGTATTACTATAAGCGAAGCGGTAATTTTTTTTAGAGCTTTCTTCATGATAGAAGCCAGTAATATTGGGTAAAACTAATTAATTTTTCGGTGATGAGAGCCAGGGTAAGCCACTTCCCAAGTTTCACCGTAGAGTGATTGATACTGTATGACAATCTGAACTCCTCCTTCTCTCACCTCTTCTACCCAAGGAGCTACGTACCTACGATCCTCTAAGGTTAGTAGCCCCTGTTGAGTCTGTTGAGGGATAACCATATCTTCTACAACATCACCGTAGTCAGAATATACGAGTGTATCCGGTAGGTTTCGCTGACGGGCTATCGCTCGGGCTATTTCAGCGGTGCTCGAAAATGAACTGTCCTCATTATGAATCATGTAAACCTTTTGAATAATAGCAGGGCCTACTCCATTATTTTGTAGAAACAGATTATAGTGTGCAGTGTCAGGCTGTATCCAGTAGCCATGAGATAATTGCAAGCGGGGCCAAACGGCAGCATGCTGTTGTTGGCGAAGAATATAGGTTTGGTAGACAGTAGTAGCCATAGCGCAAACGCTGATTATCGTAGCCGCAACGGCAATAATAATCTCAGTTCTCGGTCTACGTCTTCCTACCTTTTCATATTTCATATCTCACATCTTGTATTTTACAGATGTTGATTTAATGCTTCTAACCAATGCTCGTATGCTTCAGCGTAAGCCGATTGCTTATCACTATCCGGTTCAATCTGATCAATTTGTTGTAAGTGGGCGAAGGCTTCTTCGGGGTTAGCGTACTCGCCAGAGCCAATTCCTGCGCCTCGGGCGGCCCCGGCAGCTCCATCGGTATCGTACAATTCTATGGTGGCACCCGTCGTATTGGCAAAAGCTTCGCGGAAGATAGGGCTGAGGAACATATTAGCTTTCCCAGCTTTTACGCAGTTCACCTCCATTCCCATTGCTTCCATAATATCCAGACTATATTTCAGCGCAAACACAATTCCCTCCTGGGCTGCCCGAAGAATGTGTGACGTATTGTGCGTATTGAATTCTACCCCACCAATTTGTGCCCCAATTTCAGCATTGGCTAACGGACGCTCGGCTCCGTTGCCAAAGGGTAAAACGACCACTCCGGCTGACCCAATCGGGGCTTGCTGCGCCCGTTGATTCATTTCTTCGTAAGAAAGCCGGTCGAGCAGTAGCTGGTGCTTTAGCCAACTGTTGAGAATTCCGGTGCCGTTTACACAAGCTAAAATGCCGTAGCGAGGCTCGTCCTGACTGTAGTTAACGTGGGCAAAACTGTTTACTCTGGACTGAGAATCGTATTCTAGTTGGTCGCTCACTCCGTAAATCACCCCGGATGTTCCGGCAGTGGTCGCCACTTCACCCGGTTTTAGCACATTGAGCGAAAGTGCGTTGTTCGGCTGATCTCCTGCCCGGTACGCTACCGGAATATTAGCCGAAAGGCCCAACTCTTCGGCTACGCCATATTGAACCTTGCCTTGTTCCCCGAAAGTAGGAACCTGCTCCGGAATTAAGCTCTGGTCTATCTGATAGTAATCTAGCAATTTGTCCGAAGGTGAGTCCGACTTAAAATCCCAGAAAATACCTTCGGAAAGTCCCGAAACAGTAGTATTAATCTCCCCAGTGAGCTTCATAGCGATATAATCGCCGGGGAGCATAATTTTATGAATCTGCTCGTAAATTTGAGGCTCATTCGCCTGCACCCAGCGCAGCTTAGAAGCGGTAAAATTTCCGGGGGAGTTGAGCAAATGCGATAAACACCAATCTTGCCCCAACTCATTAAAGGCTTGCTCACCCGTCTGTACCGCCCGGCTATCGCACCAGATGATGGACGGGCGCAGCACCTGCTGGTTTTTATCTACTACTACCAAGCCGTGCATTTGATAAGAAATACCGATGGCGGCTACTTGCTTCAGGGCTTCAGCGTTCGCTTGCCGTAGTTGATGCGTAGCCTTCACCAGATGTTCCCACCACAAATCGGGATGTTGCTCGGCCCAGCCTTCCTGCGGTGCATCCATCGGGAGTTCCTTGTCAGGCGAAGTGGCTGATGCAATTATTTTACCCGAATCAGATTGTACTAAACTGGCTTTGATGGACGAGCTTCCAATGTCGTATCCAAGTAAGTAGGTGGCAGGCATAATAGGTAGTTGTATTTAAGGGGAAGCAAGATACAAGCTTTACCAGATTTTGAAAAATTTTCCTGAGATGGGAAGAAAACGTCAAGGCTAACGTACAGCCTACGCTGAAATATGTCGCTACTTTTTGGACGAATCAGAGGGAAGCCAAACAACTTTTTGCTCCGGTGTGTGGGGTTGATTGAAAATATCGCGGTAAAGCTCGGGCCGACGGGCTTGTTGGTAGCGGTAGCCTCCGGCTTGGGTGAGTTTTTCGGGTACGCAAGTAGTGGTAATCACCTCATTACCTAAATGGCGGCATTCAGCAATTATATCTCCGAAGGGGTCTAAAATCATAGAACAGCCATTCTTTAGCTGATCGTCATCCATACCAATTGCATTGCTAAAGACAGCGTAAAGGGCATTATCATACGCCCGAGCGGGAAGCCACTTCATGAGCCATGCCCGGCCTTTCAATCCGTCAAATTCGTGGCGTAGACTGGTAGGATCAGTCTCGCGATCATTCCAATTGGCAGCAAAGAATCCGGCACCGGGACGAGTAGAAGGAGTGCCCATTGTTACGTGCGGCATAAATAGTACATCGGCTCCTAACAGCCGGGTGGCCCGGGCATTCTCCAGAATATTATTATCGTAGCAGATAAGCATTCCGCACTTCCAGCCGTGTATGGTAAAGGTAGTATACTCGTCGCCGGGAGTAAGTTCAGGATGAATAAAGGGATGTAGTTTACGGTACCGGGCCACCAAACCACTAGCATCTACGCAAACGTAGGTATTGTAAACTTTCCCCGCTTCGTCCCGCTCAAATAATCCCGCTAGTAAAGTCAGGTCAAGCTCCCGGGCCAATTGGATCAGCCACTGCGTGCTTTCGCCGTCAGGCACTGGTTCGGCTACTGCTTGCAGCTCGGTAAAAGAAAGGCTTCGGACAAAGGCGTAACCCGACAGGCAGCACTCGTGAAAAGCAACTACCTGAGCATTCTGCTGCTTGGCTTGTTCAGCCAGTTGCCGAAGACTCTCTCGGTTACGTAGTTTATCATTATTGTAGTGCTCAAACTGAGCAGTGGCAATTCGTAGTGGCTTCATGGCTGACAATATTAGAGACTATCTTGCCAGGGAACAATAGAAAATCCCGCTAGTTGTTCCTTCTCGTTCATAACCACTCGTACCTCCGGTTGGGCATTATCCCGTTCAAATTTCCCTTGGAACCGAAAGATATAATACGCGGGTGCGTTGGTGGTACGATAAGCTTCCTTGAAGGTAATAGACTGATAATCCCCGAATAAATCCCGAATGGCACCGTAGGTTTGGGTCTGTTTTTCGGCACTGAACTCTTCCTGTAAGGCTACAATGGCTTCCGACTCGCTAAGGATATGGGGTTGCCCCAGTTTCTGAGATGTCAGTAGCGTGTTAGCTAAAGATTGAGCTGCTTCAAGTGGCGCAGACTTTAAAGCATCCTCGTTAAGTGCTTCGTAATTGCTTTGAGCCAAACCAGGAAGTTGCAGTAGTAATCCACCTACGATAATTAGTATTTTAACGATGGTCATTGGTAGTAGAGATCAATCATGTATGCGACGCAGCTAAAGTTATTGATAATTTGTTGGTACGCCAATGAAAACAAATGTTGTTTTCTGTCGGGATTAATTTAGAGAGAGTGATACGGGGAAGCCGAAAACTGGAGTCAGGAGACTATAAATTCCAAAAAAGCTTCCGATCAATTTTCGGCTTTCAGCTTCCGTTTTCCGTATGTCATTTACTCGGCAGTTGTACCGAAGCCGGCTGCATGTCTAACTTACCAACTTCAATGACTGAACCGCCGTGGACGCGCATGGTAGCAGTTTGGAAGTCTTCCGCTTCGGCTTCAAAGATATTATCCACGTATTTCTGCGGATTACGGTCAATGTAGGGAAACCAAGTACTATGAATTTGAATCATAATTTTGTGACCCTTCTTGAAAGTATGTAGCACATCTTGTAGCGGAAACTCTACTTCGGTGATCCGGTCAGCCTCGAACGGTTCGGGGGTCTCGTAGCTGTTGCGGAAGCGCCCCCGGAATACCTCGCTGCGTACCATCATTTGGTAACCAGCCATGCGGAGGTGGTCTTGCATAGTAGGGCTTTGTTCGGCATCGGCGGGCAGTACATCAATTAACTTTACCACCCAATCGGCATCGGTGCCAGAGGTAGAAACTTTTAACTTCGCCATAATCTCTCCCATTAGCGTCAAATCTTCCTCCAATGGTTCGGTTTCAAAAGTAAGCACATCGGGGCGACGGGAAGCAAAACGCTGATCGTCGGTCATAAACTTGCGCGGGGTGAAAGTCACTTTAATATCTTCGGTGAAGGGCACCGGATGATTAGGATCGCTGGTGTACTCAAACACTTGGCTGTCGTCAGGTTCACCGTCAACAACCAAAGCATCCGCTTGCAAAGCTTCCCCTGCTTTAAAAGTAAAAGTGTAGCGAGGGGCATCGGCCGGAGGCCAAGTATCAAATTTCTTCCATTCTTTTAAACCAGTATCGTAGAGATAGGCATCGGGCAGTTGAGGAGCGAACCCATCTTTCAAAAAGTGGGTAAAGAACGGATACTCAATCTCCTTTTGGTAGAAAGTAGAAATGCTATCGCCAAAATAGATATTGCCTACCGCCTGAAAGCCTCGCTCTCGAGCCCAATCACCGTGGCTCCAGGGACCCATCACTAGCATATTGAATGTTCCCGGATTGTTACGCTCTACCGTTTTGTAGATGTTCAACGGGCCGTACAGGTCTTCAGCGTCAAACCAGCCACCGACGGTCATAATGGCGTGGTCAATGTCGTTCAGGTGGGGAAGAATGCTACGTTCCTGCCAGAACGCATCGTAGTTGGGGTGCTCAGTCACCTGCTGCCAGAAGAAGTTATCGGCGTAGTACTGCTGCGAATTCTTCAGTGGCCCCAACTCCTTATGAAACTGGTAAGCATCAGTCGTACCCGGAGCCGCCATCTGGTACCAGGTAGTATCGGTAGGGCCTTTGTGTTGCACCCCAAACACCGGAAACGTCATCCAATAACTCTGCAAAAACGCTCCGTGGTGGTGAAAATCGTCGAAGAAAAAATCGGAGATGGGTGCTTGGGGCGAAGAAGCTTTCAGAGCGGGGTGAGCATCTACCGCCCCGGCAATGGTATAGAAGCCCGGATAACTGATACCCCATTGCCCGACTTTGCCATTGGTACGGTCACCCAGTTCTTTCAGCAGCCACTCAATGGTATCAAAGGTGTCGGAGCTTTCGTCAATCTCATCTTCACTGTCGCGGTTAGGCCGCATATTGTCGTATTGCCCCTCCGAGCGGTAGCGACCGCGCACATCTTCGTACACAAAAATATACCCATCGCGCATCAGGTAGGGCGATGGCCCCAAACTGTTCGGGTACTGATCGGCTCCGTAGGGACGCACGCTGTACGGAGTACGTTTCAGCAGAATGGGATATTGCTTACTTTGATCTTTGGGCAGATACACGTTGGCAAACAGCTTCACCCCGTCGCGCATGGGAATAGTCACTTCGCGCTTTTCGTAATTCTCCCGCACGTAAATGGAGTCGGCATTCTGCGCGTACCCAGCTAGGGTGACCGAAAAGAGCAGTATAAAAGAAAGGTACTTAATCATAGGTTAGGTATTTTCGGTAAGATACGTTCTTTGGGGTAAAGATTAAAGAGTCAGTGGAATTGGTCAGCAGTATTTAGCGGTAGCTGAAAGTGTTTCTATACAAAGATGGTGGCGATTGCATTACCAATAAATTAGGATTTTCGTTAGATTTAATCTGCTACAGTGGAATAGCAGCAGTCGTTTCACTGTTAGTAGTGCATCAGAGCCAAATTTGACTAAATAGCCAATGAAAAATATAACTATACCACTTACTATTCCTCAGGATATTTTGATCACACTCAATCAGAAAGAAGAAGAGTTGCGGGAGCAGTTTCAGATTACCATTGCTATGATGCTTTTTCAGCAAGAAAAGCTGACGATTGGAAAAGCCGTACAGCTATCGGGAGTAGATTGTTATGAATTCGAGAAAGCATTAGCAAAAAATAACGTTCCGGTAGTAGATACCTCTATCGAGGAAGTTTTCGCTGATGCTACTAAACTAAAGAATTCGTGAAGATAATCGTAGCCGATACTGGGGCGTTAGTATCGTTGGCTAATCATCGCTAAAGGAAGAGAAAATGGCTATGTTTAACCCCGCCCATCCCGGCGAATTGATACGAGAGACGATAGAAGGCATCCGTGAGGAGACTGGCGAAAAATTGCCCATCCGCGAAGTAGCGGAAGGTTTAGGTGTTTCCCAAAAAACCCTAGATGCTATCTTAAACGGCCGGCAATCGGTCACTCCCATCATGGCATTACGTTTAGAAAAGGCATTTCCCAATACTGATGCTATGTTCTGGCTACGCGCTCAGGAGAACTACGACCTTGCTCAAGCCCGGCAGGCTTTCGAGCCAAAAGGTATTCGTCAGTTTTGGCAGCCAACGGTTTATACAACCATAGAGAAAAGTAACAGTATGCTGATTCAGTACCCTTCGGATGAGTTTACTGAGTATGAACTAAAGATGTTTGAGAGCGAGCTAAACAAAAATGGAATAGGTCTTTATAAGTATTCTTTTACAGGAAAGGCATACGCGTTTAATTCTGATGAGTTAGGTACGATTGTTTATTTAATTCAATTTACGATTCTTAAACAGATCATACTAGGAGGTATATATGATATATTTAAGGCTCACGTGATCAGATTATGGAACCATTGGAAGAATAAGAAAATAACTCGGCTTTCCACGAAGCAGAAAACAGAAGTCCCGCCCGGACTAAAATTTAAATATGCAAAATCTAAAGACGAGTATGTAGAAATAGAGTTGACGGATATTACGGAGAAGCAATTTGACAAAGCTTTGGACAGATTAATAGAGTTCTCAAAAGAGTTTGTACTTGAAAAAAGAAAGTTAACGAAGGATAGATATTACTATAACAGGAAAACTGGTCAATGGACTAAAAAATAAAGCACATAAAATAGAGTTAACATTACAACTATTAAGTAAGTGCTAAGTAGTATAACTCAAGACAAACAGGTAAATAAAGCTGCTTCGTTGTCCACTTTACTCACAAACTTAACGATGATCAAACTTATCAAAGAAAATATTGAAAGGCTTACGGCTATCTGCCAATTAAACCATGTAGTCGAGCTTTATTTATTTGGTTCGGCAGCATCAGGAAAATTTGCGGATAGCAGCGATTTAGACTTTGCCGTATTATTTTCCGAATCATTATCTCCACTAGAACACGGAGATGCATTTTTTTCATTGAAAGAAGACCTAGAGGAATTATTCGGTCGAGAAGTTGATCTATTGTCCTATCGCGTAGTTAAAAACCCAATTTTCAAAGAGGAGCTAGATAAAGCTAAAGTAACGCTGTATGCCGCCTAAAGAAGTTCTCAAATATATTCTGAACCAGGATAATTGTCTACAATACGAAGCTAAAACAAATATTGATAGTCACGTTAAAGGATAAAAGTAAAGGTTCGCGAACTAATAGAAAAGAGAGAAATCATGGCAATTTTAGATAAGCCTCTGAGCAACTTACAGATTGAACTACTTCAGCTTTACAGTCAGGATGTAAGCGAAGAAGATTTGGTTGCTATAAAAAGATTACTAGCCAAGTATTTTGCCGACCGAGCCTCGGATGAAATGGACAAACTGTGGGATGAAAAAGGCTGGACAAATAAGACCATGGACGAGCAGATTTTTTAGTGACTGACGATAAGCATTTTAATGTTCTTAAGAAAATAGGATTCCCACCAGTTCAAATTATTCAGACGGCGGATTTTTTGAAGGAAATAGTAAAATCTAAAAGGAGTAAAAATATGGCTATGTTTGACCCCGCCTACCCCGGTGAATTGACGCGAGATAGGGTTTTTAGAGATAACCAGGCTTGAATTAATGATCTTAAAATTAATAGGCAATATAGCAGGCAAATTAAAGACCTCATTTTTTGATTTGTTACCCATTATAGTGGTAGTGGTGTTCTTTCAAACTATTGTACTACAGCAACCTTTCCCGAATATGCTCGAAACCCTCGTCGGGTTGGTATTTGTTGTGATAGGCCTTATGCTTTTTGTGGAAGGACTTGAGATGGGCCTATTTCCTATTGGGGAGAATTTATCCTATGCATTGGTTAAAAAAGGAAGCTTATTTTGGCTACTGTCTTTTTCTTTTCTACTAGGGTTCTCCACAACGATTGCCGAACCGGCCTTAATTGCCGTTGCCAAGGAAGCCGGAGAAATAGCCGTAAAGTCAGATTTAATAAAACCTGAAATTGAATCAAGTTACATCCTTGGCTTACGCATTTCAGTGGCAGTTTCCGTCGGACTGGCGATACTCATCGGGATCTGGCGAATTATCCAAGGCTGGCCTATTTATTACTTAATTATTGGGGGGTATGTAATGGTCATTGTCATGACGTTATTTGCACCCGAAGAAATCATTGGGATTGCTTATGACGCTGGTGGAGTCACCACATCAACAATAACGGTACCCTTGGTTACGGCACTTGGAGTTGGTTTGGCAACGGTCATCGAGGGTAGAAGTCCCTTAACCGATGGCTTTGGGCTGATCGCATTTGCGTCACTGTTACCGATGATTTTTGTAATGGGATATGGTATGTTAATCTTCTAAGTTCGCAGGAATGTTCATAGAATTAGGAATTACTTTTTTAAACACCCTTAGAGATGTGGCGCCTATCGTGCTCTTAATCGCTGTATTCCAAATTTTTATTATCAAAAAATCCATACCCCATCTAAGAAATGTAATTTTCGGGGTGGTACTGGTTATTTTCGGATTAACGTTCTTCCTGATGGGATTGGAACAAGCTTTATTTCCGGTAGGAGAGTTAATGGCCAAACAGTTATCCAACCCGGAGTTTATTACCAAAACGTATTCGGGCTCGTCAACCGACTGGAAGGCCTATTATTGGGTATACATTTTTGCGGCATTTCTAGGGTTCTCCACTACCATTGCCGAACCCTCACTGTATGCGGTAGCGGTAAAAGCCAATGAAGTGTCGGGAGGTACAATTGGCACCCTGTACCTTCGCTTTGTAGTGGCTATTGGTGTGGCCATTGCCTTAGTGGTTGGCACCTATCGTATTGTGGTTGGTGATTCTCTGGCTACCTACATTATGGTAGGTTATATAGTCGTGGTAATCCAAACCATATTTGTAAAAAAAGACCTAGTAGCCTTAGCGTACGATTCGGGAGGGGTTACTACTTCTACTGTTACCGTACCTATTGTGGCTGCGTTAGGGTTGGGGCTATCATCGGTTGTTCCTGGCCGAAACCCTGCAATAGATGGGTTTGGCCTAATTGCTTTTGCCAGCGTTTTCCCGATGATCACGGTATTAGGATACGCCCAAATAAATGATTTAGTAGTATATTTTAAAAAATCCAGTAAAAATTAAAGTTATGAGATTTGATTTAATCGTAGGGTTTGTCAACCCGAACATCACTGAAAAAGTTGTCGCTACGGCCAAAGAATCCGGGGCGACTGGCGATGTAGTTATTCAGGGCAAAGGTAGTGGCATGGAACCATCTAGTTTTTTGGGATTATCCATACAAGATAAAACCGATATTGTTCTTTTTGTGGTGGAAGAACACCATACCAACAAAATCATAAAGTCTGTTTCGGATGAATGTAACATTGAAGAGCCAGGCAACGGAATGTTGATTGCGCTGAATATAGATAAAGTGGCGGGCCTATCTAACCAAATCAAGAAAATCAGAGAGAGTCTCAATACTGAACAATTATAAACAGAAGGCTATGGAAACTTTTCAAAAAGCAAAAGACATTGCTTCCGATAAACTGTTTTTTATTGATGGTTTGGCCAGTGCAAGACATGCGGCTGAGTTGATGAAGGAGAAAAATGTTCAGGCGCTTATCATCCAGAAAAGAAATAATGCTGATGCTAACGGAATTATTACAGTTTATGACATCATAAAGGGAGTAATCATTCCCAAGAAGACCCTCGACGAAGTAAGCGTGTACGAGATAATGACTAAACCAGTGTTTTCGATTCCAGCCCACCTGAATATTAAGTACGTACCGAGGTTAATGTACAACTACGACGTGAGAATTGCCCCCGTTGAAGAAAACGGTGAGTATATTGGGATGATTGACTATACTCAGTTTCTGTTTACCAACCTCGATAGTGTAAACCAACTAAACAAGTAATTAAAAAACATTGAAGGCCAAACTCAGATACTGAGTTATCAGTAGATTCAATCTTTTTATACTATATTGTACGTAAAAATTAATACGTATGAGCAAATTGACGTTATCAATAAATCAATCGGTTATCGAGGAAGCAAAAGCGTATGCCAAAGCTTCGGGAAAAAGCTTATCTAGCATCGTTGAGGAATACTTGAAATCTTTATCTAAAGACAAGGGGGACAGTAGCCAAAAACATCCCAGTAGCATAGTGAATGAATTAAAGGGATCAGTCAGAATGCCCAAAGATTTTAGTTCATATAAAGAATTATTGGAAGATGCACTTATTGAAAAATATCTCAAGAAGTGAATAAGATTTTTCTAGACTCAGATGTGCTATTAGACTTATTGTTGGATAGAGAGCCATTCGCGGATGACATCGTTGAAATCATCGAAGACGCTACAGCGGACAACGTTAGCCTTTGTGTTTCTCCTATTTCTATCACGAATGTAAACTACATCATTGGCAAACTTGAAAATCAAAAGAAAGCGGATAGCCAAACGAAGAAGATATTGGAAATCGTGAAAGTAGAGAACGTGGAGCAGGGTATTATTACTAAAGCAGCTCATTCTAAGTTCAAAGACTTTGAAGATGCTGTTCAAAATTATTGTGCCGAAGATGCCGGACACCAAATTATAATTACTAGAAACACCAAAGATTATAAGGAAAGTGTATTATCAATTCTGACCCCTAAAGAATACTTAGCTAAAACTAAAAATGAATAAAACGGGTAGCAGTAAGCACAGTATAATCAACAGTAGACCGAACGACCATTCCAACCATGGAACACATGTTATTTGACTTTCTTGCCAAATATATTTCTCTTTCGGAAGAAGAGAAGAAGGCACTGGTGGCCTTAGATATATTTCGTGCCTTTAAGAAGGGAATGGTTTTACTTGAAGAAGGGCAACGCTCTAGCGATGGCTATTTTGTGTTAAAAGGGTGCTTACGCACATATTATATAGTAGACGGCAACGAAAAAACCACCGCTTTTTATACCGAAATGGAAGGCCTCACACCTCATTGTGTTCTTAACAAACAGCCCTCTGAATATTTTATCGCTTGTGTAGAGGACTCTATTCTGACCGTGGCTAACCCTGATATGGAAGACGCGATCTTTGAAAAATTTCCCAAATTTGAAACGCTCTGCCGAATACTCTCCGAAGAACTTTTAGCGAAAGCCCAACTTTCGCTCGACCAGTTCAAGACGTTCTCTCCCGAAGAACGCTATTTAGATTTAGTAGAAAAAAGACCTGATCTGTTACAGAGAGTACCGCAGCACCAATTGGCCAGCTTCATCGGTATCACTCCCCAATCGCTAAGTCGGTTACGAGCCCGACTCACTGATAAAAAATAGTAGCGGTAGCTCATTAATTACCTTAAGTGAACGTTTTTTGGGTTACTGCCCAACGATCTTTGCATAAAACAAAAATATTATGCGAAGAAAATTCACCATACTTAGCGTACTTTTATTACTAGCCAGTTTAATGCCGCTCAAAGCCCAATATGCTCCTCAGGACACTACGTACCGAAAGTGTTTTATCGGAAGTACCTTTTTTATGTTGGGTAATTTCTTAGAATCGAATAACCCTGAATTTGTGCAGCTTAATTTGGGTTACCGTCTGACGGGAAAAGACGTAGTGTCGCTAGAATTTAAAACCTGGAAATACGCGTGGCCACTAGGAATACCACCCCTCAGTAGTTCTTTTGAAGCTCCTGAAGAAGAGTTTCCGGGCTACATCCGCGAACGTGGGTTTGCGCTGGTCTACCAACGCTTTTGGTGGAAAGGTTTGTACACCGCGGTTCACATGATGAATGCCTGGCAGTCTTTTGTAGACAATAATGGCAATAAGATTGATAACGGTTTTCAGATTTTCAATACCTACCGGCTAGGGTACCACATCAAACTGTTTAACGATCGCTGGTTTATAGAACCTTCTATTGCGATTACGCATCGACCTTTCCATACCGAGATGCCTGAATCCTTTAAACAACTGGACAACAAATGGTCTAAATTCAACGCCGAACCAGGACTACACTTCGGCTTTAATTTTTGACAAAGGTTATCCGTGCTGAAGAACTTAGCTCAACTTTAGCCTTCTGATTCTTGAATGGTTAAAGACATCTACTTCAGACACATTTGTAACATTTGACATAAGTCGGATTAATTTTCAACCTCCCTTCTACACATTGAGGTTGAAAATTAATCTGATAAGAGCACAGCCCATGAACGCAAACCCTCTCTATACCCGTGTAGAATTATAGTCCATGGTAAGATTGAAGGCCACGGTGGGGAATATAGCCCAAAAATACTTCTACCTTGATTTTGATTTTTAGCTTGCTGTTTCCAAATTCCGTTCTCTCCCCGACAAGTTCCGGGGTCTCGTTCTCCGTTCTCTATTGTTAACTACACCTTGCTAACTGCCAACTGTTTCATTGCAGGTCGCGCTTCACTACAGTGCCTCTGGCTCTCAAAGCGTTGTTTTAAGATCATCGTAAATGGACTTGGCTCCCGCTATATTTAGTTTAGAGGCTCCTTTTACTGAATTGTAGTAGGCTAACGAAGCTACGTAGGCTTCGCTTCCGGCCAGCATGGCCGTATCGCCTAAGCTGCTTCGGATAGTCTGTACTTGCTGGGTCAGCTGGCTCAAGCAACGTACCGACTGTAAGTCAATCTCTAATTCTTCTACGTCTAAATAAGCGGGACCAAGCTCAGGGTTCGTCTTGGCATAGTCACTCACTTTCTCTACAAAAGGTACACTGCGATTACTCATTTTAGGTATCACTTTACGCTCTTCGGGGGTTAGGGTAATTAAGTAAGGATGCAAAATCTTTTGTACTTCCTGTAGCTTCTTCCGGGCTAATTCAAAATCTTTAGCCGGAATCTGGATAGATACAATGTTTTCTAATGTTTTCACTAGTACATCAATTTGATTGAGATAAAACGACAAAGTAGTTTGTTAGTAAGTAACTAACCGTTCAAATTTTGATAAAACATTACCTGGCATATGTAGTATAAAAAACCTACTAGCGAGCAATGCATAGGATTTTTGGGACAATACTTTAGTTGGGAGTTGCTCATAATTGAAGTACATTTACTACACACTGCTCGATGCATTTTCAACTAAACCTATATAATGGGCGACGATCATCTAAAAGATAGCGATAAACTATATGTAGTAGGAGTGGGGGCTTCGGCGGGAGGATTAGATGCGCTTTCTAAGTTGGTTGATAATTTACCTGCTAAACCTACCAATTTTGCCATTATTGTAGCCCAGCACCTCAGTCCCGACTACAAAAGCCGCATGGTAGAGTTACTAAACCGTAACTCTCGTTGGCCTATTGCCGAAGCGCAAGACCAGCTTCCTATTGAAACTGGTACGGTTTACATAACCCCTCCTGACTACGAAATTTCGGTGGAAGACCGTTCTATTATTTTAAAGAAAATTCAGCAAAAAGTACATGCAGTACCTTCAATAGATAACCTCTTACAATCTATCGCTGCTGAATTTAAGAATTATGCCATCGGGGTTATTTTATCTGGCACCGGAGAGGACGGCACCTTGGGCATCAGAGAAATTAAAAAGAACAAAGGCTATACCATTGCTCAGGAACCTTCTACTTCTCAGCACCGCAGTATGCCCGAAACCGCCATTAAAACCGGCTACGTAGATGTGGTGCTACCTCCGGTTCAGATTGGCTATGAGTTGGGTCGCTTCATCCAAAATCATCAGGTGGTAAACGGAGTAGAGGAGAAAGAAAGCAGCACCGAAAGTATTTTCCGGCTAATGACCAGCAAGACCGGAACAGACTTTTCTAAGTACAAATCCTCTACCATTCAGCGACGGATCACCAAACGGCTGGATGCTTTAGACCTACTCAATATTGACGATTATTACCGCTACATCCAGGAAAACCCGACGGAACTGGACAACTTATTTCAAACGGTGCTGATTGGGGTAACCGAGTTTTTTCGCGATCAGGTAGCCTTCAACACCCTTGAAAAGTATTTAAAAGAGATCGTGACTAAGAAGAAAAGAGGGGAACCTATTCGGATATGGTCGGTGGGCTGTGCCACCGGCGAGGAGCCCTACTCTATTGCTATCCTTTTATTCGAAATTCTGGGTAAAGATATTCATAACAACACGGTTCAGATTTTTGCTACTGATATCGACGAAAACGCTTTAGTAGTTGGACGGAGAGGAGCGTATTCTGAAGAGCAAGTGGCCAACCTAAGCCCTGATTTATTGGAAGAATACTTTAACCAGGGGGTAGACGGCTACGAGATTAAGAAAAAAATCCGGCAGTTAGTACTCTTCTCTAAACATGATATTACCGTAGATCCTCCTTTTGTTCGCTTAGATTTAGTGACTTGCCGTAATGTGCTTATCTACTTTCGCAATGAGTTACAAAAAGAAGTATTGCCGGTATTTCACTACGCCCTGAATGAAAACGCCTACCTAATGTTGGGTAAGTCGGAGAATATTCTTCAACTAACTGATTTATTTCTTAAAGAAGATAACAAACAGAAAATATTCCGTCGTAAATCAGGGACGCATCTCAACACACTCAAATATACCAACTTTAAAAAGAGCCGGGATAAGTCAGAATCGGCTCCACCTTCAAAGACCGAACTATCGCTAGAAGAAATTGCCCGAGAGACTTTAATACAAACGTATGAGCACCCTTATGTGGTGATTGATGATACGCTGGAGGTGTTATTGATTAAAGGCAGAATGGCTCCTTACGTTGATTTGAGCGAAGGATCACTCAATGCTAGCATTCTCAAAATAGTGCACCGAGGACTGCACTTGGGCTTGCGAACTACCATTACGCGTGCCAAACGCGAGGGAACCCCGCAGAAGAGTAGCATTATTCGTTTTACAACGTACCAACAGGAAGAAACAGTGCGCCTTACCGTAAAATCACTACTGTACCGCAAAAACGATCAGAGTTATTATTTGGTAATTTTTGAGAAGATTGATCCTGACGTAGGCTACCCCCTTTCATTAGATGAGGTTAAGGCGCAAGATGAGTATAAAAACGCAGTGCGGGTAATGGAACTGGAGCAGGAACTAGCTGCTACTCGAGAGCACCTTCAAACATTTACCGAAGAGCTAGAAACAACTAACGAAGAGTTGCAGACCATGAACGAGGAGCTGCAATCATCGAATGAAGAGTTAAAATCAGCTAATGAAGAGCTGGAAACCAGCAATGAAGAATTACAGTCGGCCAATGAGGAGTTGCAAACAGCTAACGCTGAACTAGCGATCTCTAACGAAAACTTAGTAGAGAAGGAAGCTGAGATCAGCCAAATTAAAGGAGAGTTGGAAGAAAGCAACGACCGCTTTAAGCTCGCACTAGAGAACTCGCCCATTATTATCTTCTACCAAAATACCGACCTGCAGTACATATGGCAGTGTAACAGTCATCCGGATTACCCCATTGATAATGTGTTAGGAAAGACCGACGACGAACTGCTGGGTAAAGATTATCAGAAATTTATTGATCTGAAGCGGCAGGTACTCATCGATAAGCAGAGTGTACGTGCTGAGATGAGGCTAGGTAGCTACGATTACGACGTGTTTATTCAGCCAATATTTACGCACGATAAGGTTGTGGGTATTAAGGGAGTGGCAATTGATATAACGGAGAAGAAAAAGGCTCAACGCCAAGCAGCATACCGTCAGAGTATTATCAATAATACCATTTATGAGCTAGACATATTAGTACTGGTAGTTGACCCTAACTTTGAAGTATTGGCGTTGAATAGAACCCAGTGGGAGGCTTTTCAGAATATATTTCAGAAGGATGTGAAAGAAGGAGACAACGTACTTAAGTTGCTGGAGGACTTTCCCGATGCTCAGGCTAAAACTCGTAATATGTTTGACACTGCCTTTGAAGGAAAACGAACAACAGTAACGGGTTATGAAAGCACCCGTATTACTGAGCTTGGCGATCCGAGATTTCACGATATTACCGTAATGCCCATTCACGGGGAGGATGGAACCGTAGTAGGAGCGGTAATGAGTAGCCAAGAAATTACCCAGAAGCGTAAGCGAGAGCAACAGCTACAAGGTATTGTTCGGCAGAGTGCTAACCTTACCGGAGAGGAATTTTTCAAAGACCTTACCCAGCAAATTGCCGAACTGTTTCGCATTAAATATGTGTATATTGGTATTCTGTCTTCAAACGAAACGGAGGTAGAAACCAAAGCTCTCAGAGTTGACGGTAAACTCGCTAAGGATTTCGCGTACGGCTTGCAAGGAGTGCCCTGCGCTGCAGTAGCCCGAAACGAGGATGTACGCTACTTTGAAAATGTATCTCAGCAGTTTCCAGAAGACCCAAAGCTGCAACGCTGGAATGCCGAGAGCTACTTAGGAGTACCCATTACCTCGCCAAGTACCGGAGAGACTTTAGGTATTTTAGTAATGATTAATGACCAACCTTGGCAAGAAACCCCAGATACCGACTATTTGCTCAATGTACTGAGCCTACGAGCCGGAGCCGAGCTTGATCGGCAAGCCAACGAACGGCGCATTCGGAAACGGGATCGGCAGATCAAGCGAATTACCGAATCTATTCCGGAGATGATTTATGAGTATGTTATTTACCCCGATGGAAGCGATACATTTACTTACGTGAGTGCCGCTAGCGAGCAAATTTACGAACTAAAACCAGAAGCAATCACTAAGAATGCAGATTTAGCGTATCAGGCGATTCATCCTGACGATATAAATAGCTTTGCTGCTAGTTCTCAGCGAGCCGCTGAAAATCTTGAGGTAAACGCTTGGGAAGGACGGATCATCAGTGCAAAAACTAACCTAATAAAATGGGTGAAAATTACGAGCGTGCCGGAAAAAAAGAACAATGGCAATATTGTGTGGACCGGGGTAGTCGATGACATTACCCACTATAAAAGTATTGAAAAACAACTGAGGAAGGCGAAAGAAGATGCTGAGCAGGCGGTGAAAGTGAAGGAAGAGTTTCTGGCTACGATGAGCCACGAAATTCGTACGCCACTAAATGCCATCATCGGAATTGCTGATTTATTGTTGATACAAAATCCTCAGTCGGCTCAGCAAGATAATCTTCAAACGCTGAAATTTTCGTCGCAATCGCTGATGGCGCTTATCAATGATATTCTCGATTTCAGCAAAATTGAAGCGGGGAAAGTTGAAGTTACCCGAGCACCGTTTAATTTCCACCGTTTTATCCATAGCCTAATTCGTGCTCACGAAGCTCAAGCCCAAAAGAACCAAAACCAACTAATTCTGGAACAGGATGAGGATGTTCCAGAAGTAATTGTCTGCGACCATAATAAGCTGAACCAGATACTAAACAACCTACTCAGTAACGCCATTAAATTCACCCATCAGGGTACAGTGACCTTGCGTATAAACGTGGTAGAAAGCAGCAGCACAATGGTTACGCTCTACTTTGCGGTTATTGATACTGGAGTGGGAATTGCTCCCGATCGCTTAGATAATGTTTTCAACTCCTTTACACAGGAAGACAGCTCTACTTCCCGCAACTTCGGGGGTACTGGGCTAGGGCTTACCATTACTCGAATGCTATTGCAGCTAAAAGGTAGTCAAATTCATGTGAAAAGCGAGCCAGGTAAAGGGTCTACGTTCTTTTTTACCCTTTCATTCGCTATTGGCGAGCTAGAAGAAGCTACCATTCATAATACCCAAAACCCTAATGTTGGTTTAGCCAAGATTAAGCAGTTATTACTGGTTGAAGATGCCCCGGTTAACCGTATGGTAGTTGTGCAGTATTTACAAGAATGGTGGAACATAGCTATTGATGAGGCTAGCAATGGTGAAGAAGCCGTGAACAAAGCGAAGCAAACAATTTATGATATAATTCTTATGGATATTCGGATGCCGGTAATGGATGGAGTGAAGGCCGCTAAACAAATTAGGGCACTAAGCAACGGAAACGAGAAAACTCCAATTATTGCTCTTACGGCCGATATTACTGAGATAAATCGCCAGTCAGCGAACGATTATTTTGATGATTACGTGGCTAAACCCTTTGATCCATCGGAGCTACAGAACAAAATTATAAAGCACACACAACAGTTTAGCCAATCTACCGATGAAGCGGTAAATGTACCTGAGGTAGAGGATATATTTATCAAGGACCCTCAACGGCTAGATACGTTCTATGAACTCGCGCTAAGTAGCTTTACCGATCATAAAGCTACCATTATTAAAGCATTAGAAACAAAAGATGCTGAATTGCTACAAGCTACCATCCACACTATGCAGCCTACGCTTATTATGCTGTCAGCCGAACATGTACTCGGTTTTTTGAGAGAGGCAAAAGAAAAAATACGCTCTACTGAAGTTTCTAACGAAGTTTCTAACGGCGTTTCCGATGCGTTTATTCATCAGGTAGAGGAAGAACTAAACAAACTGATTCAGCAGCTACAGGAGCGAAGAAATAACTATCCGAAAAATTAGATACAAGCTGTAAGCGGCTTAACCCTTGGTTCTTTTGAAACAAATTCGGTAACCCGCTTGATCGCCTAAGATTACACCAGAAGCTTAGTTTATCAGTAAATAGTTGGGTCTACTATGTTGAGTAGGTATTCGCCGTAGCCACTTTTCATTTGCTTAGCGGCAAGTTGTCGCACTTGGTCTTTCTCGATAAAATCCATTCGGTAGGCGATTTCCTCGATGCAACCGATTTTCAACCCCTGCCGTTGCTCAATTACTTGCACAAATTGTCCGGCTTGCGTTAATGAATCAAAAGTACCCGTATCCAACCAAGCGGTACCCCGGCTCAAAATACTCACCTGTAAGTTGCCCTGTTCAAGATAGACTTTGTTTATGTCGGTAATCTCGAGTTCGCCCCGGGCACTGGGCTTTAGGTTTTGAGCAATTTCAACTACCTGATTATCGTAAAAATACAGTCCAGGAATAGCATAATTTGATTTAGGATGCGTGGGTTTTTCTTCAATGGAAATAACTCGCTGATTATCATCAAATTCTACTACCCCGTAGCGATGCGGGTCATGCACGTGGTAGGCGTACACAATACCCCCGTCAGGGTCATTATTACTTTGTAGTTGCTTGTACAGCCCGCTACCGTAAAAAATATTATCCCCCAAAATTAAAGCTACCTTATCCCGTCCAACAAAATCGGCCCCAATGGTGAATGCCTGAGCCAGTCCTTCGGGTTTAGGCTGCACAGCGTATTGAAAATTGCACCCTAATTGCTCACCGTTGCCCAGCAGTTTTTCAAAAAGAGGCATATCGTGGGGAGTAGAGATAATTAGAATTTCCCGAATACCCGACATCATCAGAATAGACAACGGGTAGTAGATCATGGGCTTGTCGTACACGGGCATAAGCTGTTTACTCACCGCTAGGGTAAGTGGATGCAAGCGGGTACCGGAGCCACCGGCCAGAATAATTCCCTTCATAATTCGTGGTGCATTAGTTAGGCTGCAAGTATACTAAAAAATGGATGAACCCGAGTGTGGTTGGGCGGTAGTGTAAGTTTTCGGTGGTCTTTACGAGTTTCCCTTTGTACCTTTGCGCTCATTATGCTCTGGAAAGAAGTTCGGTTACTGTTGCGAAAAGAGGTGGTGCTGGAGTGGCGGCAACGCTACGCCCTCAACGGTATTTTGCTCTACGTAGTAGGCGCGGTTTTTATCTGCTACCTGAGTTTTAACTTGCAGCAAGGTACGCTCAAAGTAGTCACCTGGAATGCGTTATTTTGGATTATTATGCTATTTGCGGCGGTAAATGCAGTGGCGAAGAGCTTTGTACAAGAGCGAGCCGGTCGGGCAATCTACTACTACACGGTAGCTAGCCCTCAAGGAATTATTATTTCTAAGATTATCTACAACACCCTGCTGCTGCTGCTGCTAGCCACTACTTGTTTGCTAGTATACATGCTGGTGATGGGTAACCCTATCCAGAACTTGGGCTTGTTTGCGGTAAACTTACTGCTGGGTGCTTCCGGTTTTTCAGTCACCTTAACGATGGTATCTAGTATTGCTTCTAAAGCGAATAATAACAGCAGCTTGATGGCAATTTTAGGCTTTCCGGTGATCATCCCGATGCTGCTAATGGTGATAAAAGTTTCTAAGAATGCCATCGATGGTCTGGCACTCAGCGTAAGTTACAACGAGATACTCACCTTAGTTGCAATGAACGCTATTGTGGTAGTACTTTCGTATATATTATTTCCATTTTTGTGGCGAACGTAAAATGATGAATAGTGATTAACGAATAATGACTGATGATCCTGTCCCTTCTTGCCCGTTTATAGACCTCTTTGTATTTGTTACTATGCTAAAAACTAACCTTATGACGCTTATTTTTTTCCTGTTTGTCGGATTGCTCTTTAGTGCTTGTCAACCGGGTGATGCCCAGTCAGAGGAAAAAGCCTTCAATATTATGGCGTATTACGTACCGGAAAAAGATTATCAACCGGAAAATCTGCCATTAGATCAGCTCACCCACATCATTTTCTCTTTTTCTAACGTGATTGATGGGGAAATGAAATTCAGGCATGAAGAAGCCGGTGAGAAACTTCGGAGGCTAGTAGATCAAAAGAAGAATCACCCTCAGCTTAAAGTCATGCTGGCCTGCGGAGGTTGGGGAGCCGGAGGCTTCTCCGATATGGCAGTAACTGCCGAAGGTCGGACGAAGTTTGTACAGAGCACCGTCCGAATGATTGAAGAATACCAGCTAGACGGTATTGATATGGACTGGGAGTATCCGGCACTGGATTACGCCGGAATAGATGCCCGCGAAGAAGATACCCAAACCTTCACCCTGCTGATGAAGGAGCTGCGGGAAGAAATGGATAAGCTAGATCGCCCCATGACCTTAACCTTTGCTTCTGCCGGATGGGAGTACTACTACGAAAAAATCGAGCTAAATGAGGTAATGAAGTACGCCGACTACATGAACGTAATGACCTACGACCAAGTAACGGGCACTTTCCCGTATACCGGTCATCATACTCCGCTTGGCCTGATTAAAAGCGAAGATTGGCGAGAGTATCCTATTTACAACTATTACCAAAAAGGAGATAGCATCGCTCAGGCACAGAGCCGTCCGGCTCTCAAGCCTCGTTCGGTAAAAAGTATCGTAAATTATTGTGTGAATCAGGGAGTTGCCCCCAGCCAGATTGTAATTGGTAGCGCATTTTACGGAAGAGCTTGGAAGGGAGTGCCCCCCGAAAAAAACGGACTGTACCAGCCCAACCAGGGTACCCACATCGGCTGGGCGGCTTATCATCTGATTCGCGATGAATACGAAAATAAAAATGGCTACACCCGCTACTGGGACGAAGTGGCCGAAGCTCCTTACTTGTACAGCCCAACTGACAGCGTATTCTTCTCTTACGATGATACTGCTTCGGTAAAGCTGAAAACGCAGTATGCCATAGAAGCAGATTTAGGCGGTGTCATGTTCTGGGAGCTGGGCAATGATACTAAAGAAGAGAATAGCCTACTGGATGCTATCTACCAAACCGCTACTAATGAATAATGGCAGTTTTTTTACCAAGATAGGAATACTATTGCTCAAGAATGTGTTAGTGAATGGAGGATAATTATTTTGGGGTTGACTCAAATCTGCTAACTGAAAAGTTGATCCGATGAGTACTGCCGATAAGCACCAATTTACGATAACTGAAGTAGAGAAAATGTACCAACATGAAATTCTATCGCACGATGAGCGGATAGAGCTTATTGATGGTGAGCTGTACGTTATGAGTCCCAAAAACCCACCTCACTTCATTACTCAACGAAATCTTTTCAACTTCTTTTTTAAGCATCTAGCTGAAAAAGACTATCTCGTTGATCGAGAAATTCCAATAGATATTTCTAGAAACTCTATGCCTGAGCCTGATTTGATTATTGCCTATCAACGAGAGGGTTTGCAAAGAGATGAATATGTACAGGTGCCAGACGTTGTTTTGTTGGTGGAAGTATCGGATGCTACGTTATCGCGCGATTTGGAAAGTAAGAAAGAATTATATGCCCGAGCGGACATTCCAGTCTATTGGGTGATTAATATTCCTCAACAGCAGGTGCATATATTCAGTGATTTGTATAAAGGCGATTATGGAACTGCTGTATCGTATAAGAAAGGACCGTTTCAGGCTTTACCGTTTGACTTCCCAATCACTTTTGATGATATATTTCCTAAAATATAAAGGCTATTAAGTAGTAATACTATGGAATCATTAGAGCAGCGATTCGCTAAGTATAAGCAAGAAACTAATCAGCGACTGAATTCTATTGATGCGAAGTTTTCAGTAGTAAATGATACCTTACAGAGTATTCGTAGCGACTTTAAAGAACTGCACGTCGCAGTAGATAACGTATATGATATAATGGGTGAACTACTAGAACAGCACCGAACAGACTATCAAAAGCTTGATAAACGTATTAGCGCATTAGAAGAACGTCAGTAATTATTACCCATGAGTAATTGTTCTTGATATACTTATCAGAAAATATTAGTGTAAACAAATAACCTCACTATGAGAAAACAATGGTGGAAAGTACTTGCCATTTTACTAGTCGGATACACCATTACGGCGGGCCTGCTGGCCGATGTACCTCGCTTACCAATTTTAAATGAAGCAATTCGGGTTCTTCATTTTCATGTGCCCATGTGGTTCGGAATGATTGCCCTTTTTACGGTTTCAGTGATCTACTCCGTTAGACATTTACAGAATCCATCGCTCAAGCACGATGTCTATGCTATTGAGTTTGCTAATACGGGTATGCTATTTGGCATTTTGGGCATCCTGAGTGGGTCGTTGTGGGCTAAGTTTACTTGGGGAGCATTCTGGACCAACGATGCCAAGCTAAACGGAGCAGCTATTGCCATGCTAATTTACTCGGCCTATTTTATTTTGCGAGGCTCTTTCAGTGACGAACAGCAACGATCGCGCGTAAGTGCTATTTATAATATTTTTGCTTACTCTACTTTAATTCCCTTATTGTTTGTCTTACCCCGTATGACCGATTCATTGCACCCTGGTAACGGAGGAAACCCGGGCTTTAATGCCTATGATTTGGACAGCAACCTTCGCATAGTGTTTTATCCGGCAGTCATTGGCTGGACATTGATGGGGTTATGGTTTACCAGTTTACGTATTCGTTTGCACATTATAAAACAGAAACACAATGAAAGCTTGGAAGAAAACTTGCTTCGTAATAGCAGCCGTTCTATGGCTGAGCGTTCTTAATACTGGCTCATTAATAGCCCAATCAACCAATGAAGTAGCGATGGCTGACACCTTCCGGCAGGAGGGGAAAATCTACGTAGTAGTAGCGGTTATGCTATTGATATTCTCCGGCTTGGTTGTCTACGCCATTCGTATTGATCAGAAAGTGAGTAAATTAGAGAAAGAAATTTTAATGAAGAATGATTGACGAGTAATGACTAACGCTACCGCATGACGGCCACCGTGGTGCGGCTGCAATTATTACTCATTCGTCATTATTCACTAATCATTAATCACCAACCCATGAAACTAAAGTACATAATCGCCCTCATTGTGATCGCTGTATCGGTAACCATCATTATGTCTACTGCCGGAGATGCCAGCTCCTACGTTACCTTCAATGAGGCCAGCGAATTAGCTCAGTCAGGAGACGATAAAAACATTCACGTAGTGGGCACACTAAAGAAAGACGCCCAGGGCGAAGTAGTAGGAGTTGAGCCATCCGAAGACAAACTCTCCGTATCGTTTATGATGGTAGACGAAAACGGGCGAGAGCAGCAAGTATTTTATAATGAGCCTATGCCCGCCGATTTACTACGTTCCGAACAGGTGGTGGTGATCGGTTCTTACCGCAGTGATTACTTCGTAGCCGATCAGGTACTGCTAAAATGCCCATCTAAATACCAGGAAGAAGAGATTAGCTAGTTCATAGACAACAAACAATAATTATGAAAGGGATTAGATATTTGGTTGATGAAAGGCAGGAAAAAGTAGCGGTACAGATTGACTTGAAAAAGTACGGTGAACTATGGGAAGACTTTTATGATATTATTGTGGCCGAATCCCGTAAAGAAGAGGAAACAGTAGACTGGGAATCAGTGAAGAAAGAACTGAAAGCAGAAGGGAAACTCCCTGAAGATGTATGAAATAAAATTTGCCCGAACCGCCATTCGCGAAATTCGCTCTCTCCCTAATCAAGTTATTCAACGGGTAGCTCGAAAAATTGATCAGCTTACAGAAAACCCTCGTCCAGCAGGTTGTCGCAAACTACGAGGACATACTGACTTGTGGCGCATTCGTATAGGTGATTACTGGGTAATCTACTCTATCAGCGACGATATAGAGATTATTGAGATCAGAAGGGTACGACATCGTAGAGATGTATACGATTAAAGAACAAATAACTTAATGAAGCACAGTAAATTTCAAGAACGAATCGCCGGAGAAGGTTGTTTCTGATATACTTAATCGTTTGGTCAAGACTAGCCCGGATAAGGCTAAGTTACAGCGGTACGTTCGCCAGTTGGTAGTCATGGCCAAGCTTCGTAATTTGCAACATAGTACACTTCAATAAGAAATCGCTTCCTAATGATTAATACACTTATTGGTAATCTCGGCCACTTCTTCGTTATCTCTTCTTTTGTGGCCTCGTTGGTAGCGGCTTACGCGTACATTACCGCCACAGTAGAAAAAGACATTATTAAGTCTCAAACCTGGAAACGCTTCGCCCGTTTGGCCTTCTACATTCACGGTGGGTTGGTTATCGGGGTGATCGGTAGTTTATTCTATATCATTTACAACCATCTGTTCGAGTATCACTATGCTTGGAGTCATTCTTCACTGAGCCTTCCAGTGTACTACATGATTTCCTGCTTCTGGGAAGGGCAGGAAGGAAGTTTTCTGCTGTGGATTTTCTGGCACGTAATTCTGGGCTTTGTCCTTATTCGTACCAATCAGCAAACGGGTTGGGAGGCACCGGTAATGGCGGTGTTTGCGCTGGTGCAAGCTTTTCTGGCTTCCATGATTATGGGTACGGTTATTCCGGGTATTGAGCTGAAGATTGGTAGCTCGCCGTTTCTACTGCTGCGCGATGTAATGACCGACGCCCCAGTGTTTGCTATGAACCCCGATTTTCGCCCCGCAGATGGAACGGGACTGAATCCACTACTGCAAAATTACTGGATGGTCATTCATCCACCTACCCTATTTTTAGGCTTTGCCACTACGCTAGTTCCCTTTGCGTTTTGTATGGCGGGCATTTGGCGTAAGCAATACGAGAACTGGGTGAAACCAGCCTTGCCTTGGGCTATTTTCTCGGCGGCGGTTCTGGGTCTTGGAATTATGATGGGCGCCTACTGGGCCTACGAAACGCTGAACTTTGGCGGTTACTGGAACTGGGATCCGGTAGAAAACGCCGTCTATATTCCTTGGCTGATTTTAGTAGCGAGTATTCATACATTAATTATCTTTAAAAATAACGGAACGGCACTCAAAACCTCAGTGGTACTAGTCATTGCTACCTTTGTGCTAATTCTGTACAGCACATTTTTGACTCGTAGTGGTATTCTGGGGAATGCTTCCGTGCATTCATTCACCGATTTAGGGTTATCCGGTCAGTTGTTAATCTACATGCTCTTCTTCACCGTTGTCGCTATTATATTAGCAGCTATCCGTTGGAAGGAAATTCCTACCTCAGAGAAAGAAGCTTCTGCCTATAGCCGGGAGTTTTGGATTTTTATTGGTGCCACTACGCTCTGTCTAATGTCTTTTCAGGTGTTGGTACCTACATCCATTCCGGTTTATAATTCTATCGTAGAGGCCTTCGGTGGCGTGTCCAATGTGGCCCCTCCGGCCGACCAAATTGAGTTTTATACCAAATTCCAGCTCTGGTTTGCTATCGCAATTGCGCTGTTATCGGGTACGGGGCAGTTTTTCTTCTGGCGTAAAATGGATCCTGAAAAGCTGAAAAGTGAACTCTCGGTTCCACTGATTATTACACTGTTGGTTAGTACAGCGGTTATGCTGATCGGCGGAGTAACGAATCCGGTGTATATTCTACTGCTTACGGTTTCGGTTTATTCTATTGTTGCCAACGGAAAAATTCTACTACGCTTTGGTAAGGAACAATTCCGGCTATCGGGTGGGTCAATTTCGCATATCGGGGTAGCCATGATCTTTATCGGCATTCTGTTCTCATCAGGTTACTCTGAGGTGGTTTCTATCAATGAATCTGGTTTACTCATATTTAAAGATAATCCCGGTAACGAAAATCTAGAAAATACCCTACTCTGGATCAATGAACCTCGTAATATGGATAAGTACGAACTGGTATACAAAGGCCAGCGAGTAGATGCCCAGGGTGTTCCGGTTTATGTAGAAAAAGATTTACTGCGCCCTACTGAGAAACCATTTCTAACAGTGGCGGTAGATGCGTTCGCTCACGAAGGAACAACGTATTTCGCTAAAGGTGATACGGTGCAAATTCATCCTGAAAACACCTACCACGAAGTGCAGTATACTGATCGGGAAACGGGTAAGCAGTTTACACTGTATCCTCGCTCTCAGGTAAATCCTAATATGGGTTTAATCGCCTCACCCGATATTGTACGCTCATTGGGCAAAGATTTGTACACTCACGTATCAGCCATTCCACCTACCACTGAAGAAAAAGAATGGGCGGACATGGAGGAACTAGAAATAAAAATGGGTGAGCAATTCTTCGCCAACGATTATGTAGCTACGCTGGATCGGATTGAGCGAGTAGATCAGATAGACGGCGTTGATTTGAAGGAGGGCGATTTGGCGGTGCAAGCGCACATTCAGGTAATGGGTGGGGTAGAAGAGTACATGCTAAAACCAATCTACCTAATTCGCGACCGCATGGTAGGCCGTATTCCTGATACCTCGCACGAGTTAGGATTACGGTTTACGCTGATGAACATTGTGCCAGAAGAGAACAAGTTTGTGCTGGGGATGGAAACTACCCAAAAGGAATACATTGTGCTGAAAGCGATAGAGAAACCGCTAATTAATGTACTATGGATTGGCACATTACTACTGATGTTTGGTTTCAGTGTAGCTACGTACCGGCGCTACCAAGATTATCGGAAACCAGCGAAAAAAGCCGCTTCATCTACCAAACCTCCCAAATCCAGAAAACCAGTTTCGGTGTAAAAAACGCTCTTTTCAGAGAAAAGGTATGAAAAAAGGACAGCAAGAGCCTTTACAGCCAGACCAAGCATTGAAATCAGTTGCTCAATTCAAAGACGTGTGGGATTTTGAGATTCGACCTGCCGGATGGTACTTTGAAGGAGACTAAAAAATTTCGCATACTTTTTAAAGCTGCTAAAACAAATTACTCAGTAATTATCAATTCCCGATCTGCTAATACCTGGCCAGTCTCATTTGAGAACTCGATTAAGAAAGTTCCTAGTGCGTTGGTGCCAAAATTTTGGAAAGGAATGCTTTGAATGAGATAGGTTGTTTCGGGTTCAAGATCAAATTGCTTCAATCCTAATTCGTATTCCGATCCATCCGCTGCAATACGAAGAATACGCCCGATGACTACGTTACCTTCCAGCGGCTCATCTGATGTAAAATGCACGTACACCGGACTGCCTAGCTTGAAAGTATTCTCACTATTCCTACAGTTGTCATCGACTTCGTATGACTCACAAAAGTTGATAGCAAAGCCAGATTCTGCATCAGATGAACAGCTAATCAACAGACTAGTTAGCAGCAGAAGACAGAGTATGATGGGTGTTTTCATTTTTCTTAAGAAAAAGTAAAGTTTGCTTGTTCCGAGCAACAATAATTGTCTTATCTCCCTGATACATGATTTCAGCTATATTGCGTACCTGCCCATTCAGGTACAAGCCCGATTCCGTATTGGGAATAAAGGTAAAGTTACCCTCACCACCATTCTTGAGTAGTGTACTATAGCTTGCATCGTAACGCCCCCGCTCAATAGTGACTTCGTAAAAATTCCCCGCGGTGAGAATGTCTAATTTACTATCGTTATTTACGTCGGTCAGGTAAATAGCATTGATGGGGGCGAATTGGGCCGGAACCGGAAAAGGTTGAAACTGAAAGTTTTGATTTCCATCGTTAATGAAAGCACCGGAGCGAAGCTCGTAAGCACTGTATTGTTCAGCGTCCGACAGCACATCCGATGGAAAGATTTCGTTAACATTGGCCTGAGCAAAATCAATGTAACTGGTAAAGCGATTTTTTACATCAACCAACTGAGAAGTAATCTCATCTTTGGTAGCAAACAACCGCTTTTCGTCACCAACATAGTGGAAAAGTAACTGTTCTATAGTACCATTATCGTCAATATCTTTCACTGCCAAGCTCACAGGTTTTTCTGGTGATGCTTTTAGCTTAGAGTTAAGCCCCAGGTTTCCGGCCAGAATATCCAAATCACCATCCCCGTCAATATCGGTGGCTTCTACGGTATTCCACCAGCCATTTGTATTCCCGAGGGAAGAAATATCGGCTTTTACCAATTGTTTGTTTTCTTGATTGAGAAATACCGTAATCGGCATCCATTCTCCCACAACGATTAAATCTAGTGCACCATCCGTATTAACGTCAGCCCACCGGGCATCTTTCACCATGCCTACCGACGACAACCCCTCAGCTATTTCATCGGTCTGAATAGAGAAATTTCCCTGCCCATCGTTTTGTAACAGATAACTGGTTGGTACTTTTCCGTAGTTCCAGGCCACTACCCGTCCGCCGATAAACAAATCCTGGTCGCCATCACTATCAAAATCAGCTGCCCGAACGCAAGAAGCATTGACCGATACATTGGGTATGGCGGCGAGGTTCCGGGTAAAATTTCCTCGCCCATCGTTCTGGTACAGTCGTACCATCAGTGGTTCCGCTTCGCCCTGAAATTCATTTCCACCACTGGCTACCACCAAATCCAGATCGCCATCATTGTCAGTATCTACTAGTTCAGCACCAATATCTTCTGCTACCGAATCTGCCCGAAAAGCAGGTTGGTCTAATTGTGAAAACCCTGAGCTAGTTTGTACGAATACGGCACCCGCTTGACGCTTGGCCCCACCCACAAAGAAATCTTCTTTCCTGTCTCCGTTCACGTCGCCTACGGCAAGTTTGGGCCCTTCGGTAGATGACATATGCGGAATAAGGGCTTCTCGATTGAACTCAATAAATAGATTTTCTTGATGCACGTAGTCTACCAGGCTATCTACCTCACTAAACAGAGGAGAGTGAGGTGAGGAAAAGTTGTACGTGCCGCTAGCGTTTTTCTGTTGGGCAGTAACGGTTTGATTGACCTTTACGTTTTGAAGTAGCTCGAAGCGATGGTCGGGCCAGACAATTATCAATGAGTCTACTTGTTGCCGTTCGCCAAGCCCAATAATTAGTTCAGCTGGCACTGCCGACTGATAGCCCCGGGTGGTATAAACTTCGTGAATGATTGTTTGAGAATCGGTAGGAATAATCACTTTGGTACCTATTCCGAATGGGTTAGCTCCTTCGCCCTCAAGCTTTATTTTAAGATAGTTATTGGTTCGTTGTTCATTTTCACCCGCCCGGTTGCGATAGATAAAGGCGGGCTGATCGATGTTGTTCACCACCAAATCTAAGTCACCATCGTTATCTAAATCAGCGTAAGCGGCTCCGTTGGAGAAAGAAGCTTGGCTTAACCCCCAGTCTTCGGAGGCATTGTTGAAGTGAAGGTTACGCTGATTTTTAAACGCTACATTAGGAATTTTAATGATGGGTAACTGCTCTATCAGTGCCAAATCTTCGGAGGTTAGATCACCTTCCAATTGCTGCTGAACCGCATCGTTAGAAACGTATTTAATGTAGTCTAAATCATTCGATCGGCGTTTGATACCGTTGGCAATATACAAGTCTTTATAACCATCTAAATCCAGGTCGGCGATAAGCCCCGACCAGCTCCAGTCGGTAGCGTATACCTCAGCTAGTAGCCCAATCTCACTAAAGCGGTTATTACCCCGGTTGAGCTGAAGGGTGTTGCGGGCAAACTGATGATTATAGCCGTATTGGAGCTTGTAATTGTATACATCGTACGCATCTTCTCCCGCCGACATCTTCAACATCACCGGATCAGACGGAAGCATATCTAGGGAAAGAATATCGGGCAGACCGTCATTATTGATATCGGCAATATCGTTGCCCATTGAGAAACGGCCGGTATGCTGGATCATCTCCTCCAACTTCTCCGAGAAGGTGCCGTCGCCATTATTAATATAGAGATAATCGTTCTCATGGAAATCGTTGCCTACGTACACATCGGGGTAGCCATCCCAGTTTACGTCACCTACGGTAATGCCCAAGCCGTAGCCTAGCACGCTGCTGTAAATCCCGCTACTGTCAGTTACATCCGTAAATGTGTTACCATCGTTTCGCATTAATTTATCTCCAGCCAATGGGTGCTTTTCTTTCCGCAGAGTAGCGCGCCCGAAGGTTCCGTTGGCGTGGGTGGAATGGTTGAGCATGTACATGTCCAGGTCGCCATCTAAGTCATAATCAAAAAAAGCCGCTTGGGTGCTAAATCCAATCAGATCAAGGCCATAATCAGCAGCCTGATCAACAAACGTTGGAATACCTTCTGCATCATTACCCTGATTGATGTATAGCTGGTTTCTTCCCCGAATGTTCTGGTAATCGCCGAGTTGGCTTACGTAGATATCCAACCGTCCGTCGCCGTTTACGTCGGCCATCGTCACCCCGGTAGTCCATCCCGAATTACCCCCGACGTTGGTCGCTTCAGTAATATCTTGGAAGGTAAAATCAGCCTGATTCAGGTAGAGTTTGTTGCTTTCCAAGTTGGAAGTGAAATACAGATCGGGTAGGCTATCGCCATTAAGATCTCCAGCAGCCACTCCGCCCCCATTGTAGAAGTAGAGGTAACTGAAGATGTTCATCTGCGGGGTTTCCGCTAGTCGGTTTTCAAAATCAACTCCAGTTCGACTAGCGGGCAGCAGCTCAAACAGTGATTCGGTATTTGACTGACAAGCAACGCTAACGATTAGAAAGCATAGTGACAGTATCCTTCCCCGAAGGCCCAGCAGTATCGTAAACATAAATCTCAGGTTCTTCATTATTCTTGGCAATAATCAGCAGTCGCTTGGTTCCCACTGAACGGGCCACCGCCATGTCTCGCACTTCCCCGCTTATTGATAACCCATTAGCTGGTTTATTGTGAAACTGCCCGTTACCAAAACTCATCATCAATCCTGGGTTGGCATCGTAGCGACCTTCTTCTGGTCTCACACCTGAAAAATTTCCGGCCAGTACTAGTTCGGGATTGGCATTCCCAACAAAATCTCCCGATACAATCGAAAAAACGGGAGAAAGTTGGGCTTCAATTGGCAAATCGTTTACTTGATAAGAGCCATCTCCGTTGTTGATAACAAACGATGACTGTAAGCGGTGTACCTGGTTAACCAGCGCATTCGTTAATGCGGGCTTGCCGAATACTTGCTCCATAGTTTTTCCCGCATAATCGGCGTGGTACGTAAATTCTTTTTTGAGATAGTTCAGTTGCATGACTAAATCGTGCCGAAGAGCCATCGGGTATAAACTATCACCCTGATAGTAGGCATACACTTGGTCGATAGCCTGATTTTCGTCAAAATCGCTAATGTAGAGCGTGAGAGGCTGTTCCGGGCTAGCGTTGAATTTGGTGTTAAGACCCCAGTTGCCCAGTACAAAATCCATTTCACCATCTTCATTCAAATCAGTCGTTTCAATCTCTCGCCACCAACCTTTGGTATTTTCTAAACCCGGTACATTGTTTAGCCTCTCGAGATTGGCCCCATTATTTTTGAGCAGCATAACAGGCATCCAATCGCCGACTATTACCAAGTCTAAATCTTGATCACGATCAAAATCAACCCATTCAGCATCGGTAACCATTCCGATTTGGCGAAGGCGAGGAGAAACCTGGGCGGTAGCATCCGTAAATTTCCCGGTACCATCATTTCTTAAAATGGTGCTGCTAGCGGGCAATCCGTACTGAAGTGGAATAGCGCGTCCACCTACAAATAAATCCTCATCGCCGTCCTGGTCAAAATCAGCGTGCTTCACACAAGACCCCATATCACGAAGAGTGGGAAGTGCTTCAGTACTCTTTTGGTAAATTGGTTTACCATCTGGAGTAAAAGATTCCAGCAGGTATAATCGGTCTTGATACTGAGCAGCGTTCGCCCGAAAGCTATTTCCTCCGCTTACGACGTACAAATCCAGATCACCATCATTATCGGCATCGAAGAACGTAGCATCTACATCTTCCGAAACACTGTCTTGGGCGAATGCTATCGTGCCAATGGCTTCAAATTCTTGTTCATTACGCTGAAGGTACAATCGCCCGGCCTGACCGCTAGCCCCTCCCAAGTAAAAATCATCTAAACCATCTTGGTTTACATCCGCCACTGCTAAAGCCGGGCCTTCTCGCGATAGCATATGGTAGGTAAGTCGCTCGTAATCAAAATCTACGAAGCGATTTTCTTGGTGACGAAAGGCAGGGTTAAGCGAATGTTCTACCCGCTGAAAGACAGTATTAGAATCTGGTTGAGCCAATGGTATACTCGGTACGGCATCAGTAAAGTAGAGCGTATCATGCTGATTGACCGTGACATTATATTTCTTTTGTACCCGGTTATTATATCCCCAATGAACGAGCAAGCTATCAACAACGGATAATGTATCAAACCCTAAAACCATAGTATAGTCCACCGACGACTGAAACCCTTTGGTTGGTATATTCTCTTGCATCACTTGCTGACCGTTAGCGTAAGCATGTACCCGGGCACCAATTCCGAATGTGTTCTGCTGCGGGCCTACAAACGATAGCTTCAGATAATGGTTAGACTGAAGCTGGTCACTGTTATTGCGGTAAACAAATAATTCTTGATTTACATTGTTGACAATTAAGTCTAGGTCGCCATCATTGTCTAAATCACCGTAGGCAGCTCCGTTGGAAAAGGAAGGAGTAGCTAACCCCCAATCAGTAGCTACATTCTGGTACGTTAGGTTGCTATCGGCTTTAAATAAGTAATTGCTCAGTTTGTTGGAAGGCATTTGGTCAACCAGTTCCTGAAAATTGACCGACTCTTTCCGCATGGCCTCTAGAATGGCTTCGTCGCTGCCAATGTACGCGATAAAATCTTGATCGGTTACATCTTTGTACACCCCGTTGCTGACGAATAATTCTTTGTTCAGATCATTATCAAAGTCAGCGATCAAGGCCCCCCAGCTCCAGTCGGTAGCTTGAACCCCGGCCAATTGACCAATTTCTCTAAAGTTCCCATACTGATTATTGAGTTGCAACGTATTACGCATGTACTGCTCGTAATATCCGTTAGCGAGTTTGCGCTGATGCACATCGTAGGACTCAAAATTGGTCATCGTTTTGAGCCGCTTATCGGTATTGGGCAGCATATCGGTAACGAAGATCTCAGGGTAACCATCATTGTTCAGGTCGGCGGCATCGGCTCCCATAGAAAAATGACTGATATGACCCATTCGCTGGATTAACTCATCGCGAAACCCGGAATGTCCCGTCCGGCGGCCCGGCGTGGACGCGGTGCGGCCAATACCATCCTGCTGATTGATATACAGATAATCCCGCTCAAAAAAATCGTTGGACACGTAAATATCGAGCCAGCTATCTTGATTTACGTCGGTAACCGTTACGCCCAAACCAAAACCAATTACACTACCATAAATCCCGGCTGAGTCGCTTACGTCAACAAAATGATTTTTATCATTACGATAGAGCTTATCGCCTCCGGTACTATCCCGGATGTGGCGAATATTTTCATAACCTAGGGTAGATACTGGACGAAATGAATTGTTAAGTACGTAAGCATCAAGGTCACCATCTTGGTCGTAGTCAAAGAAAGCCGCATGGGTGCTGAAGCCTTTGTCATCCAATCCGTATTTGGCGGCCTGTTCGGAGAATGTTAGGTCACCATTGTTGATAAATAATTCATTCTCCCGTTTACCACCCATTACATCGCCGGAGTTGCAGACATAGATATCTAGAAGCCCATCGCCATTTATGTCGGCCATACTAACTCCAGTAGCCCAGACTTTACTACCACTCACTCCGGCCGACTGAGTAATATCTTTAAACGAAAAGTTTCCCTGATTAAGATATAGCTTGTTCTCACCCATGTTGGCAGTGAGGTAGACATCGGATAGCCCATCGTTATTGATATCACCAATGGCTACTCCACCACCGTTGTAGTAATTACGGTAACGGAACACGTCAAAATCTTCGCTAAGCGTAAGCTCGTTGGTGAAAGCAATGTTGGTCTCTCCCTCCGAAAGCAAGCTAAAAAGCTGGTTATCTTCGGCATTTTTACAGCCAAATGTAATGGCTAATAGAATGTAGACTACTATTCTGAACCGCATACTAGTATATCAAAAAAGCAAGCATGATCGTTCATACTTGCTTTCTAAAAATGATTTTTAAAAGATGAGGCGATTATCCGCCAGTGTATCCGTCGTTTTGCTCTAAGTTAGGATCAGAATCAATGGCGGTCTGAGGGATTGGAAATAGCTGTCTGAATTCAGGGGACTGATCTTTAAGAGTATAGGCACTATTGTAACGATCAAACCGAATTAGATCGCGTCGTCGGTGCCCTTCCCAGTACAACTCATAACCTCGCTCGTTCAAGATAACATCTTCATCTATTACGCCTACTGGAGCAAGACCTCGCGCGGCTCTTAGCTCGTCAATAGCTGCGGTGGCCGGAGCAATATCACCAACCCTCCACAATGCTTCTGCCTTCATAAGGTACACATCTCCTAACCGCCAAAGGATATAATCATAATCAGCTCGACCTTGCTGAGGTGAATCATTGTCAGGCTGGTATTTTATCACTCGAACACCATTAGACTCGCTATTTCCGGTAAGTGACACATCAAGCGTGTAGCTTAGCAATGGAGCCGGAGGGTTATCAGGACTCTCTACTGTAATCGAGTTAGCTCCTCTTTCAAGAATAAATTCGCCAGTTTCGGTAAACTGTTGCCCTTCTAGGAAACCACGAGGAATTCCACTCACAGCATACGTGCTATCAGAAAATCGGGGATCATTTTGATCAAAGCGATTGTAAAAATCTGCAATTGTAGTAAAACCATTCCAGGCAGAGAACTCATTGTTTTGCCCCCACCGCTGGTTATAGTGGAGTGTCATATTGACAAATAACTGATTATTTACTGCTAAATCCTCAGAATCGTTAAATTCAGAAATAATAATTGCCTCGTTTTGTCCTTGGGTTTCAGTGTTATCATTATTGAATATGGCAAAGTAGTCAGTGGCTAATGAGTACTCACCGCTATTGATAATCTCATCAGCTAGAGTGGCTACTCGGCGGAACCGGTCGTCATCACGTTGTCCTAAGAGTACCTCATGATTGAGGTTTAGTACCATAAGTAACGTTTGGGCTGATGATGTAGTCATGCGTCCGTAGGGAACATCTGATTTTGCACCCAAGTCTGGAAGAGCCAATTCTAGTTGTTCTTCTATAAAATCAAAACCTTCTTGGCGATTTAATACCTGGCCTGGTGAAGTGAAATCGGTATCGTCAAATTCCCGGAAAGGAAGCTGGCCAAACATATCGATCACAAACAGCGAAAACATAGCATGTAAGGTACGGGCCTCGGCAATAAGCCGACGGTTTTCAGGAGTGTTTTCGGCTTGTAGAAGCACACTCAATGCTGAATTCGCTCGGGATACTCCCCTGTTAAGATCATTCCAGCTATTTCTGATATAAAGATTATTAGCATCCCAAGTGTGCGTATGTAGTACCCTCCAGACTCCATTATCATCCCAGTCAGTACCACGAGTGGGCCCGAGCATTTCGTCACTGGTATGCTCATTGACCCCATACACTCCATCTTGTTTCATCAGATCGCGCACACTAGCATATATCGGAGCTACTAACTGTTGCGCTCCGCCCGGAGTGGCAAATACCTCCTCCGCTGTAAGTTCATCCTCAATTACTTCTTCTATTTCGCAAGCAGTAAACATCCATAAACCCGCTGCTAGAAGAAATCCTTTATATATAGTATTCATAGCAATTATTTTAATGTGTTATTTAAAAGATACATTTAGTCCAAATAGCACAGTAGATGAACGAGGGTATCCCGTATTATCAATACCAATGGCAGCAGGTTGAGTATTGTCTCCTACACCAGGCTGCACATTTACCTCAGGATCATAGCCACTATAATTGGTTATTACAAACAAGTTTTGGCCAGTAACATAAAGTCGTAACCCGCCCAGCCAATCTATGTTGGCAACGTCAAAATTATAGCCAAGTGACACATTTGTTAGTCGTATAAAGCTTCCGTTTTCAATAAATCGACTCGAGTATGAGTTAGCATTTTGTACATCTTCTTCTGTTGCGCGGGCTTCGTCTATAACCTCTTGAGTTACGTTGCCCCCTGAAGCAAATGCAGGGTAGGTAAGCAGGGCGTTAGCGGTGTTATTATAAATATCGTTTCCAAATGTACCGCTCAATAAGAAATTAAAATCCCAATTTCCGTAATAAAAGCTATTGGTAAGACCTGCTATCACATTTGGTATAGGATCCCCTAAAATTCGGAACTGATCAACTTCGCCACCATCACCAGTAGCAAACACATTTTCACCATCCGGACCGATTTCCACAAATTCTCGTCCTAAGAATACATTAGGAGCTTCACCATTAACAAAGAACTGAACGGGTGTACCAGACAATCCTTGTCCGCTAGCACTAGCCCCCTGAATACGAGTCACATCCAGACCATCTACTTGGCTATCGAGATACGTGAAGTTGAGATCCGTATTCCATCGGAAATCACCCTGGTCTACATTAACCGTGTTTAGGGTAAGCTCAATTCCTTGGTTTTGAATGGAACCTGCTGGTAAGTTAATAAACGCATTAGCTGAAGGAGCTGGTTGAATGGTAGGAACGAACACCACTAAGTCATCCTGATCTTTGAAGAAGTAGTCAATAGTACCTCCCACTCGACCTTGTAAGAATGAGAAGTCAAAACCAACGTTAAATTGTCGTTGCTCTTCCCACTTCAGATTGGGGTTAGGGGACCTGATTAGTGCTAGTCCTGGTAAAACCTGACCTCCTGATACAAACCGAGTTGTGTTGTTAGACCCAAATACGAAGGCCTGTTGAGTGGTAGGAAGCTCCTGATTACCCAAAATACCGTAACCTAGTCGGAACTTGAGATCATCGAACCCAGCACCTTCTAAGAAAGCTTCCTCAGATAGGCGCCATCCAAAAGCAAAGGAAGGGAATACCCCTAACTCATTCCCTGGGCCAAAGACAGAAGATTCGTCTGCTCGTACGGTAGCGGTTAGAATGTACTTATCAAGTAGTGAGTAATTTAAGCGACCAAAGTACGACTGTAGTTCGCGGTTATCTACAAAAGAAGATGGTGCGTTATTTTGTTCTGATCCAAACAACAGTTGGGGAGTTATCAAGATGTTGTCTAGCAAGGGAGCCGTTCTGGATATAGTAGAGCCTTGCACCCTAAAGCTCTGGTATGAATATCCTAATAGAGCTTCGAATCGACTTCGTTCAAATTCTTTAGTATAATTAAGCGTATGGTCTATAACAAAGCTGTTAGTAGAGCGACTATTAATGGTTCCGGTACCACGATTACTTTCTACAATCAGTTGTTGGGAAATATCAGTCCTTCTTTCAGAATTAGCTACGTCAGCTCCTAAGTTGGCAGTATACGTTAGCCCTTCAAAAAGTTCAAAGCTAGCCGACATATTTCCGAGAATTCGGTTTGTAGCAGATGCATCGTTGATTAGGTTAAGAGCTGCTATAGGGTTATTGAAACCATCTTGGAAATAAGTTCCATCTTCGTTAAATACCGGAAAGGTAGGGTTTGCCCGAACAGAGTTGGAGACAATATCTCCGGTAGCATTAGCTGTCTCTTCTAAACCAGGAGCATGATTATCCTCTACTCGTGAAGCTGTCAATCGCATTGATAAGCTTAGCCGATCATTTATTGCTTTCGTATTGGCGTTAATTCGGGCGGTATACCGAGTAAAATCATTTCGTTTAATAATTCCTTGTTGATCCAGTGCGCTCAAGGAAATACGGTAACTAGACTGATCAGCCCCTCCGCTAAAGGACAAGCTATGATTGTGGGAGAAAGCAGTACGGAATAATTCATCTTGCCAATCGGTATCTGAATTGCCATCTAGTAAATTCAAATTAAACTCTTCACCTGCGGCCAAAAACTCATCAGCCGAAAGTAAATCTAATCTCTCTCTGAGATAATCTACGCTAGCATAACTACTATATTCTACAGAGGAGACACCGGCTTCCCCTGATTTAGTCGTAATAATTACTACCCCATTAGCCGCTCGGGAACCGTAGATCGCTGCTGCTGATGCATCCTTCAATATGTCAATAGAGGCAATATCGTTAGGGTTAATGAAGTTTAGTGGGTTTTGGGGAGCCACGCCCTGTCCTCCCGAAATGCTTTGCCCCTGGGCATTGGGATTATCTGAAGTTAGTGGTACCCCATCTACTACGAAGAGTGGTCCATTTCCTGACCGTATTGAGTTAGCCCCCCGAATATTAATCGAAACTGCCCCACCAGGTGCCCCACCGTTCTGAGTAACCTGCACACCGGATAATTTCCCTTGAAATAACTGTTCGGGGGTATTAATCACCCCACTATTGAAATCTTCCGCCTTAATAGTAGATAGAGCCCCTGTCACATCTTTCTTCTCTTGGGTGCCGTACCCGATCACCACTACTTCACTGAGAGATTGCACATCTTCAGTCATAACTACATTAATAGTGGTCTGGTTACCCACTCGAATTTCTTGGTTGGCGTATCCAATAGAAGAAAACATGATGGTGTCCTGACCATCTGGTACGTTCAAACGATAGTTACCATCTAGGTCAGTGACGGTACCCGTACTGGTGCCTTTCACTAGTACATTTACTCCCGGAAGAGGGCCTTCCGCATCGGATGTCACCGTCCCTGAAACGGTCTTCTCTTGCGCCCACGCAGTACTACTCCATAGCACTGCCAACGCCACAGTTATGACGTAGGTAAGTTGTGTAAAAATTCTCATAAGCTTTGCAGTAATAATAAATAGTAAAAAACCAACCATCAACTTAGTAGTTGGTTTAAGATTTTCGCAAATATCTAACAAATATATTTAAAAACAATATTAGTGAGTGTACTTCTGGCATGTACTAAATGCTGCATTTACTAACCTTTTGGAATAAAAGCCCCTTTTAAGACCAATAGGCAAGGGTTCAGCCACGTGGAGGAAAAAATCATTTGCTTTAAACAAAAATAGGGGCGAGATTACTTAAATCGGTTGCACAAAATTAAGACCATTATCAACAGCCAAATAAGGAAACTATTACTGCGCCAGAGAGTAGTTTTTTAACGCCATTATTTCTCTGCCAGCGAAGCTTCTTCTCGAGTATTAACTTTGCTCAAAATAAAGTTACCTACTTGTCGGCCTTGTTCTACTCCATTGTCGATGGCTGGCATATAGTGAATGCCACCGTACAACCGACTGATTGCCGCTTCTTCCGAAGCTTCTCGAAAAGAGTTGAACTCCCGGGGGGGCAGACCGTACGCAACTTCGGTAGAGTCTACGTAAGCAAAGGGTTCGCCGTATAGCTCGGTGAGGGCTACCGCAGCTGAAGCGGAAATGACACTATGCCCACTAGTATATTCAGGGAAGGGAGGGGTCTGCAACAGTGGCATCCAGTCTTCATCAAAGTGCTGATTGATTACCGTTTCGGGGCGGATCAGACTACTACGGTATTTTTCGTCCCAGCAACTAATGAAACCGTCGAACAGTGCAATAGCGGTAAAAGCATAGGTTTCTAATGACCGCATCAAATCAGCCCCAGATTGCTGAGCAGCTATTTTAGCAATACCCATCCAGTGCCCGCCCGGAGTAATCTTTTTGGTAGCAAACATTACATGTCCCTGATGATGAGAGACGTAGGGGTTGCAATCCCAGAAACTGGCAATTTCGGCCTGCTCTTCATCTAGGTTGTTAACCGTCTCGTACACTTCCATCACTTCCGCAAGAAACTGGCTACCTTCTTCTATTGAAAAAGGAGAGGGCGGGGCAGGGACAAACTGGTTAGCTGAGTCGATCACCAACGGTCGAATACTGCTCCAGTGAGGCTCAATACCGTCCATATAATCGGGTGGAGTGGGTTGCCACCGACCGGGGGCATCATTCACCGTAAACTTAGGGAAAGAGCGAGATTGTTTGTAATTATCCTGGCTAGACCAGTCTAAAATATGCTGAGCTACCTGCTCACCGTAAGCGAGTGAGTTGTTGTACATATCTTCCGGAAAGGCGGTTTCGAACGGCTGGTACAACTCCTGCTGATATTCATCAATCCGCTCTTCAGAAAATATAAAATGCTTTCCGGCAGTAAGAAAGGCGTGAATACTGGCCAGTGGTAACGAGATAGGCTGCGTGGTGTCGGGAGCGGGAATCGGCTTCAAACCATTGAGCTGCCCAGCCAATGATCGGTATTCGGGATAGTCGGGCAAAAGAGCTTCGTAAGCAGCAATGCTGGGGTATACATAAATCCGGCTGGCGACCGGGGGCGAGAAAATGTCATAAACAATTACATCGGTGAGTTTTTGCATCGACTGGTGAACGTACTCAGGGTCATCAGCCACAAAACTTTCATCTACTTTTTTCTGGCAGGCTAACGTTACGAACCCCAGTAGTACTACCAAAAAACGGTTGGTAGCAGAGCATATTGGCAGCATATTTCTACGAAGTTTTATTCTTACTAGCGACAAGTATTCTTTTCATTTACTTAGAGCGTGTTTGAACTTTATCCTTTAGTTTTCTGATGGCTGTTTTCCGCCCATACTTCGCCTTTTTTTCGGACGATAGCTTAGGCTATCCTCCGAAAAAGAGTCTCGTCTGTCCGAAAAACACCTCATAATAAATTCTAAAAATAAAATCCAAACACGCTCTTAGAGCACCTTATTTTAATGGGTGTAACATTGCCTGACTGTCTAGAAGTTTCCCATTTAGGGTTTATCCGAAAAATTATCTTTCCACTTATTGCCTTCCTAGAAAAGTATAATTTACTCGATCTTCAGCGATTTTATAGACTACATCGGCTCAACTGCATTTTTAAGGGTTGGCAAATTTCAGTCATTACTCTAATGAGGAAGGCATCAAAAGTCAAGAGAAGGCGTGATTACTATTTCCAGTTGCTCATAAAATGCAGTTGTTTCTTGCTGTAAACCGTACGTGGACATACTGCTGGATTTAGTGGTGGAAAACCAAGTGTACAACGTTGTCTTACCCACGTATCTTTATGAGAAAACCATAGTAGGAAATATGAAACACTGGCTAGATTTTCTAGTTCTGTCAACAAACTTTCGTAAAAAATATCTATGTCTAATCAGAATATTGCTGTTTTTTGGTTCCGTCGCGACCTTCGCTTTGATGATAACGCCGGCTTATTTCATGCTTTACAAGGGGACTTACCGGTACTGCCGCTCTTCATATTTGACCGGAACATTTTAGATAAACTGGAAGATAAAAACGATGCCCGAGTGATGTTTCTACACGATACACTCACAGCCATGCACCAACGCCTGGAGGATAAAGACACATCACTGCTGGTGAAGTACGGCAAACCCGAAGAGGTGTGGGAAGAAGTGCTTCGCAACTATTCGGTACGAGCGGTTTACACCAACCACGATTATGAGCCTTACGCCAAAGAACGGGACGAAGCAATTAATCAATTACTTACCAAGCAGGATATTCCGTTCCGCACCTTTAAAGATCAGGTAATTTTTGAGAAGGATGAGATACTAACCGGCGGAGGGGATTTTTACAAGGTATTTACTCCCTACAAACGATCTTGGTTAGATAAACTGGAAGATGGTATGCTGGAATCGTATACCTCCGGTCTCTCTTTCAATAGTTGGTGCCAAACCAAGTCGCTACCAATGCCCTCGCTGGAGGATATGGGTTTTGAGCGGTCAGATATTGAGATTCCTGCCAATCGTATTAACGAATCCTTAATTGAAGACTATGGTGAAAACCGGGATTACCCTGCCAAAGATGCTACCTCTCGCCTCGGTATTCACCTCCGACACGGCACACTAAGCATTCGTAAATTGGTTTGGGAAGCCAGAGAATTAAACGAAACATTTTTGAATGAGCTCATTTGGCGAGAGTTCTACATGCAGGTGCTGTTTCATAATCCGCAGGTAGTAGATACGGCCTTTAAGCCTAAGTACGATAATATTCCCTGGCGAAATAGTGAGGACGATTTCCAGCGCTGGTGCGAAGGAAAAACCGGATACCCCATTGTAGATGCTGGTATGCGCCAGCTTAACAAGATTGGCTATATGCACAACCGGGTACGGATGATTGTAGCCAGCTTTCTCACTAAGCATTTACTGATCGACTGGCGCTGGGGCGAAGCTTACTTTGCTAAAAAACTACTTGACTACGAATTAGCTAATAATAATGGTGGTTGGCAATGGGCGGCTGGCAGTGGTACCGATGCCCAACCCTACTTCCGAGTATTTAATCCCTACTCGCAGACCGAGAAGTTTGATAAAAACGAAGAATACATCAAAGAGTGGATACCTGAGTACGGCACCGATGATTATCCTGAACCCATGGTAAACCATAAAGAAGCCCGCGAACGAGCTATTGAAACGTATAAAGAAGCTTTGAACTAAATGTGTTCTAGTGTTATGGTGTTAATGTGTTCGGGTAATGAATAGTGTTTATGACTGTTAAGCAGTCTTAGGTATAGATTGTAGTATCTATGAAAGCTGAGCATATACTATAACACCCCAACACAGAGCACGGTAACACTTTATTAATCCACTACTAAAGAATGTTGCTGGGCAAACGGCTTACCAGAAGTGGTAATCCCCTCTACGCGCACATCAAATTCAGCCTTTTCATCGGAAGTATAAAATTCTACCTGAGCGGTTCCCTCTTCGTCAAAAACGAGCGTTGGTTCCCAGTGTAAAGTAGAGCGAAAATCGGGTTTTACGTGCTCGGACTTCTTTGTATTGTAGCGAGGAGTGTAGAATTCACGGGCTTGGTAATAGCCGGGATGTGTTATATTGGTAATGCCTAACCGCTCCGTAACCACCGGCACACCGGCTCCTCGCCGGGTATACACCGCAATGGCTCCGCCTGCCCCCCTGCTGCCGAAGATGGCTGCCGCAGGTCCTTTCAGCACATCAATGTAGTATACATCATTGACATTAATCGTATTGATTAGCTCAGCATCCGTCGGAATACCATCCAGTAAATAAAATGCCTCATTTGACCCACGAAAACTAGTAATTCCGCGAATAACGGCGGTTTCGTTAGGAAATGCACCAAACACCTGTACTCCCGGCACACGCCGTAACAGATCAAATATCGATAATGCGCTAGCTCCTCCCGGTATTGAGTCCAGAATGATCCTATTATCCGGCTCGCTATACAGCCGATTCGCATCACGAAACGGATCATTGAAATCGTCTTTACGCCCTTCTATTTCAACCTCGTCTAGTATGATAACTTTCTCGTCAAAATTATAGGCTTCATCAATCTGGTTAATTTTCTGCTGCTGCTCCAGATAATTGCCCATCATAGATAGCCAAGCTGATTGATCGGGGCTTCTTGCTTGCTCAACTGGGGGTTTAGTGGGTAACTCTAATTTGATAAAAACATCCTTTTTTAATTTTTCTTTTCTGCCTTTCACCCGCCGTGCCTGAATAACTAGCTCCGTGGTGTCTTGAAACTGATTATCAACGAAAGTAAATTGCCCACTTTCATTCGTTTTTCCCTCCGCTACAAAAAATGAACTATCCACCGTCATCATTGTAATTGGGCCACTCACGGGCTGATCCCGGCTGTAGTAGCGAACCATCTGCCCCTTTATTTGGAAGCCGCGCTCTACCATGTATTCTGCTGGGGCTAAAGTGTCACGAAGAACATCGTTCCAGACAAACCTCCGCCAACCTTGGGTGAGCATTAGATTATTTAACGCTTGATAAGACTCTTGCGTACGGTTGGTAAAATAGTGCTGCGGTTGCTCAATGGTTCCCCTCAGATCAGAGGTAAGTAATAAGTTACTTACGATAGTCTCCTCGCCATCAGAATAGCTAACCTGATTAGGGTTAGTAACGGTGAGCGAAGCAAATGCCGGTAGTGGTTGCTGATTTTCATCAGCTAGTGATAGGCGGAGCGTCGCCTTCTGACGGGTGGCGTAACGGGGCTGACTGCTTTTAATAGACAGCTTGGGCAGATTTGTGGGGTAGTTAACAAAAATCAGACGTTCGCACTGAGGCGCACCAATTTTATCGAAGAAAGTAAGGTGGCAAATACCGTTAGGAAACGTGGACTTAGGTATCTCCGCAATAAAATAGGGTTTGTTGGCTTCTACAATAATAGAGATAAAAGGTATGCCTCGCTGATGGCCAATTAGCACACCATCTTTTACCCCTTCGTTGCCGTGGCTCTCGATAGCAATTTTTATATTTTCTGAGAAGTGCCGGGGAGAAGATCGCATGATGTATCCGTACTCTTGCGCCTCAGGAAGCGGAAAGGTAAGTGGCACCCCGGCTATCTCTATTTCTGCCTGATACGTGCAGCTGGCTGAGGGTTTAAGGATGAAACGCCCCATGCCAAATTGTTGGCTCTTAAACGTGGTTACTGGCTGTTGATGTTGATCTACAATACGCCCCTGCACAGCTAAACCACGGCCATCGGGCCCAGTTGCCTTAAATGCTACTATGCTGGTGAGCTCATTTACAAGTTGACCTCCCTCCGGGAAGAACTGAAGATCGATGGGTGGCTGATCCTGTTGAAAGACAAAACTCTCTTGCTCCACTTGTTCTTCCTGACGAACAGTTTCTGCCAATGCGGTGCTGTCTATACTACCAACAGGTATTGATTTTTGAAAAAAGTACGCCTCATCAAAATTCCGCATCCAGTTGGTGTAAGCCCGCACGGTGTAGCTTCCTACGGGTAGGGTATCGCTAAGAAAGAAATCTCCGGCAGCCCCGCTTTCAGATACCTCTAGGTTACGGTGACTGATAATATTTCCGCTAGGGTCAATTAACTCTACGTAGGCCAAGCCGCTGAGAGATTGGGGGGAGTGCAGGGCGGCATCTACCAGATACGTTTTAAACCAAATAGACTCTCCGGCACTGTAGTAGGGTTTATCGAAATGGATGTATATTTTTTCTTGTCGAAAAGTATTAACGTAGGTAGTAAGCTGCTCGTTAATCTGCTGGCTTAACGACTTGTCGGGAGGTGACTGCATTCCTAAGACAATCACCAGGGCTAGTAAAAATGCCCCTAGTATACGTGATAGGTTCATAGGTTGGTTGGTTTAATGTGCTACTCATAATTTCTGAGTTGATTTTCTTGGGTGATTTCATCTAACCACTGCTGGTACAACTGATGAAGTTCTTCCGTTTTTTGCGGATGCTGCCCAGCAAGGTTCGTCGACTCCGAAATATCTTGCGATAAGTTCGACAGAAACAAGCTATCAGCTACTACCAAACGATCGGGTTGTACGGGGTCACGCGGGTAGCCAATCAGTTTCCAGTCGCCTTGGCGTACGGCCCACTGGCTACTTTCGCCGCGTCCGGTTTGCCAGTACACTGTTTCGTGCGGTGAGTCTACCGTAGCATCGCGAAGTAGCGGAACCAGACTTTTTCCGTCCAGCACCGTCTGCGGAACACTTACTTCACAAAAATCCGCGATGGTGGGGAGCCAATCGGTACTTACTGACAACTGATTGCGTATTTCCCCTTCGGGCAGTGTGCCCGGCCAACTGGCAATAGCCGGAACCCGAATGCCGCCTTCAAACAAGCTGAACTTAGCCCCTCGATAATCTCCGGCATTGCCTCCGCCAAACATCGCCCGTTCTTCTACCGAATGCCCATGATCCGACTGAAAAATTACCAACGTCTTCTCCCGCAGCCCCAGCTCATCCAACTTATTTAGCACTGCCCCAATTTTTTCGTCCATTGTGGAGACAAAAGCCGCGTATTCTCGCCGGGGCGAGGGTAGATCGGCGTAAGTTTCCAGCCACTCCGGCGAGCCTTGGTACGGATAATGAGGCACGTTAATGGCCCAATAGAGAAAGAAAGTGGTGTCTTGATTTTGCTCCAGAAACTGATTCGCCTCCTCTACCATTAAATCCGGGAAGAACCGACCGGGATAATGAACCTCCTGGCCGTTACGCCACAAATCATGAACATTAGGTCCATTCCAATAGAAGAAATGACTGTAGTTATCAATGCAGCCCACCATATGGCCGAAGCTATAATCAAAGCCCTGCCCGGTGGGTTGCTTGTCGGGAATGTGCCCTAGGTGCCACTTTCCAATATGGCCAGTTTTGTAGCCACCCTCTTTCAGCATTTCGGCAATAGTAACTTCTTCGGTGGGCAAGCCCGCTCCTTCCCGACGATAGGGAATAGGAACGTTGCCCGGTAGCCCCGCCCGCAATGGAGTGCGCCCGGTAAGTAATCCAGCTCGGGAGGGCGAGCAAACCGGAGCGGCGGCATAGAACTGGGTAAACCGAACCCCCGAGGCGGCTAGCGTATCCATATTGGGAGTTTGCAAATCGGCGGAGCCGTAGCAGTTCATATCCAGCGCCCCCTGGTCATCAGTAAAAATTAGTAAAATGTTGGGGCGGGGTTGGTTTTGGGCACTTGCAGTGGTAGCCAAGGCTAGTGAGAAAATCCAACAAAAAAATAATAATTGAGGCATACGTAGTTCTTAATCTGGTTCACTGATGCAATATACTTCTTCCTGAGAATAGCTAGTGGGTAATTGAAAAATCAATTTTTCCGACTTACGGCAGCAACACTGGTACGAAGAATAATTGCTATTATTTGAATAAACCAAGTGGGGTAGTTGCTTTCTATCGTTTTCCCCTTGATTTTTGTAAGCGTTAGCCTAGTATTACTTTTTGCAACCGGAGCCTACATGAATATTTCTGAATGGATTGCCGAAAACTGGATGATTAGCCAAGCCATCCAACTAAAAATTGCCTACTCGCTGCTGGTAATCTTAGGATTGTGGCTATTTCGGTTCTTTGGGTTGAAACTTATCTTTCGGGGAGTAAAGAATCCAAAGGATCGTTATTACTGGCGAAACGGTATAAAAAACCTGACTAACCTACTGCTGGTTATTATTATTGGCTCTATTTGGATAGATCGGGTAGGGTCGCTAGCTACGTTCTTTGGTTTGGTTGGGGCAGGGCTGGCCATTGCCTTGCAAGAACCTATTGCTAACATAGCAGGCTGGGTATTTATTTTACTACGTCGCCCGTTTGAAATTGGCGATCGGGTTCAGATCGGCGAATTTGCGGGTGATGTAATTGATATTCGGTTCTACCAATTTACCATCAATGAGATCAGAAACTGGGTGGATGCCGACCAGAGTACCGGGCGAATCATTCATATTCCTAACGGTAAAGTATTTAGGGAGCCCCAGGCTAACTTCACCCAGGGGTTCAATCATATTTGGAATGAGATTGAAGTTCGGGTAACCTTCGAGAGTAACTGGAAAAAAGCCAAAACTATCCTAGAAGATGTAGTTCATACCCACGTCGATCAGCTATCTCGTACAGCCGCCAAACGACTAATGGAAGCTTCTAAGCAGTACCTGATTTTTTACACTAATCTTACTCCCATAGTGTACACCCGGGTGATTGAAAACGGAGTATCGCTCACCATCCGTTATCTCTGTAACCCCCGCAAACGACGTACGACTGAGCATAAAATCTGGGAAGAAGTGCTTACTGCTTTTGCGGAGCAGGAAGATATTGATTTTGCGTATCCTACTCAACGGATTTACTATAACGCGCAAGAAGGCAAGGCGCAAACCCGTCGCAATTCAGATACACTGAAGCAAAACCCAGAGTTATAGCTTGCCAGTATACCATTTTACGAAGTTATTATGCATCCGCCGTTAGTCAAGAGAATTAAAGCCTAAGAAAACTATGAACTGCATTACGGGTTGTTACTGTTAAATTCAATAAACTAAGTAAGGATTATGTCGCAACATACTGCCTTCTACGCTACAGTTTATCTACTCGCAGGTACTATCGTTCTTGGCTTGCTCACCCGTTGCGACTCAGCCCATTCTGAACAAGTCCATCCTCCGTACCGTGCTGATCTTATCAAAGGAATTAATTTGGAAGGGCCGCGCGACCCGTTTGAATCGCATGAGTTAGGTCCTGTAGACTCGTTAGGGTTCAACTGGGTAGCATTAGTTCCTTACGCTTTTAGCATTCCCGGAGAAACCTTTGTGCGGTGGCAAGGCCAAAAGAAGTACTACTACTGGGGCGAAAGCTTGACCGGAATTGCCCACTGCGTAGAAATGGCCCACGACCGAGGAATGAAGGTGATGGTAAAGCCTCACCTGTGGGTAAAGAACCAGGGTTGGCCCGGTGATTTTGATCTGGGAAATCCGGAAGCCTGGGCTACTTGGGAAAAAGATTACCGCGACTATGTATTAGCGTTTGCTAAGTTGGCCGATTCACTTTCGGTAGAATTATTCTGTATTGGCACGGAAGTGCGGCACTCAGTAAAGCAACGACCGGAGTTTTGGCGATCGCTTATTCGCGACGTGCGCCAAGTATACGATGGGCCACTTACCTACGCTGCCAACTGGGATAACTACCACAATGTTACGTTCTGGCAAGACCTGGACTATATCGGCATTGACGGATATTTTCCGCTTTCGGATCAGCCTAAACCGTCTAAAGAAGAGCTAATGCAAGGGTGGAAGCCCATTAAGAAAAAATTGGCTTCGTTTAGTCAGTCGTTAAACCGTCCGTTAATCTTCACTGAATACGGCTACCGCAGTATGATTCACAGTGCGGGCGAGCATTGGAATATGAGCGAAAGCGAACTAACCACCGATATGTGGGCGCAACGCACCGCTTACGATGCTCTTTACGAGACGTTCAATACCGAACCCTGGTACGGGGGCGGCTTCTTGTGGAAGTGGAGTGTACCCCACCACCGTTCGGGCGGGGTTAACAACAGCCGCTTTACGCCTCAGAATAAACCAGCCCAAGAAGTTATCTATCGTTGGAACAAAGGGCAGTGAAGCAGTTAGCAGTTAGCAGTTAGCAGTTAGCAGTTAGCAGTTAGCAACGGAGAACGGAATTTAAAATTGATTGTTGATAGAGCCCACTAGTTAATGAATAATGATTAATTGGCGTGGGGCAATGGGTAGTAGAGAATGAGTAATGACTAATTCCCAACACCCGAACACTTTAAGCTTCTAGACCTGTGGACTGCCGACTATCAACCATGAACTAATAACTAATCACCAATTTAGCCGCTGAACAATTGAACCATTTAAAACAATCAACAATGTACTACACCATCACCCTACTTTCTTGGCTATTTCTCGCGGGATGTTCGTCGCCGGAAAATGCTTCATACCAAATTGAGGTAAGCGAAGAAAACAGCACCCAAACTGTGGCCGATACGGAAGTGGATATTACCGCTATTGAATTACTCGATTTGGATGGGAACCCGATTAGTTGGGAAGCCCTGAAGGGTAAAAAAGTATTTCTAAATTTTTGGGCTACTTGGTGCAAACCTTGTATCATAGAAATGCCCTCCATAAGTGAGGCGGCGGAGCAATTGGGCGAAGAGTACGTTTTTCTGGTGGCTTCCTACGAAGATTTAGCTAAAATCCAGAAGTTTACTGAGAAACGAGATTTTACTTTCCAGTTTGTGCATACCAAAACCCCCATTGAGAATCTAAATATCTACTCCTTGCCCACTACCTTTCTAATTAACTCTGCGGGTGAGCTGGTAGAAACGGTTATCGGCAGTAAGGAATGGAATGATGCCGAAGCCATGAATCAGCTTAAGGCCCTCCCATGATTCGGTGCAGTTTCTACGTTCTTTTTCTAATTGTAGTATTTCTTAGCAGTTGCCAACGCAGTTTTTCGCTGAAAACCATTGCTCAGGGTGAAGATTGGTTCGTCAATTGGGCTGACTTTCCTTCTATGGCCGTGACTGATTCTTTTGCGGTGGCTCACTATCTTCAAAAGAGCGCGGAGGGAACCTACGATTATGATATAAAAATTTCCTTAGCTGACTCTCAGCAAACCGACTGGAGCACTCCGGCGGTGCTGCACCAAGACGGCGTGGCAGCTGAACATGGCTTTGTCACGCTACTGCCCCTATCTTCTACTCAAATACTATCGGTGTGGTTAGATGGTCGTCAGACGAAACAGGAGAACGGAGCTATGAATCTGTATACGAATATTATCACACCCGATGGCACCGCTCAGGCAGGCTATTATCTGGACAACCGGATTTGCGGTTGTTGTCAAACCGATGCAGCCTTAACTTCTGACAGTGCCATTATGGTGTACCGCAATCGTACTGATGATGAAATTCGCGATATCTACGTGGTGCGTCAAACAGCTAAAGGCTGGTCGGCCCCGTACCCGTTGCACGACGACGGTTGGCAGATTGCCGGTTGCCCGGTGAATGGCCCGGCGATCAGTGTCTATAAGAATTACGTCGCCGTAGTATGGTTCACCGCTGCGAATGATATTCCCAAGGTGCAGGTTATCTTCTCCGGCGATGGCGGAAAAACATTTGGCAAGCCCATTCAGATTGATCAGCAACCGCCACTGGGCAGAGTGGATATTGAAATGATTAATGAAACTACCGCTGTAGTCAGTTGGATGGAAAGCAGCAGTGATAAAGCAGGTATAAAATTAATAGCGGTAAATTCCTCCGGTGCTCTAGGGCAGTCCGTTACGCTAACGGAAGTAGGAGTTGCCCGCAGTAGTGGTTTCCCAATCATTGCTCAGGCCAATAATCGGCTGTTTTGTGCCTATACGCGACCAACCGACTCGATTACTAACGTTCAAACCGCTTGGATTTTGACAGAAGAATTGCTCGTATCTTCAGATTTGTAAAAAGCCTTACAGTATTATCGATACTAAAGCACAGCAAACTGTTTGTCAATAACATGGTTAAGTACCTACGCGGTGAAACATAAAATCAGGACTTCTAAACCCGAATACTATAATGATGCGACCTATTCAAAACTTATTCATCTTTACCATCTCATTGGTCTTCCTAGCAGCTTGTACCAATTCTGCCTCAGAGCAATCGGCTAACACTTCTCCCGCCAATGATAACCAATCATCAGAAGAGAAGAACTTAGCCTCGGTAGTAGATCAGTACTTATTACTAAAAGATGCACTGGTTACTTCCAGTCCGGAAGAATCCCAAGCGAAGGCAATGAGTATGTTAGAGGTTATTGATGCTACTAATATGATGGGGGTACAACAGAGTGCCAAACAAATTGCTACTGTAACCGATTTAGACACTCAACGAATGTACTTCGATAGTTTGTCTGTACATCTGTACGAGCTATTAGAAACGCAAGATGGGGGAAATAAAACATTGTATAAGCAGTATTGCCCTATGGCCTTTAACGACCGAGGAGCCTACTGGCTGAGTAATGCCGAAGAAATTCGCAACCCCTACTTTGGCGACGATATGCTTAAATGCGGTAGGGTAGAAGAAACCATAAAGTTCTGATGAATAATGATTGGTGAATAATGACTAACTGCTTACCATTAATCATTACTCATCAATCATCATTCACTATTCGTTGCCTACATCGCTATTGCCTCGCTTGCGTTGTTGTTGCATGGGGTTAGGGCCGGAAGTCCCCCGGGCGTTCTGCTTCTGTTTGAATACTTCAAAGCGGGTAGGGATGTTCTGCTTCGGGAAATAGTTATTGGTCTCATCGGTATCGGCCGTTTCGCGGTAAGGGTCAACCACGATCTGGGTCACCTTCTTGTCTTTACCAAATACTTTGGTCACCTTATTAGAGTTATATCGCCATACCTCCGCCGGAATACGTTCAATCTCGGTACTGCCGTCTTCGTAGGTCCAGCCAAGAATTACGGGCGTAATCAATCCACCAATATTGCTAAAGTTAATTTCGTAGAAATGCTTGCCTGACTCTACCAGTTTACGCTCCTTATCGTTTAGGCTGGCGATAAATGAGTCGTAGGCTCGCTGGTCGGCGGGAGATATTGAGAATGGATCGTAGCGATTATAGAAATCCCGAAGAGCTGGATCAGCCTCAATAGCAGTAGTGGCTACATCTTCCTCATTGTACGTCTGGCTAATATGTTTTTCCCGCTCTTGGTAGCGTTGCTTGGCAATGGGCTTTTCTACTTCGGGGTTCTTGGTATTGATCTGATAGTACTTCACATTATCAATACCAACATCTACGTGGTCTACAGTATAGAACCAGCCTCGCCAGAACCAATCCAGGTCGGTACCAGAAGCATCTTCCATAGTACGGAAGAAGTCACCCGGCTCAGGGTGCTTAAAAGCCCAGCGTTCAGCATAGGTTTTGAAAGCATAGTCAAATAGATCTCGTCCCATTACAGTCTCCCGCAGAACATTCAACGCAGTAGCGGGCTTAGCGTAAGCGTTGGGGCCTAAGTTCTGTACTTGGTCAGAATTGGTCATAATTGGACTGATCTGCGATTTATCGCCACTCATGTAAGGCACAATTTTGAATGCTGGGCCACGGCGAGAAGGATAGTTGCGATCCCACTCCTGTTCGGTTAAGTACTGCACAAAAGTATTTAAACCTTCATCCATCCACGTCCACTGCCGCTCATCAGAATTGACAATCATGGGGAAGAAGTTATGACCTACCTCGTGAATAATCACTCCAATCATACCGTATTTGATTCGTTCGGAGTACGTACCATCCGCAGCCGGGCGACCGTAGTTGAAGCAGATCATTGGGTACTCCATACCGTTAGAAGCTTCCACCGAAATAGCTTTGGGGTACGGATATGGAATAGTAAACTTAGAATAAGTCTTGAGGGTATGCGCTACTACTTCGGTAGAGTACTGCTCCCACAGAGGATTGCCTTCCTTGGGATAGTAGGACATCGCCATCACGGTGCGTCCATCAATATCTACGCCCATAGCATCCCAGATATACTTACGCGAGCTACCGAAGGCAAAATCGCGCACACTATCGGCGTGGTAAATCCAGGTTTTGGTGTCTTTGGCTTGCCGCTTCTCTTTTTTCTCTACTTCATCCTGACTAACGATAATTACGGGTTTATCCGCGGTTTTGGATTGCGCCAGCAGGTCACGCTGCTCAGTAGTTAGTACCTCTTCTGGATTTTGCAGGGTTCCGGTAGAAGCTACAATATGATCGGAAGGAACCGTGATTTCTACTTCGTAATCACCGAAAGTAAGAGCGAACTCGCCCCTTCCTAAAAACTGCTTATGTTGCCAACCGTTGTGGTCGTCGTATACCGCCATACGGGGAAACCACTGCGTAATCGTGTACAAGTAGTTTCCATCCTCTGGGAAGTACTCATAGCCACCCCGGCCTCCCATCAGATTACGATCGTTAATATTGTAGTACCAGTCTACCGAAAAGGTCACGTTCTCCCCCGGTTTCAGTGGCTCAGGAATATCTACCCGCATCATGGTACGGTTAATAGTATAGGAAATATCGTTTCCATCCGCATCCTTTACTGCCTGAATTTTATGTCCGCCGTCGAAGCCGTAACCGATAATCGCCTCCAGGTTGTCAATATTCATTTTATTCGATAGGCTATTGGTGCGGGTCTTGTAGGTATCTGAGTCTTCGGCTCGCATGTTCTGGTCGAGTTGCAGCCACAAGTAATCCAGCACATCGGGGGAATTATTATAGTAGGTAATCGTCTCCGAGCCAGTTAATCGCTGGTTATCATCGTTAATCTCGCAGGTGATTTTGTAATCAGCCCGTTGCTGCCAATACTGATGCCCCGGTGCCCCAGAGCCCGCCCGGTACACATTGGGAGTTGGCAACATAGCGGGTCCCAGTTGTTCAAACTTATCGGTATGCTGCTTTTGTTGAGCCAGTAGCCCGGTGGGCAAAAAAGCTGTCGATAGAATGAGAAGTAAAAAGTGGTGACGCATGGTAAATACAGGTTAGGAATAAGTAGGCAATATACTCAAATCCATTAGAAGATACTGTTGGAGGATTACAAAAAATTAATATGATGAATGGTAATTCTATTTTTCGCCAGAAGAATGTGTTGAGTAGACAACTGCATAAGTCATAAAGCTACAGATTGATGTTACTGGTAAAGATATGAACTGAAAAACGACTCCAACAAGAACATAACTCAATTAATTTGGGCATAAGAGGTGAGAATTTGCCAATATGTTTTAGTACCGATTTCTTTATTAGCACTCAGAATCTCATGTACTTTTCCTTTTTGATCTAATATCATAATAGGATGATGATTGTCAGGGTCAACCTTTTGGAAAGACCACCTTTGGTAGTCAGTTATATATTTGTCGCTTAATAAAGTAGCTAAGGCGTTGCCATCAGCATCCTGTTGCAGAATTTCCTGGCTAGGATGCCGCTTGTCAATCATCCACTGAGTAAATGCATTGCCAGGAAGTACTTCCTGTAAGCGATCTTTAGGCACTGAAGGCATTTGAAGAAAGGCCTTGCCAAAATCACCGTTATCTTCTCTAAATTTAAATGAGATCACCTTCATTTTAGCAAGAATAATCGTCCAAGCCCAAGAGTCTAGATTAGCATTGTAATCGATCTTGGGTGCTCCGAATAATCCTAGCACGATAATTTGGTCGGCAATTGTGCTATCCAAAAGATAAGCATTGGCAACTGACGTTAGTTGTCCACCAGTTAGGATAGCTAGAGGTTGAGTGGGAGATGCCTTTTTTGCCTCAGATACAATAAACAGACTACCGTCAATATCTAATGGCTTAGTATCTTTTATTTTTCCTGATGATGGAACCGTGAGGGTTTCATTAGCCCCAGAAAATAACTCATAGTCGACTTTTAATTCGGCCTGTTTTGCTTTTTTCCGTATCTCCTCCCTGCCTCTTACAAATTCGGGATATTCACTATGTTGGTAGGTGGTAATAATCGCTTTTAGGTCAAGAACCCCTAAATGCTCGGCGAGTATCAGCATTTCTTCAGTGTAAGTATCCCGATGATCATCATTATCGAACACTACTCCCGAGTAGTTTATCTCTAGTGATTGCGCCCAAATCGATCCACAAAGTACGGAGACTACCGAAAATACAGTAAAAGTAAGTAGGTTGATGGTGCTCATAGAGAAAAATTGATTTGCTAGCAAAAAAGCCTAGTCAAAACAACCAGGCTTAAGTTTGTCTGGAAATAAAGTTACGCTATACTCCAGCCATCGCGGTACTCGCGGTGGAGGTGACGGTTCACATCTTTATTATTGGTAAATTCCATTTTTTCACCGTCGTAGCGTAGTATCTCACCGGGAGCATGCAGAGCAACTACTCCGAGTAGCATAGTTTCGTTGAGCGGAGCGGCGTACTCAAACGGACAAGAGATTTTCTCTTCACCCTTAATAGCGCGAATCCAGTTCATTTCGTGGGCACCTCGCCCTCCTTCAATGCGCTTGTAGGTTTGGGGCGTGTCCGCATACTGCTCCATTAGCGACTGCGGGTACATTTTCGGATCAGAGCCGTAAGTTTTATGATACAGAATACCTTTCTCTCCCTGAAAGATTACCCCACCCCCTCGGTCTAGTTCTACATCGTCGGGCAATTCTGCCGGACGAGCAGGCATCAACCCGCCATCATACCAGTGCATGGTTACTTCGGGTAGCATCCCTCGTGCGGGGAAAGTATAGTGAACAGTAGTAGATAGTGGATAGGTTGCCCGATCTTCTTCGTTACCTCCCCAAGGAGTAGAAGTTCCCTGCACCGTATCAGGGTACTCTAACCCAAGTGCCCAGTACGGGTGATCTATCAGGTGAGCTCCCATATCTCCTAAAGCTCCTACGCCCCAATCGACCCAGCCTCGCCAGTTAAAGGGGTGATAAATTGGATGGTACTCCCGTTGCGGGGCGGGCCCCAAGAATACATCCCAATCCAGGTCCTTCGGTACTTTGTATTTGCCGTTCATGGCTTTGATCATACGGTCTTCCAAGCCACCTCGGTTCCATTTCATATCGCTACCTACTTCGGCAGTAGGACGAGGAACTCCTTGAGGCCAGATCGGGCGATTCGTCCAAACATGTACCTCGCGTACCGGACCGATGGCTCCGGCTTGCACCCACTCATTCACTTGGCGGGCATCGTCACTAGAGTGCCCCTGGTTTCCCATTTGGGTAACTACGCCGGTTTCCTTAGCAATTCGCTTTAGCTCGCGGGCTTCTTTTACTGAGTAAGTCAAGGGTTTTTGTACATACACATGCTTGCCCATTTGCATGGCGGCACTAGCGGCTACTGCGTGAAAGTGATCGGGCGTGGCAATTACTACCGCATCAATATCATCTTTCTGCTCCTCCATCATCTTGCGGAAGTCTTTGTACCAAGTAGCTTTCTCATAAGCGGCTTTTAGCTCAGCGCGATCATCCCGACTTACGGAGTCTCTTACCCGGCCGTAGTCTACGTCAGCCAAGGCCACGATATTCTGACTGGTAAGGGCTTTCATGTTATTAGCCCCCATACCGCCCGCGCCAATGGCGGCCACGTTTACTGTATCGCTAGGAGCCTGATAACCGGTGCCACCTAGTACGTAGCGGGGCACAATCATGAACGAAGCAGCGGAAGTAGCGGCTCCCTTTAGGAAATTGCGACGAGGTAGAACATTTTGCTTGTTAGGTCTTTTTTTCATTATGTTGCGTATTCTTTGATAAAAAATAAAACGATGCAGTTTGCGAATGGTCAATTTAGCACAAAACCCTCGTTTTGCGAAGTTCCCGTCCTACAAAATCCTGGAAGATAGCATGTGTTTTAACCCCAAAGCGACGTAGCTAAGTATTTTGCTCAACTACTTTGGCTTTCCTGAAAGCACATACTGTACATTTGTCAATAATGATGTATCATGATTATGTAAGTAAATCGTACGTGGAAATGATCGTAACCCCCGTGCCTCGTAGGGCGTAATAGAAGTGTTTCTTTCCTAATATGAGATTTTAAACAACCAATAATGAACCAAACTGCCGATTTGTTAGATATTGTCCAGACGATGGAGCGACTGGTAGGTCAGAGTGATTGGGTCGCTGCAGCTAACTACTTTACTCCCCAAGCATTGTACAAAGTAGCTGATCGGGAGCCCGTCTATGGGATTGAGGATATTGAGCACTATATGGTCTGGCAAAATAGCTTGGTGCAGTGGAAGGGTCATGATATGAAGCTGGTCGTAAGTCAGGATAACGCGTTAGTGGTAGAGGTTGATTCGTTTTTTTTCCGGCTAAAGGATCAGGCTAACATCGTAGTACCCTGCACCGACATATACCGCTTTGAAGGAAGTAAGATCAATGATTGGCGGGTCTACGCCAACATTTCGGCGTTCGGTTTACCTTCTGCTTAATATGTGTTCCCAGCTTCGGAGCTACGTAACTCAGCTAGCACCTTTATCTGCTTCAGAACTAACCTATCTGGAAAATCAATGTGTGTACCGCGAAGTGCCCAAAAGGTTTTTGCTGATCGAGGAAGGGACAGTAGCGCAAGAGGTGTACTTCATCAATCAAGGTTGTCTCCGGCTGTTTTATCCTAGAGAAGGAGAAGAGATTACGGCTTTTATCTTTCTGGAAAATCTGTTCGCCACTTCATTGGAAAGCCTGTTACAGCAAACCCCCAGCCAACAGTGCCTAGAAACCTTAGAGGATAGTGAGTTACTGGTGATCAGCTATGAGAATCTGATGAAGGTGTACAACTACTCCGTCAATTTTCAGATTATGGCTCGTCGGATTACCGAGCAGCGGTTTATTAATGCTCAGCGTATTCTCTCCTCTCATATTTTGGACTCGCCCGAGGAACGCTACCAAAAGCTGCTGGCTACGCAACCTGCGTGGTTTCAGCGGGTGCCTCAGCATTACATTGCCTCTTTTCTGGGTATCACCCCAGTTTCGCTGAGTCGTATCCGCAAACGCATGTCGGAAAAGTAGTTTATTTCTTTACAAAAGATAATGTTACCTACCACTCCGCTGGCTTACCTTTGAGAAGATGGTGGAGGGTAAAAGATTGAAGGTTCAGCACCGTATGCCCTTTTACCCTTTGCCGTTCTACCCTTCACCTTATTATGATTATGAAAGAACTGACGACAGAAATTATTATTAACGCCTCGGCTAAACGAGTGTGGCAAGTGCTTACGAATTTTTCGGCTTACCAAGAATGGAACCCATTTATTGTAAGTTCTTCAGGCAAAGCACTGAAAGGCAGCCGTCTTACTAATCAAATGAAACAAGGCGATAAGACAATGACTTTTTCCCCTAAGCTGATTAGCGTAGAAGAAAATCGGCGTTTAGAATGGTTAGGACATTTATGGATTCCGGGAATATTTGATGGGCACCACATTTTTGTTATTGAAGAAATAGCCCCTCAGCAGGTGAAACTTATTCAGCAGGAGAAATTTAGTGGCCTACTACGCGGATTAATTATGAAGCAAGCAGGAGAAACCACGCAAGCCGGATTTATTGCCATGAACCGGGCATTGAAAGAACGAGCTGAACAGTGAACCGTCTTTAGAGAATTTACATTTATTCATACCGTAGTGAATTCACTGGATTAGCCAAAGCAGCTTTAATGGTTTGAAAACTGATAGTCAGCAGCGCGATAAGCAGCACGACTGCTAGCGGTAGTAGAAATAGCCACCAACTAATATCGATTCGGAAGGCATAGCTTTCTAACCACTGTTGCATAATAAAATAAGCCAATGGTAAAGCCAGTAAACTAGCTATCAGGATAAGCTTAACGAATTCTCTGGAAAGCAAGGTAACAATACTGCCTATGGAGGCTCCCAATACTTTACGAACTCCGATCTCTTTGGTGCGCCGGAAGATGGTATACGATGATAAACCAAATAATCCTATGCAGGACACCAGAAGCGCCAGTGCGGTAAAAAGCCCAAAGACCCTTCCGAATAAAAAGTCTTGCTGATACTGCTGCTGAAAGCGTTCATCCAGAAAGTAGTAGTCAAAGGGGTTATTTGGAAAAAATGCGGTATACTTTTCTTCCAGTAGCTCGAGGGTAGTGGGCAATTGCTGCGTCAGTAGCTTCACGGAAATTGGGTTGTACGTAGAATAGGTAGGCTGAAATAGTATCGGCTCAATCGGATGGCGCAGCGACTGTTGGTGAAAATCGGCTACTACACCAACTACTTCCCAAGGCTTGTCATTGGTCCATACGGTTTCGCCTAGTGCCTCTTCGTTAGTCGTAAAACCTAATAGTTTAACCGCAGACTCATTCAGTAGAATGGTGTGCAACCGATCCCACTCAGCATGATAATCACCCAACCTAAAGTTTCTTCCGGCCAGTAGCTGAACATCATATAGTTTTACAAAATCGGCATCTACACCCATAAAGCTGCTGGCAAGGCGGGTACCTTCTTGGGTACGGTCACTCCGCACGTTGAAGACTCGCCCCATCCGTTGACCAGGCACCCGGTTAGAACTAGCCGCTTGGCTGATAGATGCTTCCCTTTCAATAGCATCTTTAAAACTATTCACCCGATCAATGTAGGTAGAATCCCACTGAGCCTGGTTCGGTGAGCGAATCACTAATATCTGGTCGATGGTAACTCCTAATTTCTGCTGCTGGATGAATAAAATTTGTTGGTAGACAACTAATGAGCCAACCATCAGGGTTACCGAAGCGGCGAACTGGGTTACGGTAAGGCTCCTTCTGAGAAAACTACTACTTTTATTCTGAGAAAACTTACCACTCAGCACTTTAGTAGGCTGGTAAGAAGAAAGAACAAAGGCGGGGTAAAAGCCAGATGCCAAGATGCCCAGTAACGTCATTGTACCTAACAATGCTACGATGAAACGAGCATTTCCTCCGGTACTTAGCAGGTAAGTCAGCGATAGGTCTTGTTGAAGCAAACGGTTGAAGCTAATTTGAACAACTTGGGTAACAGTGAAAGCAATTAAAATCCCCAGTACGTTGATTAGCAAAGACTCCATCATGTACTGTCTGATAAGTTGCCGTCGCTTAGTCCCCACTACTTTACGAATACCCACTTCTTTGGCCCGTTCCAGCGACTTGGCAGTAGCTAAGTTGATATAATTAATCCAGGCGATAGTCAAGATTGCGATGGCAATAATTAGTAGTTCCCATACAACTGTACTGCTTCCGGTAACGCCTATCTCATACTCAAAATCAGAATACAAATGGGCTTTTTCTAGCGGTTGTAAGCTGAACTTCTCAACACTACCCGATACTTGGTCTCCTTTAAAATATCGTTCACTGAAATCGACTAGCCTTCCCTCAAAATCTTGCTGATTCACATCCGGCTTAAGTTGAACATAATGGTAGAAATCAGACCAGTTCCATTTTGAGTCTTCGTTTTCAGTCCAGTCGATGACGGCTGGGATAGAAATCAGCAGACTGAAGCGTAGATGGGAATTTTTCGGAACATCTACTACAGCGGTTACTACAAATGGGTCGGATATATCATCTAGCATAATCGTTTTCCCGATGTATTCTTCCCAGTTTTCATTCTTCTCATCAAAGAGTCGGCGAGCTAAGGAAGTGGTCAGTACCACTGCTTGTATATCCTGTAAGGCAGTGGTGATATTCCCGGCTTTTACGGGAAAAGAGAACAGGTTTAGGAAAGAAGAATCAGTGGCCAGGGTATTCTCAGCAACGATCTTTTTATTCCGGTAATCAATTACTATCTCTCCCGTGGGAAATACCTCAGTACTACGTACTACCTCCTCAAAGTCTTCGTTCATGGCAGCTCCTACCGGAGAATAGGTGATGGTACCATGTTGGATAAGCTCGCCATTTTGATAGCGATCATTAACTACTCGGTAAATCTGATCCCCCTTCTCATGAAAGTCGTCATAACTCAACTCAAAAGAAACATACTGTAAAATCAGTAAGCAAGCGGCCATGCCGATAGCTAGACCCACAATATTAATCAGGCTGAAGACTTTATTCTTCAGTAGGTTGCGATAGGCAATTTTGAGGTAGTTTCTTAGCATGGCTATTTACTAAAATAGTTATTCGTAGCGTAAGGAATTCACAGGATTGACAAATGCCGCTTTGATAGTATGGTAACTAATGGTTAAGATCACAATGATTAGGATAATACCAAGTGGCATTGCTAGCAACCACCAAGGAATATTGGTCTGAAAAGCATAATTAGACAGCCACCAACGAATAGCAAAATAGGCAAACGGGATGGCGACAATACTGGCGATGACTACCATTCTGATTACTTCTTTAGATAACAAATAGAGAATTTGAGCCACTGAAGATCCCAAGGCTTTCCGAATGCCAACTTCCTTAGTACGAGCTAGCGTTGTGTAGGAAGAAAGTCCAAATAACCCAAGAGTAGCAATGCAAATAGCTAAAGTGGTGAACAAACTAAATATTTTTCCAAAGCGACGGTCAGATTGATACTGCCGATCAAACTGGTTGTCCAGAAAAAAGTAATCCAGTGGTTTATCAGGAAAGAAATCTTGCCAAGTGGAGGTGATGTGGTCTACTGCATTTCCGATAGGTTCTACAGATGCATCTGAGGTAGGTTGAATATTTATCGAGACGAATTGGTTATCTCGATAGGCAAAACTTATTCTACTAATATTTTCTTTCCCTGCTTCAAAGTAACCACCATCCAGAATAAATAAGATGGGATTGTAGTCGTGTTGAGTTGACGTTTGGTGATGGTTTTTAACAATCCCTACAATCTCATAAGAATTATTTGGGTGAATATTATCCCTTATTTTCTCATTTAAAGCTGCTTCTACATTTTCATAGCCCAATGCTTGCATGGCGGCTTCATTAATAACTACCGCTTTCTGATCTGATGGGTAATCTCTTGAAAACGTTCTTCCAGCAATCACATCTATTTCGTAGAAGTCAAAGAAGTTGTAGTCGGTGCTGATAATCGTATAAGAATTCCATTCCTCCTTATCTACTCTTCCATAGTACCAATCCCAGTTAATAGTACCGGGGATCGTTGAAGAGGAAGTTACCCCATCAATGGCTGCATACTGGGATATTCCCTCTTTAAAAGCCTCTAATTTTCCCTGATAGATACTATCCTTGAAAAAAGTAGTGTTGATAACGAACTTCTGAGAAGCGTCAAATCCCAGATTTTTATTATGTAAGTATACTAGCTGTTTCTGTACTACCAAGGCTCCCGCAATTAATATGATAGTAATCATAAATTGAAACACGACTAGTGACTTTCGTAAACTATAGCGAGTAGCAGGATTGAAATTGATAGTTTTACCTTTCAATGCTTTCACCGGAGAGAAAGAAGAAAGCATAAGTGCCGGATACACGCCTGCCAATAGTGTACTCATGACAAACAGCGTGATGAGTAGACCCCAAAACAGATCTGCGTGAGAAGTACCTTTCCACCAAAGGGCAAAAGTCAAATCAGCCCCAGTTAGGTTATTAAAATAAGGGAGTGATAGTTGTAGGATAGTGAAAACCAGTAGCATAGCCAACACATTCAGAATGGCCGTATCTAACAGAAATTGCCAGATTAGTTGCTTACGTTGTGCTCCAACTGTCTTACGGAGACCAACTTCTTTAGCCCGTTCAAAAGATTTTGTGGTAGACAGGTTAATGTAGTTAAACCAAGCAATGATGAGTATCAGAATGGCAATGATCGTGAGAAAATAGATGTTTCCTCGTTGCCCATTTTCTTTATACTCAAATAGAAGATTTGAGTCCAGGTGAATACTTTTTAGAGGTTGTAACGGAAACTCCATCCAGTCACCCTGGTCGGTATATTTTTCCCAATTCAGGGCGAGTTTCTCCTGTTTCCATTGTTCTATTTTAGATTGTAAAGTAGCTCGTTCAGTTTGAGGGTGAGTAAGAATATAGGTATAAAAATGCTGGTAGCTCCATTGGTTATCATTACTCCCGCGAATAAGCTGAGGATGAGAAAGCAGTATCTCAAATTTAAAATGAGTGTTGTCAGGAATATCTTCCAAAATTCCTACAATCTGAACAGGATATTCATCTTGCCAATGCGGGTGTAAGATTAACATCTTACCTAGTGGATCATTATCACTTCCTAGTTCAGCTTGCTGCCAGTTCTTACCAAAAAATTTAGTAGCAGTGGTAGCAGAAATTACGGCTTGGTTGAGAGCCTTAAAAACTTGGTTGCTATCACCTTTGATAAGATTGAAAGAAAAAACATCCAAAAATGAGGGGCCAGCAAAATAAATATCTTCAATAAGAAAGCTAGTAACGTCCATATGCTCATCTCGGTAGCTTACATAGGGTGACATACTTTCTCTAGCTTCTGTAAGTCGCACAAAGTCTTTTACTTCTGGAAATGTAGCTTTCAATGTAGGACCTACGGCTGGTACATTGGCTGCTCGATGGTCTATGAGTTCCCCCTCCTGATAAACCTCTCTGGGAATACGATAAATATTCTCGGCATTTTGATGAAAACTGTCGTAACTCAATTCAAAATTTAGATAAAGAAGAATGAGTATAAAGGCTGCCATGCCGATAGCTAGACCCACAATATTAATCAGGCTGAAGACTTTATTCTTCAACAGGTTACGGTAGGCAATTTTGAGGTAGTTTTTAAGCATAGTTTAAATTACTTATTCGTAGCGAAGTGAATCAACCGGGTTGGCTAGTGCGGCTCGGATCGTTTGAAAGCTGACCGTAAAGGCTGCGATCAGTAGTACTATACTCCCTGCCAGGAGTAGCAAGGTTACTGACATATTAATGTGGTAAGCAAACTCACTTAGCCACGTTCGGGTAAGCCACCAAGCAAAGGGTGCGGCAATCAAAAAAGCAATGCCTACTAAATTGAAAAAGTTTTTAGCAATCAGCCAGGTAAGATGCAATACTTCGGCTCCGAGCACTTTGCGAATGCCAACTTCCTTCGTTCTTTGGGCTACCGAAAGATTAGTCAGGCCAAATAGGCCCATACAGGCAATAAAGATGGCTAGAGCGGCGGCAATACCGATGATTTCAGCCGTTTTGGTATCGGCTAGGTAAAGCTCCTCAAACTGGTCATCCAGAAAGTGGTACTCCAGTGGGCTGCCGGGGTCAAACTGACTGGTTACCGCTTTTATGTCAGCTAAGGTTTGTTGAACATCTTTTGAATGGATCTGCAACGTGTAGTAGTCAATCCGGTGCAGAGGGTTCTGGTAGTAGGTAATCATGGTCGGAGCAACTTTCTCTCTTACCGATTCAAAATGTACGTCCTGTATTACCCCGATTACTTCGGCGACGAAAGGCTGCTCTAGTTTCTCCTGGCGGAAATGGGTCACTTCTACTAGTTGCCCCACGGGGTCTACTAAGCCCATAGCACTTACGGCAGTTTCATTCAGTAGCACTTTGGCAGAGTCAGCTTTGGTGTGGCGGAAATTGCGCCCTTGTAGTAGTTGAATATCGTAGGTGGGTAAAAAATCTTTGTCGGCTGCAAAGTACAGAAAATCTAAAGAGGCCTTCTCAGTTTTGACTCCAGCTACGGGTATTCCTTTCCACTCTCCCGGCACCCGATTGGTGACGGTCACATTTTCTACGGTGGGTATTTTCTGAAAAGCAGCTTTAATGCTTTCGTACTTTTCCCACATCGGCTGGCTGTTAATATCCACAGTAAGTCGCTGCGCTCGCTCATAACCGAGATCAGTGTTTCGTATAAAGTTCATCTGCCGATAAATTACCACTGTCGCGGTAATCATTACAATTGCCATGGCAAACTGCCCTACTACCAGCAACTGTCGGAAGGTATAGTTTCTCTGATTACCCGACGGCTGTTTAAGAATGAGGGAAGGTTTGATACCGGATAAGTAAAAGGCAGGATAGATGCCGGCTAGTAAGCTTGAGATTAGACCCGCGAATACAAGCACCAACAGTAAGGGGCTGTCAAAAAGCCTTAACTCTAAGGTCTTATCTGATAGCTGGTTGAAAGCGGGCAGCAGTAATTGTACTAATGTTACTGCTACTACCAGGGTTAGCATCACAATTAGTAGGGATTCGCCCATGAACTGGAAGATCAGTTGTCGGCGGTTGGCCCCTACGGTTTTGCGTAAGCCTACCTCCTTACTGCGCTTCATCGCCCGAGCGGTAGAGAGGTTTACGTAGTTCACAAACGCGATAAATAAAATCAGTAGACCAATAGCGGTGAAAACGTAGACGTAAGCAATATCTCCCTTATGGGCATTAGTATCGTTTTCCAGGTGCTGGGAGTGAAAATGTATATCGGTAAGGGCTTGCAGATGATACTGGTTTTGCTGCTGATCGGCCGGACGATGCTCATTAGCTAAGGCAGTAAGTTGATCCGCTAATTCCTCTGGTTGGGCATCCGGAGCGAGTAAAAGATATGTGTCAAGTCCACTCGAGCTCCAATCGTTTTCTGCCCAAAATGAATCCTTAAAGTCAGCAGAAAATAGTAAAGGAGGGTTCAAATGCGAATTAGAAGGAAAATCCTCTATGACACCCGTTACTGTAACTTCGGTTCCAAACCAGTTTGCATACATGCTTTCCCCCAAAGGCGATTCGTTTCCAAAGTATTTCTTGGCCAGTCTTTCCGTTAGCACAATAGTGAAAGGCTCTTCTAGAGCAGTTTTGGGATCTCCTTCAATGAATTTGAAGTCAAAAATCTCAAAGAAGGCAGGTTCAGCAAACCATACTGGTTCATAATCACGAAACTCTTTATACCCTAAAGTAATCCTTCCGAAGATCGTAACTCGAGCCGCATTTTCCACTTCCGAAAAGTTTTCTACGGCTGCTGAGGCAATCTGGGTAACAGCACCTACTACTTCCCGCTCGCCATTTTCATCTGATACCGTTTCAGTTATTCGATAAATGCGGTCAGCATTGGTGTGGAAGGCATCGAAGCTAAGTTCATCAGCCACATAAAGTGCAATGAAAATAGCCGCAACGAAGCCCAATAAAAACCCTAGAATATTAATCAGACTAAAAACCTCATTCTTCAACAGGTTCCGGTAGGCGATTTTGAGGTAGCTTCTTAGCATGATGAATGATGATTGGTGATGAATGAATAATGCTACTAGCGTAGAGTAACGACTTCTATCACTCATTAATCATTATTCACTAGTCATTATATTGATAATACTGTGCCAAGTGGCCTGAGAGCAATTAAAGGCATTTTGCCTAGCTCGGGTGTTTCATTCTGATACAACCAACTGTCCTAAAACAGTACATCTTTTTCTGGTCATTCATCCTATATCAATATTCATCATCAAATTTCAATTGTCCATTTTCAATTATCCATTAATTTTTACCTTTACAAATTGCTGCCCAGAACTATGCCCAAATCGCAATCTGTTGTACTGAATGTAGAAGCTCCCGATGAACGCCTGACCTGGTTTGCTGATATTATTTTACCTGTGCCTATCCCGCGGATGTTCACTTACCGTATTCCGCGGGTGATGGAAGAAATGGTGCAAATTGGTAGTCGGGTGATTGTGCAATTTGGCAGCAAGCGAGTGCTGACCGGGGTAGTGGGAAAGTTGCATAATGATCCGCCTAAGAAGTACAATGCCCGCTACATTCTGGAGGTGCTGGATAACAATCCGATTGTAGAACCCGTGCAAATCAAACTGTTTGAGTGGATTGCGGACTACTACGTTTGTACGGTAGGCGAGGTGCTGAATATTGCGTTGCCTTCCGGGCTAAAACTTAGCAGCGAATCTAAAGCGCAGTTGAATCCTGACTTTTTCTCAGAAGAGAATCAGGCGGATCTAGCTAGAATAGAGTTCTCGGAGAAAGAGAAAGTTGTGCTGGAGGCACTGAATGAAAAGTCTAGCCTGACCTACAATGAAATTGGTGAACTGCTTCAGGAGAAGAGCTTTTACAATACAATTAAGTCCCTGATTGCCAAAGAGGCAATTTTAATCTACGAAGAGGTAAAGGAAAAGTATAAGCCAAAGATTGTTAAGAAACTTCGTCTCGCGGCGTCTTACGCCCGTAATCCCGATCAGCTAGAAATTCTGTTCGGTTCACTGGAAAAGCGACCTAAGCAACTAGATGTACTCCTGGCTTATCTGCACGCGGTTCCGCAGTACCAAAGTGCTTCAGCCAACCAAGTAGGAATCACCAAAAGCCAGCTGATGGACCGGAACCTATCGGCTTCATCAGTGAACACGCTAGTGAAAAATGGGGTACTGGAAGAGTTTGAAGAAATTGTATCTCGCTTTGAAACGACAGCTCCTACCCAGGATCAGGTTTTTCTTACTGATTATCAGTCGCAAGCGAAGCAACAAATACTGGAGCAGTTTCAAACCAAAGATACGGTGCTACTGCACGGAATTACCGGAAGTGGGAAAACCGAAATTTATATTGACCTGATTCAGGAGGTGCTCAATTCGGGCGGACAAGTACTCTACTTATTGCCTGAAATTGCCCTGACGACCCAAATTGTGCTTCGGTTGAAGAAAATCTTTGGTGACCGCATGGGTATTTACCACTCCCGCTTTTCGGATAACGAGCGAGTGGAAGTCTGGCAAGGCATTCTGGCGGGTGAGTATCCGCTAGTGGTCGGGGTTCGCTCCGCCGTGCTGCTACCGTTTGATAATCTGAGTCTGATTATTGTGGATGAGGAGCACGAAACTTCCTACAAGCAGTTTGACCCGGCACCTCGCTACCACGCCCGTGACGTTGCCTTACTGCTGGCTCGCTTGCATCATTCCAAAACCCTGCTAGGTTCGGCCACTCCTTCTATTGAATCGTACTACCACGCTAGTCATGCCAAATACGGCTTGGTCACGTTGAACCAACGTTATGGTAACGCCCAACTGCCTAAGATAGAGCTGGTCGACATTAAGCTGGAGCGGAAACAAAAGACCATGCGGGAAGATTTCTCGTCAGTGCTGCTGGATGCTATGCAAACGGTGCTAGATAACAAAGAGCAAGCGATCATCTTTCAGAACAGACGGGGGTACGCGCCCTTTTTACACTGTGAAGACTGCGCTCATATTCCCAAGTGCCAAAACTGCGACGTGAGTTTAACCTACCATCAGTACGCCCGCGAACTGCGTTGCCACTACTGTGGTCATCACGAAATAGTTCCTCAGGATTGCGAAGCTTGCGGCTCTACCAAAGTAAAATCAGTAGGTTTTGGTACCGAAAAGCTGGAGGAGGAAATTCAGTCCTTATTGCCGACATCCCGGGTGCAGCGTATGGACTTAGACACTACCCGTAAAAAAAATAGCTACGAGCTAATTATTGAAAGCTTTGCCAACCACGAAATGGATTTTTTGGTTGGTACCCAGATGGTAAGTAAAGGGCTGGATTTTGATGGAGTGAGCCTGGTTGGCATCCTGGATGCCGACCGCATGATTCACTTCCCCGATTTCCGTTCGCACGAGCGCACTTTCCAACTTATTACCCAGGTAAGCGGTCGTTCCGGCCGGCGTGATAAGGTAGGCCGCGTGATTATCCAGACCACCAACCTCAAGCAACCTATTCTGCACCGAATTATTGCCAACGATTACCTTGGTCTATTTGAAGAAGAGATTCACGAGCGGGAAGTGTACAACTACCCGCCCTTCGTCCGCATCATCCGCCTCACGGTGAAAAACCCGGATAAGAAGATAGTAGATTTAGCCGCCGTACACTTGGCACATATTCTGAAAGATCGCATCGGCAGCTCCCGCGTACTAGGCCCCGAAGAACCACTGATTAGCCGCCTCCGCAACCAGTACTTGATGCAGTTAGTCATCAAACTGGAAAAGAACCTCAACATCCGAGCGATCAAAACCGCTCTACGCGATGAATCGGTAAAACTTACCAAAGAAAAAGCCTTTAAAAAGACTAATGTAGTGATTGACGTTGATCCGTATTAGAAGTAACTCTTAGTGAAGGGCTTCGTTTTCATAAGTAAAAAGTAGTTTATGGCACTTATTATTTCAGACGAGACGTTGGCAAAAGCGCAATTAACTGAGCAGGATTTTTTAATTGATCTTGCTTGCTACCTGTACGATAAGAAAAGGTTAAGCATGGGAAAAACTCGAGAACTGGCTGACCTCAACTTACTTGATTTCCAGAAAGAACTTGCCAAGCGAGAGATTGACATTCACTATACTCAAGAAGATCTGGATAAGGATTTGCAGAATTTAGGAATAGCACTGTGGTGAGCAAAATGCAGATTATCTGGTTATTAATAAATAATTTAGCGTTGAAGATTAACAGAAGATGAAACAGCAAAAACATGTAAGATTTGATTGGGCGATAAAACGTTTATTAAGACAAAAAGCTAATTTTAATATCTTAGAGGGGTTTTTGAGTGAGCTGCTCAAAGACGACATTTCTATTGTGGAGATCATCGATACCGAAAGTAATCAAGAGACAGAAACCGATAAATTTAATCGAGTTGATATTTTAGTCAAAGACCAGAAGGGCGAATTGATTATTATCGAGATTCAGAATTCATATGCTATTGATTACTTTTTGAGGATTTTGTACGGTATCTCCAAAGCAATTACAGAACACATAAAAACAGGTGATAAATGGACTTCTGTAAGGAAAGTGATTTCAATAAATATCGTTTATTTTGATTTAGGGCGAGGAGAAGATTACATTTATAAAGGAACAACTACCTTTTCAGGACTGCACCAAAATGATGAGTTACAACTATCTGATGCCCAAAAGAAGCTGTTTAAAAAAGAAAAGATTAAGGACTTATATCCAGAAATTTATTTGATTAAGGTGAACAACTTTGACGATACGGCAAAGGATACACTTGACGAATGGATTTATTTTTTGAAAAATAGTGAAATAAAAAAGGGGTTTACGGCTAAAGGTTTAAAAGAGGCCAACGAGGTCTTGAAAGTCGCGAATATGGAAGATGAAGAACGGAGAGAGTATCAGCGGTTTGGCGAGGTACTATCGGATAGAGCAAGTCAGGCTTTAAGCATCAAAATAGAGATTGAAATGGCGGTTGAAAAAGCAGTTGAGAAAGAGAGAAATACCAAAGAAGCAGCAATTAAAACGATTGTAGAAAATTTCTTAAACCTTCCCAATCTGACTGAACAGCAGATAGCAGATGCCGCAAGTGTTTCTATCGAGTTTGTAAAAAAAGCAAAAGAAGAAATGAAGGCGAAAGGTTAATAATGCATAGCTATCCATACAAGGCAAAAGTTCGCCACGACAGCTAAGCGAGGTCGTTAGTCTCTACTGAGAACATGAAATACAAGTCATTTAATACTGAACTCATACTAGCATTGTTGATAGCCTTACCCGCTTTCGTAATTCTATTAAGCGTTTTTTCAATTCTGTACAGAAGCAATTTTCAGATTTCTTCATTAAAATTTATCGGAATAGGCTCAGTAATTTACTTTCCATTAGTATTTCTAGTCTGGAAGAATACCTATTACAAGATCGAGTCCGGCATATTGTACCTAAGAGACTTTGGTATAATAAACAAGAGTATTGCCATTGACCAGATTATTACGATTAAAATAATAGACAAGAAACCAAAAACGCCAACTCAGCCTGGCTTGTATAATACCAATAATAATATTAGTGGCCTTTTGATACACACCGAAACTAATGGAACCCTCTTCGTTTCTCCAATAAAAGAGGCTGCCCTTCTGACGGAATTACGAAAGTGGAACCCAGCAATTGAATATATTGGCGGTAAGAAGGGAGATATACCAACTGCTAAAAAATAATTCAGTGGCTTGTAATAATTTGCAGTGAGCTGTCACTAACGAAGTAGTAATCTTTATCTAGAAACCACATCAACCTAACCTATGAGAGTAATCAACATCATATTAGCCACTTTTTTAGTAGTCTACAGTGCCTGTTCGCAAAATCAGCCCAATGCAAAGTTCAATCGGGTAAAAATGGATAGCCTGTTTGCCAAAATTGATACAGAAAAGCAGGGGATGGGAAGCGTCTCTATCAGTAAAAATGGTGAGCAGGTGTACCAGCGTGCTTTTGGTTACGCCGATGTAGCCGAGCGCATTCCAGCTAATGCTACTACCATCTACCGAATTGGGTCAATCTCCAAGACTTTCACTTCATCCATTATTATGCAGTTGATAGAGGAGGGAAAACTTGCGTTAGATACCAAGTTGAGCGAATACTTTCCTGAGGTTCCAAATGCAGATAAGATTACCATTGAGCAGATGCTTCGGCACCGCAGTGGCCTGTTTAATTTTACCTCGGCCAAAGATTATACCAAGTGGATGGAAGAGCCTAAAAGTAGGGATGAGCTTATTCAGGAAATGATTGATAACGGAACCGTGTTTGAACCCGGCGAAAAAGCCGAGTACTCCAATACCAACTACGTTTTACTTTCCTACGTAGCCGAGAAAATAGATGACAAAGACTTTGCTGATATTCTGCAAGACCGTATTACCAAACCTTTAAAGCTGGAGCACACCTACTACGGCGGTAAAATCAATCCCGAAGAAAACGAAGCGCGCTCGTATACCTTACGGGATGATTGGGAAATAGCCACTGAAACTGATATGAGTCTTCCTGCCGGAGCCGGAGCTATTGTTTCTAACCCAACTGATCTAACGACCTTCTTCAATGCGCTATTTACAGGCAAAGTGGTTTCCGAAAAATCGCTAAAGGAGATGACGAAGCTAATTGATAATTTTGGGTTGGGCCTATTTCAGATACCATTTTATGACCAACGGGCATTTGGTCATAATGGAGGAATTGACGGTTTTCAGGCCAATGTGGGCTACTTTCCTAATGATAGCGTGGCGGTAGCCTACACCACCAACGGAGTAGGTATGGTCATGAACGATATTTTGATTGGAGTACTTAGTATCTACTACGGTAGAGATTACGACCTCCCAGATTTTAAGCCTGCGTTAAAGCTGAGTAACAAGCAATTGAAGGCCTATTTAGGCGTGTATAGCAGCCCAACGTTTCCGCTGAAAGTAACCATTACGAAGGAAGGAAGTACGCTAATGGGGCAAGCCACCGGTCAGCCAACCTTCGCCCTGAAAGCCTACGATACCCATAAGTTCAAGTTTGACCCGGCTCAGCTAAAGCTGGAGTTCATGCCCGACGAAGACAAAATGGTTCTCCAGCAAGGCGGTGGTGAGTTTGAATTTTCTAGAGAATAGCAACTTTAAGAAAAACAACATGATAGCCTTTTTGCATACATCTAGCATTCATATTGAGCGATTTGAAAATTTAGTCAGGAAGTTTGACCAAGAAGTAGAAGTGAAGCACTTTGTGAACGAAGACTTGCTAGACTACGCTATGAGCGAGGGCACAACCAATACCAAAGGCTTTAATCAAGAAGTGCAGTCAATCCAAAATGAACAACCCAAACTGATTATCTGCACTTGCTCTACTTACGGCGCAGAGTGCGATCAGAACGATAATATTGAGCGAATAGACCAACCTATTGTTGAACATCTAGTAGCTAATTACAACAAAATTGGATTGGCTTACACTGCCAAATCGACCAAGCGAGTTAGCCAGGATTTGATTATTAGAGTTGCCCAGAAGCAAGGTAAAAAAGTAGATATTGTAGACTGCGACTACTCTTCAGCTTGGGCACATTACGAAAACGAGGATTTCGGTAAATATGTCCAGGTTACGGCTGAAAAGATAAAAACCTACGAGCGGGGAGTAGACGTAATTTTCCTAGCGCAAGCTTCTATGGAAAATGCCAAGAAGCATCTGAGCAATTTTACCAAAGAAGTTTATGCAAGCCCGGAATTTGGTATCAAAAGTTACCTACAGCGGATTAAGCAAGATCCTATAAGCAAAGTAAGTTTAGCCCTTCTTCGGAAAAATATCGCTGGGCGAAATAGTTATGCCTTCTAAAACATTGAATGCTTTCTGATGAATCTCCTCTCTAAGATATTGATTGCCTTCTGGCTGAGAGTAAACTTCTACTCGTTGCTTATTTAAGTTAACAATCCAATAAATTGGAATACCTGCCGAAGCGTACTGAGCGTATTTCTTGTTTCGGTCGTAGGAGTAGGTAGCATCCGATACTTCAATCAACAAAGTCACATCGGTGGGTTGAATATGCTCTTCGGTTAGTAGTTCAGAACGATAATGAGCTATAATCAAATCTGGTTGAGGTAGCGTATGCTCGGTTAGTTGTAGTGGGTTTTGGGCATCCAGAATATACTGATCGAGCGGTAAATGCTGCTGGAAAAAGCGAATCAGTTTGCGGACACAAGCCGCGTGAGGTTGGTTAATAGGCGATATATCGATAATTTCTCCGTCAATAAGTTCAATGCGTTGATCGGGAGACAGCACGCCACTTTCTTCCATAAGAAGCAGGTCATCTACGCTAAATCGGTGACGGACAGGAACTGGAATCATACCTGTGATAACGAAAAAAAGGGGGCGAAAGATGTGCCCCCATTATTCTACATTTCTTTAATACGGATGTTGCGCCACATCACTTTCAGAGTGTCATCTGTTCGGATAGAATGCACTTGTAGGGCAATAAAGCCACTAGCGTCCATATCGTCTACTACTTCTGCGGCTGACACACCGTTGACATAGGTGCGGATGGTATCGCCCATGGCTTCTACCCGAAATTTGTTCCAGTCGTCGCGCTTAAAAGCATTCTGGGCAGCCTCGTTCTCGGATAAATCTTGTAACCAACCACGACGGGCTTCGTCGTATACTCCGCCACTGTAAGCGCGGGGCGAAGGGTCAATTTCTATCTGATAACCGCGCACCCGACCTTTCTCGCGCTTACGCTCTACCATTTCCCCTTCACCATTTTTAGCCATATACGTGCTGTCTTTCTCGTACTGACCACTGCGGATTTGTACTCCGGAATTGAGAGCGGTATCTACCATCACTTCGTATTCCAGAATAAAATCGTCGTACATTTTTTCGGTAGCTAAAAAACTGTTAGGCTCACCGGCTTTAGTCGTTCCAATCACTACTCCGTCTTTAATTTCGTAGTTAGCCTGACCATTGAGTTGCGTCCAACCGTCTTTAGTATCGGTGGTAAACATGGTTACCCAACCCTCATCAGCCGAAGTGGTTTCAGTGGGAGTTTCTTCGGATTCAGCCGTTTGTTCGGATGCACCGCCGCAAGCAACTAGACCAAATAGAGTTAAGCTAAATAAACCGTTGAGCCAATAATTACTGATTTTCATAGAATAATATGTTGTGGAATGGTTAAAACTTTAGATGTGAAATTCTGATTTATTTGCCGGAAAAGCAACTACCAAGGAAGATCGATCTATTCTACTTCCCACACGTAGTTGCCGGAAGCTACTTCAAAAATACGGCGCCCTTCCTCAGTTTTTCCTTCTGCGCTCTCCTCACCGTTAAGCTTTACGGTTTGACCTTCTTGATAGGGAACGTATACTGTAGCCTTTGCATTGGGCGGAACCGTAACTCGCATAGTTGTCATCTCACCTGCTTTTTCCCAGGAAGAACTAATCATACCGAACGGACTTTCTACACTGCCATTCGCCCAGTCTAACTGAGGTAGCATATCTGGGCGGATAATGAAGTGACGAAATCCGGGTTGCTCTTCATCAATCTGAATGCCCGCCAGCGACTCGTAAAACCATTCGCTTACCGTACCAAACATAATATGGTTGAGTGACATGGAGCCATCCCAGTCTTGCCAAAGCGTATTGGCTCCCTGCGCTAACCAATAGCCAAAACCGGGTATATCGGTTTGAGTTACCATGCGATGCAACGCTTCAGAATGACCGTATTCCCGCAGTACGTTAAACAAATATTTCAGCCCAACCACGCCCACATCAAAGTGGTAGTTGCGCTGCTGAATATTGGCGAGAAGATTATCAAGAACTAGTTCTTCCTTCTCTTCGGGGACAATCTTGTGGTAAAGTGCCAGTGCCAGCGAAGTCTGCCCACTGTTGCCGTAACTTCCGGTTTTTGCGTTGAAATAATGTTTGTTGAATGCCTTCTTCGCCTTTTCAGAATACTGTTGATAATATTGTTCGTCTTCAGGCTGATTTAAGACGTTCGCCATCTGAGAAAATATTTGGGTGAATCCTACCAGATAGCCCGAGGCGAGTATGTCACCCTCAGTTTTGGTTTCTACCGGCTTATGGTCATCAATACCAAAGTTTAAAGTGTAATTGTCCGCGTTGCGAATCAGATGATCTAGATACTTTTTAATGGTAGGGTAGTAACGTTCCAGAATAGTGGGATCGCCAGTAAAGCGGTATAAATCCCAGGTGATTTGTACTAAAGCCCCTTCCCACTGTGGGCCGTAGCCGAGCGAGCGTAACTCAGGATCTTTTCCGTGTTCGTAACCCCAGCCACTGCTGGGAATAACCCCGGGTAAGTCGCCATTTTCTTGTTGTTCATCCACAAAATCATCCAGCCACTTTAGGTACGAGCGCACCATATCGTAGTTGAATAGTCCGGTTTCGGCTACCAGTTGGGCGTCGCCCGTCCAGCCAATCTTTTCCCGGTGGGGGCAATCGGTGGGTAGTCCGTGATAATTGCCGACGAATGCCCAGTGCATATTTTGTTGGGTTTGGTTCAGTTGAGGATCGGAGCAGGTAAAACTTCCAGTCTGATCAAAGTCAGTATACAGTACCACTCCGGTAATGGTTTCGTTGGTCGGTGGGGTGGGCAACCCGCGCACTTCTACGTACTGAAAGCCGTGATACACGAAGCGAGGTCCCCACACTTCTACTCCTTCGCCCTTCAAAATATAGCGGTCAGTCTGAGCATCGCCGCTTTTCAGGAAACGTAGAATCTGCTTTTGCTCTACCGTTCCATCGGAAAATCGTTTCTCGCCCATTTTCATACTGACTTCAGTGCCCTTCGGTCCCGCTACCTTCAGCCGGGAGAATCCAGCAATATTTTGCCCCAGGTCAAACACCCACACTCCCGGTTGCACTTCCTCTACCGAAACCGGGCGAATCTCCTGCTGGGCTTTAATGGGAGGAATCATCTGGGCTCGTAGTTGTCCCTTTGGCCCCGAGCCAATCACCACGTTTTCCCAGGAGCTATCATCGAGCCAAGGGTCACTCCAACCGAACATTTCCAGTTGGGCATCGTAGGTTTCACCGTTCCGAATACCATCAAAGCGAACCGGACCTTGGGTTGTGGTTTTCCAGCTTTCGTCTGAGGCTATGCGCTGAATACTTCCCGAATCATCCGTGATCTCCAATTGGCAGAGTGCTTCGGGGTAGCTGCGCCAAGGTGCTTGGTTAAACCCCCAAACCGCATCAGCAAAATGATTATACCAACCGGTACCAAGCACCATACCAACCGTGTTCTCTCCGGCTCGCAGCAAATTGGTAATATCGTGGGTCAAATAACGCACCGACTTATCGTAGCGGGTCTTGACCGGATCAAGCAAATGATCGCCTACTTTTTGTCCGTTTATGTATAGTTCAAAATAACCCAGTCCGGTAACGTAAGCGCGGGCTTTGGTCGGAAGGTTTTCAATGCGGAAAGTCTTACGGAAATAGGGAGCTGGTTTGCTTTCGTGCAGTGTATCCATAAAATCAGGATGGCGAATCCACCGGGCTTGCCAGTCGGTTGAATCCAGCAACGCCATTTCCCAGTACGCCGGAGTGCTCCAGGCTGATTCGTTGCCGTGGTTGTCCCACACTTTTACTTTCCAGTAACATCGCTGACGAGAGCTGAGCGGTGATCCTGCGTAGGTTATATGGCGCGATTCTTCCGAGGGTACGCGATTACTGTCCCACAAGTTGCCTTGGTTCTTGGCTAGGGTTTCAGGCGAAGAAGCTACCAGAATACGATAAGCTGTTTGTCGAGTGTCTGGCACACTTGACTGTAGTTTCCAGGCCAGGCGAGGTTCTTTGAGATCAATTCCTAATGGGTTTGCCAAGTACTCGCAGCGCAAATCTTCTACTGCTAAAGTTTGGGCACGGGTCGAGGAACAATACAACCAAATGGGAAAGAAAAGTAGCGGGAAAGCCCAGAACGAGCGATTTATAGGGAGCATTTAGCGATTTAGATAAGAAGTGTTTTTCAATTTAGTATTTTGTCGGTTGTAAATGTACCAGAAATATGTACCGACTGATTTTTCTCGTAATCTTACCCATCGTTTTTAGCTGCGCTCCTTCACCAGAAGAAACATTGCCACCTCCCAATATCATCTGGATCAATGCCGAGGACATTGGCCCGGGTTTCGGCTGCTACGACGATGATTACGCAACTACTCCCAATATCGATAAGATGGCCGAAAGCAGCATCCTGTATCGTCATGCCTACGCTTCCGCTCCCATTTGTGCGCCGTCGCGTTCCTGCCTAATTACGGGAATCTACGCTACTTCGCTGGGCACCCAGCATCTGAGAATGGAAACTACCAAGCCCGACTTTATTGAGACCTTTCCCGAGTATTTGCGCGACAGCGCGAATTATTTTACGACTAATAACGGCAAAACGGATTATAACTTCAGTCCGGAAGGAGTGTGGGACTACTGGAAACAAGGAGTAGCTCCCTGGCGCAATCGTCCGGAAGATCAGCCCTTCTTTAGCATGTTCACCATTGGGGCAACTCATGAAGGGCGAGGAAATTCTATTGAACGCCATCAGGAAGCTACGGCGCAGTTGCCCGAAGCTATGCTGCACGATCCGGCTAAGGCTCCTGTACCGCCGTATTACCCTGACACCCAAGAGACGAGGGAACTTTGGGCGCGTTATTACGATCTGATTACGGAGTTTGATCGGCAAGTGGGTGAAATTCTGGACAGTTTGGATGCGGACGGATTAACCGAAAATACCATCATTTTTGTCTTTGCCGACCACGGTTATGGCTTACCGCGCTATAAGCGATGGTTGTATAAAACCGGATTGCATGTGCCGTTGCTGGTACGGATTCCCGAAAAGTATCAGCACCTGGCTCCGCAAGCGATGGGAACGGAAACTGAGCAGTTGGTTAGTTTCGTAGATTTTGCTCCTACTACCCTCAATCTGGCAGGAGTAACTATTCCTAACCATATGCAGGGGCAAGCGTTTTTGGGTGAAGAGATGGCCAAATCGCGTGATTACGTGTACGGTGCTCGCAGCCGAGCCGATGATATGTACGAAATGTCACGAGCAGTCCTGAATGATCGCTACATCTACATTCGTCACTACATGCCGTATCTGCCCTACATTCAGCCGGGACGTATTTCCGGCGATCAGAAAGAAAGCTATCGTCTGCTGCGACAGTACAAAGAAGCCGGAACCCTTTCGGAAGAGTCAATGGAGATGTGGCAAGCCAAGCCTACTGAGGAGCTATACGATTTGCAACAAGACCCACAGGAATTGAGTAATCTGGCTGATGCTGCCGATTATCAGAGTATCAAACAAGATTTGCACCATCAACTAAACCAACGGATGATTGAAAAGAAAGACATTGGCTTACTGTACGAAACCGAAATGTTGCTACGAGCCGAAAACTCTTCACCTTATGAAGTGGCTAATAGTGCAGAAGGTTTTGATGTGGAGCAAGTGCTAGAAGCTGCCGAAATGGTGGGTATGGCTGATCCGCAAAAACTTGTTACCACCCTAGAAAGCCCCGATGCCGGAGTTCGATTTTGGGCAATGGTAGGACTTAGAAATTTGGAGAAAGAAGCCAGTGCGCACCAATCGCAAATAGAAAATGCTCTGCAAGACGAATCCCCGGCAGTGCAACTCATGGCTGCCGAAACGCTCTGCCTACTAGGCAACTGCGAACCTGCCTACCCGGTGTACGAAAAGTGGCTGGGTGACGAACGTAACTGGCTAGCCCTACAAGCAGCCCGAAGTCTGCAACTCATCGGCAATAAGTCCTGTCCGCTAGCGACTCAGATGCAACAGAAAATTAAAAGTATGATGAATCCAACGGGTGAGCAGCGTAAGTATATTGATTTTAACTACGCCTCATTTACCGGTTGGGCGTTGGAGGAGGCTCTAGTGAATTGTGGAGCGGAAGTGCCTTAATTTTTGGTTGAAAGTTTGCAAGTTACAAGTTTGGGTAACCTTGAACTTGTAACCTTTCAACTTCTTGGCTAATCTTCGCGTTTGATACACTAATGGCACTCTCTAAAAATTAAATTAGTAGAAATGAGAGAAATGCTGCTACTGGTTACATTTTGCGGGCTACTACTGGGCTGCGGCTCTCCTATATTTATCACTTTACACGGAAAAAGCTTGAGCGAATATATGGATAAACCAAGTAGTAGTAGCTACTATTCGTATCCGGCGGCTATTCAACAGCGGTGGCGGTTGGTCAGTATTAACGGGGATTATGCTCCGCTGAACGTAAATTTGGTAGATCATAACTTTTTCATCTATTTCAGATCAACTCGGGTGAGTAAAGGTAGATACGCCTTCGGGGGAAAGATAACGCAAGGGTTTTGGGGAGAATATACTTTTGATGAGCAGGGTGCTATTGAGATTTTAATGATAAGAGGTATGGAAGACACAAACCCTAGTAGTGCTGGCAGTGGTTTAGAAAGGTTATTTGAACGTATACTCACAAGTGCTAAGTCTTACGAACTCACCGGAACCGCTATGAAGCTGCACTCCCCAACAGATACATTAGAATTTACTTTGCCAGAATTAAGCATCAATTAGTCAGTCCTCTTTCTTAGCTTCTGAGTAGTCTCGTTTAGTAGGTTGATTAACTTGTAAGCGACTAAGGTCAATTTCTTCGTCTTCATCTTCCTGATAAAAGTCATCGTAGTGCTCAATGAGATGAAACAAGGGTTGATTACTTTTTCCCGCAATGCCTTTGCCGTTGTCAAAAATCATCAGTAAGGCCGGTAGTACAGTGAGGTTAGTAAACATGGCAATCACTAGCGTGAGCGAAGTAAGAATGCCCAGATACTGAGTGCCACTTAAGCTGGAGGCTGCGAAGATAATAAAGCCACAGAATAGAATAATGGAGGTGTAGATCATACTAGTACCAGTTTCTCGCAAGCTCTTGCTAATGGCAATGGGTACAAAGAAGTGATTGCTCTTCAATTCTTGGCGGTACTTGGCCAGAAAGTGAATGGAATCGTCAACTGAAATACCAAACACAATACTGAAAATGATGGCGGTGCTAGGTTTGAGCGGTATCCCGACAAAGCCCATAATTCCGGCGGTGACAATAAGCGGAATCACGTTGGGAGCCAGCGAAATAAAAATCATCCGCACACTACCGAACAACAGTGCCATGATAACCGCAATAATGCCGAAGGCAATCATCAGGCTCACCAGCAAGTTATCGATCAGAAATTCATTCCCTTTTGTAAATAACAGACTGGCTCCGGTAATGAAGACATCGGTTTCAGAATCGCCGAAAATTTCATCTGCTTTCGGACGGATTTTTTCTTCCACCAATTTCTTGATTTCGTTAGAACCAACATCAGCTACTCGCAGCGAAATGCGAATCTGCTGCCCGGTACTATCGGCCAAGCCGTTGAGTAAATCGGGTGACGAAGCTGAGTTACTTTTACTCCAGCTATCTTGGGTATTTTTTAAGTAACGAAGTACAAACGCTTGGTCTCGTTTATTGGGCAGCGTGTAAAACGCCGAGTCTCCGTTGTAGAACGCTTGGCGGGCAGCCTTCACAAAGCTGGCCAAAGAAACGGGGGGAGCAATTGCTGGGTTTTGATTCAAATAGTCCTCAAATTCTTCTACTTTCTGTAGGGTAGCCACGCGGGTAGCCGATCGTTTCTTGTGCGTATCTACCACAATCTCCATCGGCATAATGCCCGAAAAATTACCCTCAAAGAACTGCATATCGCGTTTGATCTGACTATCGGCCGGAACCCCATCTACCAAATACGAAACGGATTCAATGCGTAGCAAACCAACCGAGAAGATAACTGCTACCAACACTGATGCTCCCAGCACCCGATAACGGTGGCGGTGAACAAGTAAGTCTAGCTTGGTAAGTATCCAATCAATGAGCGAAAAGCGAAGATGCTTTAGCTGTCGGTCGCTGGGTGGAGGGAGATAGGAAAACACCGAAGGAATGACGATGATGCTGACCAGAAAAGTGGCGAGAATATTCACCCCGGCCACAATACCGAACTCTTCCAAAATGGAAATATCGGCAAACCAGAGCACCAAAAACCCGATAGCCGTAGTAACGTTCGTAATCAAGGTAGCCATCCCAATTTTCTGAATGATCCGATTTAGGGCTTTCACCTTATCGCCGTGGGTGCGGTACTCCTGATGGTACTTATTGATGAGGTAAACGCTATTAGGAATTCCAATAATCACAATAATGGGTGGCAGCAGTCCTGATAGAACAGTAATTTGGTAGCCCATCCACGCCAGGGTACCTACCGACCAAACTACCATCACCCCAATCACTACCAACGGAAATACCACGGCATCCCAGGAGCGGAAAAATATCCAGAGAATTAAGGCAGTAACGAGTACCGATAGAATTAGGAATAGGCGTAGTTCTGCTCGAATTTTACCGTTCATTACGGTGCGTACAAAAGGAATGCCCGCGTAGTGTAGTTCAATGCCGGTAACTTCCGAAAAGCTACTACCCAACTGCTGAATGTCGGGTACCAGCAATTCGCGCTTATCCGAATTTAGTGTGTTACTTTCTACCGATACCAGCATGAGCGTAGCCCCATTTTCCGGATTAATAAGCTGATCGGAGTACAATTGGAAGTCTCGAGCAATCTGTAGAAGGCTATCTAACGCAGCTTGTTCATCGGGAACCGAAGTAAACAATGGTTTGAGCTCAAAGCGTTTATCTTCAGTATTTTTGCTGAGTACCTGAAGCTGGGGTAACGATACCGTGTACTTTACGCCCGACAGTTTTTCTACTTCATCGCAGAAGTACTTAAACCGGCGAAAGTTCTCAGCTTGGTATAAAGCAGAATCCTGAACACCAATCACCAGCAGGTTAGCATCTTCCCCAAACTGTTCTTTAAACTGTTGGTAGTAGATCATGGCGGGATCATCGTCGGGTACCGCCTCTACGTAGTCGTAGCTTAACTCTAAGTCGGGAATTTTGTAAGCCATCACGGCAGTAATTACCGCTAGCAGTAGCATTAACCCTAACCGAAACCGAATAATAAAATGCGCCAGCCTAATCCACATGAACGTCTACCAATTCTTCACCAGGGCGGTGAATGTACTTCGTTGGAAAAATAATATAACCAATTGCTTGCCAACTGGTTTAGCTTCGGGCAAAATTATATGAATTCAGGCCGTGAACCAAGCGTTTACATGGCTGTACTCAAAAGAGAATCATTTTATAGTCATCTACGTAAACAATTCTATGGACTGGACTCAGCGAATAGCGTCAGACAAGAACGTACTTTTAGGCAAACCCGTAATTAAGGGTACTCGCTTGTCGGTAGAGTTTATTTTAGAGCGGTTAGCTAGCGAGTGGACTGAAGATACTTTACTTTCTTCCTACCCTCATCTAAAAAAGGAAGACTTACAGGCAGTATTTGCCTACCTGAACGACTGCGTAAGAGATGGTCTAATTACTGAGATAAGAAGAAAATCAGCGTAATGAAGTTTTTAGCCAATGAGAACTTCGCAGAACCAAGCATTAAACTATTACGGCAGCAAGAAAATGAAGTAGCTTTGTTTAGGCACATTAGGCTGAACCATCCGAAACGCATATTTTGATACTCAACTTTCATATTTCCGACTATCCGATAAGGAATTTTATCAGCTCTATCATTTGCTATGAAGGGTATACAGGATCGTCAAACTTTGAGATGCTGCTTCCTGATGGAAGCCCTCGCTTAATTATTACGCTGGATGATAATCCAAGATATAGTATCACAAACGCAGAAAACACTAACAAACCAACTCGATTATCCAGCTCATGGATTACTGGCTTTTTATCGAGACCTATAATTTATTTGTCCGAGAAAAATGCCTCCACTATTTCAGTTCAATTTGAAGCCTACGGACTTGCTCACCTATTGAAGGTTCCGGCAAATGAAATTAACAATCAACTATTAGATCCGGAGTTGATCTCGAGTACGGGCTTAGCGGAGCTTAGAGAAAAACTAATACTCAAGAAAGCATTCAAAGACAGGATTGCTTTATTAGAAACGTTCTTTCTCAAGAAGCTATCCAACACCGAATTTAGATCGGGTATCAAAGAGGTCATTATGAACTTTGGCACTTACGATCATGCCACGCTCAAATCACTAAGTGTGGAGCACAAATACTCGCAGAAGCATATACTGAGCGAATTCAAGAAATCAATAGGGACTACTCCTAAGAAGCTCCAAACCCTGAATAGAATAAATCGGGCAATCAAGCTGCTGAATGAGCCTCAAAGTATATCTTTCGCCCAGATAGCCTATTCTTGTGGGTTCTACGATCAAACCCATTTCATCAAAAAGTTCAAGGAAGTAACACTAATGACTCCCGGTGCCTACGTGAAAAGAAACAAAGCCTATCCCCACGTCATCAACCTCGACTGAGTAGGTAAACTTTTTACTATACTTTGGGTGAAAATCCCTCGAGCTTTGCCAAACACATTTAAAACACTTAATAGATGCAAAGCAAAATAGTTTATTACGTAGCCACTTCAATAGACGGATTTATTGCCGGATCGCACAATGATATTTCCTCCTTCTTTTATGAAGGAGAGGGCGTAGAGAAGTATAAGTCAGACTTGTCGGGGTTTGATACTGTGCTAATGGGAAGAAAAACGTATGAAGTCGGCTTCAAATTTGGCCTAAAACCTGGAAGCAAGGCATATCCAGGAATGAGGAATTATATTTTTTCGGAACACCTCTATTTAGAAAATTGTGAAGAAGGCGTTCATGTATGTAGTATGGATGCGAATTTGATAAAAGAGATACGAAAAACTTCCACTAAGGATATTTACTTATGCGGAGGTGGAATGTTGGCAGCATGGCTTCTGCAACATGGTCAAGTTGATGAGGTGCGGATTAAGATCAATCCAATTATACTTGGTACCGGAGTCAAGTTATTCAGTAATCTGGATCGTACTTGGAAGCTTCACTTAACCAACCAAGAATCCTTTGACGAAGGCATGACCATCCTGAGCTATGATGTGATCAAATAGGAAGTCTATTAGATTGGACTTGCTACATTTGAGTGGACAGTAAGTTAAGTCAATACTCATTAACTTACTAGCATGAAAACACCAAGAAAACGTTATGACCAGGAGTTTAAGCGAATGATCGTGGAGCTCTACAAGAGCGGAAAAACCGCCCGATCCATCAGTGAAGAATTTGGCATCCGGGTAGAGTTCGTTTCCCGTTGGAAACGAGAACTGGCTCGGTACCAAGAAGCCAGCTTTTCGGGAAACGGAAATCACCGCATGACTGAAGAACAAGCTGAGATTACCCGCTTGAAAAAAGAGTTGAAGGAAGCACAGATCGAACGGGACATCTTAAAAAAGGCCGTGAGCATCTTTTCCAGGAACGACCGCGCCGCGTAGGCAGCAAATTTTCGCATTCATGAAGCAACATACTCACCAATTTGCTATCGAGAAGATGTGTAAAGTACTCAGGGTGAGTCGCAGTGGCTACTACAAGTGGTTGCAGCGCAAACCGAGCAAGCGTTCAGAAGAGAATGATCAGCTCCAAAAAAAGATCAAAACAATTTTTGATAAAAGCCACCAGCGATACGGCAGCCCAAAAATTACGCATGAATTGAAAAAAGAAGGAATGCATGTATCGCGACCCCGAGTGGCCCGCATGATGAAAAAGATGGGTTTGAAGAGCATAGTTAAGAAAAAATACGTGGTCACTACCGACAGCAAACACAATTTTCCAGCTTCTGAGAATTTGTTGAACCGACAGTTTTCGGTAGATCGGCCCGCTGAAGTTTGGGTATCAGATATCACGTATATTAAAGTTGCTCGGGGATGGATGTACTTGACTGTAATGCTAGACTTGTACGACCGAAAAGTAGTCGGCTGGGCGATGAGTGAATCATTACAAGCAGTACATACTGTTATTCCGGCCTGGAAGATGGCCATCAGAAATCGCCCCACTACCAAAAAACTGATCTTGCATTCTGATCGGGGCGTACAATATGCTTGTCAGGATTTTAGAAAAATACTCGAAGCTCACCCTTTTGTAGCGCAAAGTATGAGCCGGAAGGGTGATTGTTGGGATAATGCAGTGGCCGAGGCTTTTTTTAAGATTCTCAAATCAGAAATGGTCAATCACTTTTCTTTCCCTTTTGTAAAAATTGCCCGGCAAAAAATATTTGAGTTTATCGAGGGATGGTATAACAGAGAGCGACAACACGCGTATCTAGGACACCTTTCGCCTGACGAGTTTTACCAAAAAAATTGGATTACGAAAGCGACTTAATTATTTGTCCACTTTTTTGTTGCAATACCAGATCAGGGAAAACGAAAGACTATATGTTTTCCTTAAAAGACATATGGATTTGATGGTCTCTGCGTTATCGTTTGATGATAAAAAACATAGCAACCTTTATACTCTTTTCGGTATTCGCCAATACTGCCAGCTACGGACAAAATACGTACACTTACCAGCAACCTGAAAAACTGGAAGATGGGTGGATGACCAGCGATCTACAATCTCAAAAGATTGATACCACCCGGATATACCAACTATTCAGCCAGTTGCAGCGCGAAGAGCATAAAATTCATAGTGTGCTGTTAGTGAAAGATGGGCGACTTATTCTTGAGGAATACTTTGGTGGGAATTCAGTAGATCAGCCGCACGACTTACGCTCTACCACCAAAAGTATTCGGGCAATTTTAATGGGTATCGCCATTGATAAAGGGGTTATTGAGAGTGTTAACGATCCTATATTCAAGTACCTGAAAACTCCCGTCCCGACTAAAAACTTGGATGATCGTAAGGAAGATATTACCATCAAACACCTCTTAACTATGTCGACGGGGCTGGAGTGTAACGATTGGGACAAGAAATCAAAGGGGCAGGAAGACCGGGTGTATAAAAAGAAGGATTGGCTACAGTATACCCTCAACTTGCCAATGGTGAATGATCCCGGAACGGTTTCTAATTACTGTTCAATGGGAGTGGTACTGGCAGCCGAAATCATCAGTCAGGCTTCAGGAACAGCGATTGACCAGTTTGCGGAAAAATGCTTGTTTGAGCCATTGGGCATTCACAATGTACAGTGGGGACATACATCTGACAAAAATGTAATCCCATCGGGTAAACGCTTGTACCTAACTTCTCGCGACATGGCCAAAATTGGGCAATTAATCCTTAACCGAGGGCAGTGGAACGGCAAGCAAGTAGTATCTGCACAGTGGATTGAAGAAGCTACCACCCCTAAAACCAAAATCACCGGCATTGATTATGGTTATCTGTGGTGGAATATTCCGTTCAAGGTAAACGGCAATATTACCATCGCTAAAGTTGCTACCGGAAACGGCGGACAGTATATTATGGTAATTCCTGAAATGGACATGGTAGCGGTATTTACCGGTGGCGCTTACAATTCTGAAGAGGATAAATTGCCTTTTGCCATACTGAGGGATATTTTTCTGCCTACGTTTGCACGTGAATAGTAGAAGTATAGTCAGTTCATCTTTCTACCTGCTTTAAAAAATGTGTTAAGCTACCGCCGAATTTCACTCGGGGATATAAAAAGCTTGACTACTGAATGCTCTTGAGTTATTCACTTAATTACTAGCAGACAAACTGTTTTAGGATAGATACTTTACTGTGTTATCGTTCCTTATGTAAGCAGGCACAGAATAGATTAACTGTATTTGAACCTCCAACCCACCTTTAGTTCTAAAGGTAAATAGAAAACAAAGTTGAAGCAAATACGTATTATTGAAAAAAATACACGTGTTATGCCTACTAAGTTAACATTGACTTTAGATAAGACAATTATTGAAAAAGCAAAGCAGTATGCAAAACATACCAACCGAAGTTTATCTGATCTGGTGGAATCGTATCTAGAAAGAATTACCTCTTCAGAAGAGGCTATTGAAGAAGTACCTAAAGAGTTTGAAGGGCTATTTGGTTCGGTTGATCTTCCTACCGACACGGATGATAAACAGACTGTTCGTACTATCCTAGCCGAAAAGCACTGGCGATGAAGGTCTATTTTCTAGATATCAACATTATCCTAGACTTTTTAGGTAACCGAAAGCCGTTTGGAAAGTTTGCCTTACAAATTTTTAACCAAGGGAGAACAAAGCAATGGCAGCTATGGACATCTGACAACTCGATAATAACGGCTTATTATATTTTAGAAAAGGAGGTCGGTAGGGATGATGCCAAGGAAAAAATCGGAAGGTTACTTCAATACATCAATATCCAACCTATTTATAAGGAAGATTTATTAGCAGCGATCACTTCCAAATTTAAGGACTTTGAAGATGGTGCTCAATATTTTTGTGCACTACGACAGGGAGAAGTAGATGCCATTATCACCCGAAACAAAAAAGATTTCAAAGCCAGCCAAATTCCAATACTAGGATCAGAAGAAGTAATTCTGTGAAACAGCACGCGCAAGAGCCGAAACTCCTGCGCTTGTGTATTTTATGAAGTCACAGGGTTATGAATTTTGAGGTCAGCAATCCAATCAAAATCTTCTTCGTTGGCGGTGACCAACAGCAGTTCATGCTCTAGGGCAGTGGCAGCAATAATAGTATCGCCCAGTGATATTTTCTTCTGTTGGCGCAGGTTGATAGCTTGTTCAATAACTTTAGCATCCAAGCCGTATCGGTGGCATACTGAAAATAGTTGTTTTAGCTTTTTTTCGTCTTTTTCCGTTAAGGCGTGAAACCCTAAAACCTCGATGAAGGTAATATCGGATACAGCAATTTCCTGCTGAGCTAGATAATCCCGCACCGATTGATAGTCAGGGTGGATACCGTAGATAATGATATTACTATCAACTAGCACCATCTAATTTCGGAAAGGTAGGGGGCGGTCTTGGCGTATTTCCCGTTGCCAGTCTATGGGGGCTTCTACTTTATTTGCGCTTCGGCTCTCAGCAATTTCTTGCATGATAGCTACTACTTGCTGACCGTTGGCAGGCACTTGCTCTACCCGACTGGGTATACCCAAGCGCGCCAATAGTTCTTCTATTAATCGCTGATCTTCTATTCGCGATATATCTATCGTAATTCTGGTCATAGGATAATTCATTTGCGAACGAATATACCTTTTTCCAACGAAAAGCAGCACCAAAAGGATGTGGCCCTACGCCTACAAACAAAAAAAGCGCAAGAGCCGAAACTACTGCGCTCCTATAATTAAAGAAATCAGATTGCTATACGAGTTGACGATCTGCTAGCTATTTTTCAATCGCTCGGTAAGCTTCTTTTCATCTTGGCGGCCATCCCAAAAGGTAATCAGGCGAATAGCCTCAGTGGTTACTTGATAGTAAAGCACCGTATACTTATTGACCATAAACTTATGAATCTGACGAGAGGCATCTACCTGATAGTAGGTAGTAGGATCACTGGTGATGGCAGCTAACACTTCATCTATCCGTTCTAGCAAGTCAATTCCCACCTGCATCCTCCACTCTCGGGTCAAGTAGTCAAGCTGTTGCTCAACGTCTTGCTGCGCCAGCGGTGACCAGACAATTTCCCGGTTCATCCACTATACTTTTTTCTAAAGTTATTCATCACTTCCTGATGAGGTATACCTTGCCCCTGTTCAAGTTGTGATAATCCCTTTTCTATCGCGGTGCGCTCACCTCCTGACAAATGATCCCATGGGAGGCTTGAAGGAGTGGTATCATTGCTCACTAAGTCGCTAACCATACCATAGAGCTTTTGTAGCTCCCGCTCCGAGAGCTGATCTACTATCCTGAATATATTTAGTTTTAGCTCAGCATTTCCCATAATTATATACTTTTGACAAAAAGTAGCTCTTCTGAGCTTATAATTTATTCGATATACCTTTTTCTAACGAAAAGCAGTCCCAAAAAGATTAGTTTCCATCAACAAAAGAGCACAAGAGCCGAAACCCTTGCGCTTTTGTAAGTTGAAGGGTAAAGCAAAGCAACTGGCAACACTAGTATTTTGACCTTTTGGGATTCTGCCGATTGTCTTCAAAACTTAGTAGTACGACTACCTCTCCCGTAATGTAGTAGTATAAACTAGTTTGCTTGCTAATCACGGCGCGATGTATTTCCCGTGTTTTAGAGCAAGGGTACATAAGAGGATTATTTCCAATGAAACGGATAACTTCCTCACTCCTTTCTATGAAGCGGTTGATTTGTCTGTCTGACCAACGTTCCTCCAAAAAATTTAGCAAGTTAGCGTAGGTAGTTTCAGCTTCTACTGACCAAATAACGGTATAGGCCATCTCGATCTTATTTTGAGAAGCGAGTCTTAATCTCATTCATCACTTCTTGGTGGGGTCGGGTTCTGCCCTGTTGGGCATCCTCTAACCCTCGCTGAATAGAGGCTTTTGTTGAGGCAGAAAGATCATCCCAAAAATCAGCATCAGATAGATTTAGTAATGCATCAATTTCTTTCAGTAAACCTTCATCTTCCGTATTGATAATTTTCTCAACGATTCGGTATTTAGTGGCAACATCCATGATGGTAATTATAATGATTGCTGATGAATATACTGATTTTTTTGGCCTTGACTATACCATAGTAACGAAAAGCAGCACCAAAAGGATTGCCTGCATATTCAGTAAATAAAAAAGTGCAAGAGCCGAAACCCTCTGAGCTTAAACAATGCTTGCATAACTTCTACAACATTTCTTTTATCCTATCGTAGTTATTATAACATGTTATATCATGAATATATCAATTTATTTACCGGAAGCATTAAAGATTCAAATTGATTCTTATGCTAAGAATAAAGGAATCAGTAAAAATGCAGCTATTCGTCGGGCAATTGAGCAGCTTTTGCAACGAGAACAGAAATCCTCCTGGGGCACTTGGATAGATAAATTAGTTGATGAACCTACGCTAGATCGTTTTGAATCCTACCGTTCTGAGCTGAAGAGTCCTCGGGACGATATTTTTTAAAATGCTTTATTTGTTAGACGCCTGCGCAGTAGGTGATTTGGCCAAGAGGGATGCCAATACCCTGGATCACATAAAAGCATTATCGCCATCTGAGGTGAAAATATCATGCATTACCGCTCATGAACTCCGATACGGCTTGTTCAGAAATCCTCAAATGAAAAAAACTACCCGAGAGGCAGTTCTGGGGTTCTTGAATGATGTCGAAATACTACCTTTTACGGAAAATGAAGCTATGGTAGCTGCCCGTATCCGGGCTAACCTACAAAAGAAGGGGCAACCCATTGGTGCTTAAGTACCTGACCTAAATTAGTTATAACTATATTGATAATCTGCGAAGTTAATTTTGACCTGCTGGCCGGTAGCGGCCAGTGCCCGGTCTACGGCATAGAAGATTGTATCAGCTGATTGGTAGTCTTCTGGTCGGATACAACCTTCTTTGAGTTCTTTCCAAAAGCGTTCAATGATGTTTAAATGAGGGCTATACGGGGGCAAGTAGCATAAGAATAGCCCGCGTTGTTGCCAACGGTCAATACATTGGGCTAACTTTCGTGCCTTATGTACACTGGCATTGTCCAGTACCACTACGGTAGGCCTGATGATATGCCAAGACAAGCTTTCCAACTGTTCAATCACAAAATCAGCATTGATGTTGTCGGGGGTAGTCCGATAGATTAGTTGATTGCCTCTACTGAGCAGGCCAAGCACATTAATGGCCGCCCCGCGCCTCACTTCAATGGCTACTTCTTCGTCAGCGAATTGCCAAGCATAAGGCACATACCCTTCGGTAGAAATGCGGGTTTCGTCCCCGTAGTATAAGTCAATATGCCCGGCACGGTACTGCGCATCTATCATCGCTACGGCTTGTCTTCTTACTTCATACAAGGCCGCATCCGGCTTTTCTTTTGGTCTTTTGCGAACCCGATTCCAGCTTGCGCCAACTCTTTTAAAAAACGTTTGAGCGTTTTTTCACTGAACCGCGCCACGGTGGCTGTTTGTCAAGTTCTTCTTCCAGGATCAGCTTAGCCCGCTTGAGTCGCTGGCGTTCTTGTTGTACTATCTCGCGCACCTTCGCTTTATCATTGAGTAGGTCTAAAATAGGCTTACGACCTCGGCCAGGGCGGGTGCTCAGTCCGGCAATACCTTCTTGTTCATACCGGGTCAACCAGTTATTGACCGATACCAAATTACTGCCTAAAATGGCGGCTACATCCTGAGACGTGCGTCCTTCACTTTTCAGCAAGATCATATGGCAACGTTGACGAAAAGCCGACGACCTCCCCTGGTGGTAGCCCGCTAACAAGACTGTTCGTTCTTGTTCACTTAACTCTATTTTGCGTATCTTACCCATCTATTGACTTTTGATAGCAAAGCTAACCATTTTAAACTAATTGTGTCTCGGCACTTATGATCTGCTGATTGCCACTACTGCGTTGGTGAACAAACTGATATTAATTACTTCCAACGAGAAAGAATTCTCCCGCATCCCTGGTCTTACTATGGAAAACTGGAGATTACCGAAGTAACTACAATATATCCTTGGCAAACAAAAAAAGCACTAGAACCCAGACCTAGTCATCTATTGATTTTGTAAGAAAGAATAACCCAGCATGAAGAATTTATAGCCTTTCAGTTCCTTCGAGAGGGTCACGGCTAGTGTGAATAACACCCAGAACCGTAATCTGCTGCTCTTCTACTTCTACGTAATAATGTACTAAATAGGGAAACCTCTCTAATTGAACGCAGCGTACTTCGGAATAGCGAACTGCGTATAGGTACGGATGGGTAAGTATTTGCTGTAGTTTATCATCTAATTGAGCATAAAACCGATCAGCCAATCCTATTTATTGTTCATCGTACCAATCCATTGCTGCCGAAATATCCTGCAATGCCTCAGGGTGGAAGACAAGTGTGTACCTACTCATCCACGCTGCTGAACATGGTCACGTACCTGTTGCCAGCTAAGCACATCTTTCGGATTAGCCTGATGCTTAGTTAGTCGTTCTTGGATAATATCCTGGTGAAATTTGGGTACTTCAATCGGCTGATCGGCCTGCATCATGCCGTAAATAAGCTTTAGGATACGCTCATCGGCTTGATCAATATACTGATGCAATTCTTCTCGTAAAGTGGTCTTCTCCATGCTATTTTCCTTCTAAAAATAAAGAGTGTTATCGCTAGAACGATAAAGTTATAAATATACTTCTTTCTAACGAAAAGCAGTCCCAAAAGATAAGTTTACATCAAGAAAGAAGCGCAAGAGCCAAAACCCCTGCGCTTGCAAATTATAAAGTATAACTCCTAAGACGTCACCGCGAGGCTCTGCGAAGCGGTCTCAATCAGATATAACCGGCAAGATTCCTTCGGGATGACAGAGGGGGCACAAGCAACACCCAGAAGGCAAAAAATAAAAGAAGCGCAAGAGCTGAAACCCCTGCGCTTACAAATATATAAAGTATCACTCCTAAAACGTCACCGCGAGGCTCTGCGAAGCGGTCTTTCATAGCGTGAGATTGCTTCACATTCGTTCGCGATGACGTATTTATTATACTTATTATTGATCGGGTTCTTATAAATCCGGGAATGATATCCATACTCCACTTATTCTATTATCAAAATTTCCTGAGTATCCTGCCCAAATGCTGGGATGAATAGTGAATATACTTAAATCATCATAACCGCCGCAATCACCCGCGGGAACGTAAAGCCAAAGGCTAGGAGCAGTCCTAGGTAAACTAGGAATATCCCGCAAGACTATACTAGCGCCTAATTTATCGGGCGAATTAAAGTTACAGTATGTTAAACTTGATACAGCATTATCAAATCTACCTAAATTGTTGATTGTACTTATACAAGGTTCTTCTCCCTGATCACAATCACGGTATATATGATATCTTTGAGTATGACGGTCAGGATTTCCGTTTTGAGTATTCTTGTTTAAATATAAAATCATGGATATACTACCTACACGAGTACCCTGAGCCTTACTGTTCACCTGAGGTATTGCTTTACTTTTATGATTTTTCTTGCACTCTTCTAAAGAATTATACACATGATAGGTATCCCCACTTTCTTGGCTTGCGTAAATCACAAAGTTTGGCTTCAAGACATACTCACGATCACTCATGAGAAGCATATCACCTAAAGTTGGAGCACTGTACTCAACACCATCATATATGAAGGTATAGTTCTTTGGTTTCTCTAGAGAACCCTTTTCGGGTAGTGTAGCGACTTCCTCATCTTCCTGACAAGCAAAAAGCAGTGATACCATAGCCAACACGCTAAAAGCCTTAAAAACTAAAATTGTCCAATTCTTTTTCATAATTGAATAGGTTTAAGTGGTATGATAATTTTTATTAAACCTATGCAGTTACGGTGGCAAATCAGAAAATATGCTTTGGTAACTTATTACCAATTAGGAAGTGCCTGTTTTCTTAAAAATGGCAAAAAGTCGTACTTTACCACTTTCGAAAGTTTTAAAATATGACTCAGCCTGATTTCTTTATGGAAAAAACACTGCTAATGCATGTAAGTGAGAAAATTAGAAAAATCCGGGAGGTGAAGGGTTTCTCTCAGGATTATATGGCGTCGCAATTGAACATGACCCAGACCAACTACAGCAAAATAGAGCGGGGAGATACCAAAGAAATGACGGTAGATCGGCTAGAGAAAATTGCTAAAGTACTAGAAGTAGCCCCCGGCGATATTCTTAATTTTGACGAAAATCAGGTATTTAATAGCACTTTCAATAACCATGGAGGAAACATTATGATTATGAAAGATTCTTTTGAGCAGATGAAAGCGCAATACGAAGCCCGGATTAAAGAGCTAAAAGAGGAAGTCGCTTTTTTACGGGAAATGTGTAAAGGCAAAAAATAAAAAGCGCAAAAGCCGAAGCCTTTGCGCCTGATTATTCTAATGCTATTTGAATTTTAGCGAATAGTTTTTATGTCTAGTGTAATTTGACGCTCGTTACCAACCTGTCCGCTAATCTCGACTACTTTCGCTAATCCTTCATTACCACCTCGCTCTGCATCTAGCATAAAAGAAAATACATCTCCTTCAGTAAGACTAGTTAGGCGACTTTCTTCACTACCATCAAAGTCACCGCCGATAAGGTCTTCCAATGCACTTTGGCTCATAGCACCATCAAATTGAGCGGCTGTCACAGTAGTTGTTCTAAAACGAGTAGAGTTCTGAATGGTCGTGAAGTCTGTGTTTTCAAAGGCATCATTCGCAAATTGGTTATCAGGTGCTCCGATGATAGAGCCACTAGCCTCAGTAAACCAATATAGTAGATCTACATCGTTTCCGTTCATTTGTGCTGCTGCGGAAGTATATACGGTATCATCTAATACATTGTAGAAACTACCCAATGTTGAGTTGAGCTGGCCACCTAAAAGCACAGCAGTAGAAGTAATAATAGAACTTTGAGGTAATAGCACTTGGTCAACTACATGAACTACTCCATTGCCAGCAACCAAATCGGCAGGGTCGATAGTAGCTCCATTCACTTGGGCACCACCATCAGTAGTAATGAATGCATTGCTTCCTTCTAGGGTAACTACTGGCCCAGGTTGTAAATCAGTGCTCAGTACTCTTCCAGATACAACATGATATTGAAGAATATCAGCAAGATCATCGCGTGCAAGCAGGTCGTTAGTCGTAATTCCCAAATCAGCTGTTAGAGCCTCAAACGCTGCATTAGTAGGGGCAAAGACCGTGAATGGACCATCACCTTGTAAAGTTGTCACTAGATTAGCCTGAGTAAGTGCTTGTACCAGAATACTAAAATCGGTGCTACTAGAAGCAACTCCTACCACAGTTTCAAAGCCAACGCTAAAAGACAGTTGTTCGCTCTGCTGAGCATTACCATCAGTCACACTAAAAGTAAGGGTAATCATGTCACCTCCAGCAGATTCAGGTACTACGAACTGAACATCTTCTCCTGAAGCAACTATGTTATCAGGCAAAAAATCGCCACCCATATCAGATACAACAGTTGCATCTTCATCAGAACCAGTAACGGTTACTCCAATTGTAACTGTATCTCCCGGTACGACTGCTGATGTGTCACTAGGATTAAGAGCAATAGATATGCTGTCAGCAGGATCTTCCGTATCGTCACCGCAACTGGTTAAAAATAAGAATCCACCCACGGTGAATAGCCATAAAAATGAATACAAAACCTTCTTCATAATTGTCTGAGTTTGTTTAAGTGAAATAATTGATATTTAATGATGGATGATTAATGAATGATGACTAATAACATATTCATTGTTCATTAATCATTATTCATCAATCATTAGTTATTGCTTTTTGCAGGGAAGTCTTCAGATCCCTTCTGGTCATCAAGCCGGATTGGCGCCACACTATTTTTCCCCGCTGGAACAAAATGAGGGTGGGCACTCCCTGAATGTTGTACTTCATGGCAGCCGACTGATTTTTGTCTACATCAACTTTTACCACTTTCAGTGTTTCTTTAAAATCGCGGGCCGTATCGCTAACTACGGGCGCCAGTGCCTGGCAAGGACCACACCAGTCGGCGTAAAAATCAACCAGTATCGGAACCTCCGATTGGGTAATCAGTTCGGAAAAAGTTTTCTTTTTAGATGCCATCAGATTTACGATTACCTGTACATAAACTATACCGTATTGATAAAGTTGCTTACCCTATTTGTAAGAAATAAGAGGTTTGGCAAGAAGTTATTTTAGGGCGCAGCAAAAAACAGCTAAAAAATAAATATCCATTAGTAAAAAAATGATATTTGCTATTGCTTACTCTATATAACTACAATGCCAGTAAACTGTTTAACTTTGAACCACTAGTAACGGAACGACCGTTAGTGCTAAAAGCAAAACTACCGATGTGTAAGAAAATGATTGAAATACGAGAAATCAGTAAAAAAACCAATTTTATAGCCATTTTATCTCCACTTCTGTTACTTTATACTAGCAGTAGTTGGGGGCAAACCGATTCGCTTACGCTGGAAGCTATATACGGTCAAAGCTTATTTTCTCAAGCTGATGTGAAGGGAATTAACTGGATGGATAATGGCCAGTACTATACTTCGCAGGTACAGGAAGAGAGTGAGTACTACCAGCATATTATTCAGTACGACATCACTACCGGCGAAGCCGTAGATACACTCGTGAACGGGCGTAATCTAATACCCGAAGATGAGCCGTACGCATTATCGTATCAGCAGTACTCCTTTAGCCCCAACGGCAACAAGGTGCTGATAGCGACTGAGCTAGCACCAATCTATCGCCGCTCTTCCCAGGCCTACTACTACGTTTACGATCGCACCGATGGCTCATTTCGTCCGCTGGTCGATGGTGGGAAACAGTCGTACGCCACTTTCTCGCCCGACGGCAGTAAGGTAGCTTTTGTGCGGAACAATAATCTATTTTATGTAACGCTCAGCGACGGCTCCATAACGCAAGTAACCTCTGACGGAGAAAAGAACAAGTTAATTCACGGTAGCACTGATTGGGTGTACGAAGAAGAGTTTTCGGTGACTAAAGCCTTCTTTTGGTCGCCTACCGGAGATAAAATTGCCTACGCATCGTTCAATGAGGCTACTGTGCCAGAATATAACATGCAAGTATGGAATGGCTTGTACCCGGAGGATTATCGTTTCAAATACCCAAAGGCGGGAGAAACCAATTCTAAGGTTAACGTTTCTATTTATCAATTAGAGGATCAGCAAACTGTTTCGGTAGATTTGGGAGAAGAGACGGATATTTACGTACCGCGTATGCAGTGGACAACCGATAACAATCAGCTGTCAATCATTCGGATGAACCGATTGCAAAACCAGTTGGAAATTATTCACGCCAATGCCACAACCGGAAAAGCAACGGTAGTGCTTACCGAGGAAAGTAACACTTACGTAGACTTAGACTTTAACGATCAGCTTATCTATCTAAAAAATGGGGAGCAGTTTGTACGGACCAGCGAACAAGACGGTTTCAAGCATATTTATCTGCACACCGTAGATGGCTCACTGGTTCGTCAGATTACACAGGGAAATTGGGAGGTGAGTGAGTTTTTAGGGGTAGACGAAGATAAGAAGCTTATTTACTACACCTCTACCGAAGTCTCACCCCTGGAGCGGCACTTGTACACCGTTCGGATGGATGGTAAGCGAAAAAAGCGGTTGACCGAACTGCCAGGTACGCACAGCATTACACTGAACCCTGATTTTACCTATTACATTGATCGCTACTCTTCGTCAGATCAGCCCCTAGTAGTCGGTTTACACCAAGCTCCCAGCGGTAAGTTGGTAAAAGTGCTAGAAGATAATGCTAAGTTGAAAAAGGCGGTGGCCTCTTACCGAATGGGTGCCAAAGAATACATCCAGGTTCCGGTAGACGATACGCTAAAGTTAAACGCTTACGTTATTAAGCCCGCGGATTTTGACTCTACAAAAACCTATCCGCTGCTGATGTTCGTATACGGAGGGCCAGGCTCTCAGTTAGTACGCGATAGCTGGCTGGCAGGGCACGAGCCTTGGTTTCATTATTTAGCTCAAAAAGGATATTTGGTAGCCTGTGTCGATAATCGGGGCACCGGAGCGAGAGGAAGAGATTTTCGGACAGTTACCTACAATAATCTGGGAAAGTACGAAGTAGCGGATCAGATTGCCAGTGCCCGCTATTTCGGTAAATTGCCTTACATAGATGCCGAACGGATTGGTATTTGGGGTTGGAGCTACGGGGGCTACATGACGTTGCTAAGCACGCTACTGGGTAGTGATGTGTTTTCGTTGGGCGTATCGGTGGCTCCGGTTACCAACTGGCGGCTGTACGATACTATTTATACCGAACGCTATTTACAAACGCCGCAGCTTAACCCGAAAGGCTACGATGAGTACTCGCCGCTTACGCACGCCGAGAAGCTGGAAGCTGATCTACTACTGATTCACGGTACAGGCGATGATAACGTTCACTTTCAGAATGCGGTAGAAATGCAGAATGCGCTAATTGCAGCCGGAAAATCTTTTGATTCATTTTACTACCCCAATCGCAACCACGGCATCTACGGCGGAAACACTCGCCTGCACCTGTTCACAATGATTACTGCGTTTATTACTGAAAACCTTTAGACGGAGACCGAACAACAATGAACAGTGTACAGTGAACAATGAGCAATTTACTTCTCTTTTTCACCTTCTACCGTTCCGGCATTCTGCGTAGTGGTTTCTGGTTCTTGATCTCCTATTTCATTGCAAATTGCACACTGCTAATTACTCATTGTCATTCCTCCGTTTTTAATGTGCTTGCAACCAATTTTCACCGAGACCAGTGCCTACTTCCATCGGAACATCGAGAGGTAAGGCGTTAATCATTAATTCGCAGACTTTCTCTTTTAGCTTTTCCTGTTCGTCGCGGTGGGCGTCAAACACTAGTTCATCGTGTACTTGCAGAATCATGCGGGATTTTAGTTTTTCTTGTCGCATCCACGCGGCAATATCCACCATCGCAATTTTTATCATATCGGCCGCTGTTCCTTGAATGGGGGCATTAATAGCGTTGCGTTCGCTGTAGCCTCGTAGGGTAGGATTGCGAGAATTTATATCGTTCAGATAGCGCTTACGGCCCAATATTGTTTCTACGTATTCTGCCTCCCGGGCCTGCTGAATCACCCGATCCATGTAGCCCCGCACACTGGGAAATTGTTCAAAGTAGGCTTTGATAATGTCGGATGCTTCGGAGCGAGGAATGCTTAGTCGTTGAGCCAAACCAAAGGCAGAGACGCCGTAGATAATGCCAAAGTTGGCGGTTTTCGCTTTACGGCGCATATCAGGAGTTACTTCATCCAGCGGAACTTCAAATATTTTACTGGCGGTAGCCGCGTGAATATCCTGCCCGTTTTGGAAAGCACTAATCATCGTTTCATCCTGCGCGAAGGAAGCCATAATCCGCAACTCCACCTGCGAGTAATCGGCAGCAAGTAATATAAAATCATCGCCACGCGGTACAAACGCTTTGCGGATAAGTTGCCCTTTTTCGGTACGAATGGGGATGTTTTGAAGATTAGGATTGGTAGAACTCAGCCGCCCGGTAGCCGTAACTGCCTGATTGTAGGAGGTGTGAATGCGATTATCCCGCGGGCTAATAAGCTTGGGCAGGGCATCAATGTAGGTGTTTTTGAGTTTGACAAGCTCGCGGTAATCCAGAATGCGTCGGGCAATATCATGCTCGGTAGCCAAATCCGAAAGAATCGCTTCTCCGGTAGCGTACTGTCCCGATTTGGTACGTTTGGGTTTTTCCAGCAGTTTTAGGCGATCGAAGAGTACTTCTCCTAACTGCTTAGGCGATCCGATATTAAATTCTGCCCCAGCTACTTCGTAAATTTCCTGTTCAATCCGCCCAATATCTCGCGCCAATTCGCCTGAAAGTTCTTCTAACACAGCAGGTTCTACTTTTACTCCTTCGTATTCCATAGAAGCTAGTACAGGTACCAAAGGCATTTCCATCCGGTTAAATAGCTTCAGTAGCTTTTCGTCTTCGCCCAGTTTTTTTTCAAAAACTTCTTTCAGCTGTAGGGTAATATCGGCATCCTCTCCGGCGTACTCCGTTACTTCCTCCACCGGAATATCCCGCATACTTCCCTGGTTTTTACCCTTCTTACCAATGAGGCTCTCAATAGAAACTGGCTTATAATTTAGGTAATTCTCCGCCATCACGTCCATTGAGTGGCTGGTTTCCGGATCAATCAGGTAGTGGGCAATCATGGTATCGAACATTGCTCCAGCCACTTCTACCCCGTACTTTTTAAGCACCAGAATATCAAATTTTAGGTTTTGCCCAATTTTAAGAATTTGCTCATTGCTCAATAAGGGTTTGAACTCGTCTACCACTTGTTGGGCTTCATCCTTTTTTTCGGAAACCGGAACGTAGTAAGCTTCCCCGGTTTTGCACGCGAACGCTAACCCTACTAACTGCGTTTCCATCGCGTCTAAACTATCAGTCTCGGTATCAAAGCAGATGGCTGACTGTTTAGCAAGCTTCGTAATTAGGCCGGCTCGCTTCTCAGCAGTATCTACCAATTGGTAGTTGTGCTCAGTACTTTTAATAGAATCTTCAAAGACAAAGGGAAGCTGATTATGATCGGGAGCCAACTCTTCGGTATCAAACAAGCCGCCCTGCGTAGGCTGTAAGTTGGGGTGCTTATCCAGTACCCGCCGAGCGAGGGTACGAAACTCCAGCTCCTCAAATAATTTCCGTAAAGCTGGTTCATTTGGATTATCCAGTTTCAAATTTTCTTCTTCAAACGGCAGGGGCACATCAATTTTGATGGTTGCCAACTCTTTAGAAAGTAATCCTTGCTCGCTGAACTCAATTACTCGTTCCCGTTGCTTTCCCTTGAGCTGTTCGGCATTGGCAATAACTCCTTCTACCGAACCATATTCTTTCAGTAGCTTAGACGCTGTTTTTGGCCCTACTCCCGGTATGCCCGGAATGTTATCTGAAGCATCGCCTTGCAGGCCCAGCATATCGCGTACCTGATCTACCTGCTGAATATCAAATTTTTTAAGCACCTCGGGAATACCCAGTATATCTACGCTATTGCCCATGTAGGCAGGTTTATACAAGAAGATGCAATCTTCCACAAGTTGGGCAAAATCTTTGTCGGGGGTCATCATATAAACGGTAAATTCCCGCCGAGCGGCTTGCTTGGCAAACGTGCCGATAATATCATCGGCCTCGAACCCATCTAGCTCCAGCACCGGAATATTAAACGCGCGGATGATATCTTTCACAATTGGAATCGCCACCTGAATGTCTTCCGGTTGGGCCTCCCGATGAGCTTTGTACGCTTCGTACTGTTTATGCCGGAAAGTAGGAGCTGAGGTATCAAATGCTACCGCAATGTGCGAGGGTTTTTCCTTATTCAGCACTTCTACCAGCGCATTGGTAAAGCCTAAAGCAGCTCCCGTATTCATCCCTTTAGAATTGATGCGGGGATTCTTGCTAAAAGCAAAATGGGCACGATAAATAAGTGCCATTGCATCCAGTAAAAATAGTTTTTTCGTAGGTTGACTCATACTGCGAAGGTGAGGACAAGGGGGCGGATTTGCAAGTGTATTCCGGCAAGAAAAAAGCGCAACATTCGCAAGAAACAGTACGAATGCTGGTAAATATACCTTTTTAGTACGATGTGCAAAATCTTTCTATTCGCTAATCTACGCTATGTCTGTATCTGAGAAAAAGCAGTATTACCCCGCTTATATTTTATTAATTGTCCAGATAATACTATAATGTTCTTTTTTATCGTTCTTACTCCCAAACAAAAGCGAGTACGTTTTTCTGTATATGGCGCAGTTTTTGTCAAAATATTGTCAGTCAATACAATAACCCTATCCGGGGGTTTCGTTCTCAAACTTGCCAAATTAATCTAAGTGTTTGTCAGATAGTTAGAGTATATGTAGTTTTGCGCTGGGTTTTATCAGCCTCCACAAAAACGGAAGCCGACTCCCGAGCAAGTTCACGCCGCAAAGTACCGTATGTTAAAGCAGCATCTTTTTTTCCTTTTTTCTTCTCTACTGTTATTTGCCTTGACTTCAGTTTACGGTCAGGATCCTGGTTTGCTCCAGCAACAAGATTGGAGCCGAGTGAAGGTAGATAACTATTCAGATGAACAGATTCAGCGCCTAGTGCAAGCGGCTGAAGAGCGAAACATTAGTATTCAAAACATTCAGGAGCAGGCCCTGATTCGGGGAATGCCTCGTACTGAGGTAACTAAACTAGTCCGGCGGATGCAGCAGCTTCAGCGCGGTGGTAGTAGATCCTCCTCTTCCCGGCAACAATCCCCATTTTCTGATAATGAAGCTGGAGCAGATAGCCTCTCCCAACGCGACCCTATGCTAGATACGGTTAGCGAGGAAGAGCAAAAAGTATTTGGATTTGATCTGTTCAATAGTCAAGACTTAACTTTTGAACCTAATCTAAACATTGCGACTCCTAAAAATTACCAGTTAGGCCCGGGCGATGAACTGTCCATCAATATTTGGGGGGCCTCTCAGCAAGATTACCTGTTGGAGGTAGACCGAAGCGGGGCTATCCGAATTGATAATTTGGGGCCAGTGTACGTAAACGGCCTCACCATTGAAGAGGCCGAGCGAAGAACCATCAACCGATTAGCCGAAATTTACGCCGGGCTGCGGGGCAACCGAGAGCGACCAGCCAATACCTACGCTGAAGTAACTCTGGGTAGTGCTCGGAGTATCAAAGTTACTATTGTAGGTGAAGTGCGTAAGCCAGGCACGTACACCCTTTCTTCTTTAGCTTCGGCCTTTACTGCGTTGTATTTGTCCGGTGGTCCTTCGTTTATTGGATCATTCCGCAATGTAGAAATTGTGCGGGGCGGAGAAGTGGCCGATGTGCTGGATATGTACGATTTGTTAGTAGGAGCCGAAGAACCATCAGGTACTACTCAACTGCAAGATCAGGATATTATTCGGGTAGTGCCTTACGAAACCCGGATTGAACTAAAGGGGCAAGTAAAACGTCCGGGCTACTACGAAATGAATTCCGAAGAAACGTTAGCCGAAGCAATTGAATTTGGCGGTGGCTTCACCGATAGAGCGTATACTCACCGCTTAAAGGTAACCCGCAACACCCCTCGAGCAAAGAAGATTTTGGACGTGTCTCAAGAAACCATAAATAGTTTTCATCACGAAAACGGTGATGTGGTCTCGGTGGATTCCATCTTAGATCGCTACGAAAACCGGGTAGAGATTCTAGGGGCGGTCTTTCATCCGGGCGAGTACGCGCTTACCGAAGGGCTTACCGCCCGAGAGCTGATTACCAAAGCCGAAGGGTTGCGCGAAGATGCTTACGTAGGGCGGGCACTGCTCTATCGTCGGGGCGAAGACCTTTCCCCTCAGGTACTATCCCTAGATTTGCGCGAAGTACTCAACGGGCGCGGCACACCTACCGTGTTGCAGCGAGAAGACATACTGCGGATATACGCTATTACCGATCTGGAAGAAGAATACACCGTTCGTATTGACGGAGAAGTACAGGCTCCCGGTCAGTATCCATTTATGAAGGGAATGAGTTTGAGCGACTTGGTAGCCATGGCTGGAGGAGTGAAAGAGTCAGCCTACGAGGCTAAAGTAGATGTAGCTCGTCCGGTGAGAAATGCCCAAGAAGGAACTAATGGAACTAATGGAACTAATGGAACTAATGGAACTAATGGAACTAATGGAACTAATGGAACTAATGGAACTAATGGAACTAATGGAACTAATGGAACTAACGGAAGTGGTACCGTTACTGCTAGAACTTTTCAATTCGATATTAACTCATCTTTAATTATCTCCAGCGACGGAGCTAGTTTTGAACTACTTCCTTCCGATCAAGTATTTATCCGCAAGTCGCTCAATTATGAACCGGAGCAAACCGTTTTTGTCACCGGCGAAGTGGCTTATCCTGGAGAGTACGCCATTACCAGCAAAAACGAAAGCATCTCTGACTTGGTACGAAGAGCGGGGGGAGTAACTCCTTACGCTTATCAGGAAGGTGCCCGACTCATTCGGGTAAATCCTGCCTATTACGAAGAGAAGGCACTAAAAGATGAGGCTTTGCAGGACTCGCTACGTTTTTTACGCTATCAGCAATATTTCCTGAACGAATCTCAATCAACGCCCCCTGCTTCCCGTTCCCGTCAAAATACTACGATGAACCAAGCTACTCAGTTATCGCCAATGGTTATTAATGAACAGGAACTAGAGGATATAGAAGTACCCCGTTACGAGTTGATTGAGACAGAAACGCACAGTATAGGGATTAGATTAGATAGAATACTAGACCAGCCCCGATCTAAGTACGATATTAGGCTGTTAGCGGGAGATACCCTGGAAGTACCCAAGCAGTTGCAGACAGTACGTATGGGGGGGGAAGTGTTGTACCCCGTCTCATCCCGTTATGACCGCACCAAAGGGTTTAAAAATTACATTGCTGAATCAGGTGGTTTTACCCGGCAAGCTGATAAGAAGCGATCGTATATTATTTACGCCAATGGTTCGGTAGATCGTACGCGTAGCTTCTTGTTTATCAAGAACTATCCGAAAGTTGAGCCAGGAGCGGAAATTGTGGTACCTGAGAAACAAGCTCGTAACGGTTTAAGTCCGCAAGCTTGGCTAGGAATAGGGTCGGGTATAAGTGGCCTCACATTTGCCATCATTAGTATTTTAAATGCTATAGAAGACCGTAACGATTAATAGGATTGAATACACCTAAAGAATATACCGAAACTAGGCCTAAGGTCGAAATATCAGATGAAAACAAGCGAGTTTCTAACAGTAATGAGAGCCAAGAACCACTTCTACAAGATGGTGAGATTGATCTTTTAAATCTTATTGGTCAGATTTGGGGTAAGCGAAATGTTATTATTGTATCGACGGTAGTATTTTTGCTGTTTGGGATTTTTATAGCGCTAGTTAGCCCGGAGGAATATACTTCGGAAGTAGTACTCATGCCACAAAGCGGCTCCTCTTCAGGTGGAACATCCGGTTTGCTTCGTCAGTTCGGGGGGTTAGCCGGTATCAGTTTAGGAGGTAGCTCTTCTGGCGATATTGGTATTGACCTGTATCCGGATATTACTCAAAGTACACCCTTCTTTCTAAATATGATGGATCAACCTATATTCATAGCCAATATGGATACTACTGCTATTTTGAAAGATTATGTTACTGAACTGATAGAGCCCCCCATTACCGACTATGTTAAACGATACACAATTGGTTTGCCTAAACTACTGATTGGCCTGCCTATTCGGATAGTTCAGAGTTTTAAGGAAGAGCCTTCTCCCGTAGAACCTTCTCCAAATACAGCTGCCGTAGAAGATACACTTGGTCAAGCAAGCCAAATACCACAGGGTACTCAAAAGGCAATACAGTTAGAGGGAAAGGAAGTGGGGGCGATAGGTGAACTGCGTCAGCGTATAGAAACCTCTATTGAAGAGAACGGTATGTTACGGGTAAGTGTGACTATGCCTGATTCGTATGCTGCCGCCAGGGTTACTAGCTTATCGGTTGATTTTCTCACCGATTACCTCATTGAGTATAAAACCGAGAAGGCCAAAAGTAATCTTGGATTTCTGGAGAGGCAGTACAGTCAAGCCCAGAATAAATACTTTCGCGCTCAACAAAGGTTAGCTCAATTTCGGGACAGAAATAGCAATATCATCTCGGCAACCGCTCAAACCGAGCAGGAGCGTTTAGAGGACGAAAACCAGTTAGCTTTTCAGGTGTATCAGGGATTGGCTCAACAGCTAGAGCAAGCTAGAATTACGGTACAGGAGCAAACCCCCGTATTCAAAGTTCTAGAACCTGTGCAAGTTCCTTTAGACACCAGTGCTCCTAATCGTGAATTAATCATCTTCATCTTTATTTTTCTGGGAATATTTGTTGGCTTTGCTATCGCCGTACTGAGTATTATTTACCGATACATTGCGCCGAAGCTTAAAGCTACTAAAACATACTAGCAGTTTATGGAAAATGTCTCGCAGGTTTCCTCAATAGCAATTATTGGTCTCGGTTACGTTGGGCTTCCATTGGCAGTGGAGTTTGGAAAGAAATTTTCAGTAGTCGGCTACGATATTAATCAGTTCCGTATACGGGAGTTGAAAGAAGGTGTAGATACCACTCGGGAGGTAACTTCTGAGGAGATGGATGCAGCTGAAGGGCTATGGTGTACAGATAACCTGGAGGATATTCGCGATTGTAACGTATATATTATTACCGTTCCTACCCCCATTGACGAATATAAGAAACCAAATCTGATCCCACTTTACAAAGCAAGCGAAAGCGTAGGAGAAGTGTTGAAAGCAGATGATTGGGTTATCTATGAATCTACGGTATATCCTGGCTGCACTGAAGATGACTGTGTTCCTATTCTAGAGAAAGTGAGTGGGTTAACGTATAATCAGGATTTCTTCTGTGGTTATTCGCCCGAGCGGATTAATCCGGGGGATAAAGAACATAGAGTCAATACCATAAAAAAGGTAACCAGTGGCAGTACGCCTGAAGTAGCTGAGCAGATAGACCAATTGTACGCCTCTATAATTACGGCGGGTACGCACAAAGCATCTTCTATCCGGGTGGCGGAAGCCGCTAAGGTTATTGAAAATGCTCAACGCGATATTAATATTGCATTTGTTAATGAGTTAGCCCTGATTTTTGATCGTTTAAACATAGATACCAAGGAGGTATTGGAGGCAGCCGGAACTAAGTGGAATTTTTTACCATTTCGTCCGGGTTTGGTCGGTGGGCATTGCATTGGGGTTGACCCATTTTACTTAACCCATAAAGCCGAAAGTGTGGGCTACCATCCCCAAGTGATTTTGGCAGGGCGGCGCATCAATGATAATATGGGTATTTTTGTGGCGAATAAACTAGTGAAGCTACTATCACAAAAAGGAAGTGCCATCCGCGATGCTAACGTGCTGATGCTAGGAATTACCTTTAAGGAGAACTGTCCTGATATTCGGAATAGCCGGGTGATTGATATCATTCGGGAGTTGCAGAGTTTCGGAATTAATGTAGAAGTGTATGACCTGTTGGCTGATAATGAGGAAGTTCTCCACGAATATGGCTTATCGCTTGTAGAAAATTTGCAAGATACCTACGATGGCATTGTGATTGCTGTAGGTCATGAAGCTTTCCAGGAGATAGACTGGGCAAAATATAGAGAGAGTGGTGCGGTTATTTACGACGTTAAGAGTTTTTTAAATAAAGAGTTGGTTGACAACCGATTATAGATATGGGAGAGAAGGTTTTAATTACCGGGGCAGCGGGTTTTATTGGTTTTCACCTAGCGAATAGGTTAGGAAAAGAGGGTTACCAAGTGGTAGGCATCGATAATCTCAATGACTACTATGACGTTAAGTTGAAGAAAGATCGTCTGATAATCTTGCAGGAAAATCAGCCCGATTTTACTTTTCAGAAAGCTGAACTGGAGGACAAATCTGTGATTGACAGCCTGTTTGAAGAACATCGGTTTGATTACGTGATAAACTTAGCAGCCCAGGCGGGAGTACGATATTCACTGCAAAACCCTTACGCCTACACTGCTTCTAATGTGACGGGCTTTTTGAACATTTTAGAGGCGTGCCGACATTTTCCGGTCAAGCATCTACTTTATGCATCATCTAGTTCAGTGTACGGGGCCAATACGAAGATGCCCTTCTCGGTACACCACAACGTAGACCATCCGGTATCGCTATACGCTGCTACCAAGAAGGCCAATGAACTAATGGCGCATACCTACTCTCATCTGTACGGAACTCCTACTACCGGATTGCGGTTCTTTACCGTTTACGGACCCTACGGTCGCCCAGATATGGCTTTGTTCTTATTTACCAAGGCTATTCTAGAAGACCGACCGATTGATGTGTACAATCATGGCAATATGAAACGGGATTTTACTTACGTGGACGATATTGTAGAAGGCATTACTAGACTGCTACCGAATGCAGCCCAGCCTGATCCCGGCTGGAATGGCGATGAACCTGATTCGGCTACTAGCTTTGCTCCTTACAAAGTGTACAACATAGGGAATAATCATCCAGTAAAGCTGTTAGATTTTATAGAGGAAATTGAGAAAAATCTTGGAAAGAAAGCTGAGAAAAACTTGATGCCCATTCAGGATGGAGATGTCCCTGCTACTTACGCTGATGTGGAAGACCTGATGCAAGATGTTGGGTTCAAACCAAAGACCAGTATTCGGGAGGGAATTAAAAATTTTGTAGATTGGTATCGGGAGTATTATAAAGTGTGACAAATGCCTAAAACCATTATAGATGCCAATAGAAGCATACTATCACTTGATCTAGGTGAACTACTCAAGTACAAAGATCTCTTCTACACGCTTTCGTATCGGGATTTCAAGGTAAAATACGCCCAAACTTTTTTGGGATTTGCCTGGGCGTTTATCCAGCCGTTTATGACGCTGGTAGTATTTGCACTAGTGTTTAGTCGAGGGTTGCAAATAAATACGGGAGGTATACCGTACACCTTATTTGCATCCTGTGGTTTGGCATCTTGGACCTATTTTTCATCAGTGATGGGTCAAGCTGGTGCCTCCATCATTGGTGCCCAAGGAATGGTACAAAAAATTTATTTTCCTCGATTAGTGATTCCCTTATCAAAGGCAGTTGTTGGACTGATAGACTTTGGTATTGCTCTACTAGTCATTGTTATACTTATGCTATTTTATCAGTTTCCTCCATCGGCTAATTTAGTGTTTCTGCCATTTTTTATTATCATGGCTATGATAGCTTCATTAGGAGTTGGTATATGGCTAAGTGCTCTTACTATTCGGTACCGAGACTTTCAGCACGTTATTCCCTTTCTTCTACGGTTTGGTATGTTTTTTACTCCGGTAGCATACCCCGCTAACTTATTAATTAAGCGAATGCCAGACTGGGCAGCAATAATATATTACCTAAACCCTGTTGCTGGAATCATTGACGGTTTCCGCTGGAGTATTCTAGGTTCAGAGCCACCTGGGATGTTGGCGTATATTTCATTTGGAGTAATAATATTACTGTTTACTACCTCACTTTTTTATTTTAAGAAAGTAGAGCGGATTATTGCCGATATTGTATAAGTATGAGTGACGTTGCTATATCAGTAGATAACATCTCCAAACGTTATCTTATTGGGGATACCTCCAGTGGAAGCTTACGGGAAACTATAGCCGATTTTTTCTCCAATCAAGGCTCTCAAAAGACTGAAGAGTTCTGGGCGTTGAAAGATATATCTTTTGAGGTAAAGAGGGGAGAAGCTATTGGTATCATTGGCAAAAACGGAGCTGGAAAGAGTACCCTACTAAAAGTGCTTTCCCGTATCACTGAGCCTACTACCGGGCGAATTGAGATAGACGGAAGAGTATCTTCCCTTTTGGAGGTGGGTACTGGTTTTCATCCTGAGCTTACTGGGCGGGAAAACGTCTTTTTAAACGGTACGATCCTAGGTATGTCGCGTGATGAGATTAAAGCTAAATTTGACGAAATTGTAGACTTTAGCGGAGTTGAGAAATTCTTAGATACCCCGGTGAAGCGCTACTCATCTGGAATGACGGTTCGGTTAGCTTTTGCAGTAGCAGCTCATTTAGAACCCGAGATCTTAATTATTGATGAAGTACTTGCCGTGGGTGATGCTGAATTTCAGAGCAAATGCTTGGGTAAAATGAAAGACGTAGCAGGGCAAGGAAGAACTGTGCTATTTGTGAGTCACAATATGGGAGCCGTGAAGAGTCTTTGTCAGACTGGAGTATTTTTGAAAAATGGTCGTATTGAGTTACATGAGGATGCAATCCGAACAGTTGATTACTATTTAGAGAATGCAGTTGAGTTAAAAGGGGTTTTCTCATTTAAGATACCGAAAATTAATGATATGACTTTGGCATATGCCACAGAATTAACAATTGAAGATGAAAATGAAACAGTAACCCCTGTGGTATTTACAGGTTACCCATGGAATATAAGAGTTAAATTTACAATTGTTGAAAAAATACCCGCATTTATCATCGGTATCGGTATTGTAACAATAGACAACGTTTCAGTAAGAACTACATGGTCGAACCCACAAGACATTTCTCCAGGAGAATACGAAGCGATATTTAGAGAAGATATGTTATATTTTTCAAGTGGCGTTTTCAAATTGAATCTTGGTTTATCGAGTAGAGAAAGAAACCTACAATACCTAAATGAGTGTGCTTATGTGGAATTTGAAGAACAGATTGACAAACAGGTAGCTCTCAATACGAAATCGGGAATCCTATTAAATCCAATGGGTATATCAATATTTCAAATCTCAGAAGCCTAATAATACTATGTCTAAAGTAGAAGATTATGTCAACCAGCCAATACCCATAAAAGATCAGCTTTTGAAAGTCTTCAATAGAGAAGATAATATTATAATATTTGATATCGGTGCCTGTGAAGGACTGGATAGTATTAGATATGCAAATCTATTTCCACAAGCTCAAGTATATGCTTTTGAACCTATTCCTCACAATATCTCGAAAATAAAGGAGAACTTTATAAAATTTGAAGCATCCAACATTCATACCGTACCTAAGGCGTTAAGTGAACAATCAGGCACCGCGACATTCTACTTATCTTCTGGATCTCCAGAATGTAGGGAGGACTCTGATTGGGATTACGGTAATAAATCTAGTTCACTTCTTCCACCTGAAGAATGCGGTAAAAGCGTGCATAAGTGGTTAAAGTTCGAGGAAAATATCCAGGTAGAGACCCTGACTATTAACGAATTTGCGAAAGAGCACAATATTAATCAGATAGATTTTATTCACTTAGATGTGCAGGGAGCAGAACTTTCTGTTCTGAGGGGTGCCTATATCTTTTTAGAGTCCATAAAAATGATTTGGTTAGAAGTTGAAGATATTAAGCTGTATAAAGATCAGCCTTTGAGAAACGATGTAGAGCAATTCATGGCTAATCACAACTTTATAAAAGTACTTGATACATCTAACTCTATTTCTGGAGATCAATTGTATGTGCATAAGCGTGTTGCAAATATTTTTATTAATCGGAAAAGGAAAAGTGGATTATTACAAAAAATAAAGAATCGGCTTTACTCATCACCAGAGAGTAATAAAGAAGGTAAATATGTAAAAAAGACTTATGCCCAATCTGGGGAAGATGTAATCGTTCATCATCTATTTAAATCCTTAGGCATCGATTATCCGTCCTATATAGACATTGGTGCTCATCATCCATTTCATATCAGTAATACAGCCCTATTTTATGATAATGGATGCCGCGGAATCAACATAGAGCCTGACCCAGCAAAATTTAAGCTATTCGAGAAGTATCGTTCGCAAGATGTCAATCTTAATATAGGTATCGGAGCTATAGAGGAGAAAGCGGACTTTTACGTAATGTCGGTAAATACGTTAAATACGTTTTCAAAAGAAGAAGCCTATCGTTTAGATAGAGAGACAAACTACAAGATAGTGGATAAGCTTACTTTAGAAGTAAACACTGTTAAAAATATCGTCCGGAAGTACTGCAATAATATCTTTCCAGATTTCTTGTCTTTGGATGTAGAAGGGTTAGATGAAGTTATCTTACAATCTATAGACTTTACTCAAAGCAAACCTACTGTAATTTGTGTCGAAACCATCACCTTTGCTCCAAAGGAGAAGCAAAATAAAATCACAAGTATTATAGACTTCCTAACTACGCAAGGGTATTTTATCTATGCCGATACGTATATAAACTCTATTTTTATTGATAAAGATAAATGGCATTGAGCTTTTGTTTTTAGCAAATCGCTTTAATCTTATATTGGTTAGCTGATATGATTGTCGTAAAATTAAAGGGTGGGCTTGGAAATCAAATGTTTCAATATGCTTTAGCTAGATCTCTTTCATTCAGTATGAACAGAGCTTTCAGATTAGATAAGTCTTATCTAGACGATAAAACTCTAAGGCATGACTTCACAATACGAAATTACGAGCTCAATGTATTCAATATTCCTACTATCCAATGGGCTTCTCGTGCTGACATCAATCGCGCATTTGGTCGTGGTAGAAGTTGGTTAGAATGTAGAATCAATACAATCAGGCAAAAATTTTTTCCTTATTGTATTTATCAACAGAGATTTTTTCACTTTGATCCAGAGGTGTTACATATACCATCACGTAGCTATGTAGATGGTTACTGGCAAAGCTATAAGTACTTTCAAGACATCGCCCCCCAAATCAGGCAAGACTATTCTTTTACTCAACCGATGAATAATAGAAGTCAGGAAATTGCTCAACGTATTGAAGGTTGTTGTGCTGTATCAATACATATCCGGCGGGGTGATTATGTAAGCAATCTGATAGCTAATCAACACCATGGTATTTGTAGCAAAGATTATTACTTGAAAGGAATTGAGTTAATAAAGAGGCGAGTAGAAAATCCTTATTTTTTTTTCTTTTCGGATGATCCGCAATGGGTAGTTCAGAATTTCACTATTGATGAGCATAGCGAAGTCATATCGCACAATCAGGGTAAAGATGCTTATCAGGATATGCAACTTATGAGTCAGTGCAATCATCACATTATTGCAAACAGTACCTTTAGCTGGTGGGGTGCCTGGCTAAACGATAGTTTACACAAAATTGTGATAGCACCTAATCAATGGTTTACGGATAGATCAGTGAATACTAACGATTTGTTTCCGAAAGACTGGCTTAGAATATGAATACTTTTCCTTTAGTCAGTGTAGTGATGCCAGTTTATAATACAGCTCCTTTTCTCAGACAAGCCATTGACAGTATCCTTCGGCAAACTTATATTAATTTTGAGTTTATCATCGTGGACGATGCTTCAACTGATGATTCACTAGATATTATTCGCTCTTACCGAGATACACGTATTTATTTGATCAGCAATGAGGTGAATCAGGGAATCAGTAAAACTCGTAATTTGGGTATGCAACAAGCAAAAGGTAAATATATTGCAGTTTTCGATAGTGATGACATTGCCTTTTCTACTCGTTTAGAAAAGCAAGTTGAATATTTAGAGAAACATGATGATTTCGGACTGGTCGGGGGCGAGGTACTACCTATCGATAGTTGTGGTAACGTTATTGGACCGACATGGAAGTATCCAGCAAGACCAGAAGAAATTCCTGTTTTATTATTATTTAGAAACTATTTCGCTCAAGCGGCAGTCATGCTACGCGTAAACTCATTACCAGCCTCTTTGTATGATCCAACATTCATTACAGCGGGAGACTACGAGTTATGGACGAGGATTGCTCGGAAAGTAAAAGTATGGAATATTCCATCACCCGTTCTTAAGTATAGAGTTCATCAGAGCAGTATTACTCGTAGACACGACAAACAGAGTTCCACAAAATCAATAGTTAAAATAATCAAGAATCAACTATCTTATTTACAGATGAACTTATCTGAAGAGGAATTAGAACTCATGAAGCTCATGTCCACAAACAGTTATGATTCCAATCTTACGGTTCTCAGAAAAGCGTTCAAAGAAGATATTCAGCTACTAAATCAACAAATCAGAGTATTAGAAAAGGTTAAAAAAGCTAATAATCACCGAAAGGTTTATGATTTGCACGCTTGTGATGATATTATAGAAAGTAAAAAGGTGGATATAATAAAAATATATATAGATGAGGTTTTTACGAAAAGCTATAAAAGGTGTTTATGTAATCTAGTGCCTTTTTGTAGGTCTCCACACAAATTATATCGATATATAGGAATGCGAAGAAGCATAAGGATAGTCGCCAAATGTTTATTGGGTAGCGTACTTAAATTTGGAACTAAATAGGTATAAAGTGCATCTTTGCCAGATGAAAGATATTACCGTTATCATCTGTACGTATAACCGAGCCGATATTTTAGGTGACTGTTTACAATCGTTAGTGGAACAAACCTGTGAACCATCGCATTTTGAAGTGCTGATTGTGGATAACAATTCTACTGATGGAACTTCTCAAGTTGCCGAACACTACACTAACCAATACCCTCACTTCCGGTGGGTGAGAGAAGAACTACAGGGATTGAGCCATGCTCGCAACCGGGGTTATAATGAAGCTACTACGCCTTGGGTTAGCTATGTAGATGACGATGCTAAAGCTCATTCTAATTATGTAGAAAGAGCACTATGGACTACACGAAACTTTGATTTTGACTGTTTTGGAGGTACTTACTATGCTTGGTATAAATACGGTAAACCTGCGTGGTTACCCAAAAACTATGGTACTAAAGCTCTAGACCGGAGAACGGTGGGTATCACGAAAGATGGCTATGCTTCAGGCGGAGTAATCATATTCAAAAAATCAGTATTAGAAACCCTAGGGGGATTTCCAACGCATCTTGGAATGAAAGGTAATAAAATTTCTTACGGCGAGGAAACTTACCTTCAGGTTCAAATGAGAAAACAAGGGTATACGATAGGTTTTGACCCAGAACTAAAAATCGACCATTTGGTAGCTAAGTATAAGTTAAAACTATGGTGGCATATACAATCGCAGTTTCGCCAGGGTGTAATCAGTTGGGAAACATTTGACTATTCCTTAGAAAATAAAAAGCTAACCCATATGGCAAAAAAAGCTTTTTTTACACTGCGGGATGGTATAAAACTTCACACTTCTCAGCTACTACGTCCCAACTATAATTGGCAACATTGGATAATGGATGTCGTCAATCCCTTTGCCAAGGATTTGGGACGACTATGGGGAGCATACAAACTGAAAAGGAAGCATTAGAAATAGGTTATCACTATCTGTTTATACTTACCTTGAAAGCAAAATAGTTTAACATAAACAAAAGAGTCGTCGATATAGATGAAACCAAGAGATAATACCTTAGCCCCTGTTGTTCTGTTCGTTTATAACCGTCCGGATCATACCCTAAGAACGCTAGAAGCTCTATCTCTAAATGAGTTGGCTAAAGATTCAGTACTCTATATATATGCTGATGGCCCAAAAACTAATTCCGACGAAAAGATATTAGCAAGAATTGCCGAAACCCGAGAAGTGCTATACCAGAAGAAATGGTGTAAAGAAGTACATATCAGAGAGGCTAAAGAAAATAAAGGACTAGCTGATTCTATCGTAGGAGGAGTAACTGAAGTAATAAATAAGTACGGTAAAGTAATTGTGCTGGAGGATGACATTGTAACGTCACCCGGATTTCTTAAGTATATGAATGACGGCTTGAATATTTACGAAAGCTACGAGGAAGTTATGCATATATCAGGCTATTTTCCCCCTGTTTCCAGCTTTCACGAACTTCCTGAGACATTTTTCTATAATCAAACTTCATGTTGGGGTTGGGGAACGTGGGATAAAAGTTGGAAGTTCTTTAATAATAATGCGAAGGCGCTTCTGCATCAAGTATTAGACAACAATCTTGAGTACCAGTTTAATATTGATAATGCTTATCAGTTTACGTACCAGTTAGAAGCTAACATAAAAGGAGAGTTAAAAACGTGGGCAGTTAAGTGGCATGCTAGTGTCTTTCTACAAGATGGTCTATGTCTACACCCTAACCAATCTCTAGTTAGAAATATCGGGTTCGACGGAACTGGGGTACATTGTGGTGATTCACCTGCTTATCGGCAACAGAGCGTAGCTAACTACATACAGGTTCATAAGCAGCCACTCGTAGAATCTGCTTTAGCTAGAAAAAAAGTTAAAAAATACCTAGCTCCAAAGATAAGTTTGAGAAAAAACTTTAAGAAGAAAATAAAGCGCCTTTTATGGAATTGAAAAGTCCGATAACGGGATGTGATAATATAAGCTGGTTAAGAGATATAGAGACTTCATACATAGAGGAGCAGTACAGTAAAAAATTCAATATAGATGTATCTTTTTTATTTAGAAAAATAAAAAAGATATCAATCTATCGGGATAACGATACTGGCTACCGTTTCTACTATCCATTCAACGTTTCTGGTGATAGCAAATTTTATGAAGAACTACAGCGGTTTGAATGGTATTATATGCCTTGGAAGTGGGAGCATGAGAAATGTGTTGAGTTGATCCAAGATGGCGAAAGGGTGTTGGAAATAGGTTGTGCTAATGGAGAATTTATGGATGTGCTGCAGCAAAAAAGAAACGTAGAGACTACTGGCTTAGAGCTAAATGAAGTTGCCGTAGCAGCAGGAAGGAAAAAAGGAAGAAATATACTCTGTCAGGCAGTTCAGGATCATGCTGAAGATTTTGTGGGTTACTACGACGTGGTTTGCTCTTTTCAAGTGCTAGAGCATATTGCACAAGTTCGCTCGTTTATTGAAGCTAATGTTCAATGCTTGAAAAAAGGAGGAAAGCTCATATTTGGCGTTCCAAACAACGATTCTTTCGCTAAATACGATTGGAAAAATGATCTGCTCAATATGCCGCCTCATCACATGGGTTTATGGAATAGAGCCACTTTTGAGGGCATCGCTGATGTTTTCAACATCCAATTAATATCCCTAATATTTGAACCTTTACAATCATACCACTTAGATTGGTATATGTCCATTCTTGAAAAAAGATATTTGACTAATTCTCTGCTAAAAAAAATGTATTATCATTCGCGATTAAAAAGGCCATTAAAGAGCGTGATTCGCCATAATAGCAATAATATTAAAGGGCATTCTATTTTAGCAATTTTTTCCATTTGAAATTTTCTGTTTCATGTATATCGTTGATCATTCTAAATGAATAAAACCTGTATTCTTGACGAAGCAACTCTTCAGCGAACACCCCCCGCTAACATTAGCCAGGAGGATTATAGGCTTTTTTCCAAAGAATTCAATAAAACGTTTCCGAGCGTTTATTTAGAAGAAGTGCAGGATGCTATCATGACGCCTGAAGGGGTTTTTGTCAGGCGAGGTAAAGTGAACAAACGTCTGACTCAATACAGTAAAGCCAAACATCCCTCCCATTTTCTTAGTAAAGATTATCTTAAATTTATAAAGAAAAATTATTGGGATCGGAGTAGTATCACTATTTCCAAACAGGCGCTATGGATTATAGATAAAGTATCTCATAATTATTTTCATTGGTTATTTGATGTGCTCCCAAGGTTATGGGTTTTTCAGAAAAACATTGTTGACCACCAGAATTATACCCTATTACTGCCAGAAAACTATCAAAACCTATCCTTTGTACAGGAGGCGTTAACAGCTTTCGGCATATCCGACATAACTTATCTATCAGATAAAGCTACTTACAGAGTAGATTCTCTTCTGATTATTGAACACACTGCACCCACTGGCAATTATCGCCCCGATATTGTTCAGGAAGTTCGGAAAAGACTGTTAGCCAAACTAGAAGACCAAAGCTTTTCTAAAGAAAGTAAAATCTATGCAAGTAGAGGTAAGGCGCCACGTCGTAAAATCCTCAATGAAGAAGAACTAATAAAAGTTTTAGATAGACACCAGTTCTCTACTGTGTACTTCGAGGAACTATCGTTCCGAGATCAGATCAACATTATTAAGGATGCTAAATATCTTGTCTCTAATCATGGTGCGGGCTTGTCTAACATGCTGTTTATGCAGCCGGGTAGCTACGTATTTGAGTTAAGACAAGAAAATGACACTCACAATAATTGCTATTTCAGTCTGGCTTCAGCGAACTCTTTAAACTATTACTATCAAACGTGTCCTCCTGATAAAAGCAAAATCGTTAATGCCCATTCTGATATATATGTAAACATCAGTGAGTTTGAAAAAAACTTAAGTATAATGTTAGCAGATGAATAATTTCCTGAGCCTACAATCGGAGACTAAGCTTTGCTAATATTTGTATACATAACGTGTAGAATGGCCTTGCTATCAAATACTTATGGTACTTTACCGGGTAATAAGCATGAATATGAAAATATTACATATTAGTACTAAAGACACCGGCGGGGCTGCCATTGCAGGAATTAGACTTCATAAAGGGCTTCTACAACAAGGAGTAGACTCAAAATTTCTATTCTATGAGGAAAAAACAAATGAAATAGAACAAAGCTACTACTGGAAGCGAAAAAAAAATACGCTTAAACAGCAACTTGTTGACAAACTTATCTTTCGCCATAGTGTACAGCAAAAGAACGGAAGAAAGCTGCATGGTCTACCTCGAAACTATGATATGTTTAGCTTCCCAAACAGCGATGTAGATATCACCCATCATCCACTCTACTACGAAGCTGATGTGATTAATTTGCACTGGGTACCTCGTTTTCTTGACTATTCTTCTTTTTTCAAAAAATGCAAGAAGCCATTAGTGTGGACCTTACATGATATGAACCCTTTCAGTGGTGGCTTTCATTATCAAAGCGATTTAATCCGTAATAGTGGAAAAATCTTAGAGCTGGATCAGCAAGTACGGAGCGTAAAAAATGAGGTATATTCCCGCAGTCAATCATTTACTGTAATAACTCCTTCGCGCTGGATGTACCAAGAGGCTAAAAACAGTGAGTTATTTCGTAGATTCCCCGTCAAGCAAATCCCTTACGGACTAGATACTTCACTTTTTAAACTATACGATCAGGCTTTTGCCCGTCGGGTATTTAATCTACCTCAAGACAAAAAGATATTGCTATTTATAAGTGATGCGTTAGATAACAAGCGCAAAGGCTTTGATCTTCTGCTGAAGGCGGTTTCTGCTATTGAAGACGACTCACTTTGGCTATGTGCAGTAGGAAAAGCCAGTGCTGAAATCAGCGAATTAAGAAACGTTAGTTACCTAGGCAGAGTGAACGACGAACGCTTAATTGCTCTACTCTACAACGCCTGCGATGCATTTGTCTTACCCTCGCGGGAGGATAACTTGCCTAATGTAATGCTGGAGTCTATTGCTTGTGGTGTACCAGTAATTGCCTTTCCAATAGGAGGTGTTCCCGATGTGATAAAGGAAGGCAAAAATGGTATTCTTGCCGAAGAGGTGTCTGATGTGTCTCTACGGAAGGCGATTACTAAATTTTTATCTAATCGCTATTACTTTGAGAGAGAAGAAATTCATAAAGCAGCAGATGCAAACTACCGATTAGATAAACAGGCAGAAAGCTATATAGAATTGTACCACAGTCTTCTTGGGGTGTAGGACACGATTGTAAAGATGTTTAAATTTGGAAAAAAGCTACCCGTTATGGAGAAAAAAGATCAAGTATTACAAGCAAGACTGATGGAACGCATAAAAGTTTGGCAGCAGAGCCAAGAAGGGCAAACTAGTGGATACGAGTATGAGCACAGTTTTTCGGAGATGATGCGCCATCTAGGGCAGGACATTCTGCAAGCTAGTACGGGGGAGGAGGCAAATGCCAGAAAAAAAAAGAAGTAGCCACCAGTTTTGGAAAAATATCCGTTCCCAAACACCATGTGTTAGCTCAACATACCCCCCACTTTAAAATGAGTGCGTATTTGCAGGAAGTAAGTTGCTGGATAGGCCAGCAGCAGGTCTTTGATAAAAGTAGTGAAGCGATAGGTAAGTTACTACATATCTCAGTGAGTGACAAACAAGTAGAACGGCTCTGCCACCACTACGGACAAATGCTGGAGGAGCAACAAATCCAGGCCCTGGAGCAGGGGGAAACACACCGTGTTGATGCAAAACAGCAGACAGCCATGCACTATGTCATGGTGGACGGAGCGCAATTCTTGTTTCGGGAACAGGGCTGGAAAGAAGCCAAACTAGGCCGGGTATTTCCAGCATGCTCTTTATTGGAAGAGAGCCCTCAACGAAACTGGATCAAAGAATCACTTTATGTGGCCCACTACGGGGGGCATCGGGGGTTTGAAGAGAAAATGCAGTACTATATGGATGAGTTGAGCGATGTGGTGATTGTCGCTGATGGTGCCTCTTGGATATGGAACTGGGCCGAGGCTATGTATCCTGGGCAGCGACAGATACTAGATTTCTACCATGCGATGGAACATTTAGGCCACTTTGCCACCGACTACTTTAAAAAACCGCCTCAAGCCAAAGCCTGGATTGAGCAGCAGAAAACCTGCTTGTTGTCCGATCAGGTAGAGCAGGTCATAAAAGTCATCGAGGGGTTGCCCCCTAGTCGGACCATTCCCACAGAGCAAGCCAGAGTAGCCTTGATAAAGTACTATCAGAAAAACCAGAAACGCATGATGTACGGCACTTTCCAAGAAGAAGGATTACTAATTGGTTCCGGCCCTATTGAAGCAGCACACCGACATGTGCTACAGCAACGTTTAAAACTATCTGGGCAGCGGTGGACCGTTACCGGTTTCCAAGCAGTCGCTAACTTGCGAGCTACCGAGAAAAGTCAGCGATGGCAAAAAGTCATCGACTTAGTGCAACAAAAGATAGCCGCTTAACATCCGTGTCCTACACCCTCTTCTTGTGAACTCTACAGCAAATGAAAAAAATAATTAAGAAAAGTTTTTTACGGTTTCCCTACATAAAAAAATTATATCAAGATCTACAAACGTATAAAACATGGAAGCCCCCCGGTCACTATTACAGCCCTATTCCCGACATAGATTACGTCGATAAGAACTATAGCAGAATTACCAAAAGATTAGAAAATTACGCAGGATTAGAGTTAAGAAATGAGTCACAAAAGGATTTACTTATCTCTATGAGCAGATTCTACTCGGATATACCTTATCAAGAAGAAAAGCAACCTGATTACAGGTATTACTTCAATAACAGCTTTTTTTGTTACGGCGATGCTATTTTACTCTATTGCATGTTAAGACACGTCCAGCCTAACCAAATCATCGAAGTAGGCTCTGGTTTTTCTTCGTCGATTATGCTGGATGTAAACCAACATTATTTGAGCCGAAGCATGAAATTAACATTCATTGAACCATATCCAGAAAGACTAAACACTCTTTTGAAGCCAGAAGATACTTCTCAAAGCTGTATAAAAAAGGGGTTTGTTCAGGATGTAGAGGTTGACTTCTTTCGTAATCTTGAAAGGGGTGATATTCTATTTATAGATTCCTCTCATGTTTCCAAGGCAGGAAGTGATTTAAACTATTTTCTATTTCAAGTTTTACCTATTCTCCAAGATGGAGTAATCGTTCATTTTCACGATATATTCCATAATTTTGAGTATCCTTTAGAATGGATTAAGCAAGGGCGAGCTTGGAATGAATCCTATCTGTTACGGGCTTTTCTACAGTACAATGATGCATTTCATATCTTACTTTTTAATGCCTATCAAGGAAAGTATGAGTCTCAGTGGATGAATCAGCACATGCCTCTTTTTATGAAAAATCCCGGGGGTAGCATTTGGTTACAGGTACACAAGTCATGAGCAGAGCAAAAAAAATAGAGAACTGGCCTTGGCAGGAGGGAATACCTAACAAAATATATCAAAATAGAGATCAATGGCCAAAAATATCGATAGTAGTTCCTAGTTATAACCAAGGTAAGTTTATTGAAAAAACTATCCGTTCGGTACAGCTGCAAAACTATCCTAACTTAGAATTTATTATTGTAGACGGTGGAAGCACTGATAATACGGTAGATGTTATTCGGCAATACGAAGATCATCTGGATTTTTGGGTCAGTGAAAAAGACAATGGACAGGCGCATGCTATTAATAAGGGATTGCAAAGTGCTACTGGAGATATTCTGTATTGGATCAATAGCGATGACTATCTACTACCAAATGCCCTCTTTCACATAGGCTCGTTTGACTGGCAACCTGAAACTGGTGCAGTAGTAGGTATTGGTCATAAGGTAGATACTCATGATCGCATTCAATACACTCCTGAAGTACCAGAATTATCTTTTCAGGCATTCTTACGATGGGTAGGTTACGGAAACTTTATGCAACCTGCTTGCTTCTTTTCAGCTAAAGCATGGAGGGAGTGTGGTCCACTTAATGAGAACCTTCATTTTTGCCTGGATGTAGATCTATGGTTGAAAATTTCGCAGAAGTTTAAATTTGAGGGAATCGATCAAGAATTGGCCCACGCTTACATTCATCCGGATGCCAAAACTACGGCTGAAAAAGAAAAGATGAAAATGGAGACCGCACTACTTATTGCTAAATACGGGCCAGAGGGGTTTGAAGAAGGGCGTAAACTACTCTATTGTTTTACTGAAAAGCACCTGCAATACAAGAAAGCATATACCCTGCTATTTGATAATCTCTTTGCTAAAGCACTAAGAAAGCTGCGATAAAAAACATTCGCATGGCTAAAGACAACCAAACTGAATCCGAAGAACTGATTGAGGTTTTCAAAAAACTAGAGCCTCGGCTTAATAAAGTGTATGTCGGGGCAACTTTGAAAAACGCCATCGTTATGCAGAACAATCGGTACATTCGTCTGCTCTATCAGGATTTTTCGGCGTACCAGTTGCCAGTAGAATTTCTTATTCGCGATAATTTCCACGAGGTGATATGGCGAAGAATGAAAGGGGAAAAAAGCATTGTTCACCATCATTGGCTCCAGTTTGATAATAATTACAGCCTCAAACCTTTGGCAAAGGTTTTCTTGGGTTTATTTATTTTCAGGATGCTAGGAGGTACTATTGTGTGGACACTGCATAATAAACTTCCCCACGATAATCCATACCCCCAGACTAATACCCGAGTTAGAAAGTGGTTTGCTAAAATTTCTACCCACTTACACGTGCATTGCACCCAAGCGCGGGAAGAGATGAGTCAGTTTCTGAAGGTATCTCAAAATAAATTTTTCGTAGTAAAACACCCCAATTATCCGGTTACTACCCAATCGCAGGAAGAATCCTGGACGAAGATTAGACAGAGATACGCCGACCACTTTGATAATGAGGTGTGGCACCAACCAGGAACAACTTATCTCATGTTTGGGCAAATTAAACCTTATAAAGGTATTGCAGAGGTCGTAGACCTATTTCTAGCCCACTCCGAAAGTAATAAGCGGCTGTTAGTTGTGGGTAGAATTAAAGACGAGGCTTATGTCGATAAAGTCCGGGATAAGGTCAGTGACGCAGCTAATGTAATACTAATTCCTCAGTTCATTGCTGATGAAGACACCCCATTGTTCTACGGAATCAGTGAGTACGTAATTTTCAATTACACTAGCATATTAACATCAGGAGGGGCTATTGAAGCTCTCAACTATCGGAAGAAAATTATTGCCCCCCGTAAGGGTTGTTTAACCGATCTGGTAGGGGAGAATATCATCCACTTTGATACACTATCTGAACTAAAGAATATACTCTTTTCGTAATCTATTTCCTTACAGACTGTGAGTTTACCAGCCCAATTACCCGGCCAGTATTGGTGGCTAAAACAGCTAACCAACCCGCAAAAAATGTTTTTAGGAGAAATCGCTGCGGTATATTTCTTTTTTGGAACCGGCGGCTTAGCTTAGCAATATTAGGTGCGAGGAAGAACAAAGACTTGCCGTAGGTAACTAGAATTCGGAAGAAAATTTTACCATACCCCTCCCCATCTTGCTGCCAGATATTGGGTTGCCCTTTCCCTACGCGAACCTGCTTTCTTAAAAGGGGGTTCAGTTTTCTGGCACTTTTATAGATTATAGCTTCCTCGCTATATTTTAGCTTATAGCCAACCGCTACTGCCAGGCTTGTCCAGATTACATCTCCACCGGACCTGATATTTTTGGAAAAAAATCCGGCCTTATCAAACACATATCGATAGATAAAGAGGTTAGCCGTTTTTGCCATTCCATCGTTTTTAATATTATCCTCCATCTGGACGTTGTGCAGGGAATCATAAATTTCAGCCCCAGTTTTCTGAGGCGAAAAAGTAAAAACTACCTTTCCCCCTACCAAATCAGCCTGTTGAGCAATCAGTGACTGAACCCCCCGTTCAAGCCAATTTTGCTCGGGTATGCAGTTCGCATCAATCAGAGCAATAATTTCCCCAGTGGACTGTCGGATACCCAAATTTCGAGAGGGATACGGGCTTTTAGTCTCAGTTTGTGACAGGAGCGTAACTTTAAACTGCTCGATTACTTTAATAGTAGCTTCGCTAGAACCGTTATCTACTACAATGATTTCGTATTGATTGTGAGGATAGGTCTGCTGTACTAACGCTGTTAGACATTGACGAGTAGCTTCTGGGGCATTTAGCGTAGGTACAATTACGGAGACTTTGGGATATTGGCTACGGTCGTCATTCATTATCAATATATTGATATATTTCGTCAGCGGCTAATAATACTGATCCCGCCCCATACTCCTGGAAATCATCGGCACGGATGTTCATTGGTTTTTCACCCCGAGGTTGTACCCAGCCAACCTTTCCACTGTCGTAGATCTTACTAGTTATTCCCAACCAAGCATGTCTAATACACTCGTCAAACGCTTGTTTATTCAAGACGCTATTGTTTACCCCCCAAGCCAATGCGTAAGTAATGAGTGCCGAACCACTGGCTTCAGAAAGTAGGTGCTTATGCGAATTTAATACGCTAGGATGCCATAAACCCTCTTCATTCTGCATATTTCTAAACTTTACAGCCATCTCAGTAAATACTTTGGATAGTCTTGTATACTCCTGCTCTTCGGGCGAAAGCTGCTCCAGAATTTTTGCGATACCAGCTAATACCCAACCATTCCCTCTCAACCAGAAAGTCCGCGAGCCAATAAAGCGCTCATCCCGGTAGTATAGCGAATCTTGTGGGCTGTACAAATGATCGTGAGCATCCCACCACATGGTGTAGAACTGACTATAATTATTATCAGTATCCAGTAGTTTATGAAAATGAACAATCGTAGGCGGAGCCATAAAGAAAGCATCACACCAATGCCATTCTTCCCGGCCAGGGATATTTGCCTTACGTATTCTTTGTATCTCCTTTTCTATGAACTGTGTATTGATAGCATTTTTTCTTAATTCTGTTAGTTCTAAGTAGGCTTTTGCACATAGCAAATTGTTAGCAGGATGTGAATGATTGCTCAGTCCCCATTGATTTTGTTCAGCCCAGTTATGAACATAAGTTAGGTAATCTTTATTTTGGGTAACCCGGTAGGCGGAGACTACTCCTAGCATAAAAGTTGACCGTGCCCAGTCAGTATCCTCGGGCATATCTATGGGATGGTTGATTTGCCAATTGGCAACCGATTTGGTAAGAGCCTGAATATAAGATAGGTCAAATACATCGCCTGATGCTGGCATTGAATACGGCTCAAAAGAGGGCAAAGGGGTAAGGACTTTATTATCTTCTTCTTGACAAGCAATCAGGATGAAGCCGATGAGCCAGTAGTAGCGAAAGAAGAAAAGCTTCATATGGTAGCCATAACTAAAATAGGGGTGGCAAATTCGTTATTAGAAAGATGTACTATTAACGTGCTAGCCGTTTGGCTATTACCGATGGGAATGCCTTGCTGTACCCTGACGTTCTTATTTTTCTGCAAAAATCGACCGTTAGTCGTATATATCGCCACGTCGAACGAGTCGGAATAATTACCATGAATATATAGCGTATTATCTTTAAGAAAGGCGTAGAATGAATCGTTTACAAATACTCGGGAGTCAGGGATAGTAATGGTAGAGCCACAGCAAAGTTCATCAAACAGTTTTCGGTTTTGCCAGCGTTCTTTAGCCGGGTTGGTGTTGTAGTTAAAGTGAGGGTCAGGAGCAATGGACGGCCAAGGCAGTTCACCATAGAAGTCAGGTTTAGCATTTAGGTAAAGTGAAGGTGGCAGGGCAACCCAAGGGAGCGTATCTATTTCGCTTGCGATATTATTTTTGATTTTTATTGTGCCTTTTACGGAGGAGGTGGCCCTAAATTCCCCAGGAATTACATTACCTATTACATTATGGTCAACTGAGGAATCTTTAATTACAAACTCCATATCGGTTTCAATGGTATTTCTAAAGAAAGTAGTGCCTGGTCCGGATGGCCCCCAGTAATCAGCACTTATAATCCGTTGAACTGCATTGTGCTCAAATAAATTCATAAATGAGTAATAGCCGTGAATGGATATATCCACTGCCGGATGATCCATATACTCCTCACAGTAGCCATTTTGCATCGCATTTCCCCGACTTATCTTCGTATGAGCAGAATAGTTGTAGGAGAATACGTTTCGGTTGGCTCCCTGACTAACGAGCATAGAATGCCGTAGATTGGTAAAGACGTTGTTATAGATATGGTTTTCACTGGAATGATTTCTTACTGCTACGCCGTAGCCCATGCCTCCGGCACAGTGAAAATGAGCATCATCGAAGTAGCTTCCTTTTATTTCACAATCCCTTGAAGCTGATAGCGATACGTGAGTATTGCTTGTGTAGTGGCTCCTCACACAGCTTATCCAGGAGTCTTTAGCATATCCAAAACTGAAGTTGTTTCCCGGAAGGTTTCTATCTAGCCTTTCTAAAGAGAAACCTTCTAGTCCCACATCTTCGATCATATTTACTTTCTGAATACGAACTTCATATCGGTCGTCATAATCTAGTGTGAGGCTTCTGTCCAAATGAATAGTATCGTTTGCTATACGGCGAATAGATAACATCTGACCTACAATCCACTCAGAAGCAAACTCTTCCCACAAAGGCATGGTATACATCTCTCTCGGAATATTTTCCCGTTCTAGTTCAATATCGTCACCCACGTTGAAATACTGGCTTGCTCCTTCTATAACAATTTTATTAGAGCCTAGCGGAAAAGTCTTGCTTACCGGGTAATACTCCCGGCTTGCTTCACCTCTGAGTAAAAAAGGCGTGCTCTCAGAAGAAATTAGATCAAATTTAAAGGTCGTCAATAAAGGGGAAGCTCCTCTGATTGTCTTATGACTAGGTACAATAATACCTTTACGAAAGAAATAAGCTCCAGCAGGAAAGTAAATAACCGCATCTTCGGGGGTGGAATTCAGGGCATGTTGTAAGATAGGCGAAACATCGGTTTCTCCTGTATTATCGGCACCAAACCACTCAACAATATTGTAGATATTTTCAGAGAATGATAGAAGCTGAGGACTGTTGGAGCTACCGACATTGTCTACCACCGGGCTACTGTCTACTATATTCCAGTCGGTTATTCGGGTGCTATCTAGTTCTTGGGCTACACCCTTATAGCTAACCAAGCAATTTATAATCAACGGGCAAATAGCTGTCTTTACCCATTGCACCTTGTTAAAAACCATACCTTAACCAACTTACTGAACTGTGAGTGAAGTAAAACTCAATGCTAAAAATAGAAATATTTATTGAAGATCATCGGCAACTACACCTCTTTTCTTACATAAGAATACGATAAAACAGCATATTTCGTAACGGTTTGGGTTACTTATAAAATGATATTTTTGAAAAATGTACTCGTAAAATCAGGGAAGCATTACATTTGTGGGGTACATAGAAAAAGAAGCTGGTCACTATGATGCTAAAATACTTTGCCTCTCCAACGTATTGATAATTAATGAACTCTACCTATCAGGTTATTGAAATACTCGCTACCCAAGCACTATCGTACCAAAGCGAAGAAGGATTCATGCCAGCGGGCCACAATGGCCCCTATCTCGATCCCGAAACACCCGTGCGAAACACTTCACATTGGGCGATCACTTTTCTAAAAGCTTGGGAAATTACTGGAAAAGAAAAATTTAAGACTGCTGCAGTAAAATGCCTCGATTACTTATTGGCTGGTCCCCACCGTACGCTCTATACGTTTAAACATCGTAACCGCGATAAGCCGGGGAACGATGAGTGCAATGGGCTGATCGGACCCGCTTGGAATATGGAAGCATTACTGGAAGGGTACCAAAAGCTAGATGATGTTCGCTACCTAGATTTAGCACTGGAATTGTTCTTAGTTCATCCGTTTAGCTCGCAAAAGAAAGCCTGGCACCGGGTAGAGCCTACTGGGGAAGTCCTCTCCGTTGACATTACCTTTAATCATCAATTCTGGTTTTTTGCTACGGCCACGCCGCTGCTAAAGGCAACCGGAAATACAAGAGTGCGGCAACGGCTCAAGCGATTTGCCGATGCTATAGACCAACACCTACGTCTGTACAGAAGCGATAGGATTGTTCATGCCATGAACTATCAGTCAAGACACCTCAAAGAGTTGGTAAAGAACAAGGTAAAACACGGTTACTATGCAAAGAAGAAGTTAAAGGAAATTGGTTATCACGCCTTCAATACTTATGCGTTTGCCTTAGCCTACAAAGAAATGCCTAACCTTCCCTTCTTCACCTCTAAGAAGTTCAAAAGAACATTACGGTATCTCAATAGTGCTGAGTACATAGACAATATTGCTGACTCTATTCACGGGTTTCCTTACAACCCACCCGGTTTTGAAGTAGCCTTTACTGGCCTAACTTTTGAGCAGCATTTTGAAAAGAAGATAGATACTGCGGAGTGGATAAGCAAACAACTCGCAGCAGGGTGGGATGAAGAAGCTAAATCACTAAATAGAAATACAAAAGACCCTATTACAGCCACAGCTCGGGTGTATGAATTGGCTCGTTTGCCGGATGTTAAGCTTGCTGGTTTCACACCGTGAAAGGCACTTTATAGTCCACACTTACTCCATTAAGAACGTAGTGACAAAGAAAAGTGACTATCGTACATAGGTTAAGTAACAAATCTCTTTTGAGATAATAACAATAGAATATTGAATAGCTTAGTTTACAGTATAGTTAAATAAATCTTCAAAGACATAACTTTTGGTTGTTGACTTTCTCAAACGCCCTATTGTATTACGAGAGGGAAGGGTTATAATTAAATCTCAGGAATTTGTACTATTTATCTTAGTACTGTTTCTTTTTTTGTTAGAAGGCCCAATTTATACTATAAACCTTTCTATTGGTGGTATTATTCCTTATAAGCGAGCACTTCTAATATTTGTCGCTTTTGGAGCTACATTATTGTTATGTATCAGAAACGTAAAGATAGGTAGGGTTGACATTACATTTGCCATTATTTTTTTGGTAGCTATAATCTCGTTTTTAGTGAATAGGGGAAGTGTTATTGGTTTAACTAAGTATCAGTTATGGGTGTTTTTTGCTTATGCCGTCTATTTTGTTGGAAACCATCTTATTAGTGAGCAGAACTACTTAGCCTTACTAAGGACCTGTTATGCAATAGGTGTACTACAGATGCCAGTACTTGTCTTCCAAAGAGTAGCATACCCTTACATGTCCACTACCTTTAAAACCGAAGTGAGCTTAACTGATGCTTCTTTTGGGACGTTCTTTGTCTATGGTGACCCCGCTATGGCAATATTTTTAATCTTCTTGATTATCTTTCTTTTGTGGGATAAGAATGCTTATCAGGTCATGAAGTACCGAAAAATAGTAATACTTTGGTTTACGGCATCGGTATTTTTTGCGAATGCAGTGGTATGTCAAGCTATCTTACTCCTAGTGTACGGGGTATACCTTCTTCAAACCCTAAAAAAGCCCTTGTACTTTTATCTTAGCATAGTCGGTATGATACCGATTATTATCATTTTAGCTTTAGTACTACTGTTTGCCCCAGTTGATATTACAATTCCCCACCTTTTAGTAGCGCTGTATAAGGGAGGGGGGCGACTGTTGCTATCAGGAGAAGTAAGCGATCTACAAATGAAGATATTTCTTTCGGGGGGGTATTCGCGCGAAGCGGCACTCTACTATCTATTCGTAGTGAAAGGCCTAATGCTCTTCGGTGAGGGACCCGGAACGTTCTACGGTATTTTTCAAACGATGGGACATTTCTTTACCTTCTACGCCGAAACTGGCTTACTCGGATTGCTAAGTAGCTATCTGGCTATGTACTTCATGAGCTCAAAGATAAGAAGAGCCGGTAAGCAATACGCTAATATACTCTTTGTCTCAGTCTTGTTGCTTACCCTAACTACCGATGTATTTATTCACTGTACGATTATTTTTATATACGTAATTCTTTGCAAAAGCTATATTCTATCGATTTCTCCATTAATTCCAAAAACTGTTCGACCAGCTAAAGCTACTAACTCATGACTACGCAGGTCGCTATTTGCATTATTACTTACCAACGACATAAGGGATTGTCTGATCTGCTGACGGGAATTGATGAGCTAAAGGTGCCCACAGGAGTCTGCCTACAGATAATAGTGGTGGACAATGATCGGCGAGGCGGTGCTCAAAAGGTTGTGGTAAAATATCAAGAGAATTTCCGGTTTACGCTTCATTATGCGATTGAAGGCACACCGGGCATTCCCTTTGCCCGAAATAAAGCACTAGAGCTAACCCTAAATCAATTTGAGTACATTGCGTTCATTGATGATGATGAAATTCCCCGGGAAGACTGGTTAGCCGAACTGCTTCAGGCCCAATCAAAATACCGGGCTGATGCTATTATGGGGCCAGTCTTTCCCTTGTTCGTATCAGACACTCCCGCTTGGATTGAACGGGGGAAGTTTTTTGAACAGCGACCGTTTACTGAAGGACTCGTATTATCCAGCGGCGCTACTAGTAACGCACTAATCCGCACTGCTGCCATAAACCAATACAATCTCCGCTTTGAAGAAAGCATGGCCATGACCGGAGGTACCGATGCCCTGTTTTTCCATCTGCTCAACCGAAAAGGTGGGAGGATTGTGTGGGCCGACCAAGCAGTGGTATATGAGCAGATTCCTCAATCCCGAGCTAATTCAATATGGTTGCTAAAGCGGGCGTATCGCTTTGGTAGTTCCTTAGCTTTACAAGATTTAAAAGCAGGAAGGTCGACTGTTACTCTAGGTAGACGAATATTGAAAGGAATAGGGTACATTGCTCTAGGGACTGTGAAACTGGTAATCACATTTCCACTGGGCAAAATATATATTGTCCGGGCACTTCAGAGTATCTTGCGAGGAGTAGGCAACCTTATAGGATTATTTAATCTAGGCTACCAAGAGTATAAAACCATTCACAAAGTATGAAAAAAATATTGGTGGTTGGACAGACTCCCCCACCTTATCATGGGCAGGCAATCTCTACCCAAAGACTATTAGACGGTGACTATGAGCATATTCAACTGTATTTGGTGCGGCTGTATTTTTCTAAAGAAATTGACGAAGTAGGAAAATTTAAGGCAAGTAAAGTAGTTCATCTGCTGAAAGTTATTGCAAGAATATACTACTATCGCTTTCGTTATCGTATTGACGTACTGTACTACATGCCAACAGGAGCTAAGTGGATGCCTCTGATTCGTGATGTAGCAATCCTTCTGGCTACTCGCTGGTTATTTAGAAAAACAGTGTTTCATTTTCATATGGCTGGGGTTAATAGTCTATTCTCTAGATTGCCATCTATGTTAAAGCCTTTCTACCGCCGAGCTTACTATTATCCTGATCTCAGCATTAAACTATCCAAGCACAATCCAACAGACGATATTGCTTTGAAAAGCAAACAAACAGTAGTTGTGTATAATGGTGTAGAGGATTACTACTCGATACATCGGCATCTGAAAAAAAATAGTATAGTTCCCACAATCCTTTTTGTAGGAATTATTCAAGGGTCTAAAGGAATATACGAATTGTTGGAAATTGCCCAACGTCTGCATACTCGAGGAATTGTATTTGAGCTGAGATTGGTAGGTAAGACCGATTCAGTTAGTACCGATCAAAAAATCAGAGCATATATTCAACAACATCGACTCCAGCATCGAGTAAAGCTGATAGGAATAAAAACCGGTGAAGATAAATGGCAAGAGTATATTAATGCCGATGTATTTTGTTTTCCATCCCATTTCGAGACATTTGGTCTTGTATTGATAGAGGCTATGCAATTTAAGCTCCCAGTGGTCACTACCCGCATAGGAGGTATACAATCAGTGGTGAGAAACGAAGAAACTGGCTACTTGGTTCCTCTTCAGAATATCGAAGCTTTCACTAAGAAGGTAGAAAAATTACTGGTAGATAACCAATTGAGAACAACTATGGGCGACAAAGGTAGGGCATATTTTTTGCAAAATTTTACTGTAAAGCACTACTGGCAAAATATGGAGCAGGTTTTGTCGCAAGAACTATAAAACTGATTGATGTCTTTATGGGTGAATTGGCTGTAAAATCGTATTACATCGGGAGTAAAAAAAGTTGGCTCGTTTGTCAATGGGCTATTACAAAATTTCAGTACTGCTTGGTTTTACTGTTCATCTTCGCGGGCTGTCGCACTGCACAACAAGAAGTATATCCTCAAACAATGTACGTCTCAACCAAAGGTTCATCAAATGGTAATGGTAGCTACGACCATCCGTTCAATACCATTGGGCAAGCTTTAGAGCAGGTAAAAACACTAAGGCAGCAGAGTCAGATTAGCAAACAGGGAATTCGTATTCAAATTGAGTCGGGGCACTATTTTTTGCAAGAAGCCTTGGTGCTTAACGAAGAATACTCTGACACTACTGATGTGCCGCTAGTTATTACCAGTAGCAGGGCAAAACTTACTGTACTAAGCGGAGGGCTAATAGTTAATGAATGGACGCATCAGGGTGCCAACCTGTACGTGGCTGAAGTTCCTTCCTCGGCAGATTGGTATCCTAAACAGCTCTTTTGCAACGGAAAAAAAATGCCTCGGGCTAGTCTTCCGCAAAAAGGTTACCTACTAACCGATGGCCCACTTTCTCAATACAGTTTTATACGGTCTTGGAAGCCCTATCAATTTGGTGCAGTGAAAGTCCTGAGAGATACTGCTCTACAGGCATTCTGCGGATTCCAGTACCAGACGAAAGATCGATTGTATTGGAGCGGTTTGGATACTGAAAATGCTGAAATTATTACTTACCACAGTTGGGATTGTACTTGGCAGCTAATTGATAAATTGGACTACGACTACCGTAATGTGCATCTGACCAGCCCAAGTCGCTACCCGGTGGGTTTTTTCAGCAACCATATGCGGTACCGGATAGAGAACGTATCAAATGGGTTAGATCAACCGGGTGAATGGTATTACAACCGAGATGAGAAACAAGTTTACTTTTTAGCTCCTGAAAGCTTAGAGCCAAACGAAGCTGAGATAATAATTCCCCGCTTAACCGAACTGGTAAGAATAGAGGGTAGTAGTGTTAGTAGCCGAGCCACTAACATTCGTTTTGAAGGAATTACTTTTCAGCACAATGACTATACAATGCAGTTTAATCGGAAATCCCGGGATTGGTATCAAAATCACGATACTTGGGGATATTCAGATGCACAAGCAGCTCCTAACTCAGGCCAAGCTATCTTAGTGAAGAATGCAAAAAATATCACATTTCAGAAATGCACCTTTCAAGATATGGGCAGTTATGCACTAAACATCGCTACAGGTTGCGAGGAGATTAGTATCACTAATAATCATTTTCGACGTTTAGGTGCTGGAGCTATTCTGCTAGGTAGCCAAAATGCTCATTTGAAAGGCACCTCCGTTAGCCGCAATACTATCATCAAAAATAACTTGATAGAGCAATATGGTACTATCCATCCGGCTGGGGTAGGAATCTGGCTGGCTAACGCGCAACAAAACCAAATTATCCACAACGAAATTCGGTACGGAGGTTATTCGGGAATAAGTCTGGGATGGACCTGGGGTTCAGGAAAAAGCCTGACATCTGACAACCTAATTGCCAATAACAACATCCACCACGTACTACAGGAACTTGCCGATGGGGGCGGTATTTACACCCTGGGTCGCCAGAGAAATACGGTTATTAAGGAAAACTACATTCACCATATAGGTAAGCACAAACGGGCAATTGGCGCCCCCAACAATGGAATATTTTTTGATGAAGGAAGTCGACATATAACTGTTACTAACAATGTTCTGGAGCATATTCAAGCTCCATCTACTTTCCGGTTTAATCGGGTCAACAAATCGCAAATCACCCTTGGTGGTAATGTTACCAAACCGGGTGAATTGGATAGCCCTATCGCAAAGAAGATCATACGTAGTGCCAGAATTCTCAACACTAAGTAGGCCAGGTTTATATTCGAATACCTCTGTAGCGGATATGCCTTAGTAACCGCTACATGAAGATAGAAGACCACGCCCACGCGAGCACACTAAAACGGGAGATGGCTTCGTCCCTCGTAAGAACAGTAAAACGCTAATTGTACCGTCATTGCGAAGGCTTTGGGGAATGGCGATGGGAAGGAAAGCCTAAAGCAATCTTACGAAGCGATAGGCTAGGATGAAGAGGTAACTGAGAGCAAATACAGTGGTTCGAGAAAATCCGAGAATATTATCAATGTTTTCTCGAATAGCCAGTATTACCGACCACCTGTCCCGTAGCTTTACCCTCATTATTCACCAAATTTTTCTTTACAATGAGGACCACTATTACGTTTTTACTACTCTCCGCGTTGTTTTTCCCCTTGCTGACTCATGCTCAATGGATCGGAGGGTCAACTACTGGTACAACATACAGAACAGGAAAAGTGGGGCTCGGTCTATCAAGTCCTTCCGAGCTGTTGGACATTAACGGTAGTACCGTAGTTAGGCAGAAACTCTATGTTACCCGAGGCAATGGCACAGATGATGCAGTAGAGCTAGATTTTGGTTACCCTTATTCTGGAGTTGGCTGGCCAGAGCAGCACGAAAGAGCCCTAATTATTAAAAGCAAAGGATGGATGGACAACGACGGTGCTGGCGGTGGTGGCTTCCAATTCATTACTAGAGATTGGAGTAGGTCTAGTAGAGTTAGAGTAGAGCGAAACGCATTGACTATTCGCCGCAATGGTAGAGTAGGCATTGGCACTACTGACCCTAAAGCAACACTTGCAGTAAATGGGGATATTCGGGCAAAGGAAATACGAGTGATGACTAATATTCAATTGGCTGATTATGTGTTTGATGAAGATTATTCACTGAGACCGTTAGCCGAAGTAGCATCTTACGTACAAGAGCATAAGCACCTACCGGGCGTTCCTTCGGCTGCTGAGGTAAAAGAAAATGGTATGGATGTGGCTGAGTTCCAAAACAAATTGCTGGAAAAAGTAGAAGAGTTAACCCTCTATATCATTGAGCAAAACAAAGAGCTTGAATCTATTAAAAAGGAGAACTCATTACTGAAACAACAATTTGACTCTATGCAAGCTGATAAACAGTAGCTAGCCTTTTTTTGGAAAGAAATATTTTGGATTCATGGCTATTCAGACCAAAATAATGGTTCTAACCCGTACTGAAAAAATAATTAGAATACAACCATTTCTTTGTATGCATTAATCTTCAGATCATCTAACCATATAAATAAATTGGTAAAACCTAAATTATTTTCAACATGAGAACACAATTATTAACTGGTTCAATCTTCGCTTTTGCATTAATTCTATTCTCATTTACCGCCAGTCAGGCCCAATGGTCTAGCGGCTCTATTCACGATAACATCTATCGTTGGGGTAGAGTAGGTATCGGTATAAATAATCCCGGTTATCGACTTCATGTAGTTGAACAAGGTTCCAACCAAGTTGTGGCAGTATTTAATAAAAGTGGTAGTGGCGCATAAAGTACCAAGATTAGATTGCAATCGAACGGTACTACTGGACTGGAATTTGGCCATCAAAACCAGTTTAGAGAAGCTTATATCAATCATAATTTTAGCTCATCAACCAAACTACTTTTCAAAGTAAGAAACAGCACTAAAATGACTGTCCAAAGCAATGGAAACGTAGGCATTGGCACTACTGATCCTAAAGCGACGCTTTCGGTAAATGGGGATATACGGGCAAAGGAAATACGAGTGATGACTAATATTCAATTAGCCGATTATGTGTTTGATGAAGATTATTCACTGAAACCATTAGCCGAAGTAGCGTCTTACGTGCAGCAACACAAGCATTTACCGGGCATTCCTTCCGCTGCCGAAGTAAAAGAAAACGGCATGGATGTGGCCGAGTTCCAAAACAAATTACTAGAAAAAATAGAAGAATTAACCCTTTATACGATAGAACAGGAGAAGCAAATATCTCAGCAGCAGCAACAAATTGAAGTGCTTGAAAAAGCTGAAGCTAGTAAGAAGCATCGTATTTTGAGGCTAAAAAAACAACAGTGAAAAGCATCATCCTCGTTTTGAACACGAATAATACTTTTAAAACTTAAACAAAATGACGCATGAAAAGCAGTGTATCTATTACAACACTTGTTCTATCTCTCGCACTCATTCTTTTCCAGAATTGTTGGGCTCAAACCCGAAGCAGTAAAGGGGAGTTTGGCGGATATGGATACAATTATGAGGCTCTCAAACTATTCACTACCCACGGTTATCCAGCTACTCCTGTGTATATGACATTTCTAGGCAACAGAAATACTCAGTTGGCACGAATAGCTGCCAAGGGCGATAAGGATTGGAATTTTACAGGGGGAGGTTTAATGTTTCAAACGTTCTCCAACAGCACATTACATACACGCATGTATATCAAGAGTAACGGCTATGTAGGAATAAACACGAGTAACCCTTCAGCAAGACTTACAGTCGCTGGTGACATTCACGCCCGAGAGGTGCGAGTAACAACCAATGCAGGGGCTGATTTCGTGTTTGAGGATGGTTATCAGTTACGGCCACTTTCTGAAGTGGAAGAGTTTGTTACTAAAAACAAGCATCTGCCGGAGATTGCCCCAGCGGCCGAAATGGTAGAAGTAGGTGTGAACACCGGGAAGTTTCAGATTCAACTACTCCAAAAGATCGAGGAATTGACGATGTATGTCATTGAGCAGGAAAGGCGTATTAAGGCGTTGGAGGAGGATGATAAATTGAAAAATTAATTATGGTTACCACAATGAAGTATACTATTGTTTTACTTACGCTACTCTCGTGCATGGTTGAAGTAGCATTCGCCCAGTCCAACGCCCGCTATATGCCCTCCAGCGATCCGAATTTAGACCCCAACTGGCAGTGGTACAAATCCTACGCTTCCCAGGGCGGACTGGATATGTGGTATCGCTGTGAGAAAGCGACTGACTGTCAAGGGCAATCTATAGGAAAAGTGGGTAATGGTGTAGAAACACCTTTCTTTACTTCTGGTCACCCTCTTAGAACGTACGACAACGAAAAAGATATGTACCCGGAAGACGGGTGGATGTTAGCCTATCGTGACTTTGGTACTTCCACTTCAGCCCCTAATGTCCCTTTCTTCATCTTGTATAACCGCTATCGGGGAGTATTGCGTCTGCTGTTTAGAAACATAGACCAATTAAGTTATTCTTCTATGGAAGCAAGCTTACAATTTCTAGCAACTACCAGAACGTCGGCTCTGTTAGCATTCAATGATGACAATGCCCCCTGCTTGAACGGGTACGATCCGGCAATAATACAAACCTACATTAGCAAGGTAGCCGTTTACGACGGCTGGGGATACGCCGACTTCAACCTTTTCAACTATGATCCGGGATTAGACCGTAATATTGAATTACGTTTAGCTGTAAATGGTGTTGATCTCTCAACTATTAAAGTGAATGGCGATCTATCGCTCAATCAGGTGATGGATGAGAATGTGGGAACCACCCAAGGAAGTGATTTTGCCAAAGCGTTCAATACCGGAACAAAATATGTGAAGAGAGCAGGAGATGGGGTGAAAAAGCTGAAGGAGCTCGTGAAGGATAAAAACGATGATGATGCTTGGTGGGTACCTGCTATCAAGCAGATTAGCGGGGCGGCTGGTTTCTTACCCGGAGCAGGGCAGGTTTTAGGGTTGGTAAGTTCGCTGATATTCCAAGACGATGCAGCTTCTCCCAAGCCTTTAAACTTTAAAGGCGATCTGGCAATCGAGGGTACCATTGAGAACCGTAAAGAATTATTCAGGTTAGGACTCAAACTTAATCATAACGCACCTACTTCAAGCGAGTATTACCGGCCCGTACAGTATATTCCGTGGGGAGTGTTTAGTTTGGTAGAAAAGCCAGTCATAGGAACGGAAGCTTGTTTTATAGAAGGCCCCTCAGACTCGCGAGGCAAGTGCGGATTTTCATTGATGAATGAACTTAAATATACTTTTAATGATAACACTGGATTGTCGTTAGTTTCTATGAAGGCCGCCTTCACCTTTGAAGACAGAGAGCCTACAGGTTTTTACAATATTGCTATGATAGAAAATGCGGGTTTCTTCAGTGGGTACCGGAACCCCAATGGATTAGCCTTAGAGCTTAAGTTGAGGATAAAAAACTCTACCAGAAATACTAATAGGGATATTACAGTATATCGTGTCTACCCTATTCAAAAGGAGCCTCGGGTGCCCCGGAATATGAAAACAATGGTAGGCATAGACTTTGATTTTAGAAATAATTATTATCCTTTCAGTGCCAACGGGCATATCAGTCCTCAAACGATAGTTGCAAATAATCGTATTGTGGCTGGTCAAAGTTTTCAAGTGAGGTATCCCTACGATGATTTGGAAATGATAGCCGGACAGGAAATCGTATTTACTTCCGGTTTTGAGGTAATTCTGGACGAATACAATCAGGATGTTGAGTTCATAGCTGTCGTACCTGACTTCAGAGATAATGAGGTTGCCAGAACCAACAGGAATCTACTAGCAGATGTTACCTTTTCTCAGTATCTAGCCCCTCTTTCCGAAAAGGAAAATAAACAGGTGCTCACCTCTCGTAATGTAACCAACGAATACATGGCCAATAGCAATTGGGTTACCGAAGATAAACCTGGCAAAGAGGTAAATGATGCGTTTAACGTCACCTGTTTTCCGAATGCTTTTTCTGAAAGCCTAACTGTGCGTACTCAACTACGTTTTCCAGCCACTGTAAAAGTAGAGATTTACGACAGCCAGGGAATGTTAGTACATACAACCGTATCGGATAAGGTTACGAACAACGGGTTTGAAACCGTTTGGTACCCGGAAGGCACTACCAAAAGTGGCATTTATTTTGTCAAAGTATCTACTGATAATAAAATAGTGACCCAAAAAGTAGTACTAAATCGCTAAAAGAGGCGGGGCATATTTGCTTCAGCAGCATGGCCCCTTACTTGATGGCGTATAACCCAATGCTTATGAAGAACCAATATGTTATGCAATGTATGATCGGACTAGCGAGTATGATCGTATGGGCTTGTCAAGATGATGATCCGGCGATAGGCTATCCCGATCCGGTGGCTGATTTTAAACCGGGAGTTACCACCAGCTTTGCGGGTAATCCCGTTCTATTTCCCCACGAACTGAGCGAAGAAGCGACGTACTACTGGAACTTTGGCGATGGCACCCAGGACACTACCCATGGGTGGGCTCCGACGCACACTTATACTCAGGCAGGGAAATACGAAGTAACCCTTACCGTGGTAAGACGGGATGCCCGGGATGATACCATCAAGACAATAGTAGTTTTACCACCTTTTCCCCAGATATTAGCCGGGGAAACCTGCAAAGTCTGGAAGCTCATGAAGCGTTACGAGCGCAAAAACGCTGATGCCCCCTTTCAGAATATTCCATTAGATAGTTTGGATCAAAATACTCATATCACATTTTGCGCTGACGGTTCGGCAAACGACCAGAACTGGTACCGCGGTATAGATGATAATTTTCGAAAATGGGAATATTATCATCAGAAACCTCAGTATACCTCCCTTGATGTAGTGACCAAGCTTTATAGTACTTCTTATGTTGTAGATGTACAAGACGGGAACTTGGTATTCGGAGATGGCTCCATTCATACCAGTAGGTGGCTTTGGGTGTTTATGGAAGAGTAGCTCATTTATCTATGTAAAGGAAATAATGAATTTGTCATAGGCAGACTTGTACGTAATAGAAGTGCTGGGCAACCGATGGCGAGAAAAGTTACTGAAAGAATAAAACATTTAATCTTCCCCGTCTTAAGAGAAAGCGGTATCCTTCGGTGCTGCTTTTTGTACTTTACAGAGAAATCAGAATTTCTGGTGAGAAAATGCCTAACAAGTGGTATATTATTTTTTTGCTAATTTTCTTTAATTTATTTGGATAACAAAATTGTGAGGTATAATTTGATGTGATTGTAAATAACGATAACCACAACCTTACTATGCCTATCTATAAATATGCCTCCCGGCTACAGTACATGGACCAACTCATTCGCCTCGGTACCACCGGTTCGGCTACCGAGTTTGCCAATAAACTAGACATAAGCGTTAGCCAACTTAAATATTATCTACGGAGTATGCGCGATCTGGGTGCCCCTATCGCGTACTGCCATTCCCGCCGGGGTTATTACTACCAGCGAGAGGGAAAGTTTTTGGTCAAGTTTTTAGACAAACCCACCAAACCATATTCCAGGAAGTAGCACGCTATTTTTATTATAACAGATGTTTTTCTCATCTGGATAATTATGCAAATTGCATCTCATTACAAGAATGCAAAAGGTAGTGAGGAACGCAAACGTATTTAATGCTATTAACTACGCCATAACCGACTACGAGTCGGCTAGTGACACCATTATTCAGCAAGCTGAGCAAAGGAATAGCTACGGGGTGTTTGCCTTGCCAGTGCATGGTTTGGTAGAAGCGGTTCAGAATCCAGCTATGCGTGAGGCAACTCGGAAGGCGCAGATGATTGTGCCCGATGGGCAACCTATTCGCTGGGCGATGAATTTCTTCCATAGAGTTGGGTTAAAAGATCGGGTATATGGCCCAACGCTAACTTTGCACGTGCTAAAAAAAGCAAATGCGAAGGAGCTGGGTATTTTTTTGTACGGTGGCAATACTGAAGAAACACTTGATAAGTTTGCCAATTTTATTCGCAATACCTATCCTAATGTGACTATCTGTGGTCAGTACCGAGAGGAAAAGGCTGATGGCAATACTCTTTCGGCTGATACTATCAATAATTCGGGGGCACATATCGTTTTGGTAGGGCGGGGGTGTCCTCGTCAGGAGATATGGGTAGCTAATCAACTAGATAAAGTAAATGCCGTCATGATGGCGGTAGGAGCCGCCTTCAGCTTTCATGCGGGTACGGTAAAACAGGCTCCCGCATGGATGCAAGCTGCTGGGTTAGAGTGGTTGTTCCGCCTACTTATGGAACCACAACGGCTCTGGAAGCGGTACCTACTAACTAATGGATACTTCATCTATCTTTTTTTAAAGGAAATTATTACACCTAACCGCCGTGAGAAAACTGTCAATCAGTAAAATATTTTTTTTTGGAGTAGTTCTGATAATTTTAGTCGTCGGGGCAAATTCTACTGCCTACACTCAACGACTAGATTCTGTAAAAATTAATCTGGAATCAGCCTTTACTATCTCTAATCAAAATTACTTACCCCAGTGGATTGTAGCGAACCGCTTCGGCAAGTTTGAAGATCAATCTTCCAACGGCTATCTGATGGCGGGCATTCATTCCCCTTACCTGAATAAAAGAAACTGGGACTTTGCTTGGGGGCTTGACCTCTTAGGTAATTCTGAACTATCAGAAAGCCGTATTCATCAGGGGTACGCTAAAATAAAGTACAAATTTATAGAGCTGAGTGCCGGATGGATGGAGCGTACAGTGGGCGTTCATCGACCTGATCTTTCTACTGGTTCGTGGGGAATTAGCCGTAACGCGCGTCCTTTACCCTCTATTATTCTTGCTGTTCCTGAGTATACTCCCGTTCCGCTTACTAAAGGGTACTTAGAGTTTAAAGGGCATATAGGCCATAGTTGGCTGGAGGAAGACCGATACATTGCCAACCCTTTACTACACGAAAAATCCTTTTATCTTCAGGGAAAAGGGAAGTCTTATCCAATAAAGGTGTATTTGGGGTTAGTCCACTTTGCTAAGTGGGGGGGTACCCGCCCCAATGGGCGTGAGCTAGATAGTGAACTAGTTGATTACTGGCGCGTAATTACAGGGCAAAATAGCCGAACGGCTGCTGGGGGTGGCGACTTTGTAAATGCATTAGGCAGCCATATCGGTACTATTGATTTTGGTTTTGAACTACCCTTAGCTACTGGTACGCTTTCTTTCTACCACCAAGACCCATTCGAAGATAGACTAGGCATTACCCGCTACTACTTCTACGATCAAATATCAGGGCTATCTTGGCAACGAGAAAAAGGGAAACTTATACAAGAAATTTTATACGAATTTACGTACTCCGAACATCAGGGCGGGCCGGGTATTCCTGATCCACCACCAGGTACCGATCCCCTTGACCTTGAACCTAACTTTGGTTACCGATACGGTGGAAGAGATGATTATTACAATAATTTTTTGTATCAATCTGGCTGGACGTTTCACCAGCGAAGTATTGGAACACCTCTCTTTCTTACTGACCAAAGAAGTAGGCAAATAGGGGTAAATGTCACCAATTATGGGGAAGCGTTCATCAGTAACCGAATACTTGCTCATCATATAGCCCTAGCCGGCAACTATCAAAGAGTAAATTATAGGCTTCTAACTACCTATACTCGTCATTCTGGCACCTACGCCGGCCTGAATGATGGTCGCTTCAACTGGGGGAGCCGTGAGCCAAATTTCGATCATGAAAATTATTTTTTCTTTGAGCCCAGACATCAAGCAAGTCTGCTTCTAGAGTTGGAGCGTTCGTTTTTGCCAAACCGACAACTACAAAGTACTACCGCCATTGCTTTCGATTTTGGCAATCTATACCAGACATTTGGGCTAATGTTGAAACTTCGATGGAATTTACACCCCTTTGATAATTCAACCTCAAGAAAGCAGTAGTAGGCTATCCTGCCATGTAAGCTAAATACTTCTAAAAGGTATGTACTAGTAGGGTAAGAAACGTCTACAAGTGTCGTTATTAAAGAATAATATGTGTAACAATAATGTGCGTATTACTATTTTTTTACCGAACTAAACACCTACCTTTGCATAATATTTTACACAAAATATAAATACTTGCACTATTCTTGCTGATAGAAGAAATAAAAGAGTAAAATAATTATTGTTGTACTATTTGAGTATACAGCTTAGAACTAAACAATCGCCTCAACTGCATGTCACATAGTAGATCTAAATACCTAAAACTTATGTTTTCCATTGGGGATTTCTTCATTCTCAATGTATCATTCGTTCTCGCGTATCTACTAAAATTTGATACGCTGGAGGGTTTGGGGATACCACCCTACTTGTGGCTATGGCTTACTACTAATGGTTTTTTGCTACTACTCACCATCATTTTTAAACCGTACAACATAGATAGAACAACCCGCCTAGGTAAAGTGCTAAAGCGGCAGTACGCAATTGTTATCATTCACTTATTGCTAATCACAGCCTTTTGGGTGTTTAGCAAAGCTTACTACTATTCGCGTATACAGTTGTTGCTTACTTTCGCCTTGTTTTTAGTTCTAGTTTCTGTTTGGCGTTTGGTATTTGTTTATACCTTAGGGATACTTCGAGCTAAAGGGTACAATCTAAGAAAAGTAGTCATTATTGGTAATGACCGCTCATCTAAGCGGCTAATCAGCCATTTTCGGTCGCACCCTGAATATGGCTACCACGTTAATCAGGCATTCGATAGTACTGATAGTAGCTCGGTAGATGGAGACTTACAGAACTATATTTTACAGAATGAGATTGATGAACTTTATTGCTGCCTATCCAGCGTTGCCTCTGATTACCTTAAGCAGCTAGTTGACTTTGGGCATGAACATCGGGTGAAGGTAAAGCTGATTGGAAACTTTCAAAGCCTATTGCCAGATAGCTTACTAGAAACATCTAGGCCCGAATGGTACGGTTTAACTCCAGTTATTAATGTTACCTCCATTCCGCTCGATAACTGGCGGAACCGATTTATAAAGCGGCTATTTGATATGGTATTCGCACTCTTAGTAATCGTATGCGTATTTACCTGGCTTTTACCAGTGATAGCACTGGCCATAAAAATTACTTCAAAAGGACCTGTATTCTTTCGCCAAAAACGAACTGGCTTAAACGGGCAAGATTTTATGTGCTGGAAGTTTAGGACTATGCATGTTAATAATGACTCAGAAGTAAAGCAGGCTACTAAGCGTGACCCAAGAGTTACGCCCATTGGTTCGTTTTTACGAAAGACAAGCCTAGATGAAATACCGCAATTCTTCAACGTACTGATAGGAAATATGTCAGTGGTAGGACCCCGTCCTCATCCGGTTCAACTGAACGAGCAATATTCCTCGCAAATCCACAAATTTAATCACCGCCACTCGGTAAAGCCAGGCATTACTGGTCTCGCGCAAGCTAAGGGGTACCGTGGTGAAACGGCTACATTTGATAAAATGAACAATCGGGTTCGTTTAGATCGCCTGTACGTAGAACGCTGGCTATTCATACTAGATATTAAGATTATTTTTCTGACCATCTGGTCTTTAATGCGCGATCAAGAGAATGCTTACTAACGGTTCTGTACAGTTCCTTCCGGTTACGGAAGGAACATTCCGCAGTTTTAGCCGATGGTCAATGGTGTTAGTTGCTTCTGAACTTTGTAATTCTGTCGGTAGATAATCTGTTTAGAATCTTAGAAGCTGTTTTAAAACCCCTTTGCTGAACGTAAACACTTCTCTTTTGACCCTATACTTCGGCTATTTTTTCAACCATAGCCCAGCTATGCTTGAAAAAATGAGTCTCGTCTATGATCAAAACGGAAGCATTTCCGACTCATAAGACATTTTAAAACAGCTTCTTACTAAAATAGTATGCCAGCAAGTAAACCTGCCAAAATAATAATCGGTGCAGGGATCCTAGTGAATTGAAGGAGTAAAGCGGTTCCTACCACAATTCCAATATTCAGATAAGATAGCTCAAGTGGTTCTAATAGTAAGAGTGCCGCTGCAATTACCATCCCCGCACTGGCAGCCACAATTCCCTCTAGCGAAGCTTTAATGACCCGATACTTCTTAAGATTATCCCAAAAACGGAGCATAAAAAAGATAAGAAACGTTCCGGGGAGGAAAATCCCCAAAGAGGCGACAAAAGCCCCGAGAACTTCGCCACCTACGCCATAATCCCGCATAGCTAGGGAGCCAATAAATGCACTGAATGAAAATACTGGGCCAGGGATAGCCTGTACTAAGGCGTACCCAGTTAGAAACTCTTCAGATGTTAGGTACTGTTTGAAATTAACAAACTCAGTATACAGCAGTGGAATTAGGACTTGTCCGCCGCCGAAAATCAGACTGCCATTTCGATAAAAGTTTTCAAAGATCCGAATCGGAACAGCTTGCGTAATTCCTGCTGTAATTGCGGCTACTACCAAAATGGAAATCCAAAGAGTTAAATTTCCCCATCTTACTGATAACTTTCCCTTCTCCTCCCGAGGATGCTTTCGGTACTTTAGGGCAGTGACTACTCCGGCTAGTAGCAATAACAAAGGGTAAATGAAGGGTTTCCGAATGAGAAAGGAGATAATGGTGGCAGCTATCATAATGATAATACCCGAACGGGTATTGACCACTTTTACACTAAGGGTGTAAGCAGCGTAAAATACAAAACCTACTGCCATAGGCTGAATAAAGCGGGTGAATTCTAGCGAAAGCTCCTTCTCCTGAATATTAGAGAGAACGATAGCCGCTACCGTCATTAGTGAAACAGCCGGGAGCATCCAAACTAGCAGCGTGAGAAAAGCTAGCTTAGGGCCACCAATCCGATACCCAATACCCGTAATAGTCTGAGTAGAAGATGGCCCCGGTAAGATCTGACAGAGTGCGTACAACTCCATCAAATCTTTCTCGCTCAGATAACGGCGTTTTTCTACCATCATTTTGAGGAGCAAAGTCAAATGAGCTTGAGGGCCGCCAAAGGCGCTGATTGTTAAAATGAAAACATCGCGTAGAAATATAAAGTATCGCACCCGACGAATGGATGTAATTACTCCTTGGGAGTACCAGGGCCGATGGCGATGCTGCTCCAAGACGGTTAATAACAGGCTATTGCTTTAATCCAATTTCCCGAAGGCGCTCTTCTAGAAACGCTCCGGCGGTCATATCCTCGTATTGTTTCGGCTGGTCTTCACTTACGCAGGAGTCCAGACAGGTCAAATCCATATCGGCTCGAGGGTGCATAAAGAAGGGAATAGAGTAGCGAGGCATACCCAATAGTTCACGAGGTGGATTCACTACCCGATGAATAGTAGATTTTAATGTATCATTGGTTAAGCGGGCTAACATATCACCAACATTAACAATAATCTGATCAGGCAAAGCAGTAATGGGTATCCAAGCACCATCACGGCGAAGCACTTGTAATCCATCGGCACTGGCTCCCATCAGTAAAGTAATCAAGTTAATGTCACCGTGTTCAGCCGCCCGCACGGCATCATCCGGTACTGCTTCCGGATTTTTGATGGGGTAGTAGTGAATTGCTCGTAAAATGCTATTGCCATTGTGTACGTGCTGATCAAAATAATTTTCTTCCAGGTTCAAGTACAGCGCAATGGCTCGTAGCAGTTGCTTTCCGGCAGCTTCCAAGGTTTGGTACGTTTCTTTAGCAGTGGAGTGCATATTTGGAACCTCTGCTTCTGGCCAGATATTGTCTGGGTAGTTTTCTTTGATGGGATCGCCGTCATCTACAAATTGACCAATTTGGTAAAATTCTTTTAGGTCGGCAGTGGTACGTCCCTTGGCATGTTCCTTTCCTTTACTGGTATAACCCCGTTGCCCGTGCAGCTCAGGACGATCGCACTGCTTTTTCACTTCTTCGGGTAAGGCAAAAAATTCCTTTACGGTGGTGTACAGCTTCTCCGTCAGCTCATCGGTTAAACCGTGATTTTTAATCGCTACAAAGCCAATCCGGTGAAAAGCATCACCGAGTTGATCTACAAATTGCGCCTTCTGTGCTGTATTCCCTTGGGTGAATTGGTGTAAATCTAGGCTAGGAATAGCGTCAAACAAATCAGCCATAAATAACTTATTTTAGGTAAATCGAGTTAAAAAATTAATTAACACAAATTTTGCGATAACTTCGCGTTATATCAAACTTAACACAAACCTACTTGACCATGAGAAGACAATTTCTTACGATCGTAGCCTTTCTCTCTGCTTGCTTATTTTACGCCTGTGGCCCTTCGGGAGAATCTGCTCAAGAAGCTGCTACCGAAACCGAAACGATGGAAGAAGTAGCCCCTGCATTGAGCATCTCTCCCGCCCCGGCCTCGCCCGAATACGCAGATGCTATGTTGGAAGCTACTGGCCCAACCGACGGGGCAACCCTCACTAGTGGCGACTCGGTAGAATTTACCTACGGGGTAACGAATTACGAACTAGGTGCGCCAACTCCTGATGCTGATCAGAAACCATTAGCGGCTTCGCCCAAAGGGCAGCACGTCCATTTAATCTTAAATAATGAACCTTACTACGCTATTTACCAGACCGAAGGTTTTAAACTAGCATTGGACGACGGTCACTATGTAGCCCTATCATTTCTGTCTCGCTCCTATCACGAGAGTGTAAAAAATCCCGAAGCGTATAAAGTTTCTCAGTTTACGGTAGGTGAAGGCGAGGCAGAAGAGGTAGATTTATCGCAACCGATGCTGTTTTACAGTCGGCCTAAAGGGACCTACAGCGGAGCTGATGCTGAAAGTGTACTTTTTGATTTCTACCCAGTCAATACGGAAATCGGCCCCGGTGGCAATCAGGTGAAAGTAAGCATCAACAGTGATACTACTTTTATGGTAGACCAGTGGCAACCCTACGTGATTCAGGGAATGCCAATGGGAGAAAATACTATTTCTATTGAACTGGTAGATAGCGAAGGAAACTTAGTCGATAGCCCGATGAACAGTGTATCGCGTACCTTTACCCTAGAAGGAGGCGAACCTGCCATGTAAATTTCTTCCGAAAAGTATTTTTGAAAGCCTAGTCGGAAGACTGGGCTTTTTCGTTTTATCGCCCGTACAGTTCAATTGGTAAACCGTCGGGGTCTGCTAAGAAGGTGAACCGTTTTCCGGTAATTTCATCAGTGCGAATTTCTTCTACGGCAATTTGTTGATCTTCTAGCCGTGATTTTGCCTTTTCTACGTCATCTACTTCAAAGGCGAGATGCCGTAGTCCAGCAGATTCGGGATACGACGAACGGGGTGGTGGTTCAGGAAAGGAAAACAATTCAATCTGCCCCCCTCCACTTACTCTCAAGTCCAACTTATATGAATCTCGTTTTTCCCGATACGTTTCTAGAATAATTTCCAACCCCAGTATCTCAGTATAAAAATATTTGGATCGCTCGTAATTGGAGACAATAATGGCTACGTGATGGATCCTTTGTAGGTTTAGCATACTTAAAAGTAAAGGTTCTTTAGGGAGAACCGCAAGACAATTTTATATGCCTAGAACCCGACGCGACGTATACCCCAAGCTCCTCGCACCCAGCTCCAGGCCATATCTATTCATTTCGTAGAGAATCTACCGGATTTGTGCGAGCGGTACGCAGAGCTTGATGACTTACAGTAAGCAACGCAATGCCTAAACATAGCAATCCGGCTACGACAAATATTAATGGGCCAATGGAAATATGGTAAGCAAAGTCTTGTAACCATCGATCCATCGCGTACCAAGCAATCGGGATGGCAATGATGAAGGCAATACCAATCAGCCGGAGAAAATCTTGATTGAAGAGTAATAGCAACTGCTGTACACTGGCACCTAAAGTCTTACGAATACCCATTTCCTTAGTACGGCGTTCCGCCAGATAGGAAGCTAGTCCGTACAGTCCTAAACAGGCAATCAGGATGGCTAGCACGCTAAACGTAACCATAATATCGCCCAATCGTTGTTCGGCTTGATAACGCATCTCCAATTCAGTATCCAGGTACGAAGCGACCAGCGGGCGGTCGGGAAATACATTTTTCCAAGCACCTTCCAGACTACTCATGAGTTGTTGAGGCGAACCATCGGCTTTTACCAATAAGTGGCGAGTGTAATAACTATAGGCTTCTTCGTTGCTCATAAATACGGTAGGGGCAATACGTTCCCTAAGTGAAGTACTATGGTAATCTTTTACTACGCCGATCACCGTGCCCGTAAGATCACCGTAGGTTTGACCATTTTCGTACACGTAAGTTCGTACCTTCTTGCCCAGAGCGGTTTCGGGAGTAAATCCAAATTTCTTGACAGCAGCTTCATTCAGGACTACCGCATCGGTAGCATCCGTTCCACTTTCGAGCGAAAAGGTTCGTCCACTTACCAACGGAATATCCAGTAAATTAAAGTACTCATATCCAACGTGCTGGCGGGATATCCGGTCGTTGGATGTAGCTTCTTCTGCTAATCCTTCCACTTCATAAACCCGATTATCTATCCCGTTTCCAAACCCCGGTCGCTCATAAGCCCGGCTGACCGCCGATACTCCGGCTAGTTGAGAAAATTTTTGCTCCAGGGCAGTTAACTTCTCTACTTGATCGGTACTGCTTATCTCCGGTACTGGTACGGTCAGCACCTGTTCTTGCTCAAACCCTAACGATGTTTCTTGTAGAAAGGTAAGTTGCTGGTAGGTAATGAGTGTCCCGGCAATCAGCGCAATAGAAGCTACAAATTGAAGTACCACTAAGCTTTGTTGCAACCACTGACGGCTGCCCAGCTTTTGTCCGACGCTTCCTTTAAGCACTCGGGCGGCTTGCAATCCAGAGAGTATCCAGGCCGGATAGCTTCCGGCTAATAATCCGGTCAGTATAACGATACCCAACAGCGGTAGCCAGAACGAAAGCTGGTTTAGTATCGCTATTTCTAAGCTCCGATGCGCCAGATCGTTAAAGTAAGGTAGCAGCAACTCAGCTAACAACAAACCAACAGTTAACGCCAGAATACTTAGCAGGAAAGACTCGCCCAAAAACTGGCGCATCAGCATTCCCCGACCGGCTCCGGCTGCCTTGCGGATGCCCACCTCTTTGGCTCGCTTTACCGAACGGGCTAGCGACAGGTTGGTAAAGTTGATACAGGCAATAAGTAGAATGAGTAGCGAGATGGCTGAGAAAATAGCCACGTAGGTGATATCACTATTGGCACTAGGGTCGCCAGTAGTATTCGTAGAATAAAGATGAATACTGGTGATTGGCTGCAACTGCGGAACAATCTGTTTGGCTACATTCTCTCCTCGGTACTTTTTCACTGCTTCTACTATTTGAGAGTTTATGGCAGCGGCCTCAGCACCGGGTTGAAGTTTGACAAAGGTCCATAACCAAGGCCACCAGTAGCTCTCGAATGGGCCCGGGTTATTGTAGTACTGTTTAAGAGCGGCAATGGAGGTGAGAAAATCCACCGAGAAGTGAGCGTTCTCGGGAGTATCTTCCATTACCCCTTGCACTTCCAGGGATAAGCTATCACCGATGCGAATGGCTTGACCCAGTGGGTCTTGGTCACCAAAATACCGTTGGGCGGTAGACTCAGTGAGAATAACGGCACTGGGCGAAGCCAGTACGTCTTTATCTCCCATCAGCAGCTGGAAATTGAATACATCGAAGAAGTTGCTATCGGCGAAATAGAACTGTTCTTCGCTCAATCGTTCTGCCCGAGCATCATCCAGTCGTTGCACTTCAATGGAAGTCCGATATAGCCGGACAATCTCTTCCAGTTCAGCAATATCTTGCAAAGGAGTAATGTGTGCCCCTCCGGTGCGAGAAAAAGCATCACCACTACCAGCTTGCTGCTGAATAACTCGATAAATACGATCAGCATCCGGGTGAAAGCGATCGAAGCTCAGTTCGTAACGCACGTAGAGCGCAATTAGCGTAAAGCAGGTGATTCCTAGCACCAGTCCGGCAACGTTAATGATTGAGAAGCTCTTATGCTTCATCAAATTCCGGTAAGCTGTGGTGAAGTAGTGTTTAAGCATCATAGTACGGTAAGTATTTGAATATTGATTCTTTCGCAGCGCAAAGGGTCTAAAAAACTTAAGCGCGTGCCACAAATAAAGCCAATTGGCCTTTCGTTCTCCGTACTTCCTCCTCCATTCTCCGTACAGCTCCTGCAAGTCCCCCTGCACTTCTTCTAGTAGATGTGGGGAACAGAAGCTCTCTAGCAAACGATCAATCCATTGGGGTGGATGTTGATTTTCGTGCATAATAGATTGGTAATTGAATAATGACGAATGACTGATATATATCGCTAATCATTGGTCATTATTCATCATTAGAATTATTCATTTCGTAGCGAATCTACTGGGTTTGCTAAAGCCGCTTGCCAAGACCGAATGCCTACCGTGAGAAGGGCTAGTACTGAAGCTGACGCCAACGTAGCTACGAAAACAAACAGGCCAACATCTACCCGATAAGCAAAGTCGGCCAGCCAGCGATGAGCAAAGTACCAAGCCAGCGGAGCGGCAATTACAAAACTGATGATAATTAAGCTCGCGAACTCGCGAGAAAATAGAGCAATTAGTTGGGTTACCGTAGCTCCCAGCACCTTACGAATGCCAATCTCCTTTACTCGCTGATGTGTTGTAAAAGAAACCAATCCTAGTAGCCCCAAACAACTTATGAAAATAGCTAGTCCAGTGGCTACATTAATCAGTTTAGCCGTCTGCCGTTCAGTTTCGTAGAAGCTGGCAATAGTTTCATCAAAAAATTGGTAGTCAAATGGTTGGGCGGGATAGAATTTTTTTAACACTTGCTCCACTTGGGTCAAAGACCGCTGGACTCCCGAAATTTGCTCGCCAGAACTAGCTAATAAAATATTAACATTTCCCATGTTTAGAATTCCCGAACCGATCATAATCGGGCTTATCTTATCGTGCAACGTGCCATCGTGAAAATCACTTACCACTCCTACGATGGGAAGCTTTTTGCTTTCGTTAAAGTGAATAAATGTTCCAATCGCTTCGCTCGGTGAATTGAGTCCAAAAGCCTTTACAGCAGTTTCGTTGATCAGTAGTTCGTTAAGGGTATCGCTGAAACGGTAGTTGCGTCCAGCTAACAACTCGATTCCGTAAACACTAAGAAAGCTAGTGTCAGCTTCTTTAATAGAGAGTTGAACTTCAATTTCTGAAGTATCAGTCTGATAAGTAATGGTTCGCGTGCTTCTATAGGCACTAGTTGGTAAAAGTCCGCTAACGCTTACCGCCGAGATGCTACTGAGTTCGCGAAGTTCGTTCGTTAGTAGGAAACGACGCTGGGTAGTATCTTGCCAACCGGGGGGAATCGAAAAATGTACTACCGCATCTTCGCTGAAGCCCAGATCTTTATTGAGCAGATAATGTAGTTGACTACCTACAATTAATGTCCCCAAAATAAAAGCTTGCGCTATTGCAAACTGGAACACAATGAGGGCCTTTCGTAGGTAAGCCTTCTGGGTGATGCCTGATGTTTTAGCAATCTGAATTTTTAGAGCAAAGACTGGGGAATAAGCTGATAGTACCCAAGCCGGATAGGTACCGGCCAGTAGACTTACAGCCCCAATGATTATCCCGAACAAAAGCCACCCGTTGCCTAGCCATAATTCAGTTAGCGATAAATTAGGAGGTAAACTTTCAGCAAAATACTCCATACCGAAATTCGCGACCAAAATAGCCAGTCCACCCGCTAACAGTGTAATGAAGAAAGTTTCACCCAGAAACTGTTGGATAAGCTGTCTCCGGCTACTTCCCAGTACCTTACGGACTCCTACCTCCCGAGAGCGTAGTATAGCCCGGGCTGTTTCCAGATTGATAAAGTTAACGGAGGCAATCAACAGCAAAAATAAAGCTACTATCATCAGACCATAAAGAGTAGGTTTATGGGCTAGCCGCTGATTATGCATTGAGTATTCGGCCTCGAAGTGGATATCTGATAGCGGTTGCAAAGCAAATGTTCGCTCCGGATTATCCTCCGTTTGATCAATATGTTTAGTAAGCAAAGCCGGAAACTGCTGCTCGATTTCTTCAGCTGTAGTGCTTACCGAGAGTTTGACAAAGGCCAGCGAATTGCTATTAGTGTTCTGCCATTTCTCTAGCCCATAGTCTTCTGCTAGCGATTGGTTAGACCATAAGGTAGCAAAGGAAAGGTATTCGGTAAACGATAAATCGGTAAGATGAGCTTCGTCCTGAACGATACCTGATACTACAAAATCCAGCGAATCAAAGTAGGTGAGGGTTTTACCCATCGCTTCCTGGTCTCCGAAGTATTTTTTTGCCTGGCTGTCGGTAAGTACTACCTGATAAGGTTGAGATAATGACCGCTCTGGACTACCTACGCTCCACTGAATGCTAGAAAACACTTCAAAATACTTCGGTTCGGTAATGACTATTTGTTTCTGTTTACCCAAACTGGCTCCAGTGGGTGAAATTACTTCTGAGCTAAAAACAATGTGAAGAGCGGCTACTACATCCAGCCCCGTAAATTCATCTCGCATAGCGTGGGGAGCGGGAGCAGGTACACCTCCATTTGGGAACCATTGGTCGACAAACTTAGCGTTCGTAGTCACCCGATAAATTCGATCACCTTCAGGATGATGGCGGTCGTAGCTGAATTCGTGTTGCACCGTGAGAGCAATCACTAAGCAAGCGGCGATTCCTACGGCCAAGCCAAATATATTGATGGCGGTGTGTAACTTACTTTTTTGTACCTGTCGCCAAGCGGTCAAAAAATAATTGTGAAGCATAGCCAAAGAATAGTTAGTTGGTGTATCGTATTTTCGTTTAATCGCGAAAGGCCGGAAAAATTTTATTGCGTGAAAAAAGTAAAGCCAATTGGCCTTTCGTTCTCCGTACTTCCTCCTCCATTCTCCGTACAGCTCCTGCAAGTCCCCCTGCACTTCTTCTAGTAGATGTGGGGAACAGAAGCTTTCCAGGAAGCGGTTAATCCAGCGAGGAGGATATTTGTTCTGTGGCATAATTGGCGATGATTAGTGAGCTACATTAGTCATCAATCATTAATTATTATATCGTTTTCCACTGTAGGGCTTGCGCGGGTATTTGCTGCCACAGTTGCTCACGGGTCTGCTGAATGTCGTGGAGAATTCGGCTGCCAGCGGGGGTTACAGTAAAGAAGCGTTTGCGTCGTCCACCCCGTTCGGCGGTAGCTCCTCCCATCTGGGAGTTTACAAAGCCTTTTTCTGAAAGCCGATGCAGCGTGGCGTGTACCGCACTAATGCTGATACTTCGTTCGGTTTGGGCTTTAATCTCGTGAGTGATGGCCACTCCGTAGGCTTGGTCGTAGAGCAGAGCCACCGTAAGTAGTGCCACTTCTTCCAGTTCGCCGATATAGGTTTTTCTCATAGTTCAATGATTATTGAGTAATGACTGATGATTAATGACAATACTACTCGGGCCGTGCATTATTCATTAATCATTCGTCATCAATCATTATTTCAAATTTTGTAGAACAAACCTCTTGCCAATACTCAGAATAGTATTTGAGGGCAGTTTTGGTAGAAATGAAGTGTTCGCGACCGGACAAAGTTGTACGGGAGTGAACAAACCTGTTTATGATTGGGAGAACTACTTTTTGATAGGTAGCTTACTCAAGTAGTTAACTAATCGGTTAATGACAAAAGTAAAACACTTCTCCACCCAGAATTATTCAAGAAAGATTATGAGACACCATCTCAGTAAATACATGAGCAGTGAAAGCGTAGTAAAAACCCTTCAAAGGGGGATCAAGAATAGAATGAGCGAACGGAAGGCTATGATTGTTATCAGAACGCATTAGCTGAAAGAGTGAACGGAGTATTGAAAAGAGAGCGATTAATCTGTCGGTGTAACACCTTCCAGGCGCTCGGTGAGCTTATAAATGAATCTATAGAAACCTATAATCATGAACGACCACATTTGAGTCTAGGGTATTAAACCCTTAATTTTGTACACTAAAAAACCACTGAAGATTTTCCTCAGTGGTTTTAGTTTTTACTCAAACAAAAATGCTAACCTATTTTAGGACTAGTCAATCACGTAAATACGGATTAGTTTAAGTCAAAACGATCTAGGTTCATCACCTTCGTCCAAGCAGTTACGAAGTCCTTCACAAACTTTTCTTTAGAATCTTCGCAGGCGTAAACCTCAGCGATAGACCGAAGCTCGGAGTTAGATCCGAAAATAAGATCGGCCCGAGTGCCTACCCACTTAAAATCGCCGCTAGCTCGATCGCTGCCCTCAAACACATCCTGAGCATCGGAGTTTGCTTTCCAGGTGGTGCGTAGGTCAAGCACATTCACGAAGAAGTCGTTGGTAAGCGTTTCGGGATTGTTGGTGAACACCCCGTGCTGAGAGTGGTTGTAATTTGCTTTGAGCACTCGCATTCCAGCCACTAGCACCGCCATTTCCGGAGCGGTCAAGGTTAGTAACTGAGCCCGATCAATCAGCATTTCCTCGGCAGAGGCTGAAACGTTGTCTCGGTTTCTAAAGTAATTACGGAAACCATCGGCATTAGGCTCAAGGGGAGCAAAAGCTTCAGCATCGGTTTGTTCTTGGGAAGCATCCGTACGCCCGGGCGCGAACGGTACAGTTACGTTATGACCAGCATCCTTCGCGGCCTTCTCAATAGCTGCACCTCCCGCTAAAACAATCAGATCAGCCAGCGAAACTTCCTTACCCGATTGAGCACTGTTAAATTCCTGCTGAATGCTTTCTAATTTTTCTAGCACCGTAGCCAACTGACTCGGATTATTCACTTCCCAATTTTTCTGGGGGGCAAGACGGATACGTGCCCCGTTGGCTCCACCGCGCTTATCAGAATTGCGGAAAGAGGAAGCTGATGCCCAAGCGGTTGAAACCAATTGCGACACTGACAGGCCAGAATCAAGTATTTTACTCTTTAGCTCGGTAACGTCCTGGTCGTTGACTAACTCGTGCGAAACCGCTGGAATAGGGTCTTGCCAGATTAAATCTTCTGCGGGCACTTCCGGGCCCAGATAGCGAGCCTTCGGACCCATATCGCGGTGGGTCAGTTTGAACCACGCTCGGGCAAAAGCGTCGGCCAATTGGTCGGGGTTTTCGTAGAAGCGTCGGGAGATTTTTTCGTAATCTGGGTCTTCTCGCAAGGCAATATCGGTAGTCAGCATAAACGGAGCGTGACTCTTAGATGAATCGTGGGCATCGGGAACGGTACCGGCTCCTTCTCCACCTTTAGGGCGCCACTGGTGGGCACCCGCCGGGCTTTTGGTTAATTCCCAATCGTACTTAAACAAATTATCGAAGTATAGATTGCTCCACTGGGTAGGTTTCTGCGTCCAAGCCCCTTCCAGACCACTGGTGATGGTATCGCCGGAGTGACCACTACCGAAGGTATTTTTCCAGCCGAGTCCCATTTCTTCGATACTAGCTCCTTCCGGTTCGGCTCCTACGTATTCTACCGGATCGGCCGCGCCGTGGGTCTTGCCGAAAGTATGTCCACCCGCAATTAGTGCTACCGTTTCTTCATCATTCATCGCCATCCGACCAAAGGTTTCACGAATATCCCGCGCCGCGCCAATCGGATCAGGATTCCCATTCGGGCCCTCAGGATTCACGTAGATCAATCCCATGTGCGAGGCGCCTAGTGGGTTTTCCAGTTGATTCTCTTCAGCTGTGCCTCCGTTGTAGCGTTGCTTGTTGCCTAGCCATTCGCCTTCAGCCCCCCAGTAGATATCTTCTTCTGGCTCCCAAACATCTTCTCGTCCGCCGCCGAAGCCAAAGGTTTCGAGGCCCATTGACTCTAACGCACAGTTTCCAGTTAAAACCAACAGATCGGCCCAAGAAAGACTTTTGCCGTACTTCTGCTTAATAGGCCAGAGCAACATACGTGCTTTATCAAGGTTCGTATTATCGGGCCAGCTGTTTAGGGGGGCAAAACGCAAGGTACCCGCGCCAGCCCCACCTCGTCCGTCGCCAATGCGGTACGTTCCCGCTGCGTGCCACGCCATCCGAATGAAGAATGGGCCATAGTGACCGTAGTCAGCGGGCCACCATTCCTTAGAATCGGTCATCAAATCGTAAAGGTCCTGCTTAACCGCCTTCAGATCAAGTTTTTTGAATTCCTCAGCGTAGTCAAAATCTTCGCCCATAGGGTTAGATAGCGAAGAGTGCTGACGAAGAATAGTTAAGTTAAGTTGGTTAGGCCACCAATCTCGGTTAGAGGTGCCGCTACCCGCGGTAAATTTAGTGGGCCCGCCCATAAATGGGCATTTGCTCGATTCGTTCACATCCCAAACTTTATGATTAGCATCTTCGGGAGTGTTACGATGTGGGTTATTTTCCATGTTGAAAGGTTTTTGATTATTTAACGTAACAAACTTACTATAATCATTATTGATAAATGCTATAAATCTTATTGATAAAATCTATCTTATTATAAGTAGAGCCTATGGATTTATTTTAGCTCAAAATACTCTAAAACCCACTTTACATATTCATACTGACGGCTATTGAAAGTGCTTACACAAAGTGATATTTTGTTCTTATCAGCACCAGAATAATATGGATAAGAAAATCGGTAATGACTATTTTTCATATCAGAGAAAGACGTGCAGCTACACGAAATTTCAAATATTCATATTACGTATTAAATGGTTTATGCTAATTACCCTGGCAAGAGGATTTCGTCTACGCTGAGTTCGTATTCTTACGTGAACTTTAGTAAATTAACGTTGCGTAACCATACCTAAATAAACTTCTTATGGCAGCTTTCACTATCAACGTAAACGGAGAACAACGTCAGGTAGATGTTGACCCGGATACTCCCGTTCTCTGGGTTCTTCGCGATAATTTAAATTTAGTAGGTACCAAATTTGGCTGTGGCATTGCCCAGTGCGGAGCCTGCACGGTTCATCTTAACGGCACTGCGGTTCGCTCCTGTTCCGTTCCGGTTAGCAGTGTCGGTGATTCTACTATTACTACCGTTGAGGGCTTGTCGGAAGATGCCAGCCATGCGGTGCAGCAGGCTTGGTTAGAGCATGATGTGGCGCAATGCGGTTACTGCCAAGCCGGGCAAATGATGAACGCTGCTTCTCTGTTATCTAAAACCCCTAATCCATCAGACAAAGAGATTGACGATGCCATGAACGGTAACATCTGCCGTTGCGGTACCTACGTGCGTATCAAGGCTGCTATTCGTACTGCTTCTGAAAAACTAAACTGACACAATTGGAAAATTACAGATTGCAAATTAGCCCTCGGCTTTATTTTAAGAATTTTCAATCTTCCAATTAACAAAAACTACCATGACACTTATAAAAACGCAATTCAACCGACGCTCATTTCTGAAGGTATCTTCTGCTACGGGGGGTGGCTTAATGATCGGATTCAATTGGCTAGCTTCTTGCCAACCTGCGACCGAAGAAGTAGCCGATGTACCGAAGGAGTGGTTCGATGTAAATGCCTTTATCCAGATTGGTGACAACGGCGATGTGACCATTATGTCGCCCAACCCCGAGATTGGGCAGAACGTAAAAACGGCTATGCCGATGATTGTAGCCGAAGAGCTAGACGTAGATTGGAAAGGTGTAACCGTAAAGCAAGCCGGATTGAACACCGAAAAATTCACCCGGCAGTTAGCTGGAGGTAGTCAGTCGATCCGGCAGGGATGGCAAAGTTTACGCATGGCGGGTGCTTCCGCTCGCCGGGTGCTGATGGAAGCGGCGGCTCAGCAGTGGGGGGTACCCGTAAGTGAATTATCTACGGCCAACAGCACCATTTCGCATACCGGATCGGATAAATCCATCGGTTACGGTGAGGTTGCTACAGCGGCGGCAGGTTTGGAAGTACCCGAAGAAGTTGAGTTGAAAGCCCCAAAAGATTTTAAAATTATTGGTCAGCCCACCAAAAATGTAGACGGATCAGCGATTGTTACGGGAAAACCCCTGTTCGGCATAGACCTAAAGCGGGACGGAATGCTTACCGCGATGATTATTCATCCTCCGGCCTTCGGTATGAAGGTTAAAGACTTTGATGCTAACGAAGCTTTGGCAATGTCAGGCATCAAAGACGTGTTTAAAGTACAAACCGCCCCGTCGGAAGAGGGTAAAACCTGGTCAGATGTAAATGCTTTTCCTGAACTAATTGCCGTGATTGGAGAAGGCACTTGGCCGGTAATGAAGGCCAAGAAAACCGTAAAGGTAAATTGGGAGCAAGAAACCCCTGCTGAAAATTCTCAGGATATTGAAGTAGCCCTAACCGAAGCGATTGGCAGTTCAGCCAAAGAGCCCTCTCGTAAAGATGGCGACCCTGATGCGGCCTTTCATGACGCTGCAAAAGTAGTAGAGCGAACCTATAGTGCACCCTTCCTACCGCACAATACCATGGAGCCGATGAACTTCTTCGCCCACGTTACTCCCGAAAAAGCTGATTTAGTCGGACCAATTCAGACTCCCGAGAATATGCGGAAGAGCGTATCCGATCTGCTTGGAATGCCCGAAGAAAAAATTAGTATTGATATGACCCGCATGGGCGGAGGCTTTGGCCGTCGGCTCTACGGAAATTTTGGATTAGAGGCGGCTGCTATCTCTCAGAAGGCTAACGCACCCATCAAATTAGTGTACAGCCGGGAAGATGATATGACGCAGGGTACTTACCGTCCGGCCTACAAAATTACCTACCGAGCAGCACTGGATGGCGATAATAACATGACAGCCTTTCACGTGCGAGGTGCCGGTATTCACGGGGGACCAGTGTTTGCCAATCGCTATCCAGCGGGCACGGTAGATCACTATCTGGCGGAAAACCATAACGTAGATTCTAACATTTCTACCGGAGCCTGGCGGGCACCCCGCTCTAACTTTGTGGCCGGAGCCGAGCAGTCGTTTTTGGATGAAGTAGCTGAAGAGGCCGGAAAAGACCCAATTGATTTTCGGCTGGAATTGTTTGACCGAGCCATTGAAAACCCGGTAGGTGAGGACAATGACTACGACGCTGAGCGTTACGCCGGGGTTCTCAGAGAAGTAAAAGAAAAAGCGGGTTGGGGTAACGATATGTCGGGAGTACACCGTGGAGTATCCGCTTACTACTGCCATAACTCCTATGTGGCCCAAGTAGTAGATGTAGTAATGGATAGCGGCCAGCCAAAGATACAAAAAGTATGGTGCGCGGTAGACTGCGGTATTGTGGTAAATCCCGAAGGAGCCATTAACCAGGTGGAAGGTGGAATTATTGACGGTATTGGTCATGCCCTCTACGGAGCAATTACCTTTACCGACGGCAAGCCTGACCAGAGCAACTATGATAAGTACCGCCTCATTCGCAGTAAAGAAGCTCCCGTAGAGATTGAGACCTTCTTCGTAGAGAACGGCATTGATCCTACCGGACTGGGCGAACCATCACTACCACCAATCATGGGAGCCTTAGCCAACGCTTTGTACCAAGCTACCGGAAAGCGCCTTTATGACCAGCCCTTCGCTCAGAAGGATATTCAAATGGGTTGATGTAAATAACGAAATGATTTATGAATCAAAGGTCAGGATTATTGGAGCTTGTCCTTTTTTCTGCTGCTAACGTTGAGTATATGAAGCGTAGTCTGCCGATAGGCGACTATGATTTCATATATAATGTTAGCAGCGAATTATTCGTCGTCTCTAACTAGTAACTTTTCTAAGCTATCAATTTCACTATTTATGAGTTTAGCCTCTTCTCTGATATACATATATCTCAACCAAGCATCAGAAATCTCATAGGGTAAATCACGATACCTTAACCATTGATAAATTGAGTCCATCGATAATGAACCCATCAATAATGAATCGTTAGCAAGTGAATCATTAATTAATTTCATTTTACTAATGATGGACGTTCTCACTTCTTCATTTTTTTCTAATGACAAAATTTTTTGTGAAGCCCTTTGATTCAGTATAAAAACAAACACAACTAACCCCATAGCGATCACAGTAGGAAAGACTGAAATCATCATATTAACTCTTTTAAAATTTTCTAATTTGTTAATTGCTGGTTGAATGCTAGAATCTGCTTGTTGAATTTCATTTAATTCATCTTGAATTAAATCTAGTTCACTAACTATATTATCGTCATAAAACCTTTCACGAAGATATAAATCTCTAAGTCGAGAAATGACTTTTCTCAATCTGTAAATTAATTCGCTTAACATATTCAATACTTCGGACAGAATTTAGGAAAAGAGAAGGCACCCCATTAAGTTAGTTTTGCGAACAACTTTAGGGTACCATGAAAACCATAGAGATTCTCCAGACGATAATGGCAAAAATGCCGGACATATCCCAACCCATGCATAAGTTTTTAGTGCATCTTGTACAGGTGTTCTTATCGGCTAAGGGGCGTTATAACTTTACCAACTTGTCGCGCTGGGGCGACCTATGTGAGCGTACGTTTCGGCGTAATTACGACAAAGCTTTTGATTTCAGACACTTTAGTGAGGTGCTCATTGATCTGTTTTTTGCTAACCACTCCTGGATTGCGGTGAGTGACTGTAGCTACGTTGCTAAGAGCGGTAAAAAGACGTACGGTTTGGATAGGTACTGGAGCGGATGCTCCCAAAAAGCAATTAAAGGATTAGAGATTAGTGCGCTGGCTTTGGTATCAGTGAAAAGCGGATTGGCCTTAACCCTATCGGTACACCAAACCCCTGGTGGACTCAAAGACGAGACCAACCGCTTACTTTTCTACTTACAGCAGCTAGTCCGTTGTAGTGCCTACCTGCTCAAAAAGACGAAGTACTGGGTGGTAGACGGCTTTTACGCCAAACAAGCCGCTTGGGATCAGGTAGCTGCGTTAGGTATGTTCATGATCACTAAGTTGCGCGGTGATGCCAATATGAACTACTTATATGAAGGCCCCCAAAAGCCCCGAGGGAGAAAACGCAAGAATGGGGGTAAAGTTCACTGGAAAGGCGATGAGGTGTTAACTCGTTTTGAACAACAGGGTACCACCCCTGAAGGTTGGCAAGTCTATTGCCAAGTGGTTTGGTCGGTAAAGTGGAAGCGAAAGATAAAAGTAGTGATGGTTACTACACAAAGTAAAAGCGGCCGAACCGGTTTGTTCTTGTTAGGATGTTCGGATCTGGAACTCTCAGCAAGTCGTATTCTAGCATACTATCGCTTGCGCTTCAATATTGAGTTTCTCTTTAGAGATGCTAAGCAGCATTTAGGACTCAGCCACTGCCAAAGCACTCAAGAAAAACGTTTGGCCTTCCATTTTCAGGCCGTCATGATGACTTTGAATCTGTGTTTGGTAGAGAATCACTTGCAGGGTAGAACCAGCTTCTCACTGCAAGACGTCAAAACAGAGCATTTTAATACCCGTTGGCTACAAATCATTATTTCAAACTTAAATCTGGACGCTGAGTCAATAAAAATGCACCCCAACTACCCAAAGCTATTGCAACGGGGAAAATTGGCTGCATAAAACTGTCCATACTATTGATATTAATCTTTATCGTAAATGATTTTTAATTCTTCTTCAGAATATGATTTATTGAAATATAAATGAAAAAGAGTATCTAATTTTCTCCACAATGGAAAAAAATATCCTTTTGCAACGAAAGCTAAGTAAGGTGCTAATAGGGCAGCCAGTGCTTGAATGTATTTTATAAAAACATCATCATCGGTAGGGTTTTCTGTCATGATTTTTTCAAAGACCATTGCTAAAAACAGAAGACTTAAAACATTAAGTAATGAGAATATAAAATTCATAAGAACAATTTGGTTCTTATAATTCTCTATTTGTGTTAGGATTAATCTTTTCATGATAAATTGCTGCTAACAAGTTGATAATTGCAATATCTCCGATACACAGCTGATATTAGCGGATAACGGAGATATTGCTGTTATTTTTTCTATAGGTAATACTCTTTTTCCTACCCGATATCATTCAAATGTAATGACCATAATGATTTTGGTGTTCAATATACAAACTCTTATCAAAGAGTCTGTCGCTTCTTAACAAAGAACATAAATTTCTCGGTTTAGCTAACCCCAAATTAAGGTTCTGCTGTAGAACCTTTCAGCTTTGTCTGCCCTTACTTACTCGAGGATATTGAATATACTTAAATAAGTTTCCTATTCACCAAAGAGAGATAGAATAGCTTACGCAATTAGGAAACCAACGCAAGCAACTCAGTTGGTGTCAAAATAGATAAACCGCTTTTGGTGTAGTCTTTAATGTTTCGGGTGACTATGGTAGACACTTTGGCTTCTTCGGCACAGTAGTTTTTGTAGGGCGTCTTCAAAATCTTTAAAGTCAGATTGAGCGGCTTTTTCAATAGTTGATTTACCTACCGACTGAATGTCAATCAGGCGAATAAGTTGGCTGATAACCTTTCTGGATTTTACTCTGGATTTTAGCTTGGCGACAACGTAATCAATATTATTAAGCGATAGTGAGGATACTGACAGCTTGAGTTTCTTCCCTTTGCTGAATTCAAAAATAGTAGCTGTATCTTTTGCGATCGGATCGCCGAGCGAGGGTTGTCTCTTCAACAAAAAATCTAAAACCACATTGGTGTCCAGAAAAAATGCTTCATTGTAGATGCTTTTTCAAAATCTCGTCGGTAATAACTTCTTTATAGTCAATGTTTTTGTCCTTCACTGAGCCGTACAGCAATTTAACTTCGGGGCTCAATACTATTTCGTCTTGTTCTTGAAGTTCGCCGGATACAGATTTTAAATACTCTTCAATCAGATTAGACAAACTTCTTCCTTGCGATTTAGCGTACTTTTTCGCTCGCTCTATTACTAATTTCTCTAGAGTAAGAGTTAACTTGGTAGGGATTATTGTACGCATTTTAAAATTGCTAAGTTTAACGCCTACTTTTCTCGGTGATTTTTCCTTTCGTTAGTTGGCAGTAAAGCGACTAGTGAATTTCTGCTCTCCCAGAACTAATACCCAGTCATTTCCAGCTCCTGAATTACCGGGTGGGTCAAATGTATACGTGCTTTTGTTCTCAGCTAGTTTGAAGTCGCTTTGGGTTTGGTATTGGTTGCTACGCGGATTGTACCAAACGGCGGTTAGCGAAGATTTTAGCAACGCTGATACATCTACCGAATAGGCCGCATCGCTGGCCGAATATACCAGAGCGAAGCTATTATCGCTCGCTTTAGTAGCCTGAATGTGGGTATCGTAATTATCGGAATTGCCTTCCGGGATGATGCTCTGGTCAGGACGTAACTTCAAAAAATCATCACCTAATTTGTGCAGAAAATTACTGACATAACCGATGTCTCGGGCTCCCGGATAATGAATAGCTTTCAGTGCTGAGCTGCTACAGCTATCCGCAGCAGTAAGGCCGTCCCAAATGCCTCCGGCTCCGTAGGAGTGCCCAAAGGCTCCGGCAAAAATGGTAAAGTACGCCCGACGACGTATATTAAATGGAGTAGTCCCACAAAAGTCTTTGTTGTTCTCGTACCAGGCCTCAGAGTCTAACGTGGGTTTGGGTTGGCCGTCGTACCGCTGACCGTAGTCGAAGGCAATGGCCTCCCACACCGTCCAGGTTCGCTCATCTTTGCGAGGCAGATCGTTTAGGCAGCACCATTGGCTGGTTTGCCAGTTATTAAAATCACATAATTGGGCATCGTTAGAGATGCTGGTGCTACGCTTAAAGTCGGCGTGTACCGTTAGTAGCTTATCGCCAGTATCGCCCTCGCGGATGCCTCTCACCAGTGCGTTCAGTTTTTCATCAGGAATAGAATTTTTTCGGAGGTGTCCTCCGGCTTCTCCCAGCGTGAGCCACACAATATTGTTGTTGTTCTTGTATCGGTCACCTACCCAACGGCCGTACTCGTACAAATCGTCAGCACTGTTGTTTCTAGTTTTGCCCCACCAGCCCAGCGTAATTCCTACGTACATATTTCGTTGGGCGCACTTGGCAATGTATGCATCCAGATACCTCCACCAAGCTTCATTAGGGGTATTAATACCACCGGTGCCCTCGCCGTTGTATAACTCTTCTCGGCAGCTTACCATCATCATCGTAAAACCTTGGGCACTGCGCTTATCCAGAATACTATCAATTGTGGCCGGAGGTAGCTTAGCAAAAAACCAGTTGGTTTCTCCAATCCAGACGAACGGGCTACCATCTTCTTTCACTAAAAACCGATGGTTGTCTCCAACCCTCAACTTTTGCATCTGCGCTACAGAGGCAGAAAAAACTAATAGAAGAAGTAAAGCAATAGCGTATCTAAACAAAATAAATTTCTGGCTGGGCATCGTTAGTAGCTAGGTGGGTTTTAAAGCAATAAACGGTTGTTATAGTCTTCTTAGTAACGATCTGGCTATCGCTTCGTATTATTTTGTCTGAATAAATTTCAGCAGGCTATATCAAGCAAAAAGATAGGCTCTAAAATGGCTCACCGTGGGTGTATTGCATAATGCTTCGAGCGGCAGATCGCCAGCGTTTTACCAGTTGCACGCCAATTTCTGAACTGATCTTCGCTCCGAATAATCGCTGGGTGTTGCGGCCTACCCAAAGTCGGGCGGCAAACTGTTTTTTCCAAGCAGCAGCGTACTCCGTTTCTAAAGCAGTTCGATCCAAACCAGATGGAGAATAGTACTGAAGAAGTAAATCGGAAAGCATCTTAGCCGAGTGAATTGCCATCGCCATTCCGTTGCCACAAAGCGGAGTAATCAGTCCGGCAGTATCGCCCGACATGAGCATGTGATTAACCACCGGTTGCTTAGGGGCGAAGGAAATCTCGTTGATCACTTCCGGCTGGTCGAGCAGAAACTCAGCGTTGTGCCACAGGTTTCGCAGAAATGGATTTTGGTGCAGCACCTTCGCTTCCATCGCTTCGATAGAACCATATTTTCGTAATTGTGCTCGAGTGCCCAAGTAACACACATTGTACCGACCGTCTTCTACCCGGGAAATTCCGCAGTAGCCACCCGGAAAGTTGTGCAGCGCAATAACATCATCAGGAAAATCAACTTTTACGTGATACTTCACTCCGATGTAGGGCGAACGCTGCTGCATGAATGGGCGACTTAGCTGCTTATCCAGACGAGCGCGCTTGCCGTAAGCTCCAATCACTACTCTGGCTTCTAGAGTTTCGTTCTGCGGGAGGGTCACCTGAAAATGATCTTCCTCAAATTTTACCGATTGAACGGCGACTTGCTGCCGGATTTCTGCTCCGGCTCGCTCAGCCCGCTGGCACAAAAAATGATCCAGCGCATAACGACTCACTCCAAAACCCCCTAAATCAAGGGGCATACTGGCCGAAGCTCCCGAGCAAGCAGTCAAGGTGAACTCCCGAATCGACGAAGGCTCCAATTCGTAGGGAAAAGCATTAATTGATTCTAAAAAGGGAACTACTTCATTGGAAATATACTCACCACAAACCCGATGAAAGGGGTAGCTTTTCTTTTCCAATAATAAAACATCCAGTCCGGCTTCGCCCAAGCGAATAGCGTTAATTAGTCCGGCCAATCCGCCTCCGATAATAATTATGTCTTTCAAAATTTTACACAGAAACCGGAGTCTGGAAACCGGAGACCGAATTTAAGTTTATAGTAGCAAGTATTGTCCGTACCTATCTATCCGGTCTCCGGTCTTCTTTTTCCGGCCTCCCTTTAGGCAATTACTTCTTTTACTTCTGGATTTTTTTCCTCGAAACGAATCACCCGTTTGGCCATTCCAGGAAAAACAAAGCCGTGAAAAGGCCACACTGACCACCAGTATAATCGCCCGGCTAACCCCTGGGGCCGATAGGTGGCGGTTTGTAGTAGAAAGCACTGTCCGTCCTCATCAATTACTTTAAACTCCAGCCAAGCATCGCCCGGAAGTTTCATTTCGGCGTAAAGTAATAGCCTTCCCTTTTCTTTGTCAGCTACCAGTACCCGCCAAAAGTCCAGAGCATCGCCCGGAACTAGTTCGGTATTGCTTCGTCGTCCGCGTCGTAAGCCTACTCCACCAATCATCTGATCGAGAATTCCTCGGATTTCCCACAGAAACCCAAGGTAATACCAACCCCGTTCGCCCCCAATGCTCCAAATATTTTCAATCACTTGCTCCTTTGGCTTATTAAACGCCACTTTACGTACATCGCGATAGACTCCGTGCTTGGGCACTTTTACGTAATCGAATAGATTGATATCCATTTTACTGCTATTCAGCGAGTCTTTCCAACTAGAAACAACTTCATTCTGGGCAATACGCTGAAAAGCCCGTCCTACCGCTTCTTTGTAAGGAATTAGGCGACCGAGTTGCACAATTTCGTCAATACCTTTTTTCTTCACAACTACTTCATTCTTCATGCTATCTACCAAGCTACGCGCTAGGTTGAACGATGTGCTGGTAACAAAGTACAACCAAAGTGATGAAAGACGAGGCGATAGCACCGGCACCGAAATAATGCTTCGGATTAGACCTCGCACCTTGGCAAATTGCAGCAGCATTTGCTTGTAAGTTAGAATATCCGGCCCTCCGATGTCAAAAATTTTGTTGTACGCTTTTTCTTTCTCGAGCACTCCCTCCAAGTACTGCAACACATTACGCAGAGCGATGGGCTGACACCGAGTACTTACCCATTTGGGAGCGACCATCACCGGAAGTTTCTCCACCAAGTCGCGAATAATCTCAAAGGAAGCTCCACCCGAGCCGATAATAATGGCTGCCCGCAGCACCGTGGTTGGTACGCCGCTGTTGAGCAGAATATGTTCTACATTTCTCCGCGAGCGCAGGTGTTTAGAAAGGTTGTTATCATTGACAATTCCGCTGAGATAAATTATTTGCTGGCACTGGGTTTTGGTAACCTGCGCGATGAAGTTATTCGCAGCCTGCTCCTCCATTGCTTCAAAATCTTTTGAGCCACCCGCTCCTCCCATTGAATGTACTAAATAGTAAGCTGCCTCAATATCGCCAGGGAGGTTGGTCAGCGTTTCCGGTTTCAGTAAGTCAGCTTCGTAGAATTCAACGCAGCCCGAATCGACCAGTGCTTTTTCCACGTTCATCCGGCGCTTGTCGCGTACCAAACAAAGCACGTCGTGCCCGGCTCGTACCAATACCGGCAGCAATCTCACTCCAATGTAGCCATTAGCTCCTGTAAGCAGTATTTTCATAACTTTGTGCGTTGAGTTTTCTACACCTTAAGTAACTGAAAAAGTAAAGATGTGTTAGTCGCCACAGCATAAACCCGATTACCCTGGCGTACTATCGACTACTCAAAACCGCTTTTTCTAAAAAAATGCGTAATATAAACCTCAAATGTAATCTCTTATGCTACGACAACTAAGCTGCCTAATCCTGAGCTTACTAACTCTGCTGGCGTGCTCACCTACCGCGAATGATACTTCTGCTGAAACCACGGAAGAAAAACCGCCTTCTTTCCCAACAATTGGCTCTATTGACCGCTTAGAGGCGGAGCTAGATCAAGTGGTTCCGCCTGATGCTCAGTTAGAATTACTGGCTGAAGGTTTTGATTGGTCGGAAGGCCCCGTTTGGGTTTCGGAAGACGGTGGCTATCTGCTTTTCTCCGATATTCCGCCCAACCGAGTGTATAAATGGCAAGAAGGGGATAGCATTTCGCTGTATCTGGAACCCGCGGGTTTTTCGGGAGACGACTTTAGCGGAAAAGAGCCTGGTTCTAATGGTTTACTGATTGATGGTGAAGGTAATTTAGTGCTTTGTCAGCACGGCAACCGGCAAATGGCTCGCATGAATGCCCCACTGGATAACCCAGAATCAGATTTTGTTACAATTGTAGGCGAGTACGAAGGGAAGCGGCTCAACAGCCCCAACGATGCAGTCTTTCACAGCAACGGCGATCTGTACTTTACCGATCCGCCCTACGGCCTGCCCGGGGGAGCCGATAGCAAAGCGAAGGAATTAGACTTTCAGGGAGTGTATCGCTTCTCTTTTGCTGATAGCAGTCTAACGCTACTCACCCAAGAAATGACTCGCCCCAACGGCATTGCTTTATCTCCCGATGAGAAAACCTTGTACGTAGCCAATTCTGATCCGAAGCAAGCTATCTGGATGGCGTTTGACGTACTGGACAACGGAACCATTGATAACGGACGGATTTTCTATGATGCTACTGACCGAGTGGGCGAAGAAAAAGGCTTGCCCGATGGTATGGTGGTTCACAGCAATGGCTACATCTTCGCTACCGGCCCGGGTGGGGTTTGGATATTCAGTGCCGAAGGCCAACACCTGGGAACATTAAAAACCGGGCAAGCTACCGCTAACTGCACATTGAACAATGATGAATCGGCCCTTTACATCACCGCAGATATGTACTTGATACGGTTAGAACTCTAATTAGAACAAGCTACTGGTCAGCACAAATTTGGTTCCAGGTTAGAAGCTATCGGCCAGTTTATCGATAAAAGGAGGCACCTGCGGCTCTCCCTGAAAAAAGTCTCCTTTCTTTCCCTGGGTAATTGCCCAGCGGTGAATCCAGGAAATCCCAGCAGCCCCGGTAAACGTGTCCGGTTGTGAGTGATAAGCATCATCTTCTAGAGCCTCGGCTAGTGACACAAAAGAGTAGCCACGTTCCCGAATCATTTCTGCCATTTCATCGAATGTATCGGCGTTAAGCGCATTGGCGTGTAAGAGTAGCGTCTGGGCGATCTCTCTTCCTAGCAAAGCCTGTGACTGCTGCTCGTAGTAGGCAAAGTAGTCTTCCATGTACTTAAGGTAGGTTTCCCGAACCCGCTGCTGCATTGTAGTATCTGCATCCAGAATAGTTCGTTCGTACGCGGCGGCAAACAAGTAGTCTGCATTGTCAATACTAATGGGAGCAACCTCATAACCGTGTTCATCGAGAAATTGGAGTAACGAATCGCGTACAGCAACACTGCGTCCGGTATGCAAAAATGGGTGGCGAAAGTAGGCTAGCGCCTGCCCGTAGGCTTGAGTGATTTCCTTAGTAACCGTTTCGCCCTTTAAAATTTCCTGCTTATAATCAGCCAGACTAATTTTGTGTAGGCTCGGATGAGAGTACGTGTGGTTGCCGAGTTCTAGCCCGCTCTCTAGCCACCGTCGCAGCAGATTTACCCGCGTTGGGTCTAGTTTGCCTCTGCGGTACAGCTTTCTCTCATTCACAAAGCCAATGGCGGGCACGTTGTTTTTTACTAAGCTACCTATTAACCGTTGCGTAATATCCAATTTTACGGCTGAGCCTGACCGACGGGTTACTACCGGCAAGTCGTCAATTGTAATGGCTACTTTCCGCTGACTAGTTTCTACGGACTGGGAAAAGCTAAGGAATCCAACGAACTGAAGTAAAATAAAGAGACAAAAGTATTTCATAGGGTGATCTAAAAAAGCAGCAACTATTTTTGAGTGCGCTCAGGTTTCGTGAGCGAATGTAAGTTGTACTGACTTAGGTTACAAGCGTTGAAGGGGTTGCACAGAGCATGATTTACTTTTGTAGAAAACATAGGTCAGCTTATGAGAAGAAACGATGTCTCTATGAGAAAACGTTACTATTTTAGCAATACAAATTTGCTGTAAAAAATGAAATATTTAATATTAATAGATAATAATATTTGAAAAAGATAAATTATTCATTTTATTGTCTGATAAATAATAATGACAGCTGAAGAAAATATAAAATCGCAAGTTGAGCCCTAACGTTCATTATAAAATTCAAAAAATCACTGTAAAAGACAATTTGGCAGATAAATTTACTTGAGTGTCTGCTTTAGGAAAAGCAAGAGCTATCCAAAGAGAAGGCTATTTACTCTCCATATGCTATCACTAATTTTTTTTAACCTATAAAACCGTCGCTAAAATGACCATGACTCAACCAGACCAACCCTATGCTAAGGGCACACTTTTTATCCCCGCTACCGAAAATCGCCTAGAAGTAAGTGAACGCACTGTTGCACGAATTCTGGAAGCGAAAAAATTGGTAAACGAGTATCAGACTATTTTTGACCAGCTTACTAATCGGGAAAAGGAGGTTATTCCTTTGGTAGTACGTGGGCTTACTAGCACTCAAATTGCCGAAAAATTACGCATCACCCGTAGTACAGTAGATACGCATCGGAAAAATGTGAATCGGAAACTCGCCATAGAATCGCCCTACCAATTGGTTTGTATTGCTCAAGCTTTTGACCTAGTATAGATTGTATATTTTCTAAAATTACTAGAGGTAGTATTTTGATAATCAGTTTCTTATGAAAGAAATGCATTAAGGCCAGGGTTTGCGATTCTAACCTTGGCTTTAGGTAATCTGTAGCAATTAGTACAGCAGAATAAGCATTGGTAAGCATTTTCATCTTTATTAAATTGTATTAATTCACTTTAAAACTTACTTTGCCATTGTTACGTATGCATAACAACTATTATTAGGAAATAAACTATGTTATCCGCCCTCCATAGCCATTCCTTAACCCTTCGCCCGTTTGTTTGGGAAGATATGCCTCAGGTACTGAAGCTAGTACAGGATAAAGATGTAGCGGCTACGACGCTCAATATCCCTTACCCTTGTACCGAAGCTGAGATCAACGACTGGTTTCAATTACAGCAGTGGGAGCTAGAGGAAGGAAAAGGATTGCGTTGGGCGGTATGCCTTACCAAAAATAAGGAGCTGGTTGGAGCGGTAAAACTCGCCACGCATCCTGAGTACGAGTCAGCCGAGTTAGGCTACTGGATTGGCAGACCCTACTGGGGCAAAGGCTACGCCTCAAAGGCCACACGTTTAGTGGTAGAGTATGGTTTCAACGTACTGGAACTAAACCGCATTGAGGCGCACGCTATGGTAGAGAATGCCGGTTCTTCGCGAGTGCTACTTAAGCTGGGGATGCAGGAAGAAGGGTATCACCCTCAACTCATTAAAAAATGGGGGGAGTTTAAAGACGTAAAAACCTACGGACTGCTACGTAATCGGTGGCTAGCTACCCCTAGCACCTCTACTATTAATGAGCGACTCTCTCACTAGCCGGCTTCAGTTACTTTACGAGCGCATTCCGCCTAAAGTACTAACATTGCCTGAATCTGATTGGGCTGCCAAACCAGCTCCTGACAAATGGTCTAAAAAAGAGGTTTTAGGTCATTTGATTGATTCGGCTATTAATAATCACACTCGGTTCATTCGCCTACAGATTGAGCCCCAACCACTGGTCATTAAGAAATATGCTCAGGATGATTGGGTACGATTACATCAGTACCAAGAGTGGACTACCGAAGTGCTGGTTCGTTGTTGGCAATCGCACCAGCACCAGATCATTGTATTGATGGAAGTAGCCCCAGAAGAATCTCTCTATAAACTTTGTGATATTGGCAATGGCGAACTAAAAACCATGCAGTGGCTCTACCAAGATTATGTAGCCCATCTGGAACATCACCTTCAGCAGATTATAGATTATGATTTCTAGTTTGCAGTATTCGAGTATTTGTGTGCTTATGGAAAGGTGAATAACTTTGAACACCTGAACATTACGCACCATAATCTTATGAACACTCTATCCAATCATATTACCCAAACACTACTTGATGAGGTACAACGGCGTATCATTCAAGAATCGGTACCACGCATCAAGAAATGTTTGCGTTTGCTGAGCGATTCTCAGATATGGCATCGCCCTAATGAGCAAACCGTTAGCGTAGGAAATTTAGTGTTGCACTTGATGGGTAACTTACGGCAGTGGGTACTGAGCGGTATTGACGGTCAGCCCGATGATCGTCAGCGTTCGCAGGAGTTTACCGAAACTGGACCAGTTTCTACCGAAAAGCTCATTCGTGATTTGGATAGCCTGATAACCGAAATAAATCAAGCCCTCAACCGGGTTACACCCGAAGCTCTGACTGAAAAGCGCGATGTGCAAGGCTTTGAAGAAAGTGTACTGTCCATCCTAATTCACGTAACCGAACACTTCTCCTACCATACCGGGCAGATTACCTATTACACCAAATCCACCCTCAACGTAGACACACAGTACTACAGCGGGATGGATTTGGATAAGACTGCTTCTGATTAAACAGCTATTCTCCTACACAAAATGCCAACTCATCGCGATCAAAAGCATCACCTCTTCGACCGTAGCCAGAAGTTAACCGATACGTAGAGGTGAGCTTTAGAATATAAGCACAGGGTGAAAGACCACTGTAGGTCTGAGCGCCCGAAGCCTCTCGGTTACTGTCAATAGTCAGATTAACCGAAGGGGGAGCCGTGTTACTTACTAACCGGAGGGTAGCAGACTCTAGGTACGGATGGTAGCAAGTGTAGCGAGCGTTTACCGTGCTGCTAAGTTTCTTACAACCTGAATCTGCCCCTATAAGCTCATTGAGATCAACCATACAAACACCTTTTAGGGTAACTGATCCGCCGACCCAATTAGGATGGCGGGTTTGGGCGAATTCGCCATTCCAAACTACAATCTTATCAAGGATGTTGGTTGATGATAAGATAGACGAACCCACCTCCCGAGCTTCAAAAATAATTCTGAAAGTAGGGTGAGGCCCAGAAAAGCGGTCAGACGCGTTCATGGTATTGCCAGCTACGTGTACCGTAGGATTGTTCAAATTAAACGACTGGGTAAACAGTTGATCTGTATCAATAATCGCCAGTGATACTCCACTACCGAATGATGCTTTAAATAATCCGGTGGTTTCAGGATTATTTAACCGGGGCACTTTAATCCATCCATCTGCGTCGGGATCTACATTATAGGTAGCCCCTGGGTTTTTTAGATAGTACGGAAATGTGCGGAAGTAGCCAATACCGGGAATGGAATCCGATATAGAAGGATCGTGAGGAAACACGCGCTGTACCGAGCCAATAGTTGTTGTTTGTATCAGATTAATAACTTGAGCCGCACTTAGCTCAACTGATGTATTCACGTTGATAATCCGAAAGCGGTACTCCATCTCATTGCTGGCATAGCCACTAGGTAAATCTCCGTTCAGTGGAATATCTTTAGTAAAAGCATTCTTCTGGCTATCGTTGGTGAACCCATTAGTGTCAATTTGGGTCAGTATTTCGTAAGCTCCTACGTGTGTAAATAGAGCGGGTTCGTATTCAATGGGCGGTGGTGGCGGTATTAATTTAGGGTCTACGCAGAGGTTGATACAAAAACAGTTGCCAATATCCTTTCGGCCAGCTATCTGTCCATCGGGTCGCTTCTCTTCTAAGAATACAGTAGAGGGTGATCCGGTAGTTTCTACCTTGAAGTACACATCGGGACCGCTATTAAAGGGCGGAAACGGGGTTTCAATGTTTACCGTGGGCGATAAGAATGTTTGTTTGAAATCGCTACTGGTATAATCAATTCTAAAGTGACCATCGCTATCGGTAACCGCCGAACCCAAGACATCATCTTTGAGCCAATCGGCGTCGAAGGCAGTTACTTTCACATTCTCGATGGGGCGATTATTGTTTTGGCAGTCGCGAATTTTACCACAAATAACCCAGGCATCAAAAAGACTGCGGATGCCGCACCAGAAACGAGCGGGCAAGCACTCATCCCAAACGGCTACCAAGTCTTTATCCCGTTCGCGCCACTTAGGCTGCCAAACAGTAATGGTGAACTGCACCGGATCGTCCTTCTTTTTTTGCTCTTTCTGATTGGGAACCGCCTTTACCAGTACATCTATCTCGATAGCTTCTCCGTTGTAATCCTGCTGGTCGCTATTTAACTTTAGTGTAAAGTTGCCTTGCTGGTCGGTAGAGGCTTCGGTCAACAATTGCTTTTCTTTTGCCTTCACAGCTTTTTCGTCCAGCATTTGAAGGGTATCTTTAGAATCGCTTGCCATGCGGCGATTCGTGTTGTTATCAATGTTGACCCGATACAGACGTACGGTAGCTGGAAATAAATCTTCCCGATAGTCATCGCAGAGGTGGGCACAAAGGTGCCCCTGAATCATGTAATTCATATGTTAAAACGGTTTGGTTGCCAAGAAATGTAAAGACGTCTCGGGTGAGTAGGAGGGTGAGCTAATAAACGCTAGTATGGTTTAGTAGCGACAAGACTAAATATGTAACCTGATTGACCAAAAAGTACGGTACTTTTTATCCAAATATTTTGCTGGGCAAATAAAAAAGCCTACCCGCAGACCGAGTAGGCTCATTTAAGAAGTTTAGTACGTATTAGGCATTTTCTACTTTTACAAAGGTGATCTTATGCGGAGCGTTGTTAATCTTATCGGAGTAACCAGCGTCTACACTTATTTTAAGTCGTTTACCACTTTTACTTAGCACTTCCCACTCGCGCATCATCTCAATCTGAATATCCATAAATTCTTCGTGCAGATCGGATAGTTCGGTTTGGGTTTCTTGGGGGACTACTTTCAGAAAGCTTTCTCCAACCAGTTCGCTGCGGTCGTACTCGTACCATTTAGTGTAATTTTCATTTACTGCCACAAATTTTGCCTCTTCGTTAGTGATACAGATGGCTAAATCGGTGTCCTCAATGATTTTCTCAAAATCTTCGGGTCTTTCATCTAGGGCTTTTTTCAGGCGAGCGGTTTCTTGTAAATCAATCATGGCATTTTTGCTTTATGGTTAAATAAAAGGGGCTACTTACTCTTTGATCTAGATTCAGTTAAGTTTGTCTGCAGTACTTCAATCTGCCGGTCACGCTCCGCAATTTCACCTTTAAACTTTTCCCGAAGTTTCACCAGTCGGTCATAAGCCTTTTGCTCAACTTCCTTAATGCGCGATCGCATCAACTCTTCATTGGTTCTTTGCCGCTCATCTTGGGTAAGATCGCGGATTACGCCGATGAACATCCGCTGTTTACCTACCTCACTCTCTTGCATTTTTAGTTCGGCTAGAAATACGTCTCCATTTTTGCGCCTAGCTTCTACTGTTTGTAGTTCACCCACGATGAGTGCTGTATCCGATTGGGTGCCAACGTTCTTGTCTGCCGGTGATGCTAATAGCTTATCGAAGGATTGGTTTTGTACTTCATCGGCAGAGTAACCGAACATTTCTTCGGCTGCCGGATTAAACATTTCTACGTGTTCCTGATCCGTAAGCACAATAATGCCATCCGAAGCACTGTCAAAAATGGCTTGTACTTTCTCTTGGTCGCGATGCGCTGCTTCTTGCGTAGCTTGCAGTTCTTCCATATTCTGGCGCATCTCCTCTTCCTGCGCTTGCAACTCTTCGGCCTGTTGCTTTGATTCTTCTAGCAAACCGTGGGTACGCTGAGTGGTACGTACTACTGAGATAGAAGAAGCTACAATCTCACTAATTTTTTCCAGGAAATCGACCTTAAAGGTACTTAGCTCCTGGAAGGAAGCAATTTCCAATACTCCTAGTACTTCTTCGTTAAATTTTAAGGGTATAATAACCAGATATGATGGAGTAGCCTCCCCCAGTCCTGAAGTAATCCGCACGTAATTTTCTGGAATTTGCGTAAGCCGAATAGTTTTCTGCTCCACAAAGGCCTGACCAAGTAAGCCCTGACCAGGTTTAATGATCTTTTCTTCGTACTTCTTTGTGTCGTAGGCGTAGCAGGCCACCATTTCTAAATGAGGGTTAGAGGTCTCTTCGCTAGCAATGAAAAGCCCCCCTTGATTAGCACTGGCGTACCTGACAATATAAGCCAGTAATTCGTCACCCAAGGTGCTTAGATCAGTTTGGTGAGTGCGAGCAATTTCGGCTACCTTGCCTTCTCCCTCAGTGGCCCATAAACGAAGTTCATCCTCTTGCTTTATCTGGTCGAGCTTTTCCTGCATTTTAAGCAACTCCCCCACCAGTGTATTCTCATTCAGTTCTCTTTGGGTATTGCTTAGCTCCGTCCACTCTGATTGCCCTGAGCCTAAGTTTCTAATAAAACTGGTAACCTTTTCCAGGTTCTGAGTTAGGTAACCAATAATTTGTTCTGCTTCTTCACCACTACGGGCATGTCCGTCGTTATAGACAAATTCTCGATTGCTATTGTCTAATTGCCCCAATAGCTGTCGACGTACTCTACCCTCTCGCGTAAGCCGGAGAATGACTAAGACTAAAATGGGGATTCCTATAATAAGTAGTGCAGCTTGCACTATTGTAGTATAGCGTTGAACAGTGTCGTACTGCTGCTGAGCATCTATCTGTAACTGACTAATATAGTCTATCGCATCTGTATTAAACGCATTGTAGATAAGCCAAATATTATATCTAGGATTACCTGCAAGAATGCTGAGTGCTTCCTCCTTCCTCCCTTGTCTAGTTAGATCAATCATTTCACCAACTAGGCTAATATAGTCCTTAATGGCTTTCTCATTATCAGCCATCAATCTTTCTTCTGGGTAGTCTTGCTGTAACAGATAGTAAGATAGCGAATCCAAATCCTGCTCGTGCTTTTCCAAGGCACCTTTATAAGGCCCTAAGTACCTTTCTTCCTGTATTAGGGCATAGCCTCGAAAACCCATGTCGGCCCGGGTGATATGAGACCATATTCTATCAAGAGTTTCGCGAACCTTTAGTAGAGCGTCTTTTTTCTCTTGGTGCTGGGCTGCTCCCAATCGGCTGTAGAAAGCAGTCGTTGAACTGGCCAAAATCAGCAATATGATGAAGCCGATAAATAGTGAAATACTATTTCTTCTTAAGAAATTTCCTTTTTTAGCCATCTAATTGGTTGGTATTTCTGCGCTGAAAGCTATTCAGCTAAGATCGCTCTTAGTTCATTCCACAAATGAATAATCTGGCACTTGATCTTACATTGTAAGATTTCGGTACACCTTTTTTTGAGGCAGGTACAGTTGTATCAGTTAGATTAGGTTTCCTAAACCCTGCGAAGCAAAAATCATTTATTATATTGAGCAAGCAACCTAATTTAGCATATGGGCACACTAAACGTCAAGCTGGTTTCAAGTCGGGATGATCTTAACCGCAATACTAGAAATATCTTACAAGACCTAAAAGCATTGGAAACGATGCTAGAGGAATCCTGGTTTAACGAGGCTCCCATCCACATTGGGGCGGAGCAGGAGTTATGCCTGGTAGATTCTCACTGTAAGCCTAAACCCATTTCGCTAGAAGTACTCGACCGCATTCAGTCCCCAGGATTTACTACTGAGCTAGCGAAGTTCAACATTGAAATTAATCTTGATCCACTAGAATTTACGGGCAGTTGCTTTTCTGATCTGGCGCAAAGTATTGCCCAGAATATGGATGAGCTTTACGCATTGGGTTCCGAAATGGGCTTTGACCCAGTGATGACAGGGATTCTCCCTACGCTGCGGAAGACCGATATGGAGGATCATAATTGCACTCCTTTACCACGCTACCACGCCCTGATGGAAGCTCTTAGCAAATTACGAGGACGCGAGTACGAACTAAGTATCCGAGGAATTGATGAACTGAACATTAAGCACGATTCAGCCATGCTGGAGGCCTGTAATACCAGTTTTCAGGTACACTTGCAAGTTGCCCCAAAGGATTTTGTCCAGAAGTATAATATTGCGTTAGCCATTGCGGCTCCGACACTCGCCATTGCGACTAATTCCCCGTTTCTGTTCGGGAAACGGCTTTGGAGTGAAACTCGCATTGCGCTCTTCCAGCAGTCAATTGATACCCGAGTAGTATCCGAACATTTGCGCGATCGTAGTCCGCGGGTAACGTTTGGCAATCATTGGATGCAGGATTCGATCATTGAACTGTACCGAGAGGATATCGTTCGTTTCCGACCGATGCTGATGACCGATCCTGATGATGATGTGACCCAGATGATAAAAGAAGGAAAAACTCCTGACCTTAGTAGTCTGATGACCCACAACTCTACCGTGTACCGCTGGAACCGCCCCTGCTACGGGATTAGTCCCAACGGGAAACCTCACTTGCGGATTGAGAACCGCTTACTACCCTCTGGTCCCAGTATTGTTGATGAAGTAGCCAACTCCGCCTTCTGGTTGGGGTTGATGGAAGGAGCTCACCAAGAATACGGCGACATCACCCAAAAGATGGAATTTGACGATGTTCGGTCTAATTTTATTTCCTCTGCCTTTGCCGGGCATGATACTGACTTGACTTGGCTCAATGGGCAGAAAATTAGTACCAGCGAACTAATTGCGAAGGAATTGCTACCGCTGGCTCGGCAGGGTCTAGAGAAACGCCAGGTGAACTCCGAAGATATAAATTACTATCTGGGTATTATTGAGTCTAGAAACCAATTGCGTCGCACTGGGTCTTACTGGATTCTGCAATCATTTAGCAAGCTGAGTAAGGAGGTACTGAGCGACGAGCGGTCGTCCACACTAACTTCGGCAATGATTAAGAACCAAAAGTCGGGTAAACCTATTCACGAGTGGGAGCTAGCTGCTCGGCAAGATTCCCGGGAGTGGTCGGCTACTTCCTTACTGATTGAAGAGTTCATGACCCGCGATGTGTTTAGCGTAGAAGAAAACGATATTCCTGAACTGGTGGCGAATATTATGGACTGGCAACGGGTGCGCTTCGTTCCGGTAGAAGATAAAAAGGGACATCTGTGTGGATTGGTAACCGCTCGCCGCCTGATTCGCTATTTAGTAGATAGAGCGGGAAATGATAAATGTGAAGAAAAACCCGTAAAAGACTTGATGATTAGCAACCCCATTACCATTGCTCCCGATAAAACCGTAATGGAAGCCATGAAACTAATGCAACAACATAATGCGCCTTGTTTACCGGTGGTAAAAAACAGCGCACTAGTTGGCATCATTTCGGAGGGTAATTTTTTAAATGTAACCGCAAGCTTATTGAATGTACTGGAAGAACAGCATGAAGGATAGAATAATTGGTCACCTTACCCAGGGACGACCCGGACCGTTGGTCATACTAATTGGGGGATTACACGGAAATGAGATAGAGGGAGTTCGAGCTACGGAGCGAGTATTTGAACAACTGAAAAAATACACCATCAACGGAGAGATTATTGGCTTGCGGGGTAACCTGACCGCTATTGCCCAACAGCGCCGGTATGTAGCGTATGATTTAAATCGTTGCTGGACAGAGGCGCACTTGCGGTTCTTACGCTCAGGAACTATTGAACACGCTAAACCAGAAGACCAAGAAGCCATTGCGCTGCTGGAGATCATCGACCACTACGCCGAACAATCAGTTTCTACTAAAGTTATAGCCGACTTACATACCACATCGGCACAAAAGGGCAATTTTGTTATTGTGCCGGAGTATTACGCCAACCACCCGGTAGTTGAAGCTTTGCATATTCCGATTGTGGTGAACATGGAATACTTTCTCCGGGGCACTTTACTAAACTACAGTTGTGAACGAGGCTTTATCTCCTTTGCCTTCGAGGGTGGACAAATTGGCTCTTCCGAAGCTATTGATCTGCACGAAGCCGGTATTTGGTCAATGCTGCTAGAAGCGGGTGCTGTAGAAGATACTCCCAAAAATTTCAAGGAAGATCTGACCAGTTACCTACAGCAGTTAGCGGATGGTTTACCGAACCGAGTCACGGCAAAATCGATGCACGTAGTACACGAAGGGGCTAACTTTAGCATGAAAGCCGGTTACTTCAATTTTAAACCGGTACAAAAAGGGGAAGTACTAGCCCAAGATAAAGACGGCCCAATTGTGTCGCCCCAAGACGGACTTATCTTTATGCCCCTCTACCAAAAAGAAGGTAGCGACGGTTTCTTCATCGTTGATTTAGAGGAGTAAGAAACACATATTGAAAGAGTAGCTAAAACAGCCCTCTTTGAGAGAAGTTCATATTTCTCGCGTATATTATATTTTTACGATAAATAATATTATTTTTGTTGTAAAAATATAAGTTTAGTAATACATAGAATCACCTTTTGCTCTTTACTCTTCCTTTCGTTTCATCAACTAATCGCCAAGCCTATTTGCCATACTGATGAATGGCAGGGTGAGTGGTTAGGCTATTATGAATTTAATATAACGGGAAATCAGTTCATGATGGCTCTTTCTTTAGAACAGGCGAAGAAATGTCAGGTAGACGGACACATCAGTTGGCCAGATTATTTTAATAGCAAAACGTATCTTCAAGGGGCTATCAACAATGACACCTTACTTATTCGTGAAGAAGCATTAGTGCAGGGCATAGAGATGGATTTACAATCCACTTATCAAGCAGTTTTGATTGAAGAAGGGGAAATTCAAGGGAAAGTATACGACTCAAGCAACGTGTGGATTGCCAGTTTTACGCTTACCGGTATTGATAAAATGGACAAAGAAACGCTACAAAGCTGGCAAGATAAGCAACAACAGCAAGTAGAGAAGTTTGGTACAGCCAAAATCTTGGAAGAAAACCTTCAGATCGAAATAAGTGAAATTATCCAAAAGCGAGCACCAGAAGCAAATCAGCCATCCTTTTCTACCGTAGAGATTACCGCAGATGCCAAGGTTGGTCAGATGCAATTGCCGATGTATATTGCTATTAAACAGCCTAACTATATTTACCTCGAGACATCTTTTCAGAATCTTAAACTTATACGATCAAGCTACGATTCAATCACCTGGAGCTATGATCCAATGAAGGATAAGGTGACAATTCAAAAGAACGAAGAGGAAGTCGATTTTGGTCAGTTTAGTAGTTTTGCGGGGGCTGACATCAATCACCTAATAGATTCTTCGGAGTTTATAGTCTCTGAAATAAGAAACTCACTACTGAACGGGGAAGAATGTTACAGAATACTATTAACCAATAGAGATGAAAAACAGATAATATTTATCGATAAGAAGACAGGACATTCGGTGCGAAAGGATAAAAACACTGAAATAGAATACTATTTATCTTATCGAAATTATAGTGGATTTGATTTTCCCTCGACGGTAATTCAAGTTGACTTAAAGAGTAGAAACGAGTTTTCTATTCAAGAAGTCTCTATCAATATACCTCTTGATGATAGTCTTTTCTTTATTCCTGCTCACCTGAAAAGTAAGGTAGAAGCAGAAGTAAAAGACGGAGATTATTACAATGAATTAGGAAACGAAGAATTCAAGAATAGTGAGTTTGATTTGGCTCTTCAACATTATTCAAAAGCTATTGCTCAGAATCCTAATAACGGAATTTACTACTACAACCGAGGGGTAGTCAAACTAGAAACTGAAGACTATTACGGAGCCATTAGCGACTTTAATCAGAGTATCTCTCTAAAGCCAAATTACTCAGCAACCTACAACCGATTGGGCGTAGCTAAATTTAAATTGGGTGACTATACTTCGGCTATTACTGATTTTGATAAAGCAATAGGATTGGACAGTACCTTTGAAAAAGCCTACTATAATCGTGGGTATACTTACCTTACTCTAAATGAGTACGAAGATGCAATGCGTGATTACCAATATCTCACGACAATTGACTCTACCAATGGCGACTATTTCTTTCACGTAGGATTCACCTTGGCACAAACCGGAGAGCATACTGAGGCGATTCGTTATTACGAGCAAGGGAAAACATTGGGGTACGAAACTGCCAATACACATAACTATCTCGGCGTATCCTACTACGCAGTAGAAGATTACCAGAAGGCACTTGTTGCATTTAAGGAAGCCAGTCGGCTTGATACGCTAGACGCTACCAAAACACTAAATTTGGGAAAAGCTTATTATGAGCTTGAACGATACGACTCGGCTGAAATATTTATAAATAAAGCCCTATCTGTAAGTTCAGATAATGACGATGCCATCAGCTATCTAGGACTGGTTTATTATCAGCAAGAAGACTACAATCAGGCTATTCACTATTTTACTGAGGCAATAAAGATTATGGATCAGAATGCCTATTACTTTGACTATCGGGCAAGAGCCAAACGAGAGGCTATGGATTTTGAGGGGGCTGTTGAAGATTTTACGGCATCAATTGACCTCTACTCCAAAGATCCGGTTACTTTTTATGAGAGAGGCATGGTTAAAATGTTGATGAATAATCAGTATGATGCTTGTCGGGACTTTCAGAAAGCTATGGATCTAGGGCTACAAGAAGCGGAAGAAAAGATAGAGGAGACCTGCTTGTTCAATGGCGATTAGCGATAAAGAATTGGGAAACGTTACATTCAGGGCGAAAATGGATTAAACCGGGCCGCCGAACGATCATTGTTCAAGTTTGTATGTTAGCACGTTAGTACAGCAAAGGCTAAATTTTTCTATTGGAATCTGTTACCCTATTGTTGCTAGTATAGGTTCTTGACTGCTTCAGGGAAGTTTTTCTAGCATAATATTCTTATAAAACACCTTCGCTTTACCGCCCCCGTGAATTTGCAAACCAATATAGCCAGACTGAGGAATAGATTTATCAGGCTCGGTATAATCTACGGTTCTTCGCCCGTTCAAGAACAGTTGAATACGGCCATCTTGGGTGCGAATTTCGTAGTCGTTCCACTCATTGGGCTTTAGTAACGTTTCTACTAAGGCAGAGTCTGGGGCAGCTAGAGTTTTACGGCGGCGCGATTCATCGTAGAGACTGGCCCAGTAATCTTGGCCTAAGTCGGCTTGGTAGCCAATCATTTCGTAGGGAGGGTCATCCAGCCGCTGGCTATGAAACTGGATGCCCGCATTGATAAAACCTTCGTCACCCAATAGCTTAAATTTCAATCGCAGCACAAAGTTTTCGTAAGGCTGGGTGGTTACTAGAAAATCATTGTGCGGTACGGTTTCAGCGAGCGATCCACCTATCAGTGCTTCCTCTTCAATCTGCCAGGTATTGGTTGTATCACCTTCCCAGCCCTGGAAAGTCTTCCCATCGAATAGTGCAACGACCTGTTGAGGTGGCTGACTTCCCGAACCAGTTAAAAGGACTACCGCAACAAGAAAACCAACGATCTTCATTAAATAAGACTATTCTTGTAACAATTCTACCTCACCCGTGCTACTTTTGTAGTAGGCCGAAACGATCCTTACGCTTCCTACTTTCAGTCCTCGGGTTAGCGTTGGCTGCGCCTCTTTGAAGGAGTGCTGACCATCGGCCAGAGAATAGTGCCACTGCTGGCCTTCATGAGGATGTCTTTGATACTCTTCAATAAACCGGCGGTTATCTTCCATCAGTTGTTCCAGAGCACTTTGGGCGGTTACAGTGGTAGTAGACATACGTTTATAGGGTTGGGTATGTTGATAATTATTTCTTCGGTAAGCTACAAAATATTTTTTTATAGCATTTACTGCTAATGCTGTTTCTCCCCTTCAAAGTAGACCGCATCTCTTACAAACTGTTTGAATAGATCAACCTGATCTTTAGCTAATTTCTCACCGTATTTTCCAACCAAATAAGCAGTTAGCATGAATAATAGCGCAACTGGAAAGGCAAATAATAAGTTGGATGATTTTCCCAGTAGTAGTTCTGAGACGGCGAAGAATGAAATAAACAGGGCTATTATCCCGATAGTCGCGTAAACAAACAGAAACAAAGACCAAACAGCGGGGCGAGGGCCAACCAGCCCGGAGACTACCGAATGGTGTTGATTTTCTTCATCAGCTTCCACCCTGAAATTCAGTTGAGGCGACCAGTAGTGTACATCTTCCCCGGAAATATCCAGTGTGATATGGTTATTTGTGATTTGCCCTCGGATGTTACTTGGCGAGTTTTTTAGCAGCACCGCAATTCGGTTCAGCACCTCTTCCTTGGTATGTGGAGTTGCTAACTTAAATCGGGGGCGGATATGAGGTACAGTAGACTCGATGTGCGGTAGTTTTAGTAGTAAAGTACAAAATTATCTACACTTTTATAAGCTTAAGTTAGGGGTAACTAATGGAAAGTAAACTCTTTAGCAGAAATAATCCAGACGTTTTGTGCTGTATCTACTGTTCCGCCCATTTCTTCTTGTACTACCCTATCAATAATCGTTATTCCGTTAGAAGCCATGTTCTCAAAGGTATCAACGCCCTCGTTAGGAAATTTCTGCCGGGTACGATGAATGTTAAATCTATTGGAAAATTCACGACCAAAGGCTTTTTCTATCCCATCTTTCCCAATCAGAAAACCAAGTAGCCCGCCCCAAGTAGCGGTAGGGTTATCTGAGTCCCAACCGGCCAGTGCACCAATCTTGATTGTTTCCACAATGTCGCCTTCACCGTAAAATAAACTAATCAGACTGGCCGCAAAGTTGATTCCGGCAGCAAAGCAACCGTTGCAGGTAATGTTACGGGCAGTGATATCGTACCCATCTTGTTGGTTTACTTGATAGCGGTAGTACACGGAGTCTCGAGTTTGCTCCCAAGAAATTCTTGATTCGTACTTTTCTTGCACATAGTCGTACATGTGGGCAGTGTAAGAGCTGTCTGGCAAGATCTTGCGAGCCTGACTAGCCAGCTTGCGTAGTTGCTCATTGGTAGTAACCGTAGTGTCTACTCCAGAAGCCAGCGAGTGCATCACCACGTAGAATTCTGAAATACTGGCTGCTTCCTCTCGGGCGGAGGTACGGATTGGCAAGTGAGCCATTTCCAGGGCAATATCGGGCCGGGCGGGGGCGAACAACCCAAATATCTCGGTGATTAGCTGAGCATCAATCATATCAAAGTGCTCGTTCTGAGCGGGATCACTGGTTGCAGGGGGTAGTACTCCTTCTAGCATTAAATCTAGCACTCGCTGGTTCGACACCCACAGATAGTTTTCTTCCTCATGTTGGGTGCTACAGGAAAAAATGATTAGTGGAAGTGCTGGTAGTGTGAGGTAGTACTTCATGATTTAGTGTTGGCTGTTATCAGCCTCAAGATAAGGGTTTGTTGCCCAGAGTCAGTAGTACTTAGTTTCAAGGTTGAAGTTTTAGAAAGTTAAAAGGTTACAGGGTTGTGGAAATTTGCCATTACCCATTGCGTATTGTCCACTATCCACTAATCATCATTCATTACTCATCAATCATCCTTCGTCTTCTCACTTTGGTCTCTCCGGTTTAGGCTTTTTCCGCTATTTTTTTCTTGCCCAACGCGTTCTTAAAGAGGTTGACAATGGGCAGAGATATTACTCCTACAGCTAATCCCGCAATAAATTCACCTAAGATTGTTGGTAGACTATGTACAAGATCGTGGATGAAGTGAATGTTATGCACAAATATTCCTCCACCAACCAAGATCATAGCTAGCGTACCGATCACCGATAAACTTTTAATGATCCAGGGTAGCGTCTTTACCAAACCGGTTCCGATACTTTTTGCAATGCTAGCTTTTCCCTCATTCGCAGCGATCAATTTATAGCCCAAGTCATCCATTCTCACTAGAAGGGCTACCAGTCCGTAGACTCCGACAGTGGCTAGTAGGGCAACCACACTTACCACCGCAATCTGTATATTTAGTGGTTCATCTACCACCGTGCCCAGCGCTATCATGATGATTTCTACCGATAGGATAAAATCTACCAGTATGGCTGATTTTATTTTCTTCTTTTCGTAGGCTACGGCTTCCGCCTCGGTCATGTTGGTAACATTGACACTACCTTTAGTGTGCTTGCGATGAAAGAGATATTCGTATATTTTCTCCGCACCTTCGTAGGCTAAATACGCACCACCTATCAACAAAATAGGGGCAATAGCTACGGGCAAGTAGGCACTCAGGAGAAAAGCAATGGGCAGGATAATGAGTTTATTGAGAAACGAACCTTTCGTTATTTTCCATAAAACTGGTAGCTCTCGAGATGAAACAAAGCCCGACGCTTTTTCGGCGTTAACAGCTAAATCATCGGCCAGAATACCCGCTGTTTTTTTGGTAGCAAGTTTACTCATCGTCGCTACATCATCCATGAGCACGGCAATATCATCAAATAAGGCAAAAAATCCTGACGCCATCTTACTGTAGTATTGGTTTGGGTGTATGCGGAACTAGTTTACAACAGTTCAGTAGTTTTTTTACTGAACAGTAACTAAATAAGAGGGGCAATGGCTCTATTGTTCGGTCAATATGGGTGGTTAGAAAAATTAATTATAATTGTTTTCATCTAAATGAGCTATCATTCGTCCTTTAGAACCGTGGCCGGATTGGCCGAAGCACTACGCCGGGTTTGCCAACCGATAGTGATAATCAGAAGTAGTCCGATAAAGGCAATAGTCAGCAGATACCAGAGTACTGAAATATTGACTCGATAAGCGAAACTCTCTAGCCATCGGGAGATGGAAAGGTAACTAAGCGGTATCGCTACAATTCCACCAATCAATAGTACCCAAGCGTACTCTCGGCTAATCAGTTGAATGAGTGAACCTAAACTAGCCCCGAGCACCCGACGGATAGCCAGCTCCCGAGTGCGGGTGCGTAGTGAATAAGCCACCAGACTGAACAGCCCTAGAAAAGCGATGATAATAGCCAATCCGCTGAAGACAGATAGCAATTGTAGTTGTACCCGCTCTTGCGTATACAGCCGCTGAAACATATCATCCAGAAAATGGTACTCCATGGGGTAAACCGGAAACAGATCATTCCAGATAGTTTGAATATTCGCTAGGGTTTGGGATACTCCCGCCGTTCCTACCTTAATTAGGAAGGTGTAAGTCCAGAGTGGCTCATAGACCATTACCGTGGGATCAACCTCATTCTTCAGCGTTTCTTGGTGGAAGTCTTTCACTACCCCATCGATGGGGCCGTAGGCATACGCCAAAGTACCAATTGACCAGCGTATGTTTTGACCAATCGCTTCTTCCGGCGATGACCAACCTAGTTGGCGCATAGCGGTTTCGTTGATTAGATAGCGAATAGGTTGGTTAATTAAGTATTCTTCAATTGTATTCTCCTCGTCAAACTCAGTCGGATGCCTTCGGGAAAGTTGTTCATCGTAGCGATCTTCTCCAGCTAAAAACTCTAGCCCCATCATTTCGGTAAAACCAGGAGCAACTACCTGAATGTCCATGATAGGTGCCTGCTCGGGGTCGTCATTTACTCCCTCCACTAGTACCGGACCAGCATCACGAATTTCGCTAGAAGGAACCTGACTACAAGCGGTTACCTGCTGAACTCCGGCCAGCGAAGCTACTTCGTCCCGGAAGGAAGGGTAGCGTTCTTTCACGGGATCAGGTACTTCAGGAATTGCCAGAACTTGTTCGGTTTGCATCCCTAAGTTCTTCTTCTGGATGTACTGAAACTGATCGTAGGCGACCAATGCACTGGCAACTAGCAATACCGATACCCCGAATTGTACGGCTACCATCACCCGCTTCACACTAAATTTACCCCGCCGACCAGCCAAGGCAAACGTTTTACTGTGTTTAATAGCTTCTAGCACTCTAAACGAACGGAGAATTACCGCTGGATACAAGCCGGCTAGCAAACCGCTCACTACGGCAAGAGCAATGAGTCCTAACACAAACCAACCGATTGGCATTAGAAATTCTACCCCCGTCAGTTGGCAGAAGTAGGGAAATAGCCCGTAGGCCAGTAAGCTTGCCAGCACCATCGCCACCAACGTATAGCCTACCGATTCTAGCCAGGCGTGGCTCATGATATGCCGTTGATTGGCTCCCATCACGGTGCGAATGCCTACTTCCTGCGAACGCCCCATCGCCAACGCACTGCTTAGGTTGACGTAGTTAATCAGTGCCACCAGCAAAATAAATAGCCCTACGAAGAAGAAGATCGTAACATACAATTGGTTTCCGTTAGGAACAATCTCCCGGGCTAGGTCAGAATTTAAATGAATATCGGGCAAGGGTTGGAAAACGAAGGTGAGCTGCTCAGCGGCTTGCTCATTGGTGTACTTGAGCAAAAAATCATGCATTTGTGCATGAACAGCAGCAACGTCAGCTTCTGCATTCAAGAGCGTATAAATGTAGGCCCAACCCGCCCGTTCATCCTGATCGCGGTACGAAAGTAGCATTTCAACTGGCAAGTGCGTATTGGAAGGTATATCAGCCATCACTCCGGTCACTTTGTACAGTAAATCTTCGGTACCCAATCCACCGGATACGTACAAATCTTCGCCTAGCACATCGGCACTACCAAAGTAGCGACGCGCTACCGTTTCGGTCAGCACTACCGAACGGGGTTGCACCAAGGCTGTTTCGGAGTTTCCAGCGATTAGGGGAAAATCAAATACCTGAAATACCTCCGGATCGGTTACGTAAGCGTGCTTGGGTCGGAACTTCTTATCGTCAATCCGAATGTACTTGCGCTCGTGGTTCTGGAAGCGGATCAGCGTTTCTATCTCCGGTATATCATTCGGTAGCTCATTGACAAAGTCGGCCGGAACCCGAGCCCAGTGTACCTTATAATCTCCTCCCGAATCAAATCGGTACGAGGCCCGGTAAATTCGTTCAGCCTGTGTATGAAAGTTCTCAAAGCTGGTTTCGTAGTGCAGATAAATAGCAATGAAGATACAGGCTGCAAACCCAATGGCTAAGCCAACAATATTCAGCGTGGCGTACAGTGCATTTTTTCTAAAATTCCGAAGGCTGATTTTGAGATAGTTTTTTAGCATGGCGTGGGTTTTGAGAGTTAGAGATTAGATGATAGAAAAGATGGGAGTTTGGTACGGAAAGTATACGAGATAGAATTTCATACAACGTATAGGTTTTGGCAAACGTAGTGGGTCGTTTGGTATCTACAGTTTTGGGAAATTAGGATGCTTCTTAACTTTTCTAATCTGATTTAGGTGTCTAAAAGTATGAGCAAATATCTGCATGCACTTATGGTGAATATTCGGTCCGAAGTTGATGTAGTATAATCTTAGATTTCTATTCTCGTTTTTTACGAACTCTATTGATTCGTCTCTCATTGTAGTTAGCCAAATCAAGTTATTACTTCCTTGGTTGTTCCCAAGTGGTACTGTATAAGAAAATGGCTTAGTAAAATCAGTTGTTTTGTTCTGGCTAGGATCGTTACCTAGGAACAGGCTATCGGCTGGATACTCTTTTATTTGAGGGAGTTCACCCATTTGCAGCGCAACAGAGATTTGATTCATAAAGATAAGTTCATAGATGGCTAAGTGCTCAACAATCTGGTTGATACTCCAGCGATCTGGGTTCTCCTTAAAGTTCCATTGTTCCTCAGTTAGGTTTTGAGTTTCTTTGATTAGTTCTTCCTTAGATTGAATAAGGTTATTCAATAGATATTCTCGATCCTCCTCAGTCCAGACTGGTGTTCCTGCTTCTTGATCTTTATCGGCCGTTTTTTGTAGCTCCTCATTATTTTGCGTCTGGACAAGATTAGCAATAGAAATTACAAACAGCAGGGTTGAGTAAGGAATAGTTCTCATATCTACTTTAAGTTTATGACTACTAAGATCATGCGTGTAGATGCTTTCGTATTATCATGTTGTCAACAAACAAGCCATCAGGATAACAATAATAAAAATGAGCAGTAACTTTTTCATGGCTAATGTTGAGGGATGGTTTTCTCTAAGACTGAAGCGAACTCACCCATGATATTTAAATACCCCCAGGGGTGATGCTGGGTAAGAAATATAGCAACTAAATTACTTTCGTAATTAATCAGGAAGAAGGTGTTGTACGCCCCAGTCCAACTTATTGCCTTAGTTTTTCCGTGATAGGGTTGGTTATTCACACCTACTCCAAAACCATATCCTGCCAAGGGAAACGAACGATCTTCAATACCGGCAATTTGATCCGAAATCAGCAGTTCTACCGTCGGTGGCTGCAATACTTTTTTCCTTTCATAGCTTCCGTGCTGAAGTAACATGGTGCAGAAGGTAGCAAAATCATCTACGGTTGATACCAGTGCTCCGGCATCATTGGGCATACCCCCACCTCCTGAGTAAATTGTTGGCTTCGTTAGAAAGTGATCTGATGAACGACCCTCAACTGTCTGAAGCTGATTATCAGAATGAGTGTATATATTGGTAAGTCTACTAGCGTTCTCCTCACTTATGTAGAAGCCGGTAGATTCCATCCCCAGCGGAATAAAGATGGTTTCCTTTAGATAATCATGCAGTGACTTTTGGCTAATTCTTTCAACCAGAAAACCTAAAATATCATTTGAGTAACTGTATTCCCACTGGCTACCGGGCTGATACTTTAAAGGCGCTTGGGAAATGCGATTGAGAAACTCTTCAGAGGTGTTACTAAGATCAACTTCATAAGCGATATAGAGGCTATCTACTTCGTCCTTGACCTCCTCTTTGTTCTGTACGTAACCGAATCCGGCAGTATGGCGGAAAAGGTCCCTGATGGTAATATCCCGTTGAAGAGGAACCAGTACAGCCGAATCCGTACCCATATTCTCGAGTACTTGTAAGTTGCCTAGCTCCGGAAGATAGTCTTTCACCGGGTCATCGAGCATAAACTTCCCCTCTTCGTACAGCTTCAAAGCACCTACCGCCGTGACAATCTTCGCCATTGATGCTATGTTGAAAATAGCATCATTAGTCATTTCCTCGTTTTGTTCAACGTCCTTGAATCCGTAAGATCGGCGAAGTAAAACTTTTCCACTTTGTTGTACATAGGTAACGCAGCCATGAAGTTCTTCCTGATTAACGTACTTCTGCATAACGCTATCCATGGCGCTCTCCACTGATTGAGACCACCCTTGCAGCACTAAAAGACAACACGATAAAGTAAGTGCTATTCTGCCCATATCTGGTGTAGATATCAATTAATTCCAATTGGTTTTTTACTTCTATAAAAGTAGTGTCTTCTGAGGATAAAGTGGGTTGAAGAAATGTTAAAGCTGGTTAAAAGATGTTAAAAGAAAGTGAGAAGATAAGTTGCCCACCGCCTCTTTCCTTGCTACTTTAGGATAATTCCAGTGGTAGTTGTTACGCCGATGCTATGAAAAACGCGCTCATATGGTATGCCCTTATTATCCTGGTGGCTTGCCAGAACAAAGAAGCCCCTAATGAAATTGTAGTCGTGCTAGATGAAGTTGCGGGAAGCGGCCCTTTTTACCCTGGAAAAGGAGCTTTATCCGCTATATCTCCCGAAGATGAACTAGCTCCCTTACGCGAAAACGTGATAGGTCTGCCGAAAGAGCTGGATTCACTGGTTCAAATTGGGCAGTGGGAAGCTGACTTTGTTCAGTGGATTTACCAGGGCTACCATAACCAGCTTATCGATTCTACGCTGGCTTATCGGTGGTTAGAAGATTTAACGCCTAAAGAAATGGCGAAGTATACTCCGGAGATGGTTGACGGACAAATAGCCATTGCGTTTGGCCATAATCTATCTGGTCAGAAAATTGTGATTGTGGACACTAACAACGATGAAGACTTTGCTGATGAGGAAGTGTATATTTTTAGTGAGCAAGACTCCGCAACCCTGACAGCCACCCCTAACTCTGATCGAGATCAGATCGCGGTATTTCCAGTAGTTGTTGATGTATACGATGGCAACCAAGCAAGAGAGGTCAACCAAATACTACAGATTGATCCTCTCACGCACAATCGCTTTTGGGTGGGTACGCTGGGGTACCGTAGGGGGGAAGTAGCAGTAGATAATCGAGATTACTACGTATCGCTAAGTAACGGGTTTTATCGGCCAACCTACGAAACAGATGATATTTTAGTAGTGGTGGAAGATTCTTTGGTAGAACGTTATCATCATAAGTACTCGCCCGACTCGGTACTGGCCTTTCAGGAAATGGCTCAACTGGGAGGGGAACTGTACCAAATAACGGACGTAAGTCTATTTGGTGACACACTCACGCTAGAAAAGCATCCTAAAGGCGAGGCTTGGCAAGGTACCCAGCTCGGAGCTACTGCCTACGAAATTGATACCACTTCCCTTTCGGGAGAAAGGTACCAGTTATCCAACGGTAAGGTAACCCTACTCGATTTCTGGGGAACTTGGTGCGGTCCTTGCCGGAGCGAGTTCCCTTTTCTTAAGGATGCCCACACGTTCTTCGCCGGAGATCAGTTTGAGATTGTCGGAATTGCTAGCGATAGACGAAAGACCTTAGTGAAATTTGTAGATGAAAATCAACTGGATTGGACGCAGATTCACCAAGGAAGACGTAACCAAGAAATTATAGAACGCTACCGGATAGATAGTTACCCTTCTACTTTTTTAATAGATGAGCAGGGCAAGATCGTAGCGAAAGAACAAAAACTTCGGGGACATCAGCTTGCAAAAACCTTGCTTACTAAGCTGAATATTTCAGAAGACGAGTTTGCTGCTAAAGTGACTGCTGGTAGCGTAGCCATCCAAGTTGCAGGAGACGACCGACAAAGATGGATGATTAGTGGTGATTTTAGCGATAACCAACCCCTTCCTCTTTACCTGGTTGACAAATACTGGCAGCGGGGTTTAGATATATTGCCAGGAGACTATTCGTATACGTTGAAAGCTCTTGGTGGTAATTCAGAATCTTACGAGGGCAGTTTCTCAGTGGATGGGAATACTACCGAAATACTCCTGCCGAAGAATACGCAGTTGTGAGAACCTCTAGATTAGTCTCGTCTTAGAAACGCTGTCTTACTATCCGTCTTGTTAAAAAACGTTAAATCGGGACAATTTTCCGGTTCGTACGTTATAATTAAGAAATGAATCGACGGAAGATATACGTAATTGTAGTGTTGATGAGCGTGGCACTGACCGGACTGGTGAGCTTCCAGGGATACTGGATTAACGAAACTGTGCAAGCCAATCAGCAACGCTTCACTCAGAATGTACACGAAGCACTGAATACTGTAGTAAATCAGTTAGAGCAGCAGGAAGCTTACCAACTGGCTTATCAGACCTTTGGGCAGCAGGTACTACAGCTAGATACCAACGGGGCATATCCTGCCGGTTACCAGTCCGCGGGACGTCGCCCGGCGAGGAACCGCCCATCAGGAAACCGTTCCGTCTCCCGGTTCTCTTCGCAGTTTCAGGTCATTCAGCGAAGGCAAAGTCAGTCGTTTGTTTATTCGTACAACCAGACTAACGGGCGAATGGAAGCCGATGTATCGGTAGGGGTAGCCCCGACTGATTCGCCTGCCGTACTTACAGTGCGTCCGCCTGATCTTAGCCAGCACCCAGTACTGGTATATCAGGAGCAGATGCGGAAGCTAGAGCAGCGAACCAACATGTTTGAAGAAGCCATTCAGCAACTGATTTCTGGCAGCCGCCCCGTACATAGCCGAGTTTCTAATCAACAATTAGACACGCTACTACGAATTGCTCTAGGTGACCGAGGTATTCATACACCCTACCAGTACGCCGTGGTAGATGCTGAAGCCGATAGTGTGCTGATGGCAAGCACTCCTATGTTTGCCGAGTTTCTTCCGGGTGATGCCCAAATAGCCCTTTTTCCTAATGACTTTGTGCCCTCACGAGCCTTTCTAAACATTGAGTTCCCTCAGCAAAGTTGGTACTTACTCAAGCAAATTTGGCTGACGCTACTCTCTTCGCTACTATTCTCTGGTATTGTTGTCTACTGTTTTTACTACGCCATCAGTACTATCTTCCGCCAGAAGAAGCTGTCCGATATGAAGAATGACTTCATAAATAACATGACCCATGAGTTGAAGACTCCGATCTCTACCGTTTCGCTAGCAGTAGAAGCCCTCCAGGATGAGCAGATGGTGCAAAACCCTAATATCTTGCAGCGCTATCTAGGGATTATTAAGGAAGAAAACACCCGACTAGGTTCGCAGGTAGAGCGGGTACTACAAATTGCGTCGCTGGATAAGAAAGATTACACGCTGAAAAGAGAAGATATAGACGTGCATGAGCTTATCCGTAAAGTAGAGAAAAACGCTACTCCGTCTATCAAAAAACGAGAAGGCTCGCTTTGTACTGATTTGCAAGCTGATCGACCTACGGTTTCTGCCGATCCGCACCATTTGTCCAACGTACTGACCAATCTCATTGACAATGCCAACAAGTACTCTCCCGAGGCTCCGCAGGTAACGCTTCGCACCAAAAGCACTCGCAACGGACTAGTAATTGAAGTACAGGATCAGGGAATGGGTATGAACCGGGAAGTACAAAACCGGGTATTTGATAAATTTTACCGAGCCCCCACTGGTAATCGTCACGATGTAAAAGGATTTGGGCTGGGCTTATCTTACGTACAGTCTATTGTGGAGGCTCACGGCGGGCAGGTTTCCCTACAATCTAAATTAGGTGAAGGCAGCACCTTCAACGTTTATTTACCCTACGAATATGAAGGTATTACTGGCTGAAGACGATCAGAACTTAGGCATGATTTTAAATGATTACCTCACGGCAAAAGGGTACGAAACCATTCTCTGCCGCGATGGCGAAGAAGCATTAGCCACTTTCAAGAAAGAAGATAGCTTATCTATCTGCATACTAGATGTAATGATGCCCAAAATGGATGGGTTTGAGTTGGCCGAAGAAATTCGCCAATTGGATAGTAAGATTCCGATGATTTTCCTGACGGCTAAATCCATGAAAGAAGATACTATTGCCGGACTGAAACTGGGAGCAGATGACTATATTACCAAACCCTTCAGCATGGAAGAGCTACTACTGCGAATACAGGCAATACTGAGACGCACCCAACCGGAAGATGCAGAGCAAAGCCAGTATGCCTTCGGGAAATTCGCTTATGATTACCAAAAGCGAATTCTACAGCATGACGAACATGAAGTCAAACTTACCTCTAAAGAATCGGAGCTACTGAAGCTATTTGCCCAAAATGTCAATCAGACCGTAGATCGTACTAAAGCCCTGAAAGTAGTGTGGGGCGACGATAGTTATTTCAACGCTCGCAGTATGGATGTGTATATTGCCAAACTACGCAAGTACCTCAAGCCCGACGAAGATGTACAAATCCTAACCGTACACGGCCAAGGGTTCAAGCTAGTTGATCTTTCTTAGTACCATCCAGCTCAGAATTAGTTCTCACTATTTCTTTCAAAATCTAGCCATAATGCCTGTAAGCGGGCATCAGATTCGGGACTTAGCGTGAAAAACACCTGAATGTCGCCCTTTTCTCCCTGTATCTTAAAACTTCCCCGTAACTGATTCTGTGGCGTGAGTTCGGTCACGGATTGAATGGTTCCCGCACTGTCTAGCAAGTTCACCGCCTCCGCTTTTCTTTTTTCTTTGGATCGATCCAAGTAGAAATTTTCAGCTATTAATCCTTCTTCCGTCTGCTCATCCCAGTCTTGAATCAAATTCACCACGTCTTCTTTCCGCTCGACTAGGGTTTCGGAAACCGGAAGCACGCGGGGCTGAAGATCAAACTCATTAAATACCAGTTTTAAGATTTCCTCCCACGGCCAGGGTGCAGTGTAGGTTCGGTTACCAAAGGCCATAAAGCCAATACCCAGCTCGGGATAGAATTTATAATTGCTGCCAAAGCCCGGAAGGGCTCCGCCATGCGACACTTGCACGGTACCCTTACAATTTTCCAAGATACCGAGTCCGTAACCGTAGCCTACCATCGCCGGACAAGTTTCGCCGTTCCAGTCGATGGCTTCGGCTATCAATCGCGCGTATTGGGGGGTATGCATTTCTCGTAACGTACTTCGCTTCACCGGACCATCATCTTCCTCGCTGCGAGGAGGCCAGGCTGATAAATGAAAACTGACGTACTTGCGAAAGTCTTCAATGGTCGTGAGTAAGCCGCCCATAGCTCCGTAAATACCGTGGTGCAACATCGGCTCTAGTTTGTGTTCATTATCCGCCCAACGGTAGCCAATCACCAGCTTATCGTCGGGTACCCGATCAACTTCCCAGTAGGTATCATTCATGCCCAGCGGCTGGAAAATATTGTCGCGGATGTACTCGCCAAAGGGTTGCCCAGATACCCGCTGCACGATCAGGCCCAGCATGGCGTATCCGGTATTGCTGTACTCGTATTCGTAAGCGGGTACATTGCTGAAAGCGGGAGTTTGCTGCAATAAATTCAGCAGCATTTGTTCGGGTTCATCTAGTTGGCGATCACCCCAAGGATTATCCTCGGGAAAGCCGGCAGTCATAGTCAGCAGGTTTTCAATAGCCATTACCGGAGCGTCGGAGGTGAGGTACTCCAGATTTTTTGCTTCGGGGATATGTTCGGTAACCGGATCGTGTAGTGATAATTTCCCTTCATCCCGCAATTTTAGTATCGCCATCGCTGTAAAGCTTTTAGTCATAGAGGCAATCCGAAATACAGAGGAGGTTGTAGCCGGAATATTTTCTTCCCGGTTAGCCAGTCCGTAGGCATCGGCTACCACTAGTTCATCATCCACCACAATGCCCCAGGCAACGCCTGAAATATGTCGGTCGTCGGCGTGTTGCTGCATAAGTTCCTTTAACCTCGGGGCAATAGACTGCAACTGTTCCTTACGCTTATCATCCTGAAAGGCAGGCGGAATGTACGAGCTACTGACCGCCGACACCGAATCCACCAGAGTGGTCTCAACGGAGGGTGACTCCGATGACTGGCAGGCCACCGTCAATAAAATACAAATCAGCAGAAATAGAGATCGGATACGGGCACGCATGGTTGAATAGGTAAGGAGCTAAACATTGTTAACACTAATTACGATACTAAGCGGGAAATTCCTACTCTCCCTGATGATACTTATAAAAGTAGCGAAACGCAATTAAAGCAATTAGTGGAATTACTGCCGGATGGTATTCTTGTGGAATTACCTCTGATCCCGCAATCAGCCCTAGATAAAAGAAACCACTAATCAGAAAATAAAGCTTTACGCCAATACCTAACTGTTTACGAGTAAAAAGTATAGCCGTAAGCAAATGCAGCGGATGTGCCCATAGCAGGTTCCAATTCTCTTTAGTAGTCTGATGGTCGGTAGCTAACCATAGAACCAATAAAAGAGAGCCTAGTAATCCAATTGCACCGAACAGTAAAATATCCGGCCAATGAACGGTTTTTTGATTACGAGTCAGAATTGTCCAACCAAGAAATAGGGCAAATAAGCCGATGAAAGTCCAGCGGGGTGTCGCCCAGCGAGGTGTCGCCCAGCGAGGTGTCGCCCAGCGAGGTGTCGCCCAGCGAGGAACGTCCGTTTGGGGCTTTGTTGTTGGAAGAGAAGTATCCGCAGTTTGCCTCCCAGTCATAATGATCGCATTCTGCTTCACCAAAGGAATTTGCTGCCCGTTCCGGGTCAATGTGCTACCGTCAAAGCTTTTTGCCAGATAATCAGGTAGAAACATGTAATGGTAGGGCGAAACGGGTTGGTCAATTTGTGACCCTAATGCCAAATCTATACCGAAGTCGCCCCAGGGCTGAGGAGCCATGTACTCGTCAACTAGCTGCCGGAAAGTTTTACGATTTTCGGCTGCAATAAAATTGGTGTCTAGCTGGAAGGATTCGTCCAACACTACCTCAAAAGCATCCCGAATGCGGGTAGCGCAGTTATCGTAGAAAAAATCATACAGATAAAAGCGGTTTTTAGGTAGCAAATTCTCGTTCAAAAAGTCAAACAGTGCTTGCTTCTGCTCCAGCGTTAGATCAAAAACTTGCTCCCGTACGTCCATCTGCCGTTGTTGCTGTTCCAACTCTACGTAGCGAAAGTTGTAAGCACTCAGCCTATAATTGAGCTTACCCCGCATAAATTTGAGGTAAAAACCTGGCTCGTTAAAATCAAATGTACCATAATTGTACACCATGTCCAGCGGAATGCCGCCCATCGAATTTGCAGGGTCTTTTACTCGGATGGCATTATGCCCAAAAGCGGTGTAGAGCTGTTTGCTAGGTGAATAGGTAAGAAGGCTGATCTCTGCCTGATGAGATAGGGTTTGAGCCGACAGTGGGTAACTTATTAGTTGAAAAAGTAATATCCAAACGTTCAGTTTATGGATCATTCGCCTAATTTAAAACTGATGGGGACAATCGCTTTTGCCCGCACAGGTTGACCATCGGTAAGTGCTGGTTTCCAATTGGGCATTCTTTTTAGCACCCGCTGGGCTTCTCGGTCACAGCCCGAACCAATGCCTTTCAGGATAGTGCGCGACAACACTTCACCGTTTTTATCAATAATCAGTTGTACGTATACTTTTCCCTGTACGTTGTTTTCCACTGCTGATTCTGGGTAACGTAGGTGCTTGCCCAAGTACTGATAAAACGCAGTGTAGCCATCGGCTGGTTGCGGAGGGGTATCTACTACTTCGTATACTCCGTCGGCATTGGGGTAGTACTTCAGCTTTTCCCGCAGATTACTACTAATTTCATCAAGTCGGGTCAATCGGACTACATCCTCCGCCGTTAGCACTCCTTCCAGCAAGCTAATATCCGCAGCAACTTCTTCTCCCTCAGCCGAGGCTTGTTCTACCTGAGCCTGATAGGCCAACTGTAGGTCGCGGGAACTAGTGTAGTGTCTTTGCATGATCTCGGCCTTAAGCCGATTAATCTTGAGCAGGGTGCGTCTAATTTCTTCGTATGATTGCGCCCGATTGTTGGTGGTTACTACAAAGTTTTCTAATGGGTCACCATTCCCTTCTTGCCGTAATTGAAAAGTGATTGGCAGAATAACCCGCGAGCGCACCGCATTGCCATCAATCTTTCCGGGTTTCCAGGCGGGTGACTTATGAACGACCCGTAGAGCTTCCCGATCGCAGCCTTCGCCTAGCCCCCTTAATACTTTGGCATCGGCTACACTACCAAATTCGTTGACAACAAACTGTACGTAAACTTTACCTTCAATTTGCTTCTGTCGGGCACGGGTGGGGTAGCGTAAACTTTGCGTAATATAACGATAAAAGTCTTCCATCCCCTTTTTGGGCTGTGGCAGTTCATCTACCGTATCGTACACTCCGCCTTGATCGGGCACTCGTTTCAGCTGTGTTGCCAATTGTTGTTGTAAGTCATCCAGGCTATCCAGCGTAGTCAATTCTTGGTCAGTAGCTACCCCACGCAGTAGTTTTACCTCCAGCGCTAAAGTATCATTTGCACTTGCTGATGCGTTTCTAGACGATATTTGTTTTTTATAAGCCAGTTGCAAATCGCGGGTGCTGGAGTAATACTTCCGAACGATCTGGTTTTTCTGAGTTGAAATTTCCTTAAGCACCGCCTTAATTTGCTGGTATGATCGTAATTGCGTTTGAGCGTAGCCATCGGTTGACCCTCCGAGCAGCATATATGCCCAAGCGAATAGAAAAACGGTTTGCTTCGGAATCCGAAACATGGTGGTAGTAGGTAGCATAGTGGTCTAGTTAGTTGTAGTAATCTAGCAAGACAACCAATGAATGCGACAGGTGATAATAGACGGTGATTTCAGCCCGGCGAATTGAATACTGGTTAAGCATAACTCTGGAGCTGAAGCAGACTGGCTTTTATGAGGGAAAGATAAGCCATATTAAAATTCAAAAAAAGCCGTGACGACCAAAAAAAATTAGCATAACTTTGAATTTCAGTTTTCGCTTAGACTGCCTACGTTGAGCGAAACTACCATAAACGAATACCAATAGTGAATTGACGAGTGACAAAACAAGTGAATGATGACTCTTCACTGCTTAAACTAAGAAACTATGCTACGAACGCACACCTGCGGAGAATTACGACTAGAAAACGCTAATGAAGAAGTTACCCTCACCGGATGGGTGCAGCGCAAACGCGACAAAGGTGGGGTGCTCTGGATTGACCTACGCGACCGCTACGGCCTGACCCAACTAATTTTTAAAGACGGAGAAACTGCCGACGAACTAATTAAGCAAGCGCAGGATGTAGGCCGAGAATATGTGCTAAAAGCCAGCGGAAAAGTAATTGAACGCTACTCTAAAAACCCTGACTTGCCTACCGGAGATATTGAAATTGAAGTTACCGACTTAAAGGTACTGAATCCTTCTAAAGTGCCTCCGTTCACCATTGAAGATAATACCGATGGGGGCGAAGACCTGCGGATGAAGTACCGCTACCTGGATTTGCGCCGTAACGAAGTGCGCCAGAAGCTTCAGCTTCGTCATCGCATGATGCAGCAAACTCGTCGCTATTTGGACGCTCAAGAGTTTATTGAGGTAGAAACTCCCGTGCTGATCAAATCCACTCCCGAAGGGGCTCGCGATTTTGTAGTGCCTTCCCGGATGCACCCCGGCGAGTTTTATGCCCTTCCCCAATCGCCGCAAACGTTCAAGCAACTACTGATGGTTTCTGGCTTCGACCGCTACTTCCAGATTGTGAAGTGTTTCCGCGACGAAGACCTACGAGCCGACCGCCAACCTGAGTTTACTCAGATTGACTGTGAGATGTCATTCGTTACTCAGGAAGATATTCTGAGTACGTTTGAAGGCTTGACCAAGCATCTATTCAAGGAAGTAAAAGGTCTGGAGATCACGGATGCATTTCCCCGAATGAGCTACGCCGATGTCATGAAATACTATGGTAATGACAAACCCGACACCCGCTTCGAAATGCGCTTTGTGGAGCTAAATGAAGTGGCTCAAGGCAAAGGGTTTAATGTATTTGACAGTGCCGAACTAGTCGTCGGAATTGTTGCGTCCGGCTGTGCTGAATACTCTCGCAAACAGCTAGATGCTTTAACCAATTTTGTAAAACGCCCGCAAGTTGGTGCCAAAGGCTTGGTCTACGTAAAGTGTAACGCCAATGGTACGTTTAAATCGTCGGTAGACAAATTTTATAGTCAGGATGACCTAAAACAGTGGATGCAAACTATGCAGGCGAAAGAAGGAGATTTACTACTGGTTCTTTCCGGCGACAAAAACCCTACCCGAAAAGCATTATCCGAACTACGGCTGCACCTGGGTTCCGAACTAAATCTTCGTGATAAGTCCGTGTACAAACCACTGTGGGTGGTAGATTTTCCGTTGCTAGAATGGGATGAGGAATCGCAGCGTTACTACGCCATGCACCATCCGTTCACATCCCCTAAACCAGAAGATGTTGAGAAACTAGATACTGCCCCAGGCGAAGTACGGGCCAATGCTTACGATTTGGTAATTAATGGAGTAGAAATTGGCGGTGGCTCTATCCGAATCTACAACCGGGATCTGCAAAAGAAAATGTTCCAAGTGCTAGGCTTTACCGATGAAGAAGCCCAGAAGCAATTCGGCTTTCTGATGGATGCCTTTGAGTACGGTGCTCCTCCCCACGGCGGTATTGCCTTCGGTTTCGACCGCATGTGTGCCCTCTTCGACGGAGCCGACTCTATCCGCGACTACATTGCATTCCCCAAAAACAACGCCGGTCGCGATGTGATGATTGACACTCCGTCAAATATTGCCGATGAGCAGTTGGATGAACTGGGGATTGAAGTGAAGGAGAGGGATAAATAGCAGCGTACAGCGGCAGATTAAACGACTTAGCGTTCTAAAACGTTTACAAAGCAGAATAAGCCACTAATTTTAGTTATGCTAAACTCATTGGGCATTAAAAACTACCGTAATCTTAAAAGTCTGGAGATTGAGAAACTCGCTCGAGTAAATTTGATCGCTGGTAAAAACAATACTGGAAAAACTTCTTTGTTAGAAGCGGTTTGGCTGTATTCTTCGAAAGGAGGTGTAGAGGAAATATACCAAATCATAAAAGACCGGGGAGAAATTCAGGATAATAGTGGTAAGTCCAACGATGAGTATGAAGTTAATCTCGAACATCTTACTTCATTGTTTCACAACAGAATCCTTGATTTACCAGCTAGTATTCAAATTGGCGAATTTTCTCAGGACAAAAATCATAGCAATAAGGTAAATATAGAAATAGTAGAATTTTGGGAAGAAACCGGCGGCGAGAAAAATAGGGTATATAACAATGAATCTCTGCCAAAGTATCTACATATCGTTGAAAATGAGGAGGAGCGTATTAAACATCAGAATAAACTCAAACCAGCCTTAAAAATAGTATGGAAAGATCTACCATATCTTTTGTATCCTTTATCAAAACCAATAGCAAATTACAGAGCCAAGCTAAATAAGCTATTTGTAGATAAGTTTGATTCTCAATTTGTGAGGTCAACTAGTGATTTTGAGAGTGAAAATGCTAAGCTTTGGGATAATATAGCATTGACTGATAGAGAGGATCACGTAATCAAAGCTCTCAAAATAATTGAGCCAAATGTGGAGAAACTTGGCTTTGTAGGTGATAATGATAGGACTAGAAAAGCTGTAGTAAAGCTCAAAAATAGAAAAGAGGTATTACCTCTAAAAAGTATGGGAGACGGTATGAACCGAATTCTCTCAATTGTCTTAGCTCAGATAAATGCAATTGGGCGTTACCTGCTCATCGATGAATTTGAAAATGGCTTACATTACACCGTCCAGGAAGATTTGTGGCGGATGATTTTCAAACTGGCAAAAGAGCTTAACGTACAGGTGTTTGCTACTACGCACAGTAATGATTGTATCCGAGCGTTTGAAAATGTGCTGAACGATGGCAATCAGTCAGAAGGACAGTATTTTCGGCTAGAAAAATTCAGCGATCCAGCACTCGGCGAAGTCATCAAGCCAATTTTTTATAGCCCTGAAGAACTGGAAGTTGCTACTGACCAAAATATTGAGACTCGCTGATGGCAGTTCATCGTAAGCTACTAATCGTTGAAGGAAAAGATGATTATCACGTCATGCTGGCTTTGCGTCAAAAGTTCGGTATGGAAGACATTTACGAAATTTCGCCGAGGGGAAATAAAGAAGAGAGTGAGAATGTTGATACGCTACTAACATCTATTCTGGTAGAAGCAAAAAAATCAGGGCAAGAGTCATTAGGAGTTGTAATAGATAGAGATACCGCTGATCCTAACAAGAACAAAGATCGCTGGCAGCAAATTAAAAATAGACTATCACCTTTAGGCTACGCTATGCCCGAATTTGCTCCTGCGGATGGAGCCATTCTCCCTTCCCCTGAACTGGGGCTTTCTAAGATTGGTATATGGCTCATGCCTGACAATCAAACCCCTGGTATGCTCGAGGATTTTATGCGGCTTCTAGTGCCTGAGAATGACGAATGCCTTGTTTTTGCCGAAAAAACTTTACAAGCATTAGAGGAGAAAGAAATTCAGCGTTACAAGGAAGTGCATCGATCTAAAGCGCTTATTCATACCTGGATTGCTTGGCAAGATAAACCTGGCATTCCTCTCGGTCAGTCTACTACTCGCTATTTAGATATTGATACTAAACTCTGTCAGCAGTTTGCAAGTTGGCTAAACGAGCTATTCAACGAAACTCAAGATGAAACGAATTAAACCAAAACCCGGACAGGAATCTGTGTGGGATTATCCGCGTCCGCCTCGGGTGGAAGATGTAAGTAAGCATGTGCGGGTGGTTTTTAACGGAACCGTGATTGCCGACACCAATCGGGCTAAGCGAGTACTGGAAACCAGTCACCCTCCGGTATACTACATTCCACCGGAAGATATTACGATGGAATTTTTGCATCAGCTTCCTCAGACGACCTACTGCGAGTTCAAGGGAAGAGCGGCTTACTACACCGTGCGAGTAGATGAAAAAGAAGCTCCGGCCGCAGCCTGGTTTTACCCCAACCCCGTGAAAGGCTACGAAGGGTTAAAAGATCACGTAGCGTTTTACCCCAGCAGAATGGAAGCTTGTTACGTAGGCGATGAGCAAGTGCAATCCCAAGAAGGGGACTTCTACGGTGGCTGGATTACCTCCGAAATCGTCGGCCCATTCAAGGGCGGAGCAGGAACCTGGGGTTGGTAAAGACTGAGGGCGCATTTCCTACTTCAATGCATCGTACAAAACCTCCGCCGGATGGAGCGCAACCCGACCGGTACCGTCTTTAATCTGATGGCGGCAACTGGTTCCGGGAGCCGCAATAATTACCTCTTCTGGTTGCTCGCGCACAATAGGAAATAGCACTAGTTCTCCAATCTGCATAGATACTTCGTACTTATCTTTCTCGTAACCAAACGAACCCGCCATACCACAGCATCCCGAAGGGATCATGTGCATTTGGTAGTTCTCAGGTAGCGTCAGCATTTTCTTGGTAGGCACCATTGATGACAACGCCTTTTGGTGGCAGTGACCATGTAGCTTAATCAACCGCGGTTCGGTGGTAAAGTCATCTTTGGTGATATTTCCTCGGTCAATTTCCCGGGCAATAAACTCGTCGAAGGTATAGGTATGCGCTGCAATACGCTGGGCAGTTTGTTGTTCCTCGCCCCGAGTTAGGTCTACGTATTCATCACGCAAGGTTAAAATAGCCGACGGTTCTACTCCAACAATGGGAGTTTCTTCACTTACTACATCTTTTAGTAAAGCAATATTTTTTCGGGCAATGCCCTGTGCCTGCCGAATTAACCCTTTAGAAAGGAACGTCCGTCCGCTTTCCTCATGCTTCGGAATTTCTACTTCGTAACCCAACTTCTCTAGCAACTGAATTGCTTTGATGCCAATTTCAGTGTCGTTGTAGTTGGTGAACTCATCGCAAAAGAAGTACACTTTACCTTTGGTAGCTTCGGAAACAACGGTGGGTATTTCGGGTGAACTCACCGATAAGCCACTGCTGCTTACCATAGGTTGCTGGGCATCGTACCATTTGCGTAAGGTCGTTTTATGAAGTAACGGTAGCGAGCGTCTTTGGGCAAAGCCATTTACCTGTTTAATTACCCCGCCGATAAGCGGATTCGTGACGGCCCAGTTGTAGAGACGAGGCGTATAAGCAGCTAGCGCCGTAAGTTTAGTGAAATTCGCAATGATTCGCGTTTGTAGCGGAATTCCTTTTTCGTCGTAATAATGCTGCAAGAACTCTGCTTTCATTTTGCCTACATCTACGTTAGAAGGACATTCGGCTTTACAGCCCTTGCACGACAGACACAAATCCATCACTTCCTTGATTTCATCGTGAGCAAAACGATTCGATTGGTTGGAATTGGTTAGAAAATGACGAAGAATATTGGCGCGGGCGCGGGTAGTATCTTTCTCCCGACGGGTAGCCATGTAGCTGGGGCACATCGTTCCCCCGCTTAAGTGGGTTTTGCGACAATCGCCGGAGCCGTTACACTGTTCCGTAGCCCGCAAAACACCTTGGTTCTGACTAAAGTCCAGTACGGTTTCAATCTCGGGAGTAGGGTGATCGGGCATGTACCGAAGTTGGCGGTTCATGGGCGGAGCATCCACAATTTTACCAGGATTGAAAATAGTATTGGGATCCCAGGTGTGTTTAATCTCCCGGATTAGTTCGTAGTTCTTATCGCCAATCATCTGCTGGATGAATTCGGCTCGCAGTCGCCCGTCGCCGTGCTCACCGCTTAGCGAGCCCCGGTATTTTTTTACCAAATTGGCAATGTCCTGAGCAATGGTTCGGAACATTGCATTTCCTTCTTCCAACTTTAAATTCAGAATTGGGCGTAAATGTAGTTCCCCATCGCCCGCGTGGGCATAGTGAACGCAGGATAGTCCGTATTTTTCCAGTGTTTCATTAAACTCCGCAATATAGTCGGGTAAGTCTTCTACGGCTACAGCAGTATCTTCAATTACTGGTTGCGCCTTAAAATCACCGACTACATTTCCTAACAAACCTAAACCAGCTTTACGTACATTCCAGGCAGTCTTGGTATCTTCGTCGTAGAGCACCGGAAAGTGATAACCGTAGCCCTCCGCTTTCATTTCAGCGTACATGGCCTCAATAGCAGCATCAACTTCTTCGCGGGTGTCGCGGGCAAACTCAATCATCAGCACCGCTTTGGGTTCACCCTCAATGAAGTAGGCATTTTTGCGATACTCTTGGTGAGCGCGGGTGCGCTCAATAATATGGTGATCCATCAGCTCCGAAGCTCCGGCACCGTGCTTCATCGCGATAATATTAGCCCGTAAACTTGCGTCAATAGAATGAAAGTGCGGACAGGCCAACCCTATTTCTTTGGGAGGCAGTGGCAAGCAGTTTAGCTTGATCTCAGTGATAAATGCCAGTGAACCTTCGGAACCACTGAGCAACTTACAGAGATTGAATACATCGGTTCCACCAAATACTTCACTATCTAGCAGCACATCAACGGCGTAGCCCGTATTCCGGCGGCGTTTAATCTCGGGGCGAGGAAATTGCTGGCGAATCTCTTGCTGTACTTCCGCTTTGGAAAGCTGATCGCGTAGCTGACGGTAAATACTGGCTTCCAGTTCGCTAACTGCCGTTTCACCCGTGCATTTTTTCTCAAATTCTTCGGGAGTGAGGGGCTTAAACTCGGTGAAGCTACCATCGCTCAGAATGGCACGAACTTCTAACACGTGCTCTCGGGTAGTTCCGTAGATGGGTGAATGCAAACCACAAGAATTATTACCCATCATGCCTCCAATCATGGCGCGGTTGGCGGTGGAGGTCTCAGGACCGAAGAACAATTCGTATTTTTCTAGATATTTATTTAGATCATCGCGGATAACCCCAGGTTGCACCCGCACCCAGTGTTCGTGCAGGTCTACTTCCAGTATATCGGTAAACTTCTGAGAAATGTCCACAACAATACCATTGCCAACCACCTGCCCGGCCAGGGAAGTACCGGCTGCCCGCGGAATTAATGAAGTACGGTAGCGATTCGCAAACCGGACAAGCGTAGCAATATCGGCTTCGGTTTCTGGAACTGCTACGGCCAGAGGCATTTCTTGGTAAGCCGACGCATCCGTAGCGTACAGCGTACGCATAGCATGGTCGGTAAATAACTCTCCTTGAAGTTGCTCAGCCAGTTTTTCCAGATTCATAATGGTACAGATACAGTTCCGTAAATGTACTACAATCTAATGAATGGATAAGTTTAAACGGAGACCGGAGACCGAAATCTGGAGACCGGAAAAATTATGCGATGACTCTTTCTTCATCTCTATCCGGTTTCCGGATTCCGTTCAACGTTTTCCCCATTGAATGAGAAACGTACCAGCCATTAGGAAGAGCACTCCTACAATCTTTTTGATATTAATAGGTTGTGCCTGAAAGCCTAACCAACCGTAATGATCCACCACGGCAGAAAAAGTAAGCTGACTGGCAATGATAAGGCCAAACAGTTGCGTGGGACCAATTTTAGGCGCTATTACAATGACTGAGGTAATAAAGAAGGCTCCCATTAATCCACCCAGCCACATCCACCAGTGAGTCTGAGCGATGTTATGCACGGTTAACACCGAGAAGTCGGATCGCATTACAATATTAATAATGAGGAGACAGAGCGTACCGATCACGAAAGAAATTAACCCAGCAATGAAGGGGTTCGCCAGCATTTGGCTTAGTTGGGTGTTAGCACCGGCTTGCACTACAACTCCCATTCCAATTAGTAGTGGAACCAACAACAGTAAATATGGCATGAATTGGTGATATGAAGCAAAAAAAGTAAATATAGCAGAATCACCAGAAAAACCTTAATCCAGCAAGACTTCCGAGTAGCGACTTACGGGGTTAGACTCTATATTATCGGAACGCCTTACCGGGTAACGCCTTACCGGGCAGCTACTGCTTCCACAATTGCCTGGAAAGCGTACATACGGTCGGCGGGGTACCAGCGAATGGCGTGGCGCAGATACTGGCGAGCCGGAGTGAATTGATAACGATTGTAGCAATCTACTGCCGCATTGAAATATGATAAACCCAATAACTCTTCCATGCCAACCTTAGCTTGGATGGGTTGAGGGTAAATAGTGGAATCAGCCTCTTCGGTTTGATATTGAGCCAAGCGTTTGGCCACAGCAGCTTCACCCACAACGAACCCGCCCAGTGGATCGGTGCTCTCAATGATAGCAATACCGTTGTTAAGTGGAATCTCCAAATACATATGATAGGTCATTTCCCGCACTGAGAATTGGATGTGAAGCGCATCTAGCAACAGGGCATACAGCGCGGTACCCGAAACACAGTCGTATTTACCTGAGCCTAGCAAATCACCTAAGGTGGCGTAGTTCTCGTATTTTTTTAAATGCTTGCGATGAATATAGTAGAAAAAGTACTTGAGAAACTGCTCAGTAGATTTCGACTTCTTCAGTTTTCGGTTCAGATGTTGCGTAGTACGCTGAAGAGTAAGATACTGCTGTTGGACATTGGCCGAATTAGTAGCAGTTTGGATAGTTACGAACTGAGTAAACAACTCCGACGATACTTTTGCCTTAGGTGTAGGTACAGCAGGCAGATTTGAATACGTTGGTACCGCCAGGGGTTGGGCAGAAACTGAAACTGTAAAAAATAAAGTGATTCCCCAAATGTATAATCGCACCATAGCAAACCCTCCTTTTGAGTATTAATAAAAGTTAACATAAAGTTAACAATTAATTAACATATAAAATCTTTCTTTTATCAGAAATTTTACATGTTAAGAAGTGGTTCGTTTTCAACTGAGATTCTCCTGTTTCTACAGAGGAGAACTAAATCAAGTACTACAACTAGATTATGAGAGGGTTATCGCCGGGCTAAAATCAGCGTTTTTTGTAAAAAAGGTACATTAACAAAAGACGTATACTATTCAGTTCTTGCTCGAGATCTGAATAAAGACTACGCTGAGGTGAGAGATCAAATACCAGGAAGAGTACAGCTTTAGTTATGACACCCCTTCTTCGTTTTTATCCCAGTCGTGGAAGTACGGCCCCTTATTCGCAGGACTGATACCAGTCAAGAAGTTAGGGAGCGGAGCCGACATTGGGCCACTGCTAATGCCACAGGCAATACTTGGGTAAATATACGTACCGAAGAACCGGCTTCTTTTTTTACCTACATTACTTTGTGCATCCCATACTTCTAAAGCAGCTTCTTTAGAAACTGGCTGGCACATAGAAATATAATCGCGACCGGGGCGCACCGCCCGATAAAAACCAATAATGTTAGAAACCAGATTTTCAGCACTAAAGCCACCGTCGGCCGTCCATCCGTAGGGGAAATCTGATTGTACCGTCTGAAATCCGTAGGCAACTTCCATATAGATGGCCAGCGTAACCGACTCTCGCTCTACTGATGATAAGCCCGAACGAACGTAGTAGTTTTTAGTAACACCTTTGGAATAACGGCTAGGGGGTTGGCTGTACTGCACTTTAAACCCCGGATGCTTAAGGCTACGTACCCCTGCTTCGCCCACAAGCTTAGACCATAAGTTTCTGATATTGGTTGGACGGGCTTGAGCCAGATCAATCCAGCCACATAAGCAGGTGTAAATAAGACCATAGTCTTTAAACACACTGCCAGGGCCGTCTACAATATCAGTACGTTTCAACATAGGTTTGTGTCGGTTAGTGTTGATAAAGATACAAAAGAAAATAGTAGTCCAAGAAAGCGTTCACCACTGTACAAGAAGTGTTCGATACCGGACAATCCATAAACCTAAAAGTGCCAATTTTAGCAAATTTAAGCAGTTTTTAGGTTTGGCACAGCCCTTGACTTAGTATTAGTGTTATTCATTAAAACAACATTTACCCAAAAATTTAAAAATCATGACGACAATAAACAACATTATCCCCGCTTCTTTATTAGTAGATCAGGAAAACGTAACTATTCCTTACAGTGCAGAGACTGTTCGCTTAAACGAACGTATAGCTCGAGACACTGTTCCGTTCTCAAAGATTGGTCATGGTAGATTTCGTAAACTATTCAATCGACACGCAACGGCCTACCGCCGATAAAAATATAAAACAACAGTAACCCAAATTCGACTCGCAAATAAAGCTGCTCATTGAGTGGCTTTTATTTTGAAAACAAGCGAAGCCAATACTGCACACAAAGAATACTTTGATTAATTACCTCAGTGAAGACGTGGCGTACTGAATTAAAGGTTGGAAATGCTGAGTAGCCGAGTTATAAAAACCTAGCCAAATCAATTATTCATACAGCATTTTTTAAACCTCTCACCTGATCCGCAAGGGCAAGGGTCATTTCGGCCAATACGTTTGGGCTTGCGAAAAGGATTTCGTAAACGTTTAGCCATATCCTGATGGTACACTTTACGCAGCATTTTATACAACTCAGGGTGTTTACTCTTGAATAGTTTAGGGCGCTCGAAGAAGTATTCGCTGGTTACCGCCAGAAATTCTTCCTCTTTGGTTCCGGCATATTCATCAATATCGCTCTTGCCCTTTCTAATACGTTCCATCTCGCGGTGCATGAGTTGTAGCCAAGGCTTGGCGTATTCCCGATCGTTAAGTTCTCCCGGAACACCGTCGATAGCACCGTCTTGCTTATCCAGAATATGCACAAATTCGTGAATACCCACATTGTGCTTATCGGTAGTATTTGCAAAGCCCTGTTTCAAACTATGCTTACTCAAAATCATCACCCCCTCCATATTACGACCGTTACCCACCATTCCGGTAATTACCTGTTCGGGATTTTCGGTAGAGAAATTTCGGTCAAAGGCGGATGGATATAATAGCACCTCGTGGAGATAGGTGTAGTTCCAACGAGGAAAGCTAAAGAGGGGAATAACGGCACTACTGGCTGTGAGTAGTCGATCTAGGTCGGTAACTTTGGTACGCACCCCGGTAATACGCACTTGCCGCAGAAAGTTACGGACTTTCCTCTCGAAACGCCGTCGCCCTTTGGCATCCAAGTTCTGGTAAAAATGAATGTGTTTTTGTAGCAGTTCGCGCCACTCGGGAGGAAATTTGCGAGGAACTCGGTACGCCGGACGGTTCTGTTGCCAGGCCCAGTAACCTAGAAAAGCGAATAAGCCAAAACCTACGATGGTAAAAAAGGTATTCATATCGATGATGGAAAAGATCAGTGTGGTATCAACAATTCGGCTTACACACTTTGAACACAAGGAAAGCAACCCGCCTCAGCAGGTTGCTCATATTTAGCTAGCCTATGAATTACTTATTATGAATTACCCTCACTTGTTTCAGTGGTATCTGACTGCACTGGCTCATACGACGGAGCTTTGCGCTCATTTTCCATATTTGCTTCGGTAGAAGAAGCCTCAATCTCTTTCTCAGATAGCTGTTCAACCTCTACTTTTTGTTCAGGACTTTCCATCTCATCTAGCTGAGCCGGATTATTCGGATTAGTGCTCTTAACAAGTTGGAGCTGCACGTTTTGATCTTCCGCCGGATTTGATTTTGCAGGAGAAGAGCTAGTTGTATGCTCAATACGCTCGTTCACTGTATCCCGTACTACTTTTTCATTCAGCACTTTATAGTTGCCTTTTTCAAATTCTACTTGCTGCTCTTTACTTACAGTCTCGGTTACCGTATCAACCAGAATCTTCTTTTTGATGATTTTTCGCTTTACTTCGTAGGTTTTGGTGGCTCCTACCGTATCTACCTGCTCAATGGTTCGGCGGTTTACGTCGTAAGCAATGTTGGTCGCTACGGTATCCACCATCACTACTTCTTCTACCATCTCGGCTTCGGTATACGTACTGCTGGCTGATTCGCTATCTTCAGTTACGTTTGCTTCTTCGCTGGCACTGGTTTGGTTCAGATCAGTACGCGTGTTAATATCATCAAAGATTTTCTGCTCAGTAATATCTACTGCCGAGTAAGAATCTGTCGTTGTAGCCCGTTCGCTTTGGTTATTATTGGTGTTGCAGCCCAACAGTGCGATAAATGATAATGTGGTTATTAAGGATATAATCAGTTTCATGGATATACAATATGTTGATAGTTAGAAAGTTATGTTTTCTACTACAGTAAAAGAACCATGCCAGACAGCCTGTTTGGGTAATTACCGAAATTTTACCTTCGGAGTGAGGACGCAGCTTTACGCCAGTGGGGAAGCAGCGCAACAGTGAGTATAGTCTGCGCCAGACAATCAGTACGAGAGATACGGGAAGAGAGCTGAAGTTGACTCTAAGGAGTGAAAGGTTCCAAAAGTAGTTCGATTTCTACGAATAGTGTAGGTGAAATCGTGCTGGTGGGCATTCGCATTAGACTGACTTAATTGTAGTTTCACACTTTGTTCACCGGTGGGTAAAGATAAACGGGTGTAGCTAATACTGTGGGGAATGGTTTGCCAGTTGCGGGTATCAGCCCGCTCAGTCAGGGCGTTAACTAGACCAATAATGGCTCCCAAATCTTCATTTTCGGATCTAACCCCGTACTCGGCAGCCTTCTTCAGGGCTACTCTTAGTAAAGATATACCAAACTCTTTAAACATACGCTGTCGCAAACTATGAAACGCAATGCTATTAATGTCTTGGGCTAGTTCCAGCTTTCGGGAGGTTCCCGATGATGATTGCAGTTGCGCTTTGGTAAAGTACGGAGAACGCTCAACGTACTTTGGGAACGCAACCCGTACCAATTCTATATCGTCTAGCCCTTTTTCTTCGTACTCCTCGTCGCTATCTACAGCAAACGGAAAATTCCAACCCAACTCATCATTCTGAAATACCATCGCTCCACCCCTTCCCCGAATCAAGGCAAAGTTTATGTTCCACTCTGATTTTACTGGCCCTAATCCATTGTTCCAGAAAAATACCAATTCTCCTCCGCTAGTGGCCTGAGCCTTGTACTTTCTACCCAATAACTTCTCGTAGCGTTGCAGCTCATTGGTAAAGCCCATCCGGTGGGCTGTTCGTAATAAATCTCGCTGTAGCTGCTCGGGAGCATCCAATCCGAACATGGGTAGGTAATCTTCCTGGTAAATATCTACGGCGTTGCGGTAAGCAATAAAGGCATTGTTGTAATCCCGATCAGCTTCGTAAATAATTCCCATTAGCGTATGAATGAACGCATCCCTATGGTATTTCACCTTCCCTTTGCTCGCCCCAGATTTATATTGACTACTAAACTTAGTAAGCTTAATATTCATGCGCTTACACTCAACCAAAGCAGCCTGGGTATTACCTAGCTGGAGATAGTTCAGGGCTTTGTAGTAATGTAGCAGCAGTAGCTCATGATCTTCACCCGTGTAGTAAGCCACCATCGGATTAATCAGTAATGAAGTAGCAACATTCCAGTAGTTATTCCGCAAATCTTCCCCCACTTCGTAGGCTCTTTCCAGGAAATCATTGCTATCCTCAAAATTTCCCTGCATAGAAGCCACCACTCCCCGGTTGAGGTAGTACAGTAGTTGGGCCTTTCCTTTGGGTGCCTTTTTGTTTCCTGCCAGCACCTTCTCTGCCCGCTCCAAATCGCCATCCTCAAACGACCGATTGAACCGCTCGTTCATACGGTAGTACGAAGCACAAGCACTCAGCAATAAAGCTAGGAACGCTATGGAAATTCGGGTTCTCATTATGAATAATGATTAATCAGATTTTTTATCATTACTCATTAATCATCCATCATTATTATATCAACCGACAATATACTTTTTGATTTTTTTGCCATCTACCCAAACCAGTTCATTGGTTTCCAGATGAGCTAGTTCCAAATCGATCTGGTAAAAAGTTACTTGCCGTCGGCCTTCACTATCCACTATAGAGTTGATGGTGCCGAACATCATGTAGTCCGCACCCAACTCTTGTCCCCAACGCTTTTGGGTTTCGGGAGAGGCAAACTCCTGCTGGTCGGCTCGTTCTTCCCGCAGCTTTTCCCGGAACTCATTGTGCTGCACTACCCGTACTAAACCGGTGCGAACCATTTCCTTTTCAATATCTTTGATGAATGTGCTCGGTTCGATATGCTCGTGGCTTTTGTTGGTAATCAGCCCGACGATGACCACCGGCTTACGGCCTTCTCGCTGGGCAAAGTCACCCCGCCAAGCACTGGACAATACACTTTCGGATAAAGCTTCGGCCACCCGACGAGAGTCGGCATCATTCCAACGACCGGAAAGGTCAATATCTGAGTTAGTATCTACGCGAGTTACCGTTTTCTGAGCGCAACCCAGCAGTACTAACAAAGCTAACGAGAAGAAGAGGGTTTGGTATTGAAGAGTATTCATGATATAATAGTTTATATTGGCTATCTTGAATTGTGCAAATTTAGTACCGAATTCTAGCAATAAATGATGTCTCTGAACCAGCAAATCACATCGTACTTACTACCCTTGCTACCCAACACTTGGGCAATCTACTTATTCGGAAGCTACGCGCAGCAGCAGGTAACCGCTGAAAGTGATATTGATATAGCGGTACTTGGCTCCCAGCAGCTAAAACCAGTCCATCGCCGGGAGATCATTCAGCAACTTGCCAAATTGTTGGGGCGCGAAGTCGATTTGGTTGATTTGCAGCAGGCTTCTACCGTAGTACAGTTTCAGGTAGTAAGCACAGGAGAACGTATTTACTGCCATAATGAAAACGAGATGGCTTGGTGGAAGCTGAAGGTTTATCAGCTCTATCTTACCCTAAATGATGACCGCAAACCCATTTTAGAGGAAATTAAAAGAACGAGGACTATTTATGGCAGATGATGTTATAGTTAACAAAGCAGCCACCGTTGAACGCTGCATTCGGCATATTCAAGAAGATTATGATACGGAGTTTCGTACTAATTTCACTAAGCAAGATGCTGTGATTCTTAACTTAGAGCGAGCTTGCCAGGCGTGTATTGATATAGCCTCTCACGTAGTGAAGAGTCGCAAATTAGGAGTACCTCAAATCAGCCGAGAGTTATTTACTTTGTTGGCAGAGCGCCAGATAATTCCGGTTTCGCTAGCTGAAAACTTACAAGGAATGGTGAGTTTTCGTAACATTGCGGTGCACGACTATGCGGTGCTTAATCTGGATATTGTGATCAGTGGAAAAACATTTAACCGATTTTACTGACTTCACCGCCACTCTTCTAATAGAGTAGTTATTGTTCAATTGCTAATCAACCAAGGTAAACTCCTTCGGCACCAGTAAGTGCTTCATTGATTATTGCGTGGCTTACTTTTAACCACGACCTATCTGAAAGAATCACCAAGCGTTTTTTAACAGGTTGAAAGTATTATCTTTACCTATTCACAATCTAACGACTATGAAAAAAGCGCTTATCCTTACTACCCTTTTCTTACTGAGCACAGTTGTTGCCTTCAGTCAGGAAGTTGTTAAAGTACTAATTGTCGACGGACAGAATAACCACGGACACTGGCCTAAAATCACCTACATGCTGAAGAAGCACCTGGAAGATACCGATATGTTCTCCGTAGATGTAGCGCGTTCAGCTTATACCTGGAAGGGTGAAGAATTTCTTTCGGAATTTACAATAGAAAGCGTGGGGGAAACCACTGCATTAGAAGAGCCTAAACCTGACTCTAACTTCAGCCCCAATTTTTCGGCTTACGATGCAGTGATCTGCAACTTCGGTTGGAACGCCGCCCCTTGGCCAGAGAAAACGAAGAAGTCATTTGAAAAATACATGAAAAAGGGGGGTGGGTTAGTCGTTTTCCACGCGGCAGATAACTCTTTTCCTGAGTGGGAAGCCTATAACCAGATGATTGGGTTGGGGGGCTGGGGCGACCGCACTGAGAAAGATGGCCCGCTGGTTTATTACACCGACGAGGGCGAGCTGGTACGCGACACCAGCCCAGGCAAGGCCGGAGCGCATGGCCCCGAAAGCGAATATCAGATTCAGATCAGAAAACCCGACCATCCAATCACGCAGGGAATGCCCGAAGTATGGATGCATACCCAAGATGAATTGTACAACAGCCTACGCGGCCCTGCTGAAAATATGGAAATACTGGCTACCGCTTATTCGGCTGAAGACCTGAAAGGAACCGGACGACACGAGCCCGCCCTGATGACATTGACTTACGGCAAAGGACGCGTCTTTCACAATATTATGGGGCACGCTGATTATTCAGTAGCCTGCGTAGGTTTCCTCACCACCATGTTGCGGGGCACCGAATGGGCTGCTACCGGAAAAGTAACCCAATCAATTCCTGCCGACTTTCCTACCGCCGATGTAAGTAGCTCAAGAGAGGCACTAGTAAAGGAGTAAACGTATTGATGGACTAAACTTCACTGCTTGGTTTATCAGTTCAACGTGTATAGTTATTGCTGTGCGGCTAGATTTTACGTGGGCATATGAAGGAGCACAATGGTCAAGAAGATCGCTACATGGAAGCTGCTTTACAAATAAGTAAACAAGCACTTCCTGATTGTCTACCCAATCCGCCGGTCGGTTGCGTAGTTGTGTCAGAGGGTAAAATTATAGCCAAAGGTTTCACTCAGCCTCCGGGTGAGCCGCACGCTGAAGTACATGCATTGTCTCAAATACCTGAACGCCTAAACGAGCTAACAGTATACATCACTTTAGAACCCTGTTCCTTCTACGGAAAAACTCCCTCTTGCGCGACAACCATCGCTACCGATACGAGAATTGGTAAAGTAGTTGTAGCGATGATTGATCCTGATCCTAGAAACAATGGTAAGGGCATTGCTATTCTGAAATCGAAAGGAAAAAAGGTGGTACTCAATGTCGCCTCTGAAAAAGTATCCAAGTTCTTACGCCCTTACCTTGTAAAGAATTGATTTATTTTATCATCGGAAATAACTGCCTAATTTCACTTTCATCAGGCTGATGCCCGTACTCACAGAGTTCAAAGGCTTCGGCGTGCTTTATCTGAGCAGCTTTCTCTTTACCGTACCATTTTTCTAACGACGCTACCATTTTCTCATCAGGAGAATTAGGCCACTGCTGCTTTAGCCAATCAAGTCGATCATCCTTAGTCTCTGGTACCTCGTCAGATTTTCCGTCAATCCAGGGTAGCCACTCGTAAAATTGAGAGGTATGGGCGTGCAGCGACTGTATTTTAGCTTCGTAGGTTTTACCAATATCTACGGCTACATCGGGCGAGAAAGGATAGGGTTTTTGAAAGTGATCGGCAAAGTAAAAAAATGTCGGGTTACTTCGGAGCGGAGGTACTTCCATTACTACATTAGGCACCATCACCAAGTAAGCGGCATCTTGTACCATTACGCTGGTGTAGCGATGATCGGTATGATAATCATTAGGGCGATGCGTAACAACTACATCTGCTTGCCACTCCCTAATCTTGCGGATAATCTCATTGCGGTTGGCGACCGAGGGTGCTAGCTGACCGTCATCATTATTTAACACTTCGTAGGCAACGCCCAGCGTTTGAGCGGCTACCACCGTTTCGGCACTGCGCCGATCAACCAAATCGTTACCCATCAGTTGGTGGTGTCCGGCATTGCCGTTGGTCGTAGAGATAAATTTCACCTGATGTCCCATTTGAGCAAATAGTGCAGCGGTTCCTCCCCCGTATACTTCACAGTCGTCGGGGTGCGCTCCAATAAAAAGTATGTTCATCACTAAGCTTTGGTTTTAGCAACCTGCGATTTATTAACAAAGAAATGAAAATAGGCGTAGGCCACCAGTATAATTCCGAAGTAAATAAGCGCAATTATCGGATTGTAGATCGTCATCGCAACCAGTGCTACGGTAGCAATTGCTAAAGCAATCGCAGGAAAAACGGGGTACATTGGCACCCGGAACGGTCGTTCTAATTTGGGTTCATTTTTCCGCAGTACGAATAGGCTCACCATAGAAATCATGTAGAGCGAAATAGCTCCGAAGCAAGCAATTGTGATGATCTCCCCGGTTTTTCCGGTCAGCAAGGCTACAATGCCTACCAGCATATTCACAACCAGCGCGTAAGCAGGCGTTTTAAACTTGGAGTGAACTTTGCCCATAAGTGATGAAACGTAGCGCATCCGTCCGAACTCAAAAGTCGCGCGCCCTGCTGCCAGAATAATGCCGTGAAAAGAGGCAATTAGCCCTAGTAAACCTACCGTAATTAGCAGATGATACAGAAAGCTATTATCCCCCACCACGTACGATAACGCTAGAGGCAAAGGAGAATCAGAAGGCTCGGCACTATCGGGTGGGTACACTACCGCCTCCCAACCGTTTACACCTACTGACGATAGAAAAGTAAGAATACAAAGCATAACCAGCGTGAAGATGGCTGAGCCAAAACCGAGTAGTACGTTTCGCTGCGGATTCACCGTTTCCTCCGCCAAATTGGCAACGCCTTCAATAGCTAAAAAGAACCAGATAGCAAACGGAATTGCGGCAAACGCGCCTGAAACTCCGTTAGGCAAGGCATTGATGGCTAAATTCTTCGCTTCAAAGTGCGGCAAGGTGACTCCCGCAAAAATGAGCAACTCGATGACCGCTAGTATGGTTATCACCAGTTCAAAGGTAGTGGCCAGCCGTACCCCTAACACATTCAACAGAGTAAACAGAAAATACGCTCCAATGGCAATGCCCAATGTAGGTACGCCGGGAAAGTACAAATTGAAATACGCTCCTATGGCGGCGGCAATGGCCGGAGGGGCAAACACAAACTCTACAATCTGAGCCATGCCTCCCACAAAGCCCATCCGCTTACCCAGTGCCCGGTCAGCATAATCAAATGCGCCGCCCGCCTTCGGAATAGCACAGGCCAGTTCGGTATAGCTGAAGGTGAAAGTGACGTACATCAGCATGATGAAGCCGGTGGCAATGGCTAATCCCAAGGTGCCGCCTTCTGCCAAACCCAGGTTCCAGCCGAAGTACATCCCCGAAATAACTAATCCCACTCCCATCCCCCACAGTAGCCAAGGACCCAACGTCATTTTTAAACCTTCTTCCGGGGTATCTGCCATAATTTCTATAATTGTGTTTAGGTATTCAAGTGTTAATGTGTTCAGATCAGCGTGTTGTGGTGTTATAGTTCTAAGTTTATGGCGTAGTACGAAGCACAGAATTCAAGTTCCGCAACTTAATCATATTACTACCAAGAACCGTAACACCATAACACTTCGTACTATAATACTTGAACACTATAATACATTTATATCGTCTCCCACCCGAATCACTCCTCCTTTAACAATCCTCGCGGTAATGCCGCCGTGTCCGCGCATGGCATTGTAGCCTCCAGCACCCAAGTTTTCTTCCATACGAGAGCAAGGATGGCACAAACCACTCATTTCTAGCACAGCTTCCCCTATCCGAAATTGCTTATCTTTTAGGGCTAACAGATTGATGCCCTGCACCACAATATTACGACGCAGCAGACCCGGGTCAATCGCATTGCAGTGCAGCATAGTGGCAGCAGCCTGAATGTGCTCTGCATTAATCAATGTAACTTGTCGCTTGCTCTGAGATTTTCCCGCAAAATGATCTCCTTCTAGTCCGGAGCCTTCTTTTGCCACTACCTGGTCAACCGTTTGTAACGGTGCCCGGCGTTCGGAACGAATACCGATCCAGGTGACGGTACCTACCTGGGGCAAGGTATCTAGCAACAACTTCATTAGTGATTCTTTGTCCATAGCAGTAGCTGAAAGTTTGACGGAATTATCTGAAGCAGATTTGAGTTTAGATGTCGGCAAGTGAGTATCTCATCAAAAAACCGTGAACTTTTGATCAAACTTACACATTCTGGCGGGAATAGACTATACGTGGGGCAGGTTCGTTGTAGGAACATGCGTAAGCTAGGGATTATAATTTTGGTAATCAGTTGCCTGATTGGTTTAAACGGGTACGCCCAAAAATACAGCACGGCGGCTGGTTTGCGGGTAGACGGTGACCAGTTAGGTATTACGGTAAAGCAGCGGGTGTTCCGTACCATTGCTCTGGAAGGACTACTAACTGGTAATGATAATGAAGTGCGAAGCACACTGCTGATAGAAAACCACTTTCCGCTAGTGGGCAAAGGGCTGAACTTCTACGTAGGCGGCGGTGGCCACGTGGGTGGTGTTGATGACTTTGGTGCCGTAGCGGGAGTAGACGCAATTATGGGGGCTGAACTAAAGGTTCCGCTGCTTCGACTGCTAATTTCAGCCGATGTAAAACCAGCGTACAATTTTGTGTCGGAACAGCAGCGGTTGGAGTATTCTACGGCCATATCGGTACGCTACGTAATGGGTAAAGAAGGCAAAAGCCAGCGTAAGAAAGCCCGCGTCCGACGGCAAAACAAACGGGAAAAAGAACGAACAAAATCCTCCAAGATAAAGGAGCGGGAAAAGCAGAAACGCTTTAAGCTAAAGGAGAAAGAAAAAACCAAGCGAGCCAAGTACAAAGAAAAAACCAAACGCCTCAAGGAGAAAAATAAAGCGAAGCGTAAGAAGCAAAAAGAGAAGGACAAAAAGACTTTCCGAGATTGGAAAGTTTGGAATATTTTCAAAAGTGAAGAACGATAAACTATGGAGACCGGAGACCGGAGACCGGAGACCGGAATTTGAAATCGATCGTTGATAGAACCAACGAACTAGTGAATAATGATTAATGAATGATGAATAATACCCAATACCCGAATACCTTAAGCTTCTAAACCTGTGGACGGTCGACTATCAACCATGGACTAATAACCATTCAACAATTGAGCAATCGAACAGTTGAGCCGTTTGACAATCTTTTTGTAGATTTACCCTAGATAACGTAACCCACCTAGCTATGTCAAATAACTACCCAATTTCATTATTTAGCTTCATCTTTACCCTGTTTACTACGATTACGTTTGCTCAAGAGGGGCAGTCACTTTACGTGCAGTACTGTGCTTCTTGCCACGGCGAAGACCTGAAGGGTGGTAATGGCCCTAGCTTCTTAGACGGTGAGTGGAAACACGGCTCAGGTCGCGGACAGATTACCCGCAACATTAAATTCGGGATAGCCCAGGTAGGTATGCCGGCCTATGAGAAGGTGCTAGACAACGACCAGCTAAGTAGCATTGTGGATTACGTGCTAGAAGCCGAAAAAAGTGCAATGATCAGCAACGGTAATATTCCTTCTCAACTGCAAACGTTAGATTATAACGTAGATGTTGAAGTTTTTGCCGATGGGCTAGAAATTCCTTGGGCGGTAGCCTTTGCCGGAGATGATAAGGTGTTAGTTACTGAGCGACCTGGGCGGCTGCGTGTGATTGACAATGGCGAACTGCAAGCTCCAGTGCAAAGCACTCCCGAAGTACTACACGAGGGGCAAGGCGGTTTACTTGATGTTGCCGTTGACCCTGATTACGACCAGAATGGTTGGGTATATTTATCGTTCAGCCATGCTTTGGAAGACGATGGTGCAAAACTAGGAGCAATGACCAAAATTGTCCGGGGAAAAATTGAAAACAATCAGTGGACAAGCGAGGAAACAGTTTTTGAGTCTCCGCATGATTTATATAGCACCACCCGCCATCACTACGGCAACCGTATTGTATTTGATCCCGAAGGGTATCTATACTTCAGTATTGGCGACCGGGGTGCCCAAGATCAAGCCCAAGATATTACCCGACCCAATGGCAAAGTACACCGCATAAACCGTGATGGTAGCATTCCCGAAGATAATCCGTTTGTGAACGAGACCGATGCTATTTCGTCTATTTTTACCTACGGCAACCGCAACCCGCAAGGACTAGCCGTACACCCCGAAACCGGAACCATATGGGAAACCGAGCACGGTCCAATGGGGGGAGACGAGGTGAACATCATTCAAAAGGGGAATAACTACGGATGGCCGGTAATCACCTACGGACGCAACTACAATGGCACTTCTATCACCGATATTACCCGCAAGGAAGGTATGGAGCAACCCATTATCTATTGGAAACCCTCCATTGCCGTCTGCGGCATTGAGTTCTATCAGGGCGATGAATTCCCCAAGTGGAAGAATAAACTGCTAGTAGGGGCACTCGCCTACGAAGAAGTTCGCTTGCTCAACATTGTGGATGATCGCATTATGCACGACGAAGTAATTATGAAAAACGTAGGCCGCGTACGCGATGTAGCCCCCGGCCCCAATGGTGCCGTTTACGTCATTATGAACGAACCTGACGTAGTGCTCAAACTTACTGCCAGCGAAAAACAAGCCGCCGTGGATGTAGGGGAAGAAGATTGATCAACGCAATAAGATTGTGAAATAGTAATTGCTTCATTTTGGTGTTGTTTCTTTTAGTTTCGATACAATTCTAGCTATCCAGGTTGCAAACCGGGGGCATTTATCCATAATGTTACCAATACCAATCATCTCAAAAATAAGCTCACCATCGCCAGTTTTGTCGTAGTTGAATATCTGCTGGAGCCGTTTGGAAGGAGCAGTCTCAGGATTATTATTAATATCCTCTGGGTTTGGATACTGCTTTAAGATGTCATCGATCTGTTGCATTTTGCCATCATCATCGATCACCAATTCAAAACCGGATCGGTCTGAAAACATTAGAGCTTCCAATTCGTGACGTTGGATATACGGAATAAAGTCGGGGTGGTTGTCTAAGTCGCCGTGAACTGCCTGTTCAATTTGATCAATTTTGGTAGAGTCTGTAGTGAAGCTGGGAAAATCAGTGGGTAGTCTAAAAAAATCTATCATCGTAGTTACAATTACATTCCCTTGTGCTAATGTCCTTCCGACTTCATTTCTAAACAGACCATAACTGGTAACCCCGCCCTTTTTATGCTGTTTTCGGTTGGTGATAATGGTTTGAGCGTACATTGAATTTTGGAAGCCTAGACCTACCAAGTGGGGAACAAGAAGCCTATCTACCAGCTTAATTTCGGTATCTCCTTCTACAATAAATACTAATCGTTTCATTAAACGCTGTAGGGTTGGGCTCCTAACTTATTTTGCCCCCATAAGTCTCCGAGAGTATAATCCTCTAACCAAATTTGTAAATCTTTACTACTTAGCCTTTTAAATACAGAAGCGTGATTTTCTCTATTAGCCACTATAATGTCTTCAGGCTCAAAATTATCTATCAGGTTGATGGATTGCGTAGAGAGAATGATCTGAGCTTTTTTCGAAGCTTTCCGTACTAATGCTGCCAGTTTATTGACAGCTACCGGATGCAGACCCAATTCTGGTTCGTCAATAATGATAGTAGCCGGAGGGTTGGGTTGCATTAGTAAGGTAGCTAGGCAAATAAATCGCAAAGTTCCGTCTGACAAATGATAGGCGTTGAAATACGTCTCCGGGAACCCGTTCTCACGCCACTCTAATTGTATTTTTTGCTCATTTAGGCGATTAGGCTCTAAAACAAAATGATCAAAAAACGGCGCAATAGATTTGATCGTTAGTTCTATACGCTTGAAATGCTTAGGCTCTTTTTCTTTTAAATAATATAGAAATGCCGCTAAATTAGAACCATCTCTTTTCAACCGGGCATTGTCGTGAAGGTCACCCATCGCCTTCATCGGTGAAGTATCGCTAGTATCATGAAAATGATATACATCAAACCCCTTTAAACGATCATTTACCCAAAAAGCTTGATTGGTATTAATATCTTGAAATTCTGATTCTAGTATATTAGTCTCATACTCACGCTCTTTCCATTTTCCCTGCCATTTAAATGCTGTTTTAGTTGATCTAATCAATAGACGATCTTGCAAGGTCTCCAATCGAATCATGAATTTATTTTCGTGATCGCTAGAACTTCTAAAGTATATGGCTATATCAATGGATGAGGTATGCTGCTTTCCGAAATGGAGTAAGCTATCGGCACCGCCCTTCTTTTGTATGTAGTTCTGAAGGTTCTTATTATAAATATTGCGTATCAGCGAAAAGAGTGAGACGAAATTGCTTTTTCCCGCACCATTGCCACCCAACAGAATATTGATGGGTTGAAGGTTAAGCTCCAACGACTTAATACTTTTATAGCCAGCAATTTCTATTCGTGTGATCATACCGCAACTATATCGGAATTTCTTCCTAGAAAACAAATATCAGTATTCATTTCGTTTCTTTTGTATCTGGTACATCAAATCGCTTTCTGTCGCCGTCATAAAATAATCGCGATGACGGATTGGGACTACTAGCGTAGCAAATCAAACCCAAGTACTTCTTTCACTATCGATTTCAAGCTTGACAAAGCAGTGTTTCGCTAGAATTCTTAAAAATAGAAACTACCGTACTTTTTGCATTGCTAAAACTTCTCCTGCAAGTACCGAGCGGTATGATTATCCTTTAGTGTAATCATTTCTTCGGGGCGTCCGGCAAAGGTTACATTCCCACCTTGTTCGCCGCCCTCCGGCCCTAAGTCAATAATCCAATCGGCGCACTTAATCACTTCCATGTTGTGCTCAATAATTACTACTGAATTACCCTGCTCAATAAGGGCGTTGATGGCATCCATCAGTTTTCGAATATCGTGAAAGTGTAGTCCGGTAGTAGGTTCATCGAAGATGAACAGTAGATGCTCACTTTGGCCGTTACGAGAATTATTTCCTTTACCTAGAAACGAAGCTAACTTAACTCGCTGGGCTTCTCCACCACTGAGGGAGTTAGACGATTGACCCAGTCGGATATAACCTAACCCAACATCTTGCAGCGGCTGCAACTTGTTGATTAGACCATTCTGACCGGCGAAGAAATTAACGCTTTCATCTACCGTTAGCTCCAGCACCTCAGCAATATCTTTTCCTTGGTAGGTAACTTCCAGAATTTCTTTTTTGAAGCGCTTCCCCTTGCATACCTCACAGGTCAGGTGAATATCGGCCATAAACTGCATTTCTACCGTCACTTCTCCTTCGCCCTGACAATTCTCGCAGCGTCCGCCGTCTACATTGAAAGAAAAGTAGGCTGGTTTATAACCTCGCTGCTTAGCCAGTGGTTGGTCGGCGTAGAGCTGCCGAATTTGATCGTAGGCTTTTACATAAGTAACCGGATTAGAGCGAGAAGATTTACCAATAGGATTTTGATCGACGAACTCTAGCTGAGTGACTTTTTTAAGGTCACCCTCCAGTCGATCAAACTTTCCCGTAGTCTCGTTTACTGTGCCAAATATTTTGCCCAGGGCTGGGTAAAGAATGCTTTTAATCAGCGTAGATTTTCCTGAGCCGCTTACTCCGGTTACTACTGTTAATACACCCAACGGAATTGCTACATCGATGTGTTTCAGGTTATTTTCCCGAGCTCCCTTTATCTCAATTTGATGCTTGAAGGTTCGGCGTTTTTTAGGTACCGGAATAGCTTCTACTCCGCTCAGGTAGCGGGCGGTGTGGGTATTGGCACTGCCGTTCATTTTTTGCAATTCGGTCAGGCTTCCCTGAAATACTAACTCGCCGCCGTGCCGTCCGGCATCAGGGCCAATGTCAATAATCTGATCAGCGGCCCGCATTACTTCTTCTTCGTGTTCCACTACAATAACGGTATTACCCAGATTACGCAGTGTTTTCAGTACTTCTACCAAGCGGCTGGTATCGCGGGGGTGTAATCCGATACTAGGCTCATCCAGAATGTACATGGAACCCACCAATGCGCTACCCAACGAAGTTGCCAGTTTAATCCGCTGGTATTCTCCACCCGATAGTGTGCTCGTTAACCGATTCAGCGTTAGATACCCTAGCCCCACTTTGTCCAGATACTCTAAGCGACTACGAATTTCTTTGGTAATGCGGTTAGCTATTTTCTCTTCGTGCTTATCTAGTGAAATTTCTTGAAAGAAAGTAATGAGCTTCCTAATTGGCATGAGCACCAATTCATTAATTGAGGTGCCACTAATTTTAACGTAGGAAGCATCCTCCCGCAAGCGAGTGCCCTTGCATTCGGGACAAACGGTTCGGCCTCGGTAGCGCGACAGCATCACCCGATACTGTATCTTGTGGGTTTTGGATTGCAGGTACTGAAAAAATTTGTCTAACCCCTTAAAGTATTTATTACCCGTCCAGAGCACTTTCTTCTGCTCGTCAGTCAAATCGATATAAGGACGGTGAATGGGAAAGTCGAAGCGAATGCCATTTTTTAATAGGGGATCAGCCCATTTTTTCATGGAATGACTTCGCCAGGGCGCAATCGCTCCTTCGTAAACCGACAGGCTTTTATCCGGAATTACCAAATCTTCGTCAATACCCAGCACTTTTCCGAAACCTTCGCAGGTGCGGCAGGCTCCGTATGGATTGTTAAAGGTAAACAAATTAACGCTCGGCTCTTCAAAAACAATTCCGTCTCGCTCAAACTTATCCGAAAAGCGGTGCAGTTCGTTACTTTCCGGTGTAACCACTTCAACCTCACAAATTCCCTCGCCTTCAAAGAAAGCCGTTTGTACCGAGTCAGCCAACCGGAACTGCAAGTCTTCATCATCCGGCTGCACCGAAGCCCGATCAATTAGAATACGGTACTCAGCCGAGGCATCGGGTTCGCCTTCCAAAATCTCTTCGATGAAAAGAACATCATCGTTTACTTTTATTCGAGTAAACCCTTTTTGCAATAACACATTCAGCTCTTCGGCTAATAATCGCTCCTGATGCAGTATTAGCGGGCAGAGCACCATCAGACGAGTGCCTTCATCCTGCCGAAAGATAAAATCTACCACACTGGTCACGGTATCGCGACTAACTAGCTCCCCGCTGGTCGGAGAGTAGGTTTTGCCTACGCGGGCGTAGAGCAGTTTCAAGTAGTCGTAGATTTCGGTAGTAGTGCCTACGGTAGAGCGCGGATTACGGGTATTTACTTTTTGCTCAATGGCAATGGCGGGAGAGACGCCTTTAATGTACTCCACTTCTGGCTTTTCCATCCGGCCCAAAAACTGGCGAGCGTACGAGCTCAGACTTTCTACGTACATGCGCTGCCCTTCAGCAAATAGCGTATCAAACGCTAAAGAAGATTTCCCGGAACCCGACAACCCGGTAACCACTACCAACTTGTTGCGAGGAATAGCTACATCAACCCCTTTCAGGTTATTGACTTTCGCTCCCTTAATAATGATAAACTGCTTGGGATCTAAACTATCAATGGAGGCTGGTTGGGCAGTATTCATAAGCACTGGCTAGTTTAAGAACTAAAACACTTATCAAAAGTATTTTAGCTAGAAAAATCTCATGATCGTAATTTCAAAATGCTGAGACTGGTAAAAGTACGAACTTTCATTGGCATCCATTCTACTTATAAAGAGAATTTTATTCTCTTATTCCGAATTTATTTAATCCGAGAAGACCACTTGTCATTTATCTAAATTTTTTCTTCTTTTTGTGTTTACTTATTCATTCAGATATACATAAACCGGTAAATAACGCATTATCAATTTTCGCATTCAATCATATATTTATCATGAAAGCAATTTTAACGTTACTACTAACTGCCTGCACCTACCTCACCATCGCGCAAGATGTCCGCATTTTCGACTATGTGAAAACTGGTGATAATGACGATCTGTTCATTATTGGTGGAAATGAACAGGGAGTTTTTACCGGCATTGGAGAAGATTACTACTATCACGGTATCAACAACAAGCAAATAGTTAGCTACTACAGCCTAACCGATGGGCTACAGGAAAGCCGAGTACTAAAGCCGGAAGAAAAATCGCGCGATTATTTTTACACGTTCTACTTTCAGAATCAGCTACACGCGCTGTTGTACGAAGATGAACCTAATGAAGAACTGCTGTATCCAATTTATCTGGAAACTTACGGTACCGATCTTAACCAGGTGGGCGAAACTAAGCAGGTAAGCAATTTGTACCCGCAAATTTTTACTGCTAACGTAGGCAACATGTTCCGTAGTTACTTTTCTACCCAGTTTAGCAAAATGCGACGTAGCTACTTTTTTAACCACGCCGAAAGTGCCGATGGTAACAAAATGATGCTACTGTTTAACTACAACTTTTTTAATGACGTAACCAACGACTTGCAGTGCATCGTATTCAATGAAAATATGGAAGAAGCCTGGTCAGGTTTTATTGATCTGCCAGGTGCTTCTGGTAACTACCAAATGGTAGAAAGCTACGCACTGGCTAACGACGGCACTCTCTACATGCTAATTGCTTCTTTTGGTGACGATGGCTTCAAAAAGTCAGCGGGTGATTTTGAATATTTCATGTATAAATACCACCCTGATCAAGGTGAAGTTGAAACGATAGACATTCCGACCAATAATCGGTTCATTATTAACTTAGGAATGCAGTTGAATGAACAGCAGCAACCGGTGTTCGCTGGTATTTACGCCAACCCTAGCAACAATGATCTGGAAGGAGGCCTACTCATTCAGGACGGAAAAGTAACCGAGCATCCCTTTCCCAAAGGAGATGCCAAAGAAATTAACCAGAAAGATGATAAAAAATACGCTGAAGAATACACTGTGAAGCATATGCATCAAGAAGATGACGGTAGCGTAGTCTTCTTCGCCGAATCGTACAAGCGAGGCCCGGTTATTAAACCAAAATTGGGTTTAGGCGGGCTTAGTCCAATTGACGCTGACCTAGAGTTGGGTGATATTTACAAGAAAATTTTAGCCGTAAAAATAAATCCGCAGAGCGACTCCTGGTTGCGGATTATTGATAAAAGCCAGAAATCGACGGAAGAACGAGATCTGTACACTTCTTTTGCGCTGGCGCATCACAATGATACGTATCATCTCATTTTCAATAATGCGATTAAAAACTCAACGGATGTCTCCCTAGTAAAAATAACTTCTTCAGGAGATATTAAATTAGAAACGATTCTTGACCGCAAGAGCTACCGGTTACGATTAGTACCTTCTTTTGCCAAAACGGTACATGCTGGCCACATGGTAGTTCCAGTGCAAAAGCAGGGGAAACAGGCTCTTACCTCTATTCAATACTAAATTCAGTAGAAAAATAGTAAATTTATTGAGGTGGGTTTGGGTGCGTAACCCAAGCCCATTTTTTATTTACCACAGAAACTTACGCAAATCAACCATCCTCTGGTTCGATAAAATGTCGGCTATTTGCTATCTTGTTTTTAGAAAAAAATGTACATTACTGAAGAATTTTAGTTTATTTGAAATAAAGTATAGTTTTTCTACTCCCTAAATAAGAAGTTTGCATATTATTTGTTACTTATTTATTTTTGAAAGCTGTGCATTGTTAATACCCTCATTTATTTACGCTTAAACCAGTTTCTATGCCATAAACCTCTACGCTCACTAAACACTTGGATTAATGAAGAAGTACGCAGTAAGCGACAGTAAACTAGTGTCTCTGTACAAGCAAGGGCACGAGGCAGCATTTGAGCAATTGGTCAATCGGCACAAAGCCAAAATTTTCACCGCGATTTACATGATCGTGAAAGATGAATGCATTGCAGAAGATATTTTGCAAGAAACGTTCATTAAGGTTGTAAACACCATTAAATCGGGACGGTACAACGAAGAGGGTAAATTTCTGCCTTGGGTAATGCGAATTGCTCATAATCTTTCTATTGATCATTTCCGCAAAACCCGGCGTTATCCGACGATTGTGGTAGAAGATGGCAGTAATGTTTTCAACACGTTAGATTTTTCTGAAGATTCTGCCGAATCGATTCAAATAAAAAAGGATACACATACGTTATTAAGGCAATTGATTAAAGAATTGCCCGAGGCACAGCGACAAGTTTTGACCATGCGCCACTATATGGACATGAGTTTCAAAGAAATTGCCGATGCCACTGGGGTTAGTATTAACACGGCACTGGGCCGTATGCGCTACGCTCTCATTAATTTGAGAAAGAAGATGCAAAAACATAATATCGCCTATGATCCAAACATTTACCCTAGATGATGCAGTACGTTATACGTATGAAGAAATGTCGGCTGAGGAAGCTCACCGATTTGAAGAAGCACTCTGCTTAGACAGCGAGCTAATGGATATGTTTCAAAAATTACATTCGGTAAAAAGCCGATTAGAAAACGTATCTATTGAAAAGAACCCTTCTAACCAGACTGTTAACCGCATTCTGGCGTATTCTAAGACTTTTGATATTCGGGTGGCTGAAGAATAGCTACCTTTTTTTATGAATAAGAAAGAGCGGTTTCAGGAATTTATCTCTTATTTCGCAACCCATCAGCCTGAAGCAGAGACTGAGCTAACCTACAATAATCCTTACGAATTACTGGTAGCGGTTATTCTGAGTGCTCAGTGTACTGATAAGCGGGTGAATATGGTTACTCCCGCGTTATTTGAGCAATTTCCTACTCCCGAACATTTAGCAGCTAGTCATTTCGACGAGCTTTTTCCCTACATTAAAAGTATCTCCTACCCCAATAACAAAACCAAGCATTTGCTCGGAATGGCTAAGATGCTAATTGAGGATTTTGACTCAGAAGTGCCTAGTGATATCAAAGAACTACAAAAACTGCCAGGAGTAGGCCGGAAGACGGCTAATGTGATCTCTTCGGTTATTTTCAATCAACCGGCTATGGCGGTAGATACCCATGTATTTCGAGTCTCTAAGCGGTTGGGGTTGGTAACCCAGACGGCCAAAACCCCTTTGGAAGTAGAAAAGCAGCTCATCCGTCACATTCCCGAAGAACACGTGGCTAATGCTCACCACTGGCTCATCTTACACGGGCGCTACGTCTGCCTCGCCCGAAAACCCAAGTGTGAACAGTGTGAATTAACTCATTTTTGTCGTTACTTCGAGAAGAGAGAAGTAGAGTAATCCCTAGTGGCTTTATCTTACAATTAGCATACATCCTGCACCTAGAACGTGAGCAATAAACAGATATTCTTAACCCTTCTGCTAGGCCAACTATTTAGTTGGTTAGGAATATTTTTGGGCGAGAATCTTAACGCGCCCTATATTTTCCCATTCTTATTTGGAATTTCTGTACCTCTTGCAAACTGGAACTCTGTTAATTATAAAAAGTGGCGCTCTACCCTAACTTTAGGCTTAATCTCGACGGCATTGTTTTTTGGTTCAGCCATACTAGCTGTTGGACTTGGGAACGTTCACTTGATCATTTCTTTTGCAGCTGTTGGATTATCTGGAATAGGGTTTCTCCTGTTTAACTCAGCTTTCATTTCCTCAATTCAAGTGAACTACCTAACTGGAACCGTAACATTTGTTTTGGTCGCCATTTCACTTCCAATTGGCAAAGAAGTTCTTCAATTAATTGATAGACAAGACACGATCTATTTGCTTCTCTTCTCAACATTCATGACAACTTTAGGACTCTGCTCAAGTAAGCTAACGGCAGAACAGATGAACTAAAAATGAAATGCTCACAATACATATGATGGCATATGCTAACGTGTATTCTAGAAATGATATTGACCTTGACCGTGAGTCTTCCGCCGAATAAGAGTTCTCGGAGTTTTTAGATTACAGGGCGTATCGTTGCCTAGAAAGCAGTGTATACTGGCGGGCTTCACTATTTTAGTGCTGTCCACAAAGTGAGAGCGCCCGCCTTATTCGTGGCCGTTGGTTTTGTCTACACCACCTCTGATCAACTCGTGATTCAGCATCGCTCCTGCTACACTCCCTTGAGCCGAAGCAGTAGCAAGACTACGGAACGGAGTAGTACAGTCGCCAGCGGCAAATACTCCAGGAAGACTTGTCTTTTGAAAACCGTCAACTTCTATGTGCCCGCTCTCATTTATGGCACATCCTAGCTGTTGCGGTATTTCGCAGTGCTGAACGAATGGTGGGCGAAAGTAAAGCGCGTCTAGCACGTAGGTTTGTCCATTTTTTAAAACTACTTTCTTTAAAAGGCCTCCTTCATGCTCAAGATGCTCAATTGGGGTCTCAATAATTGAAATTTTATGTTCTCGGAGTTCAGCCTGCTCAAAAGTAGCCTCTCCGTTGGTGAAGACTGTGATACTATCTGTCCAATTGGAAATAATCTTGTAAAAATCAAAGACCGACTCATCGTTTACAAAAATCCCGGTTTTCTTACCTTTCACTTCATATCCGTGACAGTAGGGACAATGAATAACGGTTTTGCCCCAACACTCGGTAAAGCCATCAATATCAGGCAAAACATCTCTAACTCCGGTAGCGAAGAGTAATTTCTGGGCACCAAAGGTTTGTCCCGAGTTTGTTTGAATCTCGAAGCCGTGCTCAGTTTTAGCTCCCTGGGTAGCCAAGTCGCTAAGGAAAGTTACCGTATCATATTTTTCTACCTGCTGACGCGCTAGTGTAGAAATCTCGCCTGGCTTCTTTCCGTCTTGGGTTATAAAATTATGAGCGTAAGGAGTGAACCGATTACAAGGCTTTTCACTGTCAATAACCAATGTTTTTCTTAGTGAGCGCCCTAGTGTCATTGCAGCGGAAAGTCCGGCGTAGCTACCGCCGATAATGATGACTTCAAATTGATTATTGTCATACATAGCATGAAATTTTATGAGTTCTTGAGAAGAGATTGGAAGCGTAGTGGAACTTAAGTAATATTTGTCTTGATGTTGTTTTAGTGAATATATCGTTAGTAAAGGTAGTGGTATTTTTCTTTTTTGCAACAGAGTTGCATTAATAGATGAGATGACGGAAAGCAGTATTTTTCCTTCTGTACCAACTGCCAAGAAAAGCAGTACTAACACAACTACTTTTAATTTTGCTGTACTAAGTGTGAAAAGATGTAGTGCATCAGGAGTGAAGTAAAAGTTTCTCTGCCTGACGGATATGATGTTCGTTACTTCATCGGATCGTATCTAACTATAACTTGTGCTTGGTGGTTACCCAGAAAAACATGCTAAGAAATGAGCACTCCAATTATTGTTCACGACCGACTTCAGGATTTATTCAATAATCTGGGCATCCCAATTGAGCAGGACGCCGAGTTTACCGTGCATCGGTTAGAAAATGTGCATGGCGAGGTACGGCAGTCACCGACGTTTAGGGCTAATTATTATTCCTTTGTTTTTTTAGAGAGCGGTCACAGTCAGTATACATTGGATGGTCAGCAGTTTCAGGCCAAGCCACGCACGGTGTATTTTACCAACCCCGGCCACCTAAAATCATTCTATCTTCAAGAAAAGTGCACCGGATACCTGGTCACACTATCGGAGAAGTTTCTCAAGCAAAACGTTCATACTGATGTTTTTGAAGATTTTCCGTTTCTACTAGCCGAAACCGTTCCACCGGGCTATCTGGACGCAGATACCTTTGGTGAGTACCAAAAAATGGTTAGGCAAATTGCTGATGAGTACGAAGGAAACACCCGCTATCGGTACCGCATCATTGGTAACTTGTTCGTAGTGCTGCTACTGAAAATCAAAGATCGGTTTTGGAAAGACTATAATCCGTTGCAAGAATCAGATCGGGGATCGATGATTGTACAGACCTTTAAGCAGGATCTGGAGAAATCGTACCGCAACCTGGCGAACCTCAAGGCACTGCCCAATGTGCAGGACTACGCTGAGCATCAGCAGTTGCACCCTAATTACTTTAGTACCGTCATCAAAAACAAAACTGGAAAGTCGGTGAATACCTGGATTAATGAAAAAACGCTGGTGGAAGCCCAGGCTTTGTTGAATAATAAATCGATGTCGGTGAAAGAAGTCGCTTACCAACTAAAGTTTTCGGAACCTACGCATTTCAGCAAATTTTTTAAGAAACACACCAAGAAAACTCCCAATACTTATCGTCAATCGCTAGCATCTTAGCTTTGCGCCATCGATGCTGAGAAATGTGTCTTTAGTAGCCCTATCCGCTACCTTACCTTTGTCGTGTAGTTAATTGAAAACAAACTTAAATCAACAAAACCATGACAAAGTTAGCAAACAAAATCGCACTAGTAACCGGCGGAAGCCGAGGTTTAGGAAAAGATCAAGCACTGCGTTTAGCCGAGTACGGCAGCGACGTAATCATCACCTACCGTAGCAATGAAGATGCGGCGAAGGAAGTAATAAACGCTATTGAGCGGCAAGGGCAAAAGGCGGTAGCCTTACCACTGGACGTGGCAAATATCAAATCATTTGACGCTTTCTTCGCTCAGGTAAAAGAACAGCTAAACGAACGCTGGAACCGGGATAATTTCGACTTTTTGGTAAACAATGCTGGGGTAAACGCTCACGGAATGATTGGTCAGGTAGATGAAGAGACCTTTGATACCCTGAACAATACGCATTTCAAAGGAGCGTACTTTCTTACCCAGAAAGCGTTGCCTCTGCTCGCCGACGGCGGACGAATCATCAATATCTCTACCGGATTAGCCCGCTTCTCTCTTCCCGGGTACAGTGCTTACGCTGCCATGAAGGGAGCCATGGAAACCTTCACTCGCTACTTAGCAAAAGAGTTAGGCAGCCGACAAATCACGGCCAACGTTGTAGCCCCCGGAGCCATTGCGACTGATTTTAACCGAGGCGACTTTGAAGCGATGCCTCAAATGAAAGAAATCATTGCGTCGCAAACTGCCCTCGGGCGAGTAGGCGAAGCCGAAGATATTGGGGGAGTAGTTGCCTTCCTATGTACTGAGGATGCCCGCTGGGTAAATGCCCAACGCATTGAAGCTTCCGGTGGAATGTTTTTATAAATCTTTTTAGTCAAAAGTAATTAAGCTGGCTGGGTTTCGTACTCAGTCAGCTTTTTTTGTTACAACCAATCGGTTAAACATTGATATGCTCGCTCTCTTAGGAAGAATAGTTTGTGCCCGCTCGTAGAAATGTGTAAACTGCACCGATACGCAACTTCTCTGCTTTTATGAAATACCGATTACGCTCTAAGAATACTTTTTTCTGGGTAGTCCTTTTTTGCCTCACCTACTTTAACTGCCTAACCGCAATAGGTCAGTCTCCCACCCGCATTGTGCTAGATGCTGATACGGGTAACGAAGTAGATGATCTGTACGCTATTGCCCGGGCTTTGGTAGAACCCTCGTGGAATATTGTTGCACTGAATGCCACTCATTGGCAAACTAGCCACTGGGCCGAACCTAATACAATGGAAAATAGCCATCGGCTCAACCAATTGTTACTAGGATATTTTGACGTTTCTGTACCTACTCGTCGGGGCGGAGTGGCACGGATGTACGACTGGGGTGATCTAGCTCAGCACTCAGCCGCTGCCTACGAGATTATTAAGCAGGCAAAGGCTACCCCTACCGGCGAGAAGCTAACTGTAGTAGCATTAGGTGCGCTCACCAATGTGGCTTCGGCCATTTACATCGATCCTTCCATAGAACCACGTATCAAACTTTACTGGCTAGGTAGTAGCTACGATTTTGAAAATAATATCCTGAAGCGAGTAGATTTTAATGCTATGATGGATGCCCAGGCACTGGAGATTTTACTTACTTCAGAAATAGATATGAATGTTATTCCGGTAAATGTGGCTTCGGCCATGAAGTTTACCTTTGCGGAGGTAGAAGAGAAGTTATCGGGCACGCATCAATTGGGTAGTTTTTTAGTAGACCGTTGGTACCAACATTTAGATGGCAGCCGAAAAGAGCGCACCATCTGGGACTTAGCCCTGATTGAAGCTATTATTCATCCCGAGTGGGCGGAAACCGTAGAAGTAACCACCTCTCGCGATAGTGGCAACCGAAAGATTAACTATTATCGCTCTATTGACGCTGAACAGATGAAGAAGAATTTTTATACTACGTTGCTCGGTTATTTTGAGCAGTGAAGATTGGTATGGCTGTTATTTCGTAGCAGATTGGCTGGTAGACAGTATAAAAGTTGTTCATCCAGGCAGATAAACTATATTACAGAGAATTTTTTTACACTATTGCTAAATCTATGGATCAATCTATTGCCGAACTTTTTGAATTAGCCTTCGATGACGAAGATATTGTGGTAGAACTGGCGGATGAAGAACTGCTGTTTACTAACCAGCCCATAGGTTATCTGCGAATTAGTTCTGGTCAGATAATAGCGGGTGATCCAGCTCGCGCCTCAGACACGCTGCAACTCTCAGAGACTTTTCCCAACGGAGAATTTCTGACCGAAGTAGCTATCGCTGAATTTGAGGACGGGGAAGAGATTGCTGGCTACTTCCGCATTAAATTTAGTAATAATGCGCCCCAACACTGGGAATCGGCGACTTATTCCGGTGAGAATGCTCATGCAAGCACACTGGTAGAATCCGGTATTTTCGTGTTAGCTGATGCCAATGTCCTGTCTGATTTACCAGCTATTGACGGTGAAGAACGTGAGGCCGTGATGAATAAACTGAACAATGCTCTGGATGAAACCTACGAAGATGATCGGGCTTGGGCTGAGTTAGATCTAGAGAGTGGTAATCTGGTGGCTTGTTCGTCGGGCGACGGTGCCGGAACGTACACAACCTACATTGGCCGTGATGCCTCGGGCAAGATCTGCCGACTTTTGGTAGACTTCGCCTTGTTTGAAGAAGATGAATAGTAATGGCTAACAGACTGCCCAACTACGAGCTTCAACACGATCAGCAAGCCGTTCCCTTCTCGCTGCGTACCATGGAGGCCATTGACCAAGTTAATCAAGGAAAACCCGATCAGCCGCATCGGCACTTTTACTACACTATTCTGTGGTCGTTTACCGCTACAGGCACCCACATGATTGATTTTGTCGATTATGAAATTAAGCCCGACCACCTTTTTTTCGTGAGTTCGGGGCAAGTGCATCAGGTACGTACTAAGCCTGACCCCACGGGAGTAGTGCTTTTGTTTACATCCGAATTTTTGCAGATGAATGGCATTCGGGAAGAATTTATCGAGCAACTTAAGATTTTTCGCAGTTGCGAAGAAAATCCTCCTTTAGTAATTTCTGAACCACAAAAAGCCACTCTACACCTTTATGTAAAACAGATGCAGCAAGCCGAACAGTTGACCGATTATCGCTACGAAGCTCTAGGTGCTTGGCTTAAACTCTTTCTGATTGCCTGTAATAATGTTTGCGATTTAGACCCGGTAAATCCGCAACAATTGCAAGCGGGACAAACCATTCTTCGTAGTTTCAAACAGTTAGTAGAATCTCATGTAACCCAGTGTCACAAAGTAGGTGACTATGCCGAAAAATTATTTATCACGCCCAATCACCTAAACGATGTAGTGCGCTCACTGCTCGGACAAACTGCCAAAGAATATATCCAACGGCGACTCACGCTGGAAGCCAAGCGACGTGCCGCCTTCGAGGCCGCTACTACTAAAGAACTCGCCCATAATCTCGGCTTCCGCAACCCTTCTCACTTCACCAAATTCTTCCGTGCCCAAACGGGGCAATCTCTTACTGAATTCAAAACAAAAAGCTGGAAAAGTTAAGAGCAGATAGCATAACTGCTCTTGCTAAAATACGCTCATCATTACATAGTAAGGGATCATCTAAGTTTTAGCCTTTTCTGGTTCGTGCACTTATTAATTTGCATATGTCCCCACTATACTGATGATAGACATGTTCGTTAAATTAAGAATCTGGATCGTAATTATCTTTATCATGCCCGTAGGTTTACAGGCACAGTTTGTACCTGCTGATAAAGAACTAGCTCATAAAGTAAAAGAATGCAAACTAGCGGTTGTTTTCTTAGAAGAAGATGAAAAGATGGTTCAATACTTTACCAAGAAAGAGCCTGAAGGGTTAGAAAAATATCAAACTGTAGTTTCAGAGTTCAACACATTCTTAAAAGAAGCCATCGAGGAAGAATGGAATATCAGCAAAAAAATTGAGTTCGTTACTTCTTCTCAAGTAGAGCATTTACGGAGTTCAAAAGATCCTGACTATTGTATTCTAGAGGTTACCAAACAGAAGAATTACAAAATGAATGACTTCTATTCCTCCAATCCAAGATATGGATTTAATAGCCTGTCTGACTGGAGTTATCATCGCTCATTTGTAGGGAAATCTTCCATGCTGAAGTTATCTTGGGCAGGTAACCCTAAGCAAGAGATTGCCTTATCTTATGTGCCGGAAGTGGGTATACCCCGAGTTGGCATCAGGTTTATGGTTCAACACTTAGAGAACCAGATTGTGGATTGTGTCGATCATGAAATTGCAAAGGTTAAAGCCCTTAAAAAGTCAGTAGAAGTGAGGGGCGAAAGTATTGGTCAGAAAACTGTTTTGCTTTATGATTATATTATAGGTAAGCCACTAAAAAAACAGATAGAAAAAGGTAAACTCGAGAAATTTTATCAATATCCATTAGAAGTTGTTGATTCATTGAAATTGGAAAATATAGTAGTAAATCATCGTGACGGATATGCTTACCCAATCATTGTTCCTGCAGGAGCCGAGAATCACGGAAAAGAACTGTATAACTATTTCTTCGTAGATTCTGCGGATGGTCGTATTTTATCTATGACTGGAATGTCAGGTGGAGAAAATGGGGCAATTAATATTTATCATCTCTACAAACTGAATAAAGAGGCTAAGTAAGAAATTAGTATTACACTTATCGTCTTTAGCACCCCGCTTGTATTCCATAATTTTTACCATCTTTTCCCTGATTTTGTCGCTATCAAACATTGTTTAGCTGCGTTAGAATGAGTAGCTGAAAACAATAAACCAGACAGAATCATGAAAACAGTATTGCATAAAGCCGAAACTCGTGGACACGCCAACCATGGTTGGTTGAACAGTCATCATACCTTTAGTTTTGCTCGTTACCACAATCCTGAGCGAGTACATTTTGGTGTACTACGGGTACTGAATGATGACGTAGTGCAGGGCGGCATGGGCTTCGGAACGCACCCACACGACAATATGGAGATTATTTCTATCCCATTAGAAGGAGCCTTGGAGCACAAAGACAGCATGGGTAGCAAAACGGTAATTCATCAGAACGATGTACAGATTATGAGTGCTGGCACCGGGGTTTCGCACTCAGAGTATAATCACAGTAAAGAGGAACCCGTCAACTTTCTTCAGATTTGGGTATTCCCCAAGGAGAAAAATATTGAGCCTCGCTATGATCAGATTACTTTTAATCCCGAAGATCGAGTAAACCGTTGGCAGCGGGTCGTATCACCTACTGAAGAAGGTGCGGTTTGGATTAATCAGGATGCCTACTTTTCATTAGGTAATTTAACCGAAGGCACTGCGCTGGATTACGAAGTAGCTCAGCCCGGCAACGGGGTGTACGTCTTTGTACTAAAAGGTAGCGTGACCGTAGGCGATCAAGCACTGCACCAACGCGACGGCTTAGGAGTGTGGAGTACTGACAAAATCACTTTCCAAGCTGATAGCGACGCAGAAGTACTGCTAATGGATATTCCGATGTCGGTTAACTAACTTATAGCGTTATTAAACCCTATTGCTAGAGCACGTTTTGGGCGTGCTCTGGTTTGTTCGCAGAATAATTTTTAGTGATTCTATCTGTGCTATGAGTATATTAATTTTGCGTATAAAATAGCGTACCGTAAAACAGATACTTGATGATTCCAGATTTTTTGAAAGAATATGAAGCAGATCTAAAAAAGTACGAACGCAAGTTCGTTCGGATAAAAGCAAAATCGAGGAAGGAATTACCTCTTGAAGATAAGCTAGATGTGAAAGAGAGTAAGTTTCTGGGAATCCCATTTTTCCCAAGGGATAAGGAGTATCCGAAAGACAGAACTGGGCAACCAATGGTAATGACAGCTCAATTAAATTTTGAGCAAATACCATTCTTGCAAGACTTTCCAAAGAGCGGAATTCTTCAGCTTTTTATATCAAAAACTGATTGGTATGATGATGATGCGAAAGTTATTTACCACAGTGAAGAAGAACTACGGAAACCGACCTTGAGTGACTTTTCGTTTTTGTCAAATGATGATTATGATGATATGCCCATAATCAAGCTTCATCAACTGACTTTTAAAAAGGGGGTAGATAAAGGCGGCTCTGAAGACTCACAGTTCGATTATCTTTTTGGGCAAGACGACTATTGGGACTTCTCCGAAAGTTTGACAGAAGAACAGCAAGTAAAGTTAGGTAAATATTTTGATGCTTCTGGACACAAAATTGGTGGATATGCAGATTTCACTCAATCTGATCCAAGAGATTATAGTTCGGAAAGGAAAGAAGATATACAGGTTTTGCAAATTGATGTCGACGATCATATTATGTTTGGTGATAGCGGGCTTGGACACATTTTTATCGCCAAAGAAAATTTAATCGAAAGAAATTTTTCAAAGGCTTATTTCTATTGGGACTGCTGTTAGAAGTATGAACATAACTATATCATCAACACCGAGCACCAAGATTTCAATGCCAACGTTCAGCTCGTAAGAACTGAAGACTATTTCTGGGATGATCGGTTGTTATAGAGTAACAATTAGCACCAACTTTACCGCATCATGTTATGAGAATAAGTTTACTACTGCTTTTTTTAATAGTAAGTCCAACAGTTTGGGCGCAGACTCAGGCAGAGATGAATCGGCAAGCATATAGTGCTTATCAAGAAATTGATAAGAAACTCAATGATGTTTACCAGCAAATTTTAGTCAAATACAAATTAGATACTGCATTCACCCAAAATTTGAAAGTATCACAAAGAATTTGGATTCAATTTAGGGATGCGGAATTAAAGGCAAAATTTCCTGAAAGAGAATCTGGAGTCTATGGTAGTATTCATCCGACTTGTCGGGCGTTTTATCTTAAAGAGTTGACGGAAGAAAGGATCAATAGACTACAGATTTGGATTGAAGGTTCTGAAGAAGTAGATATTTGCGCCGGATCAGTGATAAAAAAATAACGAGCAAACTATTACTTCATTCGTTTCCTTAATACACACCATCAACCATTATTTTACCATGACTATCAATCACCAAAACCTACCTGACCTGCCGCTAGAAGCTTGGGAGGAGAGCAAAATGACGTTGCATCTGTACTTACAGATTATTGGGAAGATTCGGTTGAAGCTGACTCCCCGGAAAAATCACTGGTGGTACATTACGTTCTACGTGAGTTCTAAGGGGTTAACTACCGGAAGTATCCCTTACGAGCGTGGGGTTTTTGAAATTACTTTCAACTTTCTGAAGCATCAGCTAGAGATGAGCAGCAGTGAGGGGAAAGAAGTTGCTATTCCGCTGCACGATGGCTTAAGTGTAGCTGAGTTTTACCAGCAAATTCAGGATGGGTTGACGCAATTGGGAATTCAGGTAGCTATCGTAGATCGCCCCTTCTATATTCCCGATGTAGATAAACCCTTCGAGCAACTTGAAGAACAAAAGGCGTATAATGCGGAGTATATTGAGCGGTTTTGGCGACTACTGATCTGGGTAGACGATGTTTTTAAAGAGTTCAGTGGAAGGTTTTACGGTAAATCCTGCCCAGTACACCTCTACTGGCACCACATGGATTTGGCGGTGACCCGTTTCTCAGGTAAGGAAGGGCCAGATTTAGATCCTGACATGCGCTTGTCAGATAAAGATGCTTATTCCCACGAGGCAATCAGCTTCGGCTTTTGGGCGGGAGATGATACGGTGCGGGAACCAGCTTTCTACTCCTACACTCATCCCTCGCCCGACGGAATTGATCAGCAACCTCTTCAGCCCGCTAGTGCTCAGTGGGTAGATAGCAACGGTAGTCCGCAGGCGTTTCTTACCTACGAAAATTTGCGTAAGGAAGAAAATCCCCGACAAGCCCTTTTGGATTTTATGGAAAGTGCTTATCAGGCCGGAGCCAAGCTGGCGGATTGGAATGTAGAGAAGCTCACCGTTCCGCCTTTAAATGACTTGTAAAGAAAGAAAATGGCGAGCTTCGCGTAAATTGACAAACAAGAACCAGACTTGCTCGTTAAGTATAACTAACTAGTAATTTAATTTTTAAACTTTAAAAACAACCACACACATGGCTTTTGAACTTCCTGATCTACCGTACGGATTTGACGCTTTGGAACCTAGTATAGACGCTAAAACCATGCAAATCCATCATGATAAACACCACGGTGGATACGTAACTAAACTTAACAATGCAATTGACGGAACGCCTCAAGCAGATATGTCTTTAGAAGATCTGATGAAAGGAGTCGGTGGCTATTCAACTGCCGTTCGTAACAACGGTGGCGGTCACTATAATCACTCACTGTTTTGGTCAGTACTCTCTCCCGACGGAGGTGGTTCACCCAGTGGCGATTTAGCTTCGGCCATTGACTCAGCCTTTGGTTCTTACGATTCGTTCAAAGAGAAATTTGCTCAAGCCGCCGCCACTCGATTTGGTTCGGGCTGGGCGTGGCTGATTGTAGACGGTAGCGGATCGCTGAAAGTAACCTCTACCCCCAATCAAGATAATCCAGCGATGGATATTGCCGATGAGCAAGGCACACCAATTTTAGGACTGGATGTTTGGGAGCACGCGTACTATCTGAACTACCAAAATAAACGACCAGATTACATCAGCGCGTTCTGGAACGTGGTGAACTGGGACGAAGTAGGCAAACGCTACGCCGATGCTAAAGGCTAATAAACTAAACTTATTTGATGAAAAGCTTTCCTTATTCGTAGGGAAAGCTTTTTTTGTGGTTATGGTAACCATTCTTACTCAACAAAACCTTCAGCCCGACGATGCCCAGACCGCTGCCGAACTGGATCATCAGTTAAATCCTAATCGGACGCCACTCGCCCTAACCGAAGTTTTAGCTAACGACACTACCTACGTCTTTGTATATCGTCAGCAACAGCAAATTGTAGGTATGGCTACGCTAACCTGTTACCGGGTTATTTCCGGCTATAAAGGCTGGATTGAAGATGTGGTCGTGGATCGAGCCCACCGGGGAAAGGGCATTGGTAAGCAACTAACGCACGCTATACTAGAAAAGGCAAAATCGTTACGGCTTCAAAAACTGTTTTTGTATACTGAAGATGAAAAGCAGACTGCCATTCATCTGTACGAACAGCTAGGATTTATGCAGAAAGATAGTCGTTTATACTTTCTGGATTTATAGCTCTCTGTATCACCGATTTCTATACGCTACGTAGTCTGTCAGAAGGCAGCCGGAATAAGGAATAGAAACTGAATGTGCAGGGCGTTATCGTTACCACTGTTGCTACCCAGCTGAGAAACATTATCTATATAATCAGTAAGATAGTTAGCAAAACCGACTTTACTACCAATGCCGAAGCGGTTGGCAAAGAAGTAGTTGATACCAAGTTGCGTAGGGAGTATTGCTGCCACATTACCGTAGGTTTCGTTAGGCGCACGAGTACTCAGATCGTTCTGCAAACTCTCACCGAATTGATTCTCAGGAGAAAAACGAATAAATCCTAATCCCTGGCTTAGATATACTATTATATTCTCGCGCCGTAGCAGATCATACTCTAGCGCATAATGCATTGAGAAGAAAGTAGTTTTAAAGAAGCGGTTAGCAGTATTAACTTCTAGCTCAAACAACCGTGCTCCTTGCGCCTGCCCCGTCAGGGTGCCGTAACTCGCGTGAACGCCACCGTGCAGCCTTCGTTGGTGATTAAACAACAAACTTCCCTGAAACGCCAGTGTCCATTTATCATAGGCTTGACCTAAGTCGCCCCGGTAGGCGTTGGTACTAATTCCGATGGCAATTTTAGCATTACCGAGCGTATCAGTCGTCTGAGCTTTTGCCACCAAAGCAAATCCAAGTAACCCAAAAGCTAACCAGTAATTTTTTTTCATATTTCACATCTCATATTTCTTATCTATCCCCCGTACACCCACTGTATAATACCCAGAGTAATCAAAAGTAGTACCATAATGGAGAGAATATTGAGGAAAAATCCGGCTTTCACCATGTCGGCAATACGAATATGGCCACTGGAAAATACAATGGCATTGGGCGGGGTAGAAACTGGCATCATAAAAGCGCAACTAGAAGCAATGGTAACGGGAGCTACCAACAGCATCGGTTCTATTCCTAAGCTATCCGCAATGCCCAGTGCCACCGGAGCAAAAATAACGATCAGCGCTACGTTACTCATAATTTCGGTAATGAAGAGAGAAAATCCGGTAAGAGCCAAAATCAGAATAGGCAATGCCAGGGTACCTTCGCCTGCTAAGCGTTCACCGACTAGTTGCACAATTCCGGTCATCTCCATTCCTTTAGCCAAACAAAGCCCTCCGCCAAATAGCAGCAAAATTCCCCAGGGAAGTCGCTCAGTGCTTTTCCAGTCCAACACATACTCTTGGGTTCGTAAGCTAATGGGTACCACAAACATGAGTAACCCTCCGCCCATCGCTACAATGGTGTTGTTTAAGTACTTATCGCCCAGCCAGCCGTTAATGGTGGTCTGAAAAATCCAGCAGCAGGCGGTGAGGGTAAAGATAGTTGCCACTAGCTTCTCGGCTTTAGACATAGCTCCCAGCTCCCGCAGTTTATCGGTAATAATATTTCCTGACCCCGCTAATCCTTTCAACCGATGACGAAACAATACCTGAGTAATCATTAGGTAAGTGATGGTTAGTAGGGTTACACAAACTGGAATACCTACTAGCAACCACTTTCCAAAAGCCACATCTCGTCCGTAGAATTCTTGCATATAGCCCACCATCACTACGTTGGGTGGGGTGCCAATAATGGTAGTGGTTCCACCAATGTTGGCCGAGTAGGCAATACAGAGCATCAGCCCCAAAGCAAACTTTCGGTAGCCCGCCTGCGCTTTTTCTGACTGCTGATCTTTTAATAAATCAATGACCGATACCGCAATGGGTAGCATCATTACAGTGGTAGCCGTATTAGAAATCCACATGCTTAGAAAGGCTGTAGCCAACATAAACCCCAGAATAATTCCGTTAGCATGGGTTCCGGTGAGGCGAATTAAGTTTAGCGCAATACGGCGGTGCAGGTTCCGCTTTTCCATAGCCAGGGCAATTAAGAACCCACCCATAAACAAAAAAACAATAGGACTAGCGTAGGGAGCCGCCGCCTCGGCGGTAGGCAAAATACCAAACACCGGAAAGAGAATAAGTGGCAACAAAGCGGTAACGGGTAAAGCAACCGCCTCAGTAACCCACCACAGCACCATCCACCCGGCTACAGCCAGTACTTTGGTGGCGTTGGCATCTAAGCCGTCAATAGAAACCAGAAAATAGATGAGTAGAAACAGCAATGGACCTAACAGCAGCCCTACGATTTTAGTACTAACCCGTGATGTTTGTTGCTTAGCTACCAATAGATCCGCGTTTTACAGTTTTTGAAAAACCTAAATTAGCGGATTTTTGATGAAGGGGAAAGTGCGCGCTGGGTACTACTACTTTTTATTCATCTTATAGTGTAAGTCCAAAAACCTAACACCATAGAAATTTAGATTATGATCGGCTCTTAACACTTTTTCGTCATCCTCATAAACGCGAATCCATTCATGCATGGGTTTTACAAAGCGAGCCCAATATTCACCTCTTTTATTTGTCAGAGTAAAGTAAAACCCATTATCTCCAAACTTTTTACCGTCTGAGCAGAGCAGCAGTGAGCCGTCTGCTTGAACTTTTTTAGTCATAATTACGGATGCATTTCCATTGGGTAGTGGAAAAACCACTTTGAGTAGGGGAGCTTTGTAGTTCGGATTTTTACAGGTAGTATAAATTCCCGAATAAACCACATCATTGGTGCTTTTTAGTATTCGGTACCAAATCGTCCAACGAGTTTCACGCTCGTTTTTGGATCTGAGTTTAATAATCTCACTCTTGATACCCTTCGCCGTATCAATGGAGTTCAGCGGTAGGTTCAATTGCTGTAGCCGTTTGCTAAATATTATTGATAGCAGCCTTCCAAATGGTTTAAACAAACCTTTCCATTCTGACCATACCTCAAGGTTATAGTTCGACGTATTCTCGTAGAAGTCGACTACTTTCTTATTCAGCCTTTCTTTCTCCTGACCAGTTATTCCAATTTGCTCAATACGTTCGAGTAGGCCAGAATTCAGCGCGTTTTTTTGGATTGACAGGTCTTCTTTCCTCGCAAGCTCAAAGATAAACTTGTCCTTAATAATATCAGTGTGACCCGTTGGCCCAATCAACCACTCATAGTCATCTGGAGCTATTTTCCGCCCTGTTATCTTAACCCAAGTTTGGGTAATCGTATCCTGAATTGCCATGGAATACAGTATCAGCAGATTCCTAAAGCATCTCTTCCACAATCTTGTCTACCGTCATGCCTTCGGCTTCGGCTTTGAAGTTGCGGACGATGCGGTGGCGCAAGATAGGTTTGGCTACGGCTTGCACATCTTCAATATCCGGGGAGTATTTTTGGTTGAGCAGGGCATTGCACTTGGCGGCTAGTACTAAGTACTGAGAAGCCCGCGGACCCGCTCCCCACTCTAAAAAGTTATTGGCTACTTCACTGGCTTTCGCTGAATGTGGGCGGGTTTTATTGACTAAGCCTACGGCGTATTCTACCACATTATCAGCAATCGGAACCCGGCGCACCAGATGCTGGTACTCCACGATTTGTTCGCCCGTAATGACCTTCTGCACTTCGTAATCTGAGTCGGTAGTGGTGGCTTTTACAATATCTACTTCCGATTCGTAGCTAGGGTAGGTTAGCTGAATATCGAACATAAAGCGGTCGAGCTGAGCTTCGGGTAGGGGATAGGTTCCTTCTTGCTCAATCGGATTTTGAGTAGCTAGTACAAAAAACGGCTTGTCCAGCGGATAATCAGCCCCGGCTACCGTTACTTTGTACTCCTGCATAGCTTCTAGTAGCGCAGCTTGGGTTTTAGGCGGAGTTCGGTTAATCTCATCGGCCAGAATGATATTGGCAAAGATGGGCCCCTTAATAAATTTAAAGTTGCGATCTTTATCAATGGTTTCGGCCCCCAGAATATCCGAAGGCATTAAATCAGGGGTGAACTGAATTCGGCTAAAGTCTAAATTTACAGCCGAAGCGATGGTATGAATTAACAATGTTTTAGCCAAGCCCGGAACCCCAATCAGCAAACTATGACCGCGACAAAAAAGCGATGTAATCAGTAGCCTTACTACTTCATCTTGCCCAATAACAACCTTTCCAATTTCTTCACTTAGGCGGCGATAATCTTCGTGTAAACGGTCGGCGAGGGCCACTTCCGATGAGGTGGAATCCATAAAAGTACGTAGAGTTTAAGGGTTTATAGCTGATTGTGCCGATACGCTGGACACACTAGACTGTGTAAACGCTCCGATGCGGAAATGGTTTAAATGCTATTACCCACATCGCAGTGATCGTATTCGGGATCAACCTCAATATAAACCTGCTTGCGGGCATCTCCAAACCACTCTTGCATCAAGCGCGCACGTTTTTCTTGTAAAGCTGCATTGTAAATTTTCTGATAATCGTCTTTCAGATTAGCTACGTGCGGTCTAGACTTCGATTTAAGATACAGAATTCGCACGGCCGGTTCACCCGAGGGCGTACGGTACACCAGTGGTTGGGTAATGGTACCAATATCCATCGTATCAATGGTGAAGAAAATTACCGGATCAAGATTTTCGGTAGAGATGCGGTTAGAGCCGTCGGCACCGAGAAAAAACCCGCCACTGCCTGGTCCACCCGATTCTCCTTTTTCATCGGAATATTCTTTCGCAGCCTTCTCAAAAGTAATGGTATCAGTCATAATCTGGGTACGCAAGCTATCCAGAAACTCTTCCGCTGCCTTCACATCTAGCTCCGAAGAGTTGGGTTTAATCAGAATGTGGCGACTGCTGTAGCGGTTACCTCGGCGCTCAATCAACTCAATGAGGTGGAAGCCAAAATCTGACTCGATGGGTTGAGAGAGATCGCCTGCTTCCATTTTAAGGGCAGCAGCCTCAAACTCGGGTACAAATTGGCCTCGCTCTACAAAGCCCAATTCTCCGCCGTACTGAGCCGAACCCGGATCATTAGAAAACTCTTTAGCCAGCTTAGCAAAATCTTCCCCATTCAGAATACGTTCCCGAATATCTTGTAACTGTTGGCGGGCAATCTCTTTTTGCGCTCGGCTTACGGTGGGTTCCTTCACAATTTGAGCTACGGCCACTTCAGAAGAGTAGAATGGTAAGCTATCACGCGGAATGGCGTTGAAGAACTTTCTAACTTCAGCCGGGGTTACTTCAATATCTTGCGAGATAGTCCCCTGCATTTCCTGCACTACCAACTGGTTACGAATGTCGTCACGCATTTCTTCTTTTAGCTCTGCGATTGATTTGCCGAATTGCTCCTCAATGGTTTCCTCGCCGTAGCGGCTCGTCATCATCTGCATCCGCCGATCTAAATCCAGTTCAACCCGAGCATCTTCTACCACTACTGAGTCAATCTCGGCTTTAGCCAGCAATAACTTTTCTACTACCAACTGCTCCAATACCTGGCATTTGGTAACATCTCCGAAGTTAGGATTTGCTTGCGCCTCTCGGTACGAGGCTTCTAAATCTGACTTTAGCACAATGTAGTTATCTACCTTCGCCACAATCTTATCAATCGTGGTTTCGCCACTGTACTGAGCCACACCCGAGAGGGGAATTAAGAATAATAAAAGCAGAGGGGATAGTTTACTGCGGAGTTTCGGCCCGAACGGTAGATGGTTGCTGCACCGAAGCTGCGTTGGTATTTGGCTGAAATACTTCAAAGTGTTTTTTATCTTTTGCATCTTGGTAGATTTCTTCCTCTAAATCTTGAGTTAGGGCTACCTTACGCTGGTTGGTAATAATTTTAGTGATATCATCCCGCACAAACTCCAACGGCGAAATCTGATCGGTTATTTTATAGTCTACAACTTTTACAAAGTACACGTACAAGTCGTCGGAGGTTTCAATAAACTCATTTTTTTGCAGAAACTGTACTTTATTGGGGATACTCACTAAGGGAGTATTGGCGATTACATCTTCGAAATTGTACCAAGTAGAATCATCGAGTGAATAAGAGGTAGCAAAACTGAGGCAGTACGATTTAATTTCTTCCCGAACTTCCTCAGTCAGTTTTCCCTGAAATAATGCCCGTAAGCGTCCGGTGCGCGGTGCTTCTTGTGGCACCTTCGCAAAAATACCCTTGATGATATTGTTCTTTAACTCAAAGTTCTGCTGGTTACTCTGATAATATTTTTCAATGGCTGCCTCTGACACTTCATCGTCTACCCGTTGGTTTACGTAGTTCTTCTCAAATTCGTACACAATTAGGGCGTAGCGATAATCCAAAATCTTACGCTCCAACTTGGCTTCGTCAATCTCCATTTGAGCCGCCGCCTCAGCAATGAGTAGTTGCTTTTTAATCCAGCTATCAATGTAGCGATTTACAATATCGGCACTGTCTGAAGGATTCGTATTTTCATCTACAATTCCTTCTAAATCTTGCACGTACAGGTAATTATCGTATACCCGAGCAATTGGTTCAAGCGTAGCTCCTTCGTCAGTTTCCTGATTTTTAAACTGCAGAAAATCGGGTAAGCCAGGCTGCTGGCAACCGGCTGTTAGCACAATGGTAGCAAATAATGCCAGAAACTGGCTAAGGTTCCGTTTGCTGCCCCAAAAATTGTAAAACATCTTCATTAATTTCTACCGGGTATTTTTCTCGTAGCGTGGCAATCCACTGCTGGTCGAGCTCATTTTGGTAGTCTGCAATTACAATGCCTCTTATCTCATCTAACTCCTTCAATTTGGGCGGTAATACGTCATGGATAAGAATATGGTAAAATCTATCGTTTTCCGTCCGTGAATACGCCCCTTTTTCCCAAGTAACTTGGTCGATAACTGCCTCAACCGACGATCGTTCTTCCCCTCGCTCGTACTTGCTCTGGTGAATTTGAAGGGCTAGCGGAGTATCTTCGTTAAAGGTGCTTTCTATTTTTGCAATTACTTCGTCGCTTAGTGGCTCGTTTATCTCTCCTAATTCTTGCTTAGCTGTCTCTAGTATATCTTGGCTTTGGGCATCCAATATGGTAGCCTCCGCCCGCTCTTTCCAACGATACGTTTCCCGATGATTCTCAAAGTACTGCTGCAACCCAGTGCTGTCTTCTACTGCCTTCGACCATACTTTCTGCTCCATAATATCAAACAGTAATATTCCATTCCGATATTCCTGAAGTATTCGCCGATATTCTTCGTTATTATCAGCTAAGTGAGTCTTTTCGTGCTCCAGAAGAGTAGTAGCCTCAAAATCTTGGTAAAGCTGGTGAGCCAGTACGCTGTCAGCCGCTAAGGCTCCTTGCTTCTCCTGCACAAAATCATAAAAATTGCCCACCTCCAACGTGGTATCAGCTATTGAAAAGAGAACTCCACCCCGATCAGGCTCGGCACTTTCGGCCTGCGCTCCGGCATGGAGATAATAAATTGCCTGAGCAATGTTAGCTTTATTGGCTTGATAGTCGCTTTCCTGCTTTAGGCTAGATACCATTTCTTCCTGCCGCACTTCGGCTTGGATGTTACGCTCTACTTGCCGTTCCAGAGAAGGGCGCATTTTTTCTAAAGAATCTAATCCTTGGCGATCAATTAGCTTAATGATATGCCAACCAAAGCGGGTCTTCACCGGAGAAGAAATGTCGCCGGGTGCGCTAAGGGCAAAAGCTGCGTCCTCAAAGCTTTCAATCATGTTGCCCGTACCAAAATACGGCAGTTCGCCCCCCCGCGATTTGGTGGATACATCTTCCGAAAAACGCTCTACCATCTCGTTCCAGTCAGCCCCAGTTAGCAACTGCTGATGTACCTGCCGGGCTTTTTGGTAAGTGGCTGAATCGCTTTCGCTATCTGGGCGAATCATAATATGGGCAACCTTTACTTTTCCCTGGGAAGGACGCTTATCATTTACTTTGATAATGTGGTAGCCAAAGCGGGTGCGAACTGGGTTAGAGACATTGCCAACCGAGGTACTGTAGGCTACCTTCTCAAACGGATACACCATCTGTAGAGCTGAAAAGTACCCTAAGTCACCACCGTTAGAAGCAGCTGAGGGGTCTGATGAATATTGCTCGGCCAGCATTGAAAACGAGGCACCGTTTTGCGCCAGGGCTCGTAAGCTATCGGCCATTTGGTATGCTTTCAGCGTATCTTGGGCAGAGGCGTTTTCAGGTACTTCAATCAAAATATGCGAAGCACGCACTTCTTGCTTCATCCGCTCGTACGTTTCCCGAATCAGTTGCTCCGTTACCCGGTTTTCGGTGAGGTACGGTTTGGCCAACTGTTCTTTGTACTGCGCTAGCTCTTGCTTGAAACTTTCTCGGCGTTGTAAACCAGCCTCTTCGGCTGCCTTCACCTTAAGCCGGAAATTGACGTATAAATCCAGATATTCTTCCATCGCCTGCTGATTGCTCTCCGGGCTGCGCTCAACGGTAGTATCTTCTATCCGATTTTTCTGATAGACGTACAAAAACTCATCAGCAAATACCGTATCGGCAGCCGACGTAAACAATACCGCCTCGCTGAGCGAATAATCGGCATCCTTACTACGAGCCGATTTTTTGGTAGCAGCACACCCTCCTATTCCTAACAAAAGCAGCAAACAGGCTATCCGTGTAATTCCAGGTACTCTCTGGTTTCCGGTCATTTATTTTTATGCTATATTTTTAAACTGCAATGTTACGAATTTTCCGCGTAGGTTTTACCCTCGAGCTACCGGACTTCTCATTTCCCTAAAGGGAATATCATAAAAAAGGTAAAATTTAATTTATAGGTACGGAAGCAAGAAACCGGAGTCCGAAGTCCGAAGGAGTGGAGTGTGTATCCCTGAATTTGATAACTAAGGCCCAAAAAAGTTTGCAATCCATACTGGGCGAGAAGTACTTATCAGGCGGGTAGCCAAACTGTTGGTTGCTTCTTGTTTAGCCTATAATTTTTTGCTTGCTAGCCGGCCTTATGTGCCGCACATTAAGCTTAGCTAATACCGAAACAAGGATTGTAGGAGTAGTGGAATCTAAGGTAGGCAGGGTGTATCGCTCACTGTTACTTTGGCTTGTTATTACGAGTTTCTCGAGCGGTTTACTTTTCTCACTACCCGAAATTATCGCGCTATTTTTAGGATAGCTGCCACAGCGAATCGGTAAATAGCCGATGCGAATCGTAGAAATGATGCACAACTGAAAAACCAGAATCTCGGGCTAAGCTTTCAATATCGCCTACGCTATATTTCTGAGAGCGCTCCATGTAAATTGCCTCCCAAGCATCAAACTCAATTACTTCATCAATGGCCGAAATAGTTACTCGTTGCTCCTTTTTGCTAACCAAGTAGCTACGAATGCTACCTTCCATGGGGTCGTAGATCGGGAAGTACTGAAAGTCATCAATATTGAAATTAGCGTCAAGCTCCTCATTGATTCGCAATAGCAGATTATGCTTAAACGCTCGGGTAACTCCCGGCTTATCAAAGTAAGCATTTAAGATTTTTTCAGGTTCCTTTTTTAAGTCGAAGCCCGTCATCAGCAAATCGCCGGACGAAAGATGCGCGGCAATTTCTTTTAAGAACAAAATACTTTCTTGGTGAGCAAAGTTACCAATGTTTGCTCCTAAGAATAGTACTACGTTCCGAACCTGCTGCCCATTAAAGGATGATTTAAGTTGGTCAATTGCCCGAAAGTAATCGTCCTGAATGCCTTGTACCACCAAGTTGGGCATATTATCAGCCAAGTCGGTGGTAAGTTCTTCAATAATATTGGCGGAAATATCGATAGGAACGTAAGAAAAATTGGCCTGCTGTTCTAAGAAATGCCGTAATAGCACTTTCGTTTTGGTGCCATCGCCTGCTCCAAATTCAATTAGCCGGAACGGAACATTATTTTTAGAAAAGTGCTCCAGCATCTCGCTGCGATGCATCTCAAATATCTCGTATTCGGCGCGCGTAGGATAATACTCTTCCATTTCCATAATCTGCTGAAAGATTTCATCGCCCCGCTTGTTGTATAAGTATTTGGAAGGAAGATACTTTTCTTCAGCATGTAGTCCGGCGTATACATCAGCCGCAAACTGCCGATTAATTTTTTGAGAATAGCCATTTAATCCAACGCCTTCTAGAATGGCAGTGGTTTTTTCGGAATAGTCAGTGGTATTGGACATTTAACAGTGTTCGGCAAGACGGAAACCCGTGAATTGCCAGCGTTTATCAGGTTGGAAAAAATTTCGGTAGGTAATTCGTAGGTGACTTTCGGGAGTAGCACAAGAACCACCCCGTAGCACCATCTGGTTAATCATAAACTTCCCATTGTACTCACCCAGCGCTCCTTCGGGTCGTTGGTAGAAAGGGTACGGTAAGTAGGCACTTTGAGTCCACTCCCAAACATCGCCAACCATCTGAGCCGGCACAGAAGAAGTGCTTAGTGTTTGCAAGGCTTGCGGATGAAAGTTTTCGGCCTCTACGAAGTTAGCGGGAGACAAAATATGAAAGTTTTCTTCGTAACCCGCTAAACGGCAAGCCACTTCCCACTCAGCCTCAGTGGGTAAGCGTTTGCCTCGCCAGCGAGCGTAAGCATCAGCTTCGTAGTAACTTACGTGGGTCACTGGTCGGGATAGGTCTAGTGGCTGCAAGCCAGACAACGTGTATTCGTACCACTGCTCTTCTTGCTGATGCCAGTAGTGCGGCGAGATAATTTTGTTTTCTTGCACCCAAGCCCAGCCGTCAGAAAGCCATAAATCAGCATTTTGATAGCCCCCTTCTTGTATAAAAGCTAAAAACTCACCGGCGGTCACTAATCGATCTAGCAATCGGTAATCGGCCAGATAAACTTGATGATAACCTTCTTCATTGTCGAAGTGAAAACCACTGCCCTGAAAACCGATAGAATAGTTGCCACCCGGTACGGAAACGTATTCTTCGGTCCCCATCAGATTTCCTTTCGCCAGAGGCGCACGATCATTGTAAGCTGGAAACAGGGGATTATGCCCCAAAATGTACTTAAGATCGGTTACTAATAACTCTTGGTGCTGCTGCTCATGGTGCAATCCCAGCTCTATCAGGTAATTAATCTGCTGTCTCGCTGATTCATCCAACAGGTGTGGCAACTTGAGTAGATGTTCATCTACGTAGTTACGATACGTTATTACCTCCTCAGTGGTAGGCCGGGTCATATTACCCCGATTGGTTCGCACCATCCGGTTGCCCTTGCTTTCGTAGTAACTGTTGAATAGAAAGTTGAATTGGTCATTGAACACCCGATAGCCCGGAAAATAAGGGGTCAGGATGAATTGCTCAAAAAACCAAGTAGTGTGCGCTAAGTGCCACTTAGGCGGGCTTACGTCTACGATAGGCTGCACCACATAATCTTCGGGTTGCAGTGGCTGACAGAGCCGAATGCTTTGTTGGCGCACTTCTTTGTACCGAGAAAAAATATCGATTTCTGTTAATGCGAGTAAGTCCGAGTTCATAAGTTACGATGGTAGTGCGTCAGGTGGGTTTACGACCTAACTTAAAAAACGTTGACTAAAAATAGTGTGAAATTTAATGACTAATTAGTTGGCAGTTGCGCTTAGCAAAGCTGTACCGCCAAGCTAAACATAAATTAGAGAAACTCAAAAAAAGTATATTAAAAAGTGTTTATCACTCATTAAAACGGGTACTTATGCTTTATCTAAGCATAATCAATTTCAAATTGAACCAAATTAACAAATTCCTGAACCCGTTCTTGTACCGCCTCTTGCGATAGATTGATAAGGCGCTGAGGGCCAAATTTTTCTACACAAAACGAAGCCATAGCTGAACCAAAAATCACGGCTCGCTTCATATTGCTAAAGGAGGTATCTTGGGTTTGAGCTAAGTAACCGATAAATCCGCCCGCGAACGTATCTCCTGCTCCGGTTGGATCAAACACTTCTTCTAACGGCAAAGCCGGAGCGAAGAAAATCTGCTCATCGCTAAATAACAAAGCACCGTGCTCACCCTTCTTGATAATGATATATTTCGGTCCCATCTTTAGAATAGCCCGAGCCGCCTTCACTAGCGAATATTCCCCCGATAGCATTCGGGCTTCTTCATCATTAATAGAAAGTACATCAATTTGTTTGATAACTTCTTTAAGACTCGGCAGAAACGGCTCGGTCATCCAGAAGTTCATTGTGTCCAACATCACCAATTCAGGGCGATTTTCTAGGCGATTGAGCACCGTTTGCTGCACCTCCGGGGTCAGATTGCCTAGCATAAGGTATTTACAATCTTGGTAGGTATCTGGAATAATGGGGTCAAAATCAGCTAATACGTTCAGTTCGGTAGCCAGCGTATCGCGCGAATTAAGATCGTTATGGTAGCGACCCGCCCAAAAGAACGACTTCTCGCCTTCTTTGACTTGGAGTCCTTCGGTATTAATGCCGTGCTGCTGAAAATTCTCAATATCTGATTGCAAGAAATCTTCTCCCACTACTCCGACCAAATTTGCCGATTTAGTGAAGTACGATGATGCCAGAGCAATATAGGTGCCCGAGCCACCGATAATTTTGTCAGTTTTACCAAAAGGGGTTTCAATGGCATCGAAGGCCACGGTGCCTATTACTAATAAACTCATATGTTATTGGTTGATCGTTAGAAATGTAAGAAAAGATAAGTGTTTGGATATTAAAATTTTGCAAAACGAGCGTTGTTATCGCTTTAGTAAGGTTGAATTTTGGGATATTGATTCCCCTCTTTTCATGGCTAATAGGGATTTTTGGTATATCCAATAATACTGCCGGGGCTTGCCTTTAAACTGTTGTAGCAAATATTCTACGGCAACCTGCCCTTCACCTACTCGGTTGGTTTCAATTTTATCGTACCGAACTTCATGCTTGCTTAAAAAGTCTAATAATGACTTAATTAGTGCCGAGGCTACCCCTCGCTGCTGAAACTCCGGTAACACTCCCAGTGAAACACTGAGCAAGTGCTTATGTTTTCGCTTTCGGTAGTAGGCTTCGCGAACTTTACTAAACAAGCCATTACCCGCTCGCTTACGCGCCTGGTTAATATCGGGCAAGTTAAAAAAGAAGCCAATGGGCTGATCGCGGTAATACGCCAGTAAAAATATATCTTCATCGATCCAGGGCAGTAGCTCCTGAAGCTCGGTCTGAATTTGCTGGGCTGACAGCTCGTGATAAAAAGGAGTTTTGCTCCAAGTCCGATTATACACTACTGCAATATCCTTTGCTAATGGCTCTAGTTTTTCTTTATTAAAACGATCAATCCTGAAGTCTTTATTTTCCATCACCAATTTAGCCTTTTCCTTGATGGCTCTCGGAAAGGGAAGGGTTTGAAAATCTAAATGATAGATGCGTTGTCGTAGGTACTGCTGAAACCCGAATGTTTCAAAAAATTGCTGGTAATAGGCCGGGTGATAATTAGAACCATAGGCCGGAAGCTCATCAAAGCCCTCGGTTAAAAGCCCCGACTTAAGAAATAGGCTGGTTGGATTTACCGGCGCATTCACCGTGGTCATACCTCGCTCTTTCAGCCATAGTGCTCCTTCTTCCAACAGCTTGAAGGCCGCCGTTTCGTGGTCAATGCACTCAAAAAAGCCCAGAAAGCCAGTTTCAGAGGTTTCTTTTTTATTAACGAAAGCGGCAATACGGCCAATCGTGGCTCCCCGATAGTTCTGTAAAATCCACCGACAAACGTCATCACGTTCAAAGAAAGTGCTGCTGTCAGTATTAAAGATACGTTCTACTTCTTCAAGCTTGGTAGGCACCCAATGATCGTCATTTTGATATAAGCGGGCAGGAAACTCATAAAACTCGCTCTCCGAATACTTCTCATCTACTTTAAGAATGTGCATGGACGCTAACTACTGTAGGTTTATTCTAATTTTCAGCAGGTTAGATTTTTTTTACCCGCTTGGCGGGCAGTGATGTAAATGTGCGCTTAAACTTTTTATATTTGTGCAGTGCTATTCTGACCGTAGAACCCTCCAGGAGAGTTTAGGGTTTCTTACTGAGCAATTGTGCGAATTTACAATTTTTCATCGAATATAGTATCCACACGGCCTGAACTATTAACGCTTAACGCATGGGTAAGATTATTGCCATCGCCAATCAAAAAGGAGGAGTAGGAAAAACAACCAGTGCTATTAATCTGGCCGCTAGCTTAGCCGCACTGGAGCACAAAACGTTGGTGGTAGATGCTGATCCGCAGGCCAACTCTACTTCCGGGTTGGGGTTTAACCCTAAAGAAGTAGAAGACAGCATTTACGAGTGTATGGTGGATGAAGCTGATATTCGCTCGGCCATTGTTCCTACCGAACTGGAATATCTGTACCTATTACCTTCTCACATAGACCTAGTAGGAGCTGAGGTGGAAATGGTAAGCCTGGAAAACCGGGAAAAGAAAATGCGTAAAGCTTTGGTTCCGGTGCAGGATGATTATGAATTCGTGATTCTAGATTGCTCGCCTTCGTTGGGCCTGATTACCATTAATGCCCTAACCGCTGCCAACTCAGTAATTATTCCGGTGCAATGTGAGTACTACGCGCTAGAGGGTTTAGGCAAATTGCTGAATACCATCCAAATTATTCAGTCGCGCTTAAATACTGGATTAGAAATTGAAGGCATACTGCTAACAATGTATGATTCACGGCTACGTTTATCTAATCAGGTGGTAGAAGAAGTAAATGCTCATTTCCAGCAAATGGTATTTAGTACGCTCATTCCCCGCAACATCAAATTGAGCGAATCACCTAGTTTCGGGCTGCCGGCTATTATTCACGATGCCGATAGCAAGGGCGCCATTAGTTATCTGAACCTAGCCAAAGAATTATTGGAAAGAAATCGCCAACTTGCGCGTTGATAGGTAAAATACGCATTGTTATCTATCGGCATAACAATAAAATTGAACGCCCAAATGAGTATCAATAAAACATCAGGAAGACCCACCCGCCGTAAGAATGCTTTAGGGCGCGGCTTAGGAGCACTGCTGGAAGATTCCTCCCAAGAACCTCAAGTGCGGGATAATCCCACTCGGGAATTTAGCTCAATCAACGAAATACCGCTGGACAGTATAGAAGTAAACCCGTTCCAGCCCCGTACTCATTTTGATAAAGAAGCACTGCAAGAGTTAGCTGACTCTATTATGATGCAGGGCATTATTCAGCCCATTACGGTACGCCTTATTGGTACTGACCGCTACCAGATTATTTCAGGAGAGCGACGGGTACAGGCGTCTAAGCTGGCCGGTCTAACCCTCATTCCGGCCTACGTTCGCAAGGCTAACGACCAGCAGATGCTGGAAATGGCTCTGATTGAGAATATCCAGCGGGAAAACCTCAATGCCATTGAAATAGCCCTGAGTTACCAACGGCTGATCTCAGAATGTGACCTGCGGCAGGAGCAACTAGGTGACCGAGTGGGTAAGAACCGCTCTACGGTTAATAATTATTTACGCCTGCTGAAGCTCCCGCCCGATATTCAGGCCGCTTTGCGCGATGCCCGGCTAACTATGGGTCACGCCCGAGCTCTGATTAATGTTGATACCATTGAACAACAACTGCATCTATTCCACCAAATTGTGCAGGAAGATTTATCGGTGCGGCAGGTAGAAGCATTGGTGCGGGAACTAGCTGCTCCCAAAAAGCCAAAACCTACGGCTACTTCCGCCGGAATGTCTTCCGAATTACAAGCGGTACAGAATCAGCTTTCTTCCCACTTTGGCACCCGGGTGCATATCAAAACTACGGGAAAGGAGAAAGGTGAGATTAAAATACCGTACCTATCTACCGAAGATCTGAACCGTATTCTTGACCTGCTGCAAACATGAAGTACGCCTTAGTGGGACTCATTCTGCTTATTATGACTCTGCTGAGCATTTCGGTAGCGTTCGCCCAGGAGGAGAAAGAAGAAAGTTCGCCCGATACGGTCACGGTAGTAGAGGATACCCTTCAGCTTCAACGGGGAGCGGTGGGAGTAAACAAACCCGGTACTGCAGCTCCTGACACCATCGTTATTGAAACCATAGCCGATCAGCACTCACCCCGTCGGGCGGCACTGTACTCAGCCGTACTACCCGGTTTAGGGCAAGCCTACAACGGAAAACCTTGGAAAATCCCAATCATCTACGGCGGTTTTATTACGATGGGGTACTTCATTATTCTACGCAATGATCAGTATCAGTTGTTTTTGAGGGCAAGAAATACGGTTAATAATGGAGGAGAGAATCCATTCTCAGTTTTCCCGCGCAGTCGCTATGCCAATAACGATGACTTTCAAAGTGCTATAGATAATTTTGGGAGAGAGCGGGAGTTCATGGTGATTCTAACTGCCGTACTGTACGGGCTCAATATAATGGATGCTATTGCGGATGCTCATCTCATTGAGTTTGACGTTAACCCGGACCTAAGCATGGATTTGAAGCCAATGGCCGGATCGGCCCTAGCGTACCACGATCATCTAACCCCCACAGTGCCAGCTTGCGGACTTTCTTTTACTATAAGTTTATATTAAGAACATGCGTATTTTACTGATCGGCTACGGAAAGATGGGTAAAACCATTGAGCAAATTGCGTTGCAGCGCAACCACTCCATGGTAGCCCGCATCGATCAGGATAATGCTGACGTTTGGGAAACACTTAACGGTGATTCAGTAGATGTAGCTATTGAGTTTAGCCAACCCGATGCAGCGGTTGCTAACATTCGCCACTGTTTGAGAAGAGGTATTCCGATTGTATCAGGAACTACCGGTTGGTTAGCACATCGGGAGGAAATAGAAACTTTCTGCCGCGAACAGGGTGGCACCTTTTTCTACGCGTCTAATTTCAGCATCGGAGTCAACTTATTTTTCCGACTGAACGCTCAGTTAGCGAAGCTTATCGGGGATTACCCGCAGTACCAGGCCAGCGTAGAAGAAACGCATCATACGGAAAAGCTAGATGCTCCCAGTGGCACGGCCATTACCATTGCCGAAGGAATGCTGGAACACCTACCGCTTACCAACTGGGTGCTGCAAGAGACAGAACAGGATAGGTCAGCAGCTCAACTGCCCATTCAGGCTAAACGTGAACCAGATGTACCGGGCACCCACCTAGTTCGCTATCAATCAGCAGAAGATACCATTGAGATAAAGCATACTGCCCATAGCCGGAAAGGCTTTGCCCTGGGAGCCGTAGTGGTGGCCGAATGGATTGTGCAGCAGCAGAAAAGCGGAGTGCTCACCATGAACGATTTTCTAAAATGATAGGTATTTCCTTTGAGGCACACTATTTTCGCAAGATTGCTGTTAACAGCATGTTTGAATTTTGTTTTTATAAGTAAAAATATAAGATTCAAATATGCTCTCATAGCAGGTAACGATATTTGAAATAAGCACGTATGGCAACATTTCTTAAGAAGAAGAAAGCAGAAGATCAGACTTCCGATACCCGTACTTCCCCGAAAGCTCCTAAGTCTAAAACCCGCGAATGGGTTGATGCGATTGTGTTTGCGGTAATCGCCGCTACTTTTATTCGATGGCTATTCCTGGAGGCTTTCACTATTCCTACTCCCTCAATGGAGAACTCGTTGCTAGTGGGTGATTTTCTGTTTGTGAGCAAGATGCACTACGGAGCCCGCACTCCGAAAACTCCGCTGCAAATGCCTTTGACGCATCAAAAAATTTGGGGCACGGATATTCCTTCGTACGTTGATTGGATTCAGCTACCCCAGTACCGCTTGCCGGGTTTTTCCCACGTAAAACGAGGCGATGTAGTGGTATTTAATTACCCCACCGAGCATCAGTACCCTACTGATTTGAAAACTAACTACATTAAACGTTGCGTGGCCGTTCCGGGCGATGTGATTGAAATAAAAGATCGGCAGGTGTACATAAATAACGATATTTTGCCCGACCCTCCTGGCGTACAGTATTATTACAACATCAAAACGGATGAAACTATCAATGATCGGATTTTTGATCGATATAAAATATCAGAATTTGATCGTGCTTCGGATGGTTACTACGTTCACATTACCCCTGAGGTAGCTCAGGAGTTTGAGAAACTACCCTTCGTAAAATCAGTAAGTCCTACGTATGTGCCCGAAAACCAAGTAAACCCTCAGATATTTCCTGACCCCAGCGTTTTCCTCTGGAACGAAAACTTTTTCGGCCCCTTGGAAGTACCCTCCGAAGGGCAGCAGATTGAGCTAACCAATGAAAATATCACCAAGTACGAGTACATCATTAAGTACTACGAAGGACACGACGAAGTAGAGAAGCGGGACGGAAAACTGTACATTGACGGAGAGGCAGTGGAGACCTATACGTTTAAGCAGAACTACTACTTTATGATGGGGGATAACCGCCATAACTCCCTAGATTCTCGCTTCTGGGGCTTTGTACCCGCCGATCATATTGTGGGCAAAGCCTTCTTCATCTGGCTATCTATCGATCCCAACGAGAGCTTCTTTAGCAAAATTCGCTGGAGCCGTTTGCTTAATTTGATTGAATGATTTTGGGTATTGGGGGTTAGATTTTAGGGATTAGGTCTTTTCTAATCCCCAAATCCTAAAACCCAACACCTAGTTTCACCACTCAATCTCTTCTTTGCCCTGTTGCTTCAGGTATTCATTGGCTTTCTTGAAGTGTTCGTTGCCGAAGAAGCCTCGGTCGGCAGCGAAGGGCGATGGGTGGGCCGACTTCAGTACGTGGTGTTTGCTTTCGTCAATAATGGCTCCCTTTTTTTGAGCGTACGCTCCCCACAGCAGAAAGACAATATTTTCCCGCTCATCTGAAACCTTCTGAATCACCGCATCGGTAAACTCTTCCCAGCCTTTCTTTTGGTGAGAACCAGCCTGCCGCGCCCGCACCGTAAGGGTAGAGTTAATTAGTAAAACTCCCTGCTGCGCCCAACGTTCCAGATTTCCACTATCCGGAATAGGTGTATCGTATTCATTTTTGATTTCCTTGAAAATATTTATGAGCGAGGGTGGTTTCGTAATGCCGTCCCGCACCGAGAACGCTAGTCCGTTAGCCTGCTTAGGGCCGTGGTAGGGGTCTTGCCCTAAAATGACTACTTTCACCTGGTTGAAGGGAGTAAGATCAAAGGCCCGGAAAATTTCCTTCCCCGGAGGGTACACCACCTGATTTTTATATTCGGAACGAAGAAACTCAGCCAGTGCTTCAAAATACGGTTTATTAAATTCGTCGGTTAGCTTTTCCTTCCAGGAAGGAGCAATGCGTACATCCATAGTGATTTGTGTAGTTTATTCTAAACTTATCGTTAACTTTCCGCGTAAATAAAAATAACTATGGTAACAGAAATCACAGAAGGCGTAAGGGTCACTGTTGAGACAGAATATCAACCAGAATATTCTGATCCCAGCCAAAGCCACTATGTGTTTACTTACCAAGTTGCTATTGAGAATAACAGTAATTTCACTGTAAAGTTATTACGTCGCCACTGGGAAGTAATTGATGCCGGATACCCTCAGCGAGATGTAGAGGGCGAAGGGGTAATTGGCAAGCAGCCCACTTTAGAGCCTCAGCAACAGCATCAGTACGTATCGGGCTGCAATCTTAAATCGGGAATTGGCAAAATGAAGGGTACTTTTCTTATGGAGCGAATTACCGACGGAAAGCAATTTCGAGCTGTGATTCCTGAATTCACCCTAATCGCCCCGTACCGGGTCAATTAAATTTTTTTCATGCTTTCGCTCTGGCAAAAGCGCTCGCTAGCTATAGGCTACTGGCAATACTGGCTTCACGCAGTCAACCAGCACGCTCTGCATGCCCCATTCATTTATCAGTTTTATCAGGATGTTATTCGCAACCGTAGCACCCATTCAGCTTTTGAGGCAATTGAACAGTACCGACGTAGCTTACTGGCATCCCAAGAAAACGTAACGTTTCACTCAATGGGGGCAGCTTCCCAGGTAGATCGGTCGAGCGACATTTCAGTAAAAAGGATTGCCCGTCACTCTTTGAGCAAGCCTCGGTTTGGCCGCTTCCTCTACCACCTTACTCAATTTCAGCAGCCCCGGTATATTGTAGAGCTGGGCACCTCACTGGGAGTTACTACCTTATATTTATCGTTGGCCGGCGACGACTGCGCCGTTTACACACTAGAAGGTTGCCACGATGTTGCTACCATTGCCCAGCAAGCTTTTCTAAATGTACAACGCCCAAACATTGAACTACGAGAAGGCAATATTGACCATACCCTGCCTCAACTGCTACAAGAAATTCCTCAGGTAGATTTGGCCTACATAGATGCTAACCATCGTTTTGAGCCTACGCTGAACTATTTTTCGCAGTTGCTGGCAAAAACCCATGAGCAAAGCATTCTAATTTTTGATGATATTCATTGGTCATTTGGAATGCGAAAAGCCTGGAAGGCGATTATACAACATCCGCAAGTAACGCTGTCGGTAGATTTATTCGACGCTGGCCTAGTCTTCTTTCGTCCTCTGGCTACCCGACAGCACTACTTTCTTATGTTTTAACTTGAGGAGAACCCAGCTCTAAGTACCGATCAAACAGCTAAGCGATCCAACAGTTAGAAAGGTGTATCTGAACAACTGTCTATGGTTTTTCGCTCTTTGCATCGCTGGTTAAAAACACGGTCACTCGATGTGCTTTCTAGTATTGCTTTCATTCCCTCTTTACTGGCTGGTGGTTTTTTATTGCTGTCGTTCGTCACCCTGTACCTGGATGAATCATCGCCAGAGCGTCTTATAAGCTACAAACTGGCAGTAGATAATCTTATTCACCCCGATAGTGCCCGAACATTGTTAGGTTCTATCGTAGGCGGAATGCTCTCTTTGATGGTATTCAGCTTCAGTATGGTGATGATTGTGCTCAACCAGGCGGCTGCTAACTATTCACCCCGGGTACTTCCTGGTCTCATCAGTCGCCGATTTCATCAGGTAGTAATGGGTACCTACTTGGGCACAATTTTGTATACTATCTTTGTGTTATCCAGTATTCAGTCTAGCTTATACACATTTCAGGTTCCCCATTTATCTATTCTACTTACCATTCTATTTAGCTTAGTTAGTCTGGCAATGTTCGTTGCTTTTGTACACTCTATCTCTCAGCACATTCAGGCGGGCAATATTGTCCGTAATCTCTATAAGGATACGCTGGCCTCACTGAACCATTACCTAAAGCACACTAAAATGATAGAGCGGGATAAAATCCCGAGTGCCCAACCGTGGATTCCAGTGGATAGCTCGGTTTCGGGTTATTTGCACAACATGGATCGTAGTACACTGCTGGAAATCTGCGAGAAAATGGATATTATCGTTTGGATGTCAGTTCCTTGGGGGGTGTATGTCCACCAGAATAAAGCATTTTTTCGAGTGAATAGGAAACTAACTGATGATGAGAAACAAAAGCTCCTCCACGCTTTTATATTTAAAACCGAAGAAATTATTTCGCAGAACTACGCATTCGGGTTTAAGCAATTAACCGAAATAGCGTTAAAAGCAATGAGTCCGGGAATTAATGATCCGGGCACTGCCGTAGAAGCCATCAATCGTCTTACCAGCCTGTTTGTTCGCCAGATGGAAACTCATCGGGTTCCGGTGGTCACCAATAAAAAAGAGCAATTGCGATGGATTGGCCAACCCATTCTTTTTGAAGATTTATTCACCTGGTGCTGGACAGCCATTAAAAACTATACCGCGCAAGACACGGTAGTGATTTACAAACTGATAGAATGGTTGGAGATTATGGTACACAGCGATTCATCAAATCGGCATCAGTCGCTATTTTCGGTAGCCTTATCGGAGCTGATTGACCATATGGATAGGCACGTAAAAAGTACTTTAGATCGGCAAAACTTAGATCGGCGTATTCGTGAACTGATACTTAACTCACCAAAACAGGCTTTGAACGAAGCAGTTCGTGAAAAGATAGCCACCGCAGACATGTCAGAAACATAGTTGTTTTCACTTTGCTTGCTCGTATTACCAGAACGGTGCTATTTTTTTTGGATTAACCTTCTTAATAGTACCTAACAGCCGTTTTTTTAGAATCTGGCACCGGAATTGATTTTGTAATAAAGGAAGTAATACAATCATTTTGCTCTTGGTAGCGTTGTAGGGCTACAGCTTTTAAAATAAATGGCCGCCGGAAGGACACATAACGTTGGAACACTGGTACTCGTACCCGTAGTAACCTGGATTGCCTGGGAACTTAGCCATCACGATATGTTCACCACTTCGCTGGCGGGAGTAGGCTGCTTCTGCGGTATTTTCATTAGTCCCGATCTGGATATGAAGCAGCGCACCGTTTCGGAAACTACGCTACTTCGCTGGTCGCTGGGCATTGGTTATATCTGGATATTTCTGTGGTATCCCTACGCTATGCTATTCCGACACCGGGGAATTAGTCATACTCCTGTTTTTGGCACAATAACCCGAGTGTTGTATCTGCTTGGCATCGCGCTGATGTTACAATACTTGGCTCACAATTTTGCCGATGCCCAGTGGAACATCTGGCCGTGGGTGGATCAGCACCAGTACAGCATTGCTATTTTTATCGCCGGACTAGGCATTTCTGATATAGGTCACTGGGTGCTAGATCACGTTTAGGCCAACAGACCATAGTTGGTATGATAAAGCTGTTCATTGTAGGGAGTATACCGATTCATCTGTTGCTGAAATGCCGCATATGATTCGTAAGCGCGCTTGGCTATTGGATCTTGCTGAATCACATCGGCTACTACTTCCTCACCGTATTTCCGGAAGGTATTCAACACATCATCCGGAAAGCGACGAAACTGCACTTCTTCTTCCTCTGCCATCTTTACAGCGTATTGGCTATTCATCGCTTCCGATTGGCATAACGACCAGTGGTTTAACCGCTCAGCAGCTACTTTAATTATTGATTGTAGGTCGGTAGGTAGTGCTTCGTATTTTTCTCGATTAACGGATAGCTCCAGCGCCGTACCGGGTTCGTGCCACCCGGGATAGTAGTAGTACTTAGCTACCTGATGAAACCCCATTTGATAGTCATGGTACGGGCCAATCCATTCGGTAGCATCAATCACGCCCCGCTCCAGGTTGGTATAAATTTCCCCGCCAGCCACCAGCACTGATGTACCTCCAGCTCGATTAAATACTTTACCACCAATGCCTGGAATCCGCATCTTCAGCCCCTGAATATCTTCAATACTATTTATTTCCTCGTTAAACCATCCGCCCATTTGCATTCCGGTATTGCCTCCGGGGTACGGAATGATATTAAAATCGCGGTAGGTCTCCTGCCACAATGCCGTACCATTTCCACCAATGAACCACGCATTCATCTGCTGGGCGTTCATGCCAAAGGGAACCGTAGCGAAAAATTGGGCAGCGGGCAACTTACCTGCCCAGTAGTATCCGGCTCCGTGCCCAACTTCTACGGCTCCGCTACTCACCGCATCGAAAACCTCCAGGGCAGGCACTAATTCGCCTCCGCCGTATACCGTAATTTCCATTCGTCCTCCCGACATCTCGTTTACCCATTGGGCAAACCGATTACAACCCTCACCTAAAATTGGAAAGTTGGGAGGCCAGGTAGTTACCATTTTCCATCGGAAAGTATCGTTGAAATTAATGTAGGGAGTTTGGATTTTCTCAGATGAAGCACCAGAAGTGCAAGCAGCCATCAGGCTATTTCCGGCAATAGCCGCCCCGCCTTTCAACAGGAAATTTCTTCGGTTGGTCGTATTCATGCTGGTAATTTAGTAGAAAATGCTTGATTATGATGAATGATGATTGATGAGTAGTGATGAATGAATAATTTACGATGATAGGAGAAAGGTAAGTGAAGTTACACCACATCAATCAATTATTAATCATCAGTCATTCGTCATTAATCATTCTTCCTTGGGAACGGTTGCGCTATAAAATATAGTTAAAAGTTGGATTCAGAGATGCGATTTACCCGAAAAACAGTATCTTTGCAGTCTTTTTACGAAAGATGGACGTGATCCATTGCATGTTTAACAAAACAAAACTATGGCAGTAAAAATCAGATTAACGCGTCGAGGACGCAAAAAGCTGGCAATGTACGACGTGGTCGTAGCCGATGCCAGAGCACCACGAGATGGTCGTTTCATTGAAAAGTTAGGAACCTACAATCCTAATGTCAACCCCGCCGCTATCGTTTTAAACGATGATAAGGCGCTTGATTGGGTAATGAAAGGAGCGCAACCGACCGATACGGTGCGCGCTGTATTATCGTACCGAGGAATTATGCTTCGTAAGCACTTACAAATTGGTGTGAATAAAGGAGCGATTACCCAGGAAGAAGCGGATAAACGCTTTAACGAATGGAAAGAATCGAAAGATGCCAAAATTGAAGGCAAAAAAGATTCATTAGCTCAGAAGAAAGAGCAAGAACGTGCCGAGCGATTGAAGCGGGAGCGGGAAGTGAAGGAAGCTCGCCAGAAAGAGCTAGACGAAGCGAATGCCGCCGCAGTAGCTGAGCTGGAAGCAACGGAAGCTGAGGCGAACACGGAAGTCGAAGCTGAAACTACTACCGAAGAGCCAGAAGCAACCGCTGAGGCAGCGGAAGCACCTACTGAGGAACAAGTGGCTGAAGCACCGGCGGAGGAAGCACCTACAACTGAAGAAGCTAAAACTGAGGAGGCAACAGCTACTGAAGAATCGGCTCCGACAGATGAAACTAATGCAAAGGAAGCAGCCCCAGAACCAGCAGTGGTAGCCGAAGAAACGCCTAACGCTGAAGTTCCTGCGGAAGAACCTTCTACTGAGGAAGCACCGACCGAAGAACCTACGGCTGAAGCAGCCATTCCCGAGACAGAAGCCAAAGAGGAAGAAGCTCCAAAAGAAGAAGCTACCGCTACTCCCGAAGAAGTAGTGGCGGCATCGGAGGCAGCTACCCAAGCAGCAGCTAGTGAAGAAGCTACGGCTGAAACAGCTACTGAAGAAACTACTGTTTCGGAGGACGCTAAAACGGATGAAGCCTCTGTACCAGCCGAACAGGCTAGCGCGGAGGAGACCGAAAATGAGCCTAAAGCCGAAGCAGCAGCGGAGAGTGACGATAAAGAAAAGTAAGCAGCCATGCGGATTGATGATTGCTATCAGCTAGGATACATCAGCAAAACGCACGGGTTACAGGGAGAGGTCAGCGTTGTTTTAGACGTAGACAACCCTTCCGATTATCAGAATTTGGAATCAGTGTTTGTGGACTTATCTAAGTCGGAAGCACTGATTCCTTTTTTTGTGGATACCATTGATGTCAAAGCCAGCCGAGCCTTGGTGAAGTTTGACGATGTGGATACTATTGAACAAGCCCAGGAATTAGTCAAAGCCAGTCTTTACCTTCCCTTAACCTCCCTCCCTGAGCTAGAAGAAGGAAAATATTACTTCCACGAAATTGTTGGTTTTAATGTAATCGATCAGCAGCAAGGTGAACTAGGAGTGGTAAAAGATGTGTACACTGGCGGTAGCCAAGATTTGATTGCGCTTATCTACCAAGGTAAAGAAGTACTCATCCCGATTAATGACCAACTAGTGCCTCGGGTAGATAAAAAAGAGCAAACGGTTCACGTAGATTTACCGGAGGGGTTGTTAGAGTTGGGTACCTCAGCATAAAAGGGCGTTTTTTACGGTAGGAATAGGTTACTTACTTGACTTACAGCAACTTAGATAGACCGATATTTCTGTGAAATTGAAGAAATTTACGGTAGATCAAAGTGGCATAGCTATTCTTATCGAGTTGAGTAGCTAAAATCTAACGTCATATCACGCGTCAGTTCAGTCACAGGCTAAATATAATCTTATTAAGATTAAGTTTCTAATAGGCCTAGTTTGCTTATAGCGACAAAAAGGCGGCAGCCGCGCTGTAAAATAAGAACCTGACAGCAGTAGTTCCTGCCGTAAAATTCGTCCTTTTATGCCATGCGACCCAGTGATACAAACCTTTTCTCTCTGAACAAAGCCAATTCTAAGAAAAATACGATTAACTTAAGTGTCAATTATCAAACTCTGAGGGGCAATTATTGCTAGGGTAGCCCCGCTATTGTATTATCGGGAAGCCCAAAAATAGCTTACCTATTGTGCCTCTAAGGTTCTAGGATAAACATCTCAAAGTGACAGGAAACTTGAAAATCCTATTGAGAATTCCGTCCCTTTATGTCAACGAACCCTATAAAGGTCTAGAGTGCTCTTCATTGAAATACGTGCTACCAAGAATTTCACCCGTTTGTGTACAGATACCCAATACTCTTTTATGGAACTGTATTATGATTGCTGGCTATGCCCGGGTGTCCACTTACCGGGTAGAAAAGAGGTGTCAAATCCTTAGCGCCCATTTCTGTCCATTTGCTACCGGAACACCTACATAAAACCTATCGGTGCAACGAATTGATTACCGTTTGCCTTGCCAATGGAAGCTTGTTGCAATGGCCTATTTCTGTCCATTTGCTAACGGAACACCAACAACCCCTATATGAGCAATAGCATCTCCTTGGTGAAGAATAGGATTATTGTTTAAGCCGATGATATAACCAGTGGCGGGTGACTTGATGGGTTGCTTAAAATCCCCGAAAGGATCAGTCATGTAGCCTATGAGTTGATTCTTGTTCACTGCAGCCCCGTTAGTCACCGCGCATTGAAATATGCCTGATGTTCGTGCCCGCACCCAGGAAGAGCGGTTGACTAGGCGATTAGTATATGTCGGCTCCGGGGCTTCGGCATTAGTGATTCCTAAGTATCTCATCAGTCGGATGGTGCCGTCAATTCCTTGCTGAATCGCAAATTCATCAAATCGGGACGACTCCCCTCCTTCATAAACTAGAATCCTTTTGCCTTGGCGAGCTGCAGTTTGTCGTAAGGATTTGGGCCGATACTTGGAATACAGTGTAAAAGGCGCACTGAAGGCTTGAGCTAGTCCTTGGTTCTGCGCATCGTTCATCATACAGCGAATTTGCGGAAAGTTACTACGATCAGCCCCACCCGTATGGAAGTCTATCCCTACATCAATCTTGGGAATAATATCTTTTGTCAGATAATACGCCACTCTTGAGGCCAGCGAGCCGTTTTTGTTCCCTGGAAACGAACGGTTTACATCCTTACCATCCGGTACATAGCGGGAAAAGTTGATAAAACCATAGATATTAATAATCGGAATACAGATGACGGTTCCTCGAGTGGGTTGGTGCAAATCCTGTTCAACGATCCGTCGGACAATCTCAACTCCATTGATTTCATCGCCGTGTAATCCACCCATTAGCAGTAATACTGGCCCAGTTTCCTTCGCCCGAGCAATGGTTATATAGATATCAATGGGAGAACGAGACGGAAGCCGAGAGATATTTACTTCCACTTTACGAGTTTCGCCACGGGGAATGTCTACACCGTTGAAGATCATACTAGTAGATAAGTTAGGCTTTCACCCTATCTTTCGGCAATCTCTTTTTGGAGGTCGATTGCTCAATGTACTCGATAATCTTTCCGGCTACGTCTACTCCAGTGGCATTCTCGATACCTTCCAGTCCGGGCGATGAGTTTACTTCCAACACCATAGGCCCGCGTTTGGATTGCAGCATGTCTACTCCGGCAATGGCTAGGCCCATACATTTAGCCGCTTTCAAGGCGGTCTCCCGCTCGACCTTACTCAATTTAATTATGCTAGCCTGACCGCCCCGATGAAGGTTTGAGCGAAACTCTCCTTCTTTCCCCTGGCGTTTCATCGCTCCTACCACCTTCCCATTCACAATGAAAGCCCGAACGTCAGCCCCTCCGGCTTCTTCAATAAACTCTTGTAGAATGACTCGAGTATTAAGGCTCTCAAAAGCTTCCACTACCGATTTAGCTGCTTTATCGGTTTCGGCTAGTACTACTCCCAAGCCCTGTGTGCCTTCCAAAAGTTTGATAACCACCGGAGCTTGCCCAATATGCCGCAACACCTTATTTTCTCCTTTGCTATAGTTAGTAAAAGCAGTTTTGGGAATACCCACTCCTGACCGCGAGAGGATTTGTAAGCCTCGAAGTTTATCTCGAGAACGAGTAATTGCCAAAGAATCTACTGCACTGAATACTTTCATCATTTCAAATTGCCGAACTACAGCCGTACCGTAAAAAGTTACTGATGCACCAATGCGGGGAATTATTGCATTAATATTATCCAGAACTTTACCTTCGTAAAAAATAGAGGGCCCAGTATCGTCCATAATAATATCGCATTTCATGTGGTCTATTACTTGGGCTTCATGCCCTCGTTGCTGGATGGCTTCTACCAATCGTTTGGTTGAGTAGAGTTTAGAGTTGCGGGATAGTACTGCAATGTTCATAGGTTGCTGGTTTTAAGTTTATACGATAAATTTACTTTGCGAACGTCAACTAAAAAATGCTTGGCTAAGAACTTCCTGCCAAGCAGTACTGGATACTTCATTTCCTGCCGATCGGTAAGTGAAAACTCTACTGTTCTTTTTGTATCAAAAATAACTACCTCGGTCGTAATCGCATAACGGTGTTCGGCTTGTCCAGTGGAGCTTTTCACTACTTTATCACTAAAATTCCTTACCAACAGTGGCTTATCATCATACTCAGGGTGTGAAGGATCAAGTACTTTGAATGACAAAACTGATTGTCCACCCTGCTCAATAATTTCTACATGATGGCAGTGCAGCGCACAACCGTAAGCTCCAGTATCTACTTTGGCATCAATGTCAAAAAAACCTAGCTCAGGCAAATCTATCTTATCTTTTCTCCCAACGGTAGTCATATGTTACAAACAGCTAAACTCATACGGTAATAAAGCTACTTTCGAGCATGATACAAGTATTTAGTTTGAAAAATAGCAACTTGGTCGGTCAGCATATGCGGTGGCTGCCTTTATAGAGCTATGGGCAAACTACCCCCCTATTCCTTATTACTTGGTTCATCTCCAATTTTTTACAAAATGAAGTGATCTAAACTTTTCTCCTAAGAATTAGGATAAGATGCGTACCGCTAGTTATAAGTAAGTCTCTTACCACCAACTAACAACATCGCAATGATACGCATCTATCGTAAAGGTATGATAACAAAACACTTTGAACTTGCAATAGAAAAGTGGACAAAAAGTTAAGCCGCGTTCTGGTAATGATTCTGATTGAGTTTGGCTTCGTATTCTACCGGGGTTAAGTACCCTAGCGAAGCGTGCATCCGCTTCCGATTGTACCAAATCTCGATAAATTCAAACACACCAATTTTCGTCTCCGTTATACTGGTAGGTTCAGCAACGTATATCAGTTCAGTTTTAAGGGTTTTGAAGCCGACGCGGCGCGGAAACTTTCCGCTACGGCGTTGTCCCAGCAGTTGCCCTTCCGACCGCCGGGCGGCCCCGTCATACTTTGTGTAACCAAGGGATGAGTTTTAAGCAGATTTCTAAACTCGTGACAGGCATATTGTACTCCCTGATCCGAATGGAAGAGCAGGTCAGCCGTGATCGGTCTATTCTTTACAGCCATTTTCCAGGCGGGGGTCACTGTATCAGTCGTTTTCATCGTTTCACTCAACGACCATCCGCGCGGCGGCCGCCTATCACCTTGCGGTCGGCTAAATCCACGATAATTGTTAGATATAGCCACCCCTGGGTAGTTTTGATGTACGTCAGATCGGACACCCATGCCCTTGCTATATCGCCAGGGCTAAACCGCGTCGGCGGCCGATTTCTGTCTAGCAGGTTCTTGGCTACCGGATAACTGTGGTTAGAATCGGTAGTTCTGACCGCTTCGGCGGACCGATCTAAATCTCTTGTGAACGATACTTCTGATATTAGCAGCCTTCATAAGCCTAGCAACCGGGCGCCGGGCGCACTAAACATACCTTGATGATCTTTTATGAACCGGAATATCTGTTGCCTCCGTGGCGCGGTCGCTCTTGGAAAAGATGCTTACCGTGCCACGGCGGCCGCCTTTTTTAGGATGTCACGTTCTATTTCTACTTCTCGTAACTGCTTTTTCAACTTAGCCACCTCTGCCTGTTCTGGGGTCAAAGAGGGCTTGCCATACCCCGAGAAGCTCCCTTCTCTCTTCTGTTTGTATTCCCGCTTCCATCGGCTCAATAAATCGGCCCGGATGTCTAATTCTTCTGCTACCTGGTTAGTTGGTTTTCCTAATAAGCAGAGTTCAACCGCCATCACTTTGAAGGCTCGGTCGAAGTGTCTTTTTTCTTGTTTCATGTTAGCTAAGTTAAGGATTATAAGGCTTAACTTACTGTCCACTCAAAGGTAGCAAGTACAGAAAGTGTACGGTAATGAAAACGCAGAAAGCTTGACGAAACTCGCCAAGCCTTCTGCAATTTTATTTCACGAGTAGGATAGACTGCAACTTTGGGCTTGAATTAGTCTATTAATTATTGGCTACGGAGTCGACTTAAGACGAGGTCGTCAGCAACTTGTTGGCAGCTTGTATAGTTGGCACCAGTTTGATCATTGCCAAGCGCGATTCCAAGACCAGCTCGGCCTGCGCCAATTAGTATATAGGTACCCCTACTAGGACCGCTAGGAACTATACGCCGGAGTACACTGCCACCAAAACCTCGAAAATCAGTCCGATCAAGTAAATTTTTCATACGGTTACTAGTTCCATGAACAAACTGATAATTACGATCAACAGTGGGGAAAGCTATCTGGCAGTCACAATCAGGTTCCTCTCCTGGCGCTGGCCGATCGTTCTGGACAAACATATTATTAGTAGAACGAATAAAAAAAGTGCCACTACGATTGGTAGATCGCGCGTTTAAGTCAAACCTAACAAAAGGACAATCATCAGGAGCGTCAATAGTGGCATTCTTTCCATTAGTCGCATCTTTTTTCTGCTTGCTAATTAAATCATCCCACTGCTTTTCATTAAGGTGGTTAGCCGACAACTCGAACAGATCCATAGCCTGCTGATTCTCTTCCAAACGCCGAGTGTACCACCTTTCAATAGTTGCTTGTTCAGAAAGGTCATTTTCAGCTAGAGCACCAGCTAGTGACCTTTCATAAAGCACTTTATAGAAAGCGTTTAGCTCTTCAAAATTTAGGTTGTCAAAACCTTCTTGATAGGCTTTCGCGCCCTCATCAGTAGCTGGCGCATCGCCTAACTCGACTAAAGCTAAAGCTACCTCATGCGCCTCCTGTACAGGTTGGGCATCAGTATCCTGATCTGTTGTACTTACTTCCTCCTCCTGACAGGATACTAAAGATACAATAAGAGCAATGATTAGGAGTGATGAATAAAATAGTTTCGTTTTCATGGGATTAAGATTTGAAAAATTAAAAATAGGTTATCTCAATTGGGTTGCAGTTGGTGTATCCCACTATGCATATTTACAAATATGATAAAAAATATATGTTAATATATGAGTTATTATAAACTTTTTTTGAAAAAATTATCTATTATAACTCAGCTACAAAACAGTAAAACAATTGTATATTTTACTCATACATAATTCCAAAATGTCATTATGAAAGTGATATAAGAGCTTTTTTACCTATATATTAAGGGTTTTACTAAAACTATTTAATAAAATATTATACTAATTTTTGTGTTGTAAGCATTGATTATTGTATTGATAATCAAAATTTACATAACAAATAATGCGATTATAATTAATACCAAAAAATTTTATTGATATTGCTTAGATGCAGGGTGGCTTATGATTACTGATATAGACTAAGTATCAAAAGGTTGACCGGCTATACGAATGAGAATAAAAAAACGCCAGAGTTATTGAATAACTTTGGCGTTCACATCTTATAGAGAACTCGGATAGCTTATTCAGCAGGCTCTGCTTCCTCTTCGCTGTGCAAATACCCTACAGCTAATGAGTCTTCTCCCAAAAAATGCTCCAAATGGTGCGCTCGATCTTCTGCCTTAAACAATTGGGCTTCTAATAGATTTTTGGAGGCATAGTCACCTAGCTCAAATGCCTTTTTGATGGAAGAGCGTAACTCAATAGCAATGGTCTTTTCCGCTTCCATATCGTGCTCCAAGCTCTCGCGAATACGAAATACTCCTTCTTCTTCGTGACTTACATACGACAATTCCGCAATATTAGCTGGGTGGCAAGTAGGGGCTACGCCCATTACTGTTAAACGCTCGGCCACCGCATCGTATCCTTCGTGTAGCTCATCGTAATTCTCTTCAAAGAACAAATGCAAATCACGGAACTGCGGCCCTTCCACCATCCAGTGGTGCTTATGATACTGATGATACAAGGTAATCATAGAAGCTAAATGGCGATCCAGATGCTCGGCCATCTCCAATGCAACTTCTTTATCCAATCCAACTGGGTTTCCTTCGTACTCTTTCTGATCTCTCAACTTATTCATAAAAATTTACTGATTTTAGTTCAAAAAATTAAAATTATTATCATAATTATAACCCACCTCATCTTAAATTGTTTGGTCAAAACCGGGTTTTCTGAAGGTGTTAGAGTGCGTAGCGTTATAGTTTTCAACATTTATGAAAAAATCACATTATATATCAAGTACTCTAACACCATAACACATTAACACTCTCTTATGGCCTACCACCGACTTGCCGTTATTCTGGGTAATTGCTTGTTTCCGAACTTAGAAGCATTAAAGCCCGATAAGCATACCCTATTTTTTATGGCGGAAGATACCGGACTGTGTACGCATTTCAAATACCACAAACATAAGCTGATGCTCTTTCTGTCGGCAATGCGTTCTTACCACGATTCTCTACAAGAAAAATACCCCACCAACTACTGGAAACTTTCCGAGGAAAATCAGTCACTTACTTACGAAGACAAACTCAAGAAAACGCTGAGTAATTACGCCCGGATTGAAGAAATCGTGATGTTTACCATTGAAGATAATTTCTTTGCCCAGCGAATAGAAGGTTTTTGTGAGAAGCAAGGTCTGCAACTAACGATCGTAGATTCTCCCGGATTTTACAGTACAGTCGATGACTTCCAGAAGTACCTGGATAACTCCAAGCGACCGTTTATGCAGTATTTCTACACCGGGCAGCGGAAGAAGTATAACTTGCTGGTGAATGAACAAAATGAGCCACTGCACGGAAAATGGTCGTTTGACGAAGAAAATCGCAAGAAATTACCTAAAGATATCGCCATCCCAACCCAGCCCGAAAGTGAGTGGACTGAACATACGCAAGATGTAGCCAAACTGGTTGACAAACTCTTTCCCGACCACCCGGGTGATTCCCAAAACTTCTGGCTGGCAACGACCCGCCGTCAGGCACTTTATCGACTGAGAGACTTTATGGAAAACCGTTTTGCTGACTTTGGCCCCTACGAAGATGCTATTGATTCGGAACGAAATTTTCTGTTTCACTCCGTGCTTTCGCCCTACATTAATCTGGGACTGATTACAGCCAAAGAAGTGATTGATTCGGCTTTAGAGTACGCCGAGCAACACGATGTTCACTACCCAAGTGTAGAAGGCTTTGTTCGGCAGATTGTTGGTTGGCGGGAGTTTATGCGCGGTATGTACCACACCCACAATTTACGCGGTAATTTCTTTGACAATCAGCGCAAGCTAAAAGACTGCTGGTACGATGGCACCACCGGAATTCCACCGCTAGACGACAGCATCAAGCGAGTGGCAGAACATGGCTACACCCACCACATTGAACGGCTGATGGTGCTGGGCAATATTATGCTGCTTACCGAAGTACATCCCGATGAAGTGTACAAGTGGTTTATGGAGATGTTCGTTGATTCATCGGACTGGGTGATGGAACCCAATGTGTACGGCATGAGCCAATTTGCCGACGGCGGCACGTTTGCTACTAAGCCCTACATTGGTGGATCGAACTACATCAGCAAAATGAGCGACTACCGAAAGAGTAAGGAGTGGGCCGATACAGTAGACGGACTCTACTGGAGCTTTATTGACCGCCACCGCAACGTATTTGCCGAAAACCAGCGCATGTCTATGATGATTGCCACCCTAGACAAAATGAATCATAAACGCAAAGAACATATCTTCCAAGAGGCGGAGGATTTCAGAGAACGGACTACACTTTAATGGTTCCTGGGTATGAAATATATCGGCTAAGAAACGTAGGATTTTTGGTTTGTATGGTTGCCTTGAACGACTTGGTAAAGTGTACGGCTGTGTGGTAAGCTATTTCCATAAACTATCAGAAAGTTCGTGGTAACCTCTCCCTTTATAAAAATCCATGAACTCAGAATTATCAGCGGAAGGGAATTCTAAAACAATTTCATCACTAATTGATCTTAGAAGCTTATCTCCAATTCCGTCTGAAAAAGAGCCTCTTAGTGCTTTTTCATACCACTCGATAAGTTCACTTTCTGTTATTATACTTTGAATTCGGGATTTCCATCCGAGTTGATTCAAAAGTGATTTGACAACAGATTCTTCAGAGTCTTTACAAACGATAACTATTCTATCTGATGTAACAGTTGCTACTATGTCTCCCGCAAGTTGTTCATTTAAGGATAAATGCTTTATCTGAATAGCAGGCCCAAAGTTTGCCCACATATCTAATCCTCTGTCTGCTGCATTCGTTACACCTACACGATTTATGTTAGCAGGAGATTTAAAACTTGTTTTTTCTGAATTGATGCAAATTACTTTTTCTGCAAATGTTTCAAATTCCTTAAGAACCTCTATTTTCTCTAGATTTAAGCTTACTTCAATTTGAACATCAAGTTCTTCTACAATTACGCTAAACAAAGAATAAACAACTATTTCATAAATTTTATCTAGGCTTCTTCTTAGACCAGGTTCATTCCAAAATAATTCTATGAACTCTTCTAAGTCAAATGATTCTTTATTTGCTTCTCTTGAATAATTTAATGCAGTTGACATCTGACCATATCTTTGTTTGAAGCGGTCATAAACGTATGCCTCTACTATACCATTTTTAGCCCTGTTTTCAACACCAAGTACAGTAATAGCCTCGGGTGGAACTGCACTTTTATTAAAAATATCACCTTGGTATCTGGCAGAAGAAGTACTAGTCCGACCTAAAAATGGAATGCAAATTACATCTCGCCATTTTTTAGATTTTGTTCTGTATGTTTCTAAATCAGATAAATCAATATCCTTATTTACTCGATCTCTGTAAAGAATTTCTGCAATTTGAATAGGTTTATAAAGATGAACCCTCGCTTTTCTGATTATATTGTCAAGCGCAATTTTAGCCTGCGTAAGTTCCATTTGAAAAGGCTTCTAATTGAAGTTGTTTGTAAGTTTGTCGAGGTTTTCGATCTTCCATTGCTTTCTTTATTTGTTCTGCAATCATTTCAATTACTTTTACCGTAACGCTGTTTCCAGCAATTTTTCGGATTTGTGTATAAGCCACGTTAATTATAAAATCATCAGGGAAACCTTGTAGACGAAGCATTTCTCTCCCTGTTAACCTTCTTTCTCCATTTACAAGTAAATAATTATAGCTTCCTCCAGCTCTTAAAGCACAAGAGTGAGGTAGGGCAGAAATATTTCCGCCTATATTTTCGTGCCATATTGATGGGTAGGGCGCATTCGGTTTTACTCTTACAAGGCGTTTCTCTCGTATCTGTTCACTTACAAAATAGCTTTCAGGAACACTATCGTTAGGTTCTAAAATATCCTTCAAAGTAATTTTTATGCCATCTGGTTTCGGGAAATTGAAATGAATATTGTCTTTGAATCCAACGATGTAAATTCTTTTTCTTAACTGAGGAATTCCATAATCAAGAGAGTTTAACACTTCATAATGTATTGAGTATCCAAGGTTTTTTAGTTTTTGAAGAATCACCTGAAGTGTTCGACCTTTATCATGTGTTTTAAGTCTGCTCACATTCTCT